>NZ_QQRQ01000048.1 GCF_003425665.1 Evtepia gabavorous
CGCCCCGGCGCCCATGACCATGACAGACAGCATCACAGCCACACAGAGCACCAGGCTCAGAACCTTCTTCTGAGGGAACTCCTTATCCTCCAATGCTTTGCCTAGCAATTTCCCACGGATTTTACACGGAACTCCCACGGCGTTAGAACTAAAATAAGAGGATATGTGTTGTACATAAGGAGCAAAATTTTCCATTTCTCAAAATTCATTTTGTCCGTCTGACGAAGCCTTTTATATACGCCTACCCTATCATTTCAGCGACAGGATAGGGGTTGTTTTCTCTGTTCTTATCCCGTATAATAAATAATATTAGACAATGTGAGTCAGGAGGAAAATGACCATGGCCAGATGCAAGTCCTGCGGGGTAGAACTACGCACGGGGGCGCGGTTCTGCGATATGTGTGGCGCAAAAGTGGAAAAAATCTGTCCCAACTGTGGAGAAGTGTTGCGGGCACAAGCCAAGTTTTGCGATTTATGTGGAGAGAAGCTCCCTCTTGCACAGTTGATCTCTCGGCCGAAAGTCCATGGTGATATCTGCGCTGGACGCCTCCATACCGTAGCTCTGAAGGAAGATGGAACCCTCCTGGCCACAGGAGATAATCAGTTTGGTCAATGTGACGTAGCGGATTGGACGGATGTTGTTGCTGTGGCGGCTGGAAAATATCATACTGTGGCAGTGCGCTCTGACGGAACTGCATTGGCAACAGGAGACCGTACGTATGGCCAATGTGACATAGGAGATTGGACAGATATTGTTGCCGTAGCAGCCGGAGACAGCCATACTGTTGGTCTCCGGACAGACGGCACCGTGATTGCGGCTGGCCGGGATTCTTCTGGAAAGTGCGCGTTAGGAAACTGGAAAAATATCATCGCCGTAGCAGCTGGTATGGATCACACGTTGGGCCTGTGTCAGGACGGCACCGTTTTGGCTGCGGGGGAGGGCCTTTTTGGTTCCTGCGCGGTTAGTAAGTGGAATCATATCACATTCATTGCCGCAGGCCATATTCACACCATTGGGATCAATCAGATGGGCCGTATCCAAGAGGCGGATGGCTTTGCAGCTCCCGGTGTCATGGACTGGAGCGATATTTCTCGGGTGGCAGTCAGCCCATTTCATACAGTTGGGCTGAAAAAAGATGGCACTGTTTTGGCATCCGGCGATATTCAGTATGGACAATGCCAAGTCGAGACTTGGTCTCACATCACCAATGTGGCTGCAGGAGAGCGCCACACCGTTGGCTTAAAAGAAGATGGCACTGTCATTGCGACCGGAGACAACGAGGCTAACCAGTGTGCCGTTGATGGGTGGCGTCTTTGGGAAGAATACTAAAAACTTAGAAATCATCCCGTTATGGAATTCTCCCATAACGGGATGATTGTTTAAAAAATAGAAATAATTGCGTGGGAACGCCGTGGAAAATCTGTGGGAAATTGCGGAGCAAAGCATTGAGGAATAAGGAGTTCCCCCAGAAGAAGGTTCTGAGCCTGGTGCTCTGTGTGGCTGTGATGCTGTCTGTCATGGTCATGGGCGCCGGGGCGGCGTTCTCGGATCAGGACAAGATCGAGAACAAAGAAGCCGTTGATATGTGCGCGGCACTGAATATCATCGGCGGGTATCCTGACGGGTCCTATAAGCCCGAAGGGAACATTAAGCGGTCCGAGATCTGCAAGATGATCTGCGTGGCCCTGAACGGCGGCGAGGAGCCCACCCTGGGCACACCTGCCACCCCCACATTCTCCGACGTGCGCAACACCCCCAACGCTGCTTGGGCGGAGAAGTACATTGAGTCCTGCGTGTCCCAGGGCATCGTGTCCGGCGTGGGCGGCGGCCGGTTCAGCCCCAACGGCAATGTGACTGCCAGCCAGCTGTCCAAGATGCTGCTGGTCAGCCTGGGTTACGATTCCGACATTGAAGGTTACACCGGCAATGCTTGGGACATGAATGTCAACGTTCGTGCTACCCAGGTTGGCCTGTACAAGGGCCTGGAAGGCGTGGATGTCTCTGCCGCTCTGACCCGCGACACCGCAGCACAGATGGTATGGAATGCGTTGCAGGCCAAGGAAGTTGGCTATGAGTACACGCTCGTGTCTGAGAATGGTCAGCTGGTTTCCAAAACAGAGCTGGTCCCTAAGGCTACCACTTTGTTGGAATCTAAGTATGAGGGCAAGATCGTCGAAGGCACCTTGAGCCAGTTTAGCTACAACACCAACAAGGAAGAGTGGACTTATGAGATTGCTGTTTCCACAAGCGACACGGTTCAAGTAAAGAGCACACAGGACTTCACCGCTCTGATGGGCCAGATTGTGAAGGCTGTCTATGACAACAATACCACCGGCAAAATCAAGGACGCCTATGGCATCTTTGCGACGGACAGTGAAGTTGTCCTCACGGCCCGTTTTGGCGACCTGCCCAAGATGACTACTGCGACGGACACCTCCTTCAAAGTGGACGGCGTCACCTACAAGCTGGACAAGGCGCTGAATGAAACGCCCGTGATGCAGTTTACCGCGAATAACAATACCAAATATGAGGCTGAAACTCTGTATGCGGTTGCTGGCGGTGACACCGTAAAGTATGACGCGCAGACGTTCACTGCGGTTGACAAAGACGGCAACGGCAAGATCGACTTCTTTTCTGTGGCCCCCTTCCAGGTGCTGAAGGTGAACTACGTCAACAAGACCGAGTTCCGTCTTTCCAACAACATGAAGTACACCATTGAGGACGTGAACGTCTATGACGGCATCGCCAAGGACGACTATGTTGTCTACACCGCAGC
Organism: Evtepia gabavorous; assembly: GCF_003425665.1. Taxonomy (GTDB): domain Bacteria; phylum Bacillota; class Clostridia; order Oscillospirales; family Oscillospiraceae; genus Evtepia; species Evtepia gabavorous. The sequence continues at coordinate 2,778 of NZ_QQRQ01000048.1, forward strand.
CGCCAACACGGCCACCGACACCGACACCTTCGTGAAGGCCGACATGATCAGCGGCAAGATCACCCAGAAGGACGGCAACGATGTCTACGTGGATGGCAACTGGTACACCTTGGATGCCAGTTACAAAGACGAAGGCAACACCGGCTCCGTTGGAACCGTGCTGGCAGATGCCGTTGTGGTCAACGGGTACCTCTTCTATGCCGACGAGTCCGGTGCCACCAATGTTGAGGACTATGTCGTGGTCGTGAGCGATGTGGAATCCAGCTTTGGCCAGGATCAGGTCAAGCTGCTCTTCTCTGACGGCACCAAGAAGGTCGTTGATTTGGCGAAGGTGGGAGGTGAATCCCAGTCGCTTACGGTGGGCTCCCTCTACACCTATGACACCAACAAGGACGGCGAGTACACCCTGACTACCGCTTCTGTTGTCGGCACTGGCTTCGACAAGGCTGCTAACAATGGTCAGGTGAAAGCCCAGAGCAGCAGTTCTTCCAAGGCTGGTTACATTGACAACTATGCTATTGCGGATGACGCTGTGATCTTCGTCAAATACAACACCAACGACTACAAGGTCATCTCAGGTGCAACCATGAAGACGATGACGGCAACTCAGTTCACTGCGGTGAGCTTCTACCTGGCCACCGACAATTCCAACACCGGTGTAGGCGACGTCAATATGGCGTATGTTACTTCTAACGCCACGACAATTAAGGGCGGCGACACGTTCTATGGATTCGTTACCTCCTCCATCGAGACCGAGAATGAGGACGGAGATAAGATCCTGTCTGTCACCCTGTGGACCGCTGAAGGCGAGAAGAAGCTGAATACCGTAAAAGTCACGGGCAGCAGCCTGGATGCCCTGACGACCGGCGCTGTGGTCTCCTATGACCTGGACAGCGATGGAAACATCGACACGGCGGAGGCTGTCGGCGAACCCGCTGCCATTACTTCTTGGGACGGCAACGCGATGACCTTCGCTGGCGATGCCAAACGGCATGAGATGAGCGACGACGTGGAGTACATCTTCATCGATGACAGCGAGGATGTGGGTGCGGACGGTCTGACCAGCAAAGATATTGCTCTGGCTGACGAGCCCTCTGAAGGCGCCTTTACCAGCAACGCTTATATCCTGACTGATGACAGTGGTGATGTTGTACTGGTTGTCTATGATGTGGACAACGAAGTGGATGCCAAAGAAACTTTTTTGACGGGGATCAAGAGTGACCAAGATGTGAAGAATGCGGCTGATGGCGTGTATACCCCGACGGAGAAGGAGTTCGCTGCGAGTGGGAACATCACTGGCGAAGCGCAGGATAACCGTATCATCAAGTTCTCTGCCCCCGAGGAGGCTACCTACACTCTGACTATCGTCAATAGCGAAGGAGAGCAGGTCTATACGGAGACTTCTGGGAAGATGGAAGTTGGTCCTCATTTCTTCTATATTTGTGTAAATGGTGCCAGCACGAGTGCTCCCAATGCTGGAGATGGAACATACAAGACGGAGAGCTTTGCAAAAGGTTCTTACAATGTAACCGTCACCACTGGTACGGGAGACAATGTAAAAACAGTCCTGACGGGTTCGTTTACCGTTTGAGCACATCGAACAATGTAAATACCGAATAAAAAAGTACCATCCCCCGGAAATCCCGGGGGATGGTACTTTTTATGTATCTCACCAAACATTGTTGGATCAACACAGCGGTGCACAGATCAATAGATCACAGCCAGAACTTCGTGGTCAACAGTATCCACAACAGCGCGTACCGTTTCGCCCTTCTGGATTGCATCAATGCTTTCCGCATCACCGGAAACGGGGATAAAGATGGTGTCACTGGTGACGAAGTAATTGGTACCGTTCAGGCCAAGCATGCTGTTGTACAGTGCAGATGTGACCGTGTACTGAGCGGCAGGAGAATAGTCCTTAACATCAATCAGGGTGGTGCCGTCCACGATGAGCTGATAGATGCCTTCCTCCTTCAGCGCATGGTACAGCCGCATCAGGTCGGCGTCATTTTCCCTTGCGTATTCCTTGCTGGTCAGCGTGACTGTCTCTCCAGCGGCCAGAATAACATCCACGGTCAGGACATACTTACCGTCGCTGGTCTCGCTGACGATGCGGTTGGGGTTGCCGTCCACATAGGCATAGACCAGGGTTTCGTCCAGGTTGTCCTCCACAGAGATGTACGCCAGGTCAACCCAGATGTTTCCATTCTTCTGGTTGCCGCCGGTAAAGGCCCACTGAACATTTGCTTCCTCATAGCCTTCCAGATCGGAGCCCTTCACAACCTGATAGGTGTCCATCTTGTTGTTGTACATGAAGACGACAGCATCGTCCTCGATGTAGTACTTGTCGGAACCGGGATTGCCGTTGGCGTAGTTATAGAAGTAGTTCTGGGTATCGTCCACAAACATGTTTGCAACACCAGCGTTAACGGATTTCCAAGAGCCAACCGTCGGCTCCCAAGTGGCTGTCACAATGTAGCTGTAATCACCAGCATTAGCGCCCGCGTCTATTGTAACGATAGCACCTTCCGCGTGAGGGGCATCCGCACTGGCAAGCAGTTTGGGGGAATAGTAGTCATCTGCCAAATCGAAGGGGGTGCCATGATCGTTATAGCTGAACGTATAATACGTATCTTCGGTCGGCGATTGAGAGATAGAAATAGTCAGGTTTGCACTGGGATCATTCGGAGCTTTTGCAGGCTGCACATCATACTTCCAGTAGCCAGGCTGGGTCACAACGTACTTCTGCGCATCGTTCAGGGTCGCGCCGGTCTTATATGCCTGCTGTACGTCAAAATTGGTGCCCTCGGCGGGAGCAGCAGTGCCTTCGGCTACAGGGATCAGCTCATAATATTCCTTGTCCACCACGCGATAGGTGTACAGAGAGCCCACAGTGGGCTGCTTGCCATCCACATCGACCGTCTTGGTGGTGCCGTCGGTGAACAGCAGCTCGGTCTCCCAAACCTTGTCTGCACCCGCAGGAGTTGCAGCGGTTTTGGTGGCGACAACGTACTCATCCAGCACGGGGCCGACATTGTTGCCATCCACGATGAACAGGTAACCGTTGACTTCCACAAAGCTGTAGGTATCTTTCAGAGAGATGCTGGAGATGGGGACCACCTTGTCCAGCAGACTGCCATTGTACTCCGTGTCGCCCAGGGTCACCAGCCGGTCGGCTGTGTTCAGGCTGTTGGCCACGTCAGACTGGATCTCCAGAACAGTGTAGGTGTCCACACCGGTGGCAGTGTACTGGCTGGGAACCGCCATGACATAGCCGTCCCGCTCCACAGTGCCGTTGACAATGACGTCGGTATACTCCACCTTGTTGGCCGTGTTGCCCTTCAGACCCAGGCTGCCCAGGATATACGCATCCTGCGCATTGGCATCTACGGTCATGCGGGCATCGTCCCGGGCAATCATGTTGGTCCGGAAGGAATCAGCCACCACATTGGTGGTCTTCAGGACCGCATAGGGATAGACAACGACCACATCGATGTCGCCGCCGCCATCCTGGTCGATGCCGGCAAAGGCATACTGATCGTAGATGGTGTGTCTGGCGCCAGCACCGGGGAAGCCCCAGAAACCCTGCTCGCCATACTGGTTATAGCCGCAGGCGATGCTCCAGAAGGTATCCCAATCCTTGGCCGTGTTGTCCAGGCGGTAGGTCTCGCCATTGACCTCAATGGTGTTGAAGTGGTCGTTTTTGTCTCCCATGTCGCTGATATCGCCAATGTTGGCGCTTACCACAACGCCGCCCTTGTTGATCCGGACCAGCAGCGCCTCGTCGTCCTTGGCCAGCACGGTCACATTCATGGCGAAGAGAGCAGAGAAGTCCTGGGTGGTGGTGTACTCCTTGCCATCAACGGTGTAGGTGTACTCTTCGGTGTCCACGTTGTAATCAATGGCAGTCAGGATACCCTCCACGGTGTATGCGTTGTAGACCTTCTCCAGCAGGGTCTTGCCCCACTCAATGGCACCGGTGGAATCGGTCAAATACTTCACTGTCTTGGCCTGAAGCGCATTCCAGAACATCTGAGCAGCGTCATCACGGGTCAGCGCAGCAGACATGTCCACATCCTCTAACTCTTTGTAGAGGCCGGCATTGACAGCGTCCGTGTTCACGTTTACAGTCCAGGCGTCGCTGTCCTGATAGCCTTCAGTTACAGCGTTGTAGCCCAGGGAGACCAGCAGCATCTTGGCCAACTGGGTCCCGGTTACACTGCTGGCGGGTGCGAAGCGATTACCGCCCACACCGGAGACAATACCCTGGGCTGTGCAGTACTCGATGTACTTATTGGCCCAGGCATCGGCGGTGTTCAGCACGTCGGTGTAGGAAGAAGTAGAAGTTTCCTGCACAGAGTCTCTTCCTCCATTCAGCATGGCGCTGATCATTTTAACGGCTTCTCCGCGCTCAATGTTTCGTTCGGGGTGATAGCTTCCATCCTCGAACCCGTCGATAATGTCCAGCGCGGCGCACATATCGACGGCCTCGGTGTTCTCGATCTTGTCCTGATCCGAGAACGCCGCCCCGGCGCCCATGACCATGACAGACAGCATCACAGCCACACAGAGCACCAGGCTCAGAACCTTCTTCTG
>NZ_QQRQ01000049.1 GCF_003425665.1 Evtepia gabavorous
GGACAAAATGAATTTTGAGAAATGGAAAATTTTGCTCCTTATGTACAACACATATCCTCTTATTTTAGTTCTAACGCCGTGGGAGTTCCGTGTAAAATCCGTGGGAAATTGCTAGGCAAAGCATTGGAGGATAAGGAGTTCCCTCAGAAGAAGGTTCTGAGCCTGGTGCTCTGTGTGGCTGTGATGCTGTCTGTCATGGTCATGGGCGCCGGGGCGGCGTTCTCGGATCAGGACAAGATCGAGAACACCGAGGCCGTCAATATGTGCACTGCGCTGAACATCATTGGCGGGTATCCCGACGGGTCCTATAAGCCCGAAGGGAACATTAAGCGGTCCGAGATCACCAAGATGATCTGCGTGGCCCTGAACGGTGGTAAGGAGCCCAATGTGAGTACCAACACCACCCCCACCTTCAGCGACGTGCGCGGCACCAACGCCGCCTGGGCAGAGGGCTACATTGAGTCCTGCGTGGCCCAGGGCATCATCTCCGGCGTGGGCGGCGGCCGGTTCAGCCCCAACGGCAACGTGACCGGCACCCAGCTGGCCAAGATGCTGCTGGTCAGCCTGGGCTACAACGCCAACACCGAGGGCTTTGTGGGCAACGCTTGGGCAACCAATGTCAACGTGATTGCCTCCCAGAAGGGCCTGTACGAGGGCCTGGAGCGCATGGATACCTCTGCCGCTCTGACCCGTGACAACGCGGCCCAGATGGTGTGGAATGCCATGAACGCCTATGAGGTGGAGTATAAGACCACCATCGTCACCGACGAGAATGGCAAGCTGGAGACCATTGTCACCGTCCAGGATAAGGTTGTTGGCTCCAACAACGACAAGATCACTCTGCTGGAGGACAAGTACGAGGCCAAGACCTTTACCGGTACCTTCGACGGCAACGACAAGACCATCTCCACTCTGAAAGATGGCCAGATTCAGGTTGAGGGAATGAATAATAAAACGCCCTCTGAGTCTGTAACCGCAAAGTTCACCTATGATTTTGACCTGAAGTACATCGGCGAAGAGGTCAGCGTCCTCTACAAGGACAGCACGAATAGCGGTACCCGCTATCAGCCCGACGACAACGACACCATCTACGGCGTGGTTGTAACCGGCAATACCTCTGTTGTGAATGCCACTGTGGATGACATCGACGGAGATTATAATACGGCCGGGAAAGTCTCTATCAGCGACACTTCCTATAAAGTTGCTAAAGAAGGTAAAATCGTAACCAATCTGGTGAATGTGGACACTGGTGCTCCCTGGGCAACACAGACCGCGGGAGTCTCTGACATTGAGGAGCTTTCTAAGGCCAATGGTGACACGGTCAAGTTTGTTCTGGATGACCAGAACGAGATCGTTTCCGTCTATGTCACCACGACGGATCTGTACAAAGTGACCGCAGTCTCTGGCAGCAAGGTCTCCATCTCCGGCATTGGCACCATTGATACCGCCGAGAACGGCACTTCCGTTTATGACGGCGTGGCCAAGGACGATGTGGTTGCCGTGACTAAGCTGTATCAGGATAAACCCGCTGATGCGACCTTTGTCATTGAGAAGGCAGAAGCCGTGTCCGGCACAGTGACTGCTTACAATGCCAAAACGATTACGCTGGAAGGCACTGTGTATGATGTTTACAACGAGGCAAACTACAAGTCCGGTTTGACGGATGATGCTGTGACTAAGCTGTCTTCCGATGATTTGGATAAGGAGTTTACCCTGTATCTGGTCAATGGCTATGTCCGCGCTGTGCAGAAGGGCTCGGAGGACATGAACAACTACGCTATTGTAACTGACGTTAACAGTGGCGTGCTTGATTCCACCTTTAACGAACCTAAGGCAGAACTTCTGTTCGCAGACGGAACCAAGAAAACCGTTGTCCTGCACAAGGACTCTACCCTTTATACAACCAGTAGCGAACACAATGACACTGCATTTACTAAGACAAACAAGGTTGACACCGCACTTGAAAAGGGTGAAATCGTCAAGTATGCAGAAATGTCTAATGGCCAGTACAAGATTGAAGAGGCTGTGAAGGCTGAGACATATACTGCGACCGATACAGCCGCTAACTTCTATGACAAGGATACTAAGGCTTTGAAGGGTATTGTAACTGATGGAAACTGCCCGTTGTTCTATACTACGGCAGATGGAGAGTATAAGGTTGCTAATATCCGAACCCTTGATGATATTGACTTGTCCTCTGGTGGAAAGCAGACTGCTTATGTAACCAATGATGGTAAGGTAGTTGCAGCATTCGTTGCTCTGGCCGGAAAACCCTCTGGCGCCTCCGACGACACCCTGTATGGTATCATCACCGATGACGGTCAAGTGACCAGCAAGAATGGCGATCCTTACACCATGTTCACGGTTTGGACCGGCGAGGAAACCACGGTTTACGTAGAGGGCGATACCGTCTCCAGCCTGAACAAGGGTGCGTTGGTCTCCTTCGATAAGTCGGCGGATGACACCTATGACCAGTCTGACTTCACGATCCTGGATGGCACTAACACTGCCAAGGGCCAAGCGATCGCAGTGAGCGATTACAGCGAAGCCGACCAGACCATTACCTTTGCAAATGCACTGAAGCTGGAAGGCGGCGCCTACGTGGAAGACGGCAAGACCACCAAGGCCATCGACGAGGACGCAAAGATTGTCTACATTGATGCCGACAACCAGACCAAGGGCGATGACGGTATGGGTATTACCTCCTTTGACGGTACCACCGGATATGCCAACGCTCTGATTGTTTATGAGGGTGGTGTTGCTACCAACAAGATCGTTGCCATCATTGTGAATACCAACTCTGATACGAATGTGTTGGGGAAGACGGATGTGATGGGAACAAAAACTGTTACTGCACCTGGCAGTGTGACCATGACTAACGCTAACGGTTTGACTGCATCTGCTGTTGCTGACAAACAGACTGCGGTTAAGGGAGAAGCTATCACCTATACTGTGACTTTTAGTGGGACAACTACTGCAGCTACAAAAGTTATGTTTACAGCCGGAAGCAACTCTACTGTTGATACTGCAAAGTGTGTGGTAACTGGCAATTGGGTAGCCCAATCCGCCACACAGGCCAACATTGCTACCACAAAGGATGGCACAGGCACTGTGACCTTCAAGGTAATTGCGAATGGTTCTGGTTCCGTTGGCGCTCCCACTATTGCAGTTGCCAACCAGTAAAAGATTTTAGTGTTTAAGAGATGGTGATTTCTGTCACCAAAGGGCCCCGAATGATTCGCATTCGGGGCCCTTTCTAAAAAAACAAATTCCCACCTCAAAGTGAATGAGGTGGGAATTTATTTTACGAGCTTATGGAAACTTTTGCTTCATCAGCTGCCGTAAAAGAATTTACTGTGCAATGTCGCTGTTCACGTCGACATAAATAGCAACGATAGGCTTGCTGATATTGTTATCCTCAAAGACAACAACCACGTTCGCCTTACCGGTCACACCATCAAAGGCGTTCACGCCAATTTCAGAGCCAGCAGTGTTATCCTCTGCATCTACGTAAACAATCTGAACATCTTCGTCTACAGCCTTAGTGGTCAGACCAGTGCCGGGATACACACCGTCGGACACGGAACCAGCGCCAGTGTAATAGGAGAGGATCTGTCCAGCTTCGTCATACTCCTTTACAAAAACTGCGGCCGCGTTATTTGTAGCGGTGTGGTTGGACTCGGGATAGTAGACTGTGATATCGCTGGTCGCATAGATGTCATCGGAAGCGACGTCGAAGGAAACCAGGTCGCCTTCCTTCAAAGTGCTGTCGTTGTCACCCTCGATCAGTACGGTCTTCTGTGTGCTCTCGTCCACATCGACAGTGTAGGAAGTATAGGTGTCGTCGTTGACTTTTACAGTGCCATTCTCAGAAGAAACAATGCCATAAACAGTATCACTGGATGCACCAGAGGGCTTGTTGGCCAGTGTCACATAGGCCGCCACGACCTTGCTACCGTCGCTGTCCATCATGTAGGAATAGTAGCCGTACTGAGCCAGATCAATGTCATTCAAATTCCGAATGTTGTAGGCATAGAAATCACCCACTGCGGCAGGCTCATCATCACCAGGAATGGTGGTCTTGTTGACAAAGAGGACACCGTCGGAAGCGACTACCTTTTTGTCAAAGGACTTGGTATCTTTGTCGTACAAGTCAGGTTTTGCCGTTTCAGCTTGCTGTGCTTCAACAACGGAAGTAACCTTAATCTTGCCGTCGGAAACGTCAGAATACTTGATAATCGCGCCGGTCTTCAGCTTTGCAGTGTCCTTGGAGTCCTTATGAATCTCAACTGTGGCCTCTGTGCCATCCGCTTTCATCATTTTGACTTTCAAGGGATCAAACGTGTCGCCGATGGCGCCATCCGCATCTTCCACCACAGCGTACTGCGTTGTCTCAGTTACCATCTCTGCCGCATAGGCAATTCCGTTAACCAAATACAGCTTAACGGTTTCTCCAATTTGGTTTGCAGGTGCAGACTGCAGGAAATCAGAGTCGACAGACTTGTTTTGGGCAATGTTGTCCAGATACGCATCATACGTTGTTCCATCGACTGTGATCTGCTTCACGCCGTTATAACCGGTCAGCTTACCCTCTACGGTTTCTGCCTTGGTTACAGTGGTATAAGCATCGGAAGCGGTTGCAGAGGTGTTATACAGTGTGGTAACAAGAACAATGTCGTCCTTTGCAACATCCTTATAGATGTCGTTGTCCTCGATCTTAATGCTGCCGACGCCGTTGTTGAGAGAAACCTTTTCGTTGTTTACCGCAGTAACCCGAGCCAGCTTAGACTCAACCACGTAGGCTCTGGTGATATCTCCATTCTCGTTGCAGACAAACTTAATGGTGTCAGCAGAAACAGCCTTCAGGTTGCTGAAAGCGGTAGCGACATCATCGGCAGAGGTACCACTGGTAGCACCTACGGTTGACTTAGCACCATAGTTGACGTTGAGATACTCGTAATCTTTCGCAGCTGCAGCCACATCGTAGTTCTTATCCCCGAACCGAACGGTGCCGGCTTCCTTCTGCGTCTGGAGATCATTCTTCGTGATGTTATAAACGGTGGTAGCGCCGGTTACAACCACACCATAAATGGTATCCTTGTTGTCGGGCTTATTCTTTGTTCCACCGGTTCCATCCTTAAACAGAACGTTAACCTCTTCCCCAATGTACTTCAGGTCAAAATCATACTTGAAGTTCGCAGTGACCTTCTCAGAATCGTTCACAGAACCATAGACCTGAATTTCTCCGTCGTTCAGGTTGCAGACGTCGGCGTTACCGTTAAACGTACCGGTAAAGGTCTTAGCCTCATACTTGTCCTCCAGGAGGGTGATCTTGTCGCTGGTAGTGCCAACAACCTTATCCTGGACGGTGACAATGGTCTCCAGTTTGCCATTCTCGTCGGTGATAATGGTGGTCTTATACTCCACCTCATAGGCGTTCATGGCATTCCACACCATCTGGGCCGCATTGTCACGGGTCAGAGCGGCGGAAGTGTCCATGCTCTCCAGACCCTCGTACAGGCCCTTCTGGGAGGCGATCACGTTGACGTTAGTCGCCCAAGCGTTGCCCACAAAGCCCTCGGTGTTGGCGTTGTAGCCCAGGCTGACCAGCAGCATCTTGGCCAGCTGGGAGCCGGTCACGTTGCCGTTGGGGCTGAACCGGCCGCCGCCCACGCCGGAGATGATGCCCTGGGCCACGCAGGACTCAATGTAGCCCTCTGCCCAGGCGGCGTTGGTGCCGCGCACGTCGCTGAAGGTGGGGGTGGTGTTGGTGCTCACATTGGGCTCCTTACCACCGTTCAGCGCCACGCAGATCATCTTGGTGATCTCGGACCGCTTAATGTTCCCCTCGGGCTTATAGGACCCGTCGGGATACCCGCCAATGATGTTCAGCGCAGTGCACATATTGACGGCCTCGGTGTTCTCGATCTTGTCCTGATCCGAGAACGCCGCCCCGGCGCCCATGACCATGACAGACAGCATCACAGCCACACAGAGCACCAGGCTCAGAACCTTCTTCTGGGGGA
>NZ_QQRQ01000005.1 GCF_003425665.1 Evtepia gabavorous
CCCGCCGATGATGTTCAGCGCAGAGCACGCATCAACGGCCTCGGTGTTCTCGATCTTGTCCTGATCCGAGAACGCCGCCCCGGCGCCCATGACCATGACAGACAGCATCACAGCCACACAGAGCACCAGGCTCAGAACCTTCTTCTGGGGGAACTCCTTGCCCCGCAATGCTTCGCTCCGCAATTTCCCACGGATTTTACACGGAACTCCCACCATAAAAACATCACTCGCAACAAAAACCCCCAACGCGGAAAATTTGGTTTTCCGCGTTGGGGGTGTCTTTCTACGAAGGACCAATCACTCTTCCAACTCGTTCTCCCGAATCCGAAGAGCCCCTGTGGGACACGCTTCTGCACACTTGAGGCAGTCAACGCACTCCCGGATCACGTTGCTCTGCTGGAACTCAGGTCGGATGGTAGTATCAAAACCGCGGCCTACCAAGCCGAGGATTCCCTTTCCCACCACCTCGTCACACATTCTGACACACTGGCCGCACAGGATACACTTGCCTTGGTCCCGTTCAATGGCCACCAAGCGTTTTTCCTTATAGCTGGGATGGAGCTTTCCCTTCCCATTGCCTTTGATCCGCTCAATCCGTTCTGGCTGAAGCTCGTACAGATTGGCACAGCGGATCAGCTTACATTCGGCAAAATCATGGCAGCCGCAGTCCAGACAGCGGGCCGCTTCCGCCCGGGCCTGGGCCTCGGAGAAGCCCAGATTGATCTCCTGAAAGTCGTGCTTCCGCTCCTCCGGGGGACGGGTGGGCATCTTGGCCCGGGGCAGCTTGATATAATCGGCAAAGTATTCAGGAGACACCTTCTTCACCGAGAGATAGGTCTTCTGATAGGGTACCTGCATGCCGTTGAGGTACAGGTCCACCACCTTGGCGCAGCGGCGGGCCTCGCCAATGGCCTCAATGGCAATGGACGCCCCTTGGTTTGTGGCATCTCCCACAGCGAAAACCCCTGGCATAGAGGTCCGATAACTGGTCTCATCCGCCGAAATAATGCCTTTCCGGTTGAGTTCAATCCCCTCAAAGCCCGCCACGTTGGCCTTTTGTCCAATGGCGCTGATGACACAGGTAACCGGCAGGGTTTCAAACTTCCCTTCCACAGGCACCGGACGGCGGCGGCCGCTTTCATCGGGCTCGCCCAGTTCCATCACTTGGAGCTTGATCTCCTTGACCCGGCCATTTTCCCCGATAATCTCCGCGGGGTTGGTCAAGAATTTATAGATCACGCCCTCTTCCCGGGCCTCGTCAATTTCCAGCTGTTCCGCAGGCATCTCCGCCTCTGTCCGGCGGTAGACCACATAGACCTCCTTCGCCCCCAGGCGGACCGCAGTCCGGCAGGCATCCATGGCGGTGTTGCCGCCGCCCACCACAGCCACCTGGTCGCCAATGGCGGGCTTCTCCCCCATGGCTACCTGGCGCAGGAAGTCAATGCCTCCCATCACGCCGTCCAACTCTTCCCCAGGACAGCCGATGGGCATACTCTCCCACGCGCCAATGGCCAAAACCACCGCGTCATAGCTGTTCTTAAATTCCTCAAAGGTCACATCCCTGCCGATGCGGAAATTGTTCTTCATCTCCACACCCAGGGAGGCAATCTCCGCAACCTCCTCGTCCAGCACCCGTTTGGGCAGCCGGTATTCCGGGATTCCGTACCGAAGCATTCCGCCCATCTGGGGCATCGCGTCCACAACGGTCACCCGGTGCCCTTTTAAGGACAGGTAGTAGGCCGCGGTCAAGCCGCCTGGGCCGCCACCGATGATTCCCACACGTTTGCCGGTGGCCGCCGCTTTGGGCGGAAGATACCCGCCGGCTTGGATCACCCGATCCGCCGCAAAATATTTCAAGTAGGCAATGGAGATCGACTCCTCTACCATCTGGCGCCGGCAGCCATCCTCACAGGGATGGGGACAAACCCGCCCAATGCAGGCAGGCATGGGCAGGCGCTCCTTGATGATCCGCACGGCTTCCTTGTCATCCCCCCGGGCAATGGCCTGGACATATCCCTGGGCATTGACGCTGGCGGGGCAGTTGAGCACACAGGGACCCCGGCAGTCGCCGTCGTGGTCACTCATGAGCAGCTCAATGCTGGTTTTCCGGGTCCGAACCACCCGCTCCGATTCTGTATAGATCACCTGGCCATCCTGCGCCACCGTGGAACAGGCCCGCAGAAGTTTGGGGCTTCCCTCCGCTTCCACCACACAGAGGCTGCAGCCGCCGTAATGCTTGAGTTCTCCGTTGTGGCAGAGGTTCGGGATCTCAATGCCGTTGTTCTGGGCGATTTCCAGGAGGGTTTGACCAGCTCTGCCAGTACAAATCTTACCGTTAATAATGACTTTAATTCTCGTTTTCATTCTATGCCCCTCCCTTCTTAGTCCACCACAATGGCGCCAAACTTACAGGAGCTGACGCACTGCTTGCACTTGATACAAGCCGACTGGTCAATGACATGGGGCTCTTTCCGGGTCCCGCTGATGCACTCCACCGGGCACTTCCGGGCGCAGACAGTGCAGCCGGTACATTTGGCCGGGTCAATGGAGATGGTCAGCAGCGCCGAACATTCATGGGCGGGACATTTCTTATCCCGGATGTGGGCCTCATACTCCTCCCGGAAATACCGAATGGTGGTCAAGACCGGGTTGGGCGCGGTCTGGCCCAGGCCACACAGCGCACCATCCTTGATGCTGACGCACAGCTCTTCCAGCAGCTCGATGTCCCCCTCTTGTCCTTCCCCTTCGCAGATTCGGTTGAGGATCTCCATCATGCGGGTGGTGCCAATCCGGCAGGGGACGCACTTGCCGCAGGATTCCCGGGCGGTAAAGTCCAGGAAGAAACGGGCGATGTTCACCATACAGGTGCTGTCATCCATCACCACCATGCCGCCGGAGCCCATGATCGCGCCAGTGGCCGACAGTGCCTTATAGTCAATGGGGGTATCCATCAAGGCCGCGGGGATACAGCCGCCGGAGGGACCGCCCATCTGCACCGCTTTGTAGGCCCGGCCGTCCTTAATGCCGCCGGCAATGTCAAAAATAACATCCTTGAGCGAGTTCCCCATGGGAACCTCCACCAGGCCGCCCCGCTGGACTTTGCCGGTGAGAGCAAAGACCTTGGTGCCTTTGGAGTTCTCCGTGCCCATGGCCGCAAAGGCCGTCCCGCCATGTTGAATGATCCAGGCAACGTTGGCAAAAGTCTCCACGTTGTTGATATTGGAGGGCTCATTCAGATAGCCGCTCTGGGCCGGGAAGGGCGGCTTCAGCCGGGGCATGCCTCGCTTGCCCTCCATGGATTCAATCAGGGCGGTCTCCTCACCGCACACGAAAGCGCCGGCGCCAATTTTGATGTTCAGGTCACAGGAAAAGTCCGTGCCCAAGATATTCTTCCCCAGCAGGCCGCGGCTACGGGCCTGTTCAATGGCCTGACTCAGCCGCTCCACCGCCAGAGGGTACTCCGCCCGGATATATACATACATGTCGCTGGCCCCAATGGCATAGGCGCCGATGAGCATGCCTTCGATCAGGGTATGGGGGTCGGACTCAATCACCGCCCGGTCCATAAACGCGCCGGGATCGCCCTCGTCGGCGTTGCAGATGAGATGCTTCTGCTCCCCTTCCGCCTTCCGGGCGGCGTCCCACTTAAACCAGGTGGGGAAGCCCGCTCCGCCGCGGCCTGCCAGCCCGGAGACCTTGATCTCCTCGATCACCTCTTCCGGCTTCATCTTCAGGGCTTTGTCCAGGGCCTGGTAACCGGCATGGTTGATGTAGTCGTCAATGCTGGTGGGGTCCACCACGCCGCAGTTTCGCAGGGCCACGCGCTTCTGTTTTTTCAGGAACCGGGCGTCCTCATCACTGATGAACATGGCCTCCAGCTTGGAAAAATCCTTTTTCCGCACCGCTTCCACGATCCCCAGCGCGTCGGTCTCCGTGACCCGCACCAGGCGGTGGAGCAGCTGCTCTCCCTCGTAAATATCCACGATGGGTTCCAAATAGCACATACCGATGCAGCCCGTGGTCTCCACGGTAAAGCTGTCGGTGGCGGTCATGTGGCCGGCAAGCACTTTGGCCACCCGGGCCGCGCCGGCGGAAACCCCGCAGCTGCCCTGCCCCACCAGGATACGGATGCCATTGCCCGCTTCCCGCTGGCGCAACTGGCGGAGAATCTTAATGGTTTTCTCCGGGGTAAGATTCCCATAGGTATCGCCGTTAATCATCATCACCGGGGCCAGGGAGCAGCAGCCCAGACAGGCCACCTCGTTGAGGGTAAACATTCCGTCTTCCGTGGTCTCCCCATTGTGGATTCCCAGTTCCTGGGTAATAGCGGTCCGAATGCGTTCTGATCCGTTGACATGGCAGGCCGTCCCATCACAGAGCATGATCTGATACGTCCCCATGGGCTGCAAGCGGAAATAGCTGTAAAAGGTGGCTACTCCCATCACTTTGGCCGGGCTGTTGCCCGTGCGCTGGGCCACATGGTAGATGACCTCCTGAGGCAGATAGCCATAAATCGACTGGGCCTGCTGGAGAATCATGATCAGACTGGTGGCATCCTCCTGATATTGGCGCAGTACGCCTTCCATCAGGGATAGGTCAACACCTGACTTGAACTCGGTCATTATTTTCACTCCTTTGATTGACGGGGATTTCGTTTATCATCTTTACAGTTTTTTTATCTTATCTTTCATTTTCCCCGTGGCGTGCAAAACATTATCGGTTAAATTATAGTCCCCTGGCACACGATTTGCAAGCCCAATTCCACGACTGGCCAAAAGTTTTTGTATACTTTCCCCTAAAAATCTGACATTTTCCCAGGCTTTTCGTCTCTCTTTTGTTCCTTTTCTCACAACCTTTGCAAAAAAACTTGCAAGTGAAAAAGAGACTTGAAAACTTCAAGTCTCTTTTTGCATGATTTCTTTCAAATTGTATGTCATATACCGCCTTGGGCAGAAATCTCACACGTGATGCTTCACCCGATCATGTTCCTCCGCCCGCTTGGCGTTGTTAAACCGATCCAGGGTCCCCACCAAGTAACCGGTGATCCGACGGATCCGCTCAAAGGGCACGCCGTCGTCCTCATGGCGTCCGCAGCCAGGGCACTGGTCCCCGATGATCCCAGAGAATCCACACACCGGGTCCCGGTCCACCGGATGGTTGACCGAACCGTAGCCGATTCCCTTCTCTTTCATACACCGGATAACCCGTTCAAAGGCGTCCAAGTTCTCCGTGGGGTCTCCGTCCATCTCAATATAACTGATGTGACCGGCGTTGGTCAGGGCGTGATAAGGCGCCTCAATAGCAATCTTGTCATATGCGGAGATGGGGTAGTACACCGGCACATGGAACGAATTGGTGTAGTAATCCCGGTCGGTAATCCCCTCCATGACGCCGTACTTCTCCTTGTCGATCTTGACAAACCGGCCCGACAGTCCTTCCGCGGGCGTGGCCAGCAGGGAGAAATTCAGGTTGCGCTTTCTGCTCTCCTCATCCATCCGGGCCCGCATGTGTCCGATGATCTCCAGGCCCAGCACCCGGGCCCGCTCGCTCTCCCCGTGGTGCTCCCCAATGAGCGCCTTCAAGGTCTCTGCCAGGCCAATGAAACCCACAGACAGGGTGCCGTGCTTCAGCACTTCCCGGACCTCATCATCCCAGTCCAGCTGATCCGAGTCAATCCAAACCCCCTGCCCCATCAGGAAGGGCGCGTTCTTGACCTTCTTCCGGCACTGGAACTCAAACCGCTCCAGCAGCTGATCCACGCACAGGTCCATCATGTGATCCAAGCTCTCAAAGAAGGTATTGATATCTCCCTTGGCCTTGATCCCCAGCCGGGGCAGGTTAATGGTGGTAAAGGACAGGTTGCCCCGCCCGTTGCAGATCTCCCGCTCCGGGTCCACCACGTTGCCAATGACTCTCGTCCGGCAGCCCATGTAGGCAATTTCCGTCTCCGGATGTCCTTCTTTATAATATTGCAGATTGAAGGGCGCGTCAATAAAGGAGAAATTGGGGAAGAGCCGCTTGGCCGAGCAGCGGATGGCCAGTTGGAACAGATCATAGTTGGGTTCCCCAGGATTGTAGTTGACCCCGTCCTTCACCCGGAAAATCTGGATGGGGAAGATGGGGGTCTCCCCATTGCCCAGGCCGGCCTCGGTAGCCAGCATGATATTTTTCATCACCATCCGGCCTTCCGGCGTGGTGTCCATCCCATAGTTAATCGAAGAGAACGGCGTCTGAGCCCCTGCCCGGGAGTGCATGGTGTTCAAGTTGTGGATCAGGGCCTCCATGGCCTGATAGGTCGCCCGGTCGGTCTCCTTGGTGGCCCGATAATGGGCAAAGGCCTGGCACTTGCGCATCTCCGCTTCATCCTGGCTGTAATGGGCCAGCAAAAAGGGCATCTCCGCCTGGAAATACTCCTCACAGTCCTCCAGCTTGGGATACAGGCCGGTCTCTTCCTTAATCTTCTGGATATTGGCCTTGATCTCGCTTTCAGGGTCTGTTCGATCCTCCAGCAGCATCACCGCCCGAGCCAGATTCTGGCGATAAATCCGCTGGAACGTCTTCCGCACTCCCATGGCCATGGAATAATCAAAGTTCACAATGGCTTGCCCGCCATGCTGGTCGTTCTGATTGGATTGAATGGCGATGCAGGCCAGGGCTGCATAAGAGGCAATGTCGTTGGGCTCCCGCAGTGTGCCGTGCCCTGTGGAGAAGCCCCCATCAAAGAGCTTAATCAGGTCAATCTGGGTACAGGTGGTGGTCCCCATAGGGGCAAAGTCCATGTCATGGATGTGGATATCCCCGCTGGTGTGGGCCCGGGCATGCTCCGGCTTCATCACAAACATCTGATAGAACTGCTTCGACCCCTCGCTGCCGTACTTGAGCATAGTGCCCATGGCAGTGTCTCCGTCGATGTTGGCGTTCTCCCGCTTAATGTCGCTGTCCTTGGCGGAGGAGAAGGTAATGTCCTCGTAAATTTTCATCAGGCGGGTGTTCATCTCCCGGGCCCGGTTCCGCTCGGAGCGGTAGAGGATATACGCCTTGGCTGTCTGAACATAGCCATTGTCCATCAGCACCCGTTCCACGATATCCTGGATATGTTCCACATCGGGGCAGTTTCCCCCTTCTACCTCCAGCACAGAGGCCACCTCATGGGCCAGCTTGGCCGCGGTCTCCTCATAGCCCGGTTTATAGGTGGCCTCAAACGCCTTGTTGATGGCGTCTGCAATCTTATTCTCATGGAAGGGGACCACTCTTCCGTCCCGCTTCCGAATCTGTTGTACCGTGGTCATCGAGCGTCTCTCCTTCTTATCCAAACTCCCATCTCCGCCGGGAGCATCTTGTGGTTTTCCTATCACAAAAACACACGATATTGTGTTTCCTTCGAATCAGCACCCACATCATAGCACCCGGGCACTGTCTCCGTCAAGACTTGTCTGGGAAAATTATTGCACAAAATTTAGGGTCCGTCTGTGACTTCGGCACCATGGCTTGTGTGCCCATGCGCCCGCTCCCGGCAGACTCCCCGCTTCCCAACGGCGCCCTGCTCTTCCAGGATTTCTTTCCCCAGCCGCCCAGGAGACCGACACGGGTTACACGCTGTCCGAAAATTGGTACTTCACCAAGAGATGACAGGGCAGAATCTCCTCAATCCGGGCCTTTGTCTGCTCAAATCCCGCCGGGATCCCCTCCACACCGGGAAAGGAAACCACCACCTCCAGCGGGTCCTCCGTCTCCTCCACCTGGGCCGGGATTCCACAGCCCCGGAGGGTATCGTTCATGGCCGCCAGGGTAAAGCTGTCCCCCCCAATGCGAAGCAGCGCGGCCACCGTCTGGCGCAGTTCTTCCAAGGTCTCCCCTGCGCGCTCCAGTCCCAGCAGCTCCAGCAGTCCTGTCAGCCCTTCCGCCTGGGCCGTGTACAGATTCATCTCCCGCTGGAGGAGGGCCACCTGCTCCGCCACCTGGTCCAGCGCCTCCCCTTCGCTCTGGAGTTCCCCCCACTGGAAGGAGCCCTCCCATCGGTAAACCCCCAGCGGGGCCAGCAGATCCCGCAAGTTCTGTCCATGACTCATCGCAGTTCCTCCACAGAGACAGACTCCAGCACCGGCAGCTGGTTTTCTGCCACCACCACATCGTTGGCCGGGCCTTCAATCCGGTAGTTGTCAACCCCCTCCACCTGGTAAATGCGCTGCCCAATCTGTGCCAGAAGAAGGTCCCGGCCCAGCATGCTTCCGTCAAACCAGGTCTCCATGGCCTCCTGTACCCGGGCAATCACCGGCCCAGGCAGCAGTCCGGGCTTTGGTTTAACAGAGAGAATGAGCCGTACTGCCACCGGTTCCGGCGCCAAAACCGCCACGTCCACCGCGATCTCCCGCTTCTGCTCCAACCGCTCCTGGACCTGCCTGAGGAGCTCTTCCCCCGGCAGACCCTCCACCCCGGCAATGATCACATCCACCGTACCCATTCCCCGGTTTTTGGGCAGAACCCGCACCGCGGTCACCCCCTCCACCGCCAAGGCCTCCTGGGCATAGTAGGCTCCATTGGTGCCGTTGGGTAGCTGCTGGTAAGTGGCCAGAATCCGGGCCCGCAGTTCCTCGTCCCCTTCTTCCTCCCGCCCCCCTGTAAACGGGACCGGATTGGTACAGGCGGCCACCCCCACCGGCGCCACCGCCATGGTGCGGACCGTCCCGGCGGACACATTGCCCCCCGGCCCGGGTTCCACCGCCTGGGCCGGGAGGTCCACAGATAGCTCCCCCGCAGGCAGCACCCCGGCCTGGGTGGTCTCAAAAGCCACCAGCCCCGCCGTCATACACACCGTCCCTTGGGCAATCTCCAAATCCTCCTCCACCGCCTCCTGGACAGAGAAGCGGAGGGTCCCACTGGCCTGCCGGGCAGGGTTTCGGGCAATCCCCCGCAGAAACCCATGTTTTTCCAGTTCTTCCCCTGTGGCCGTCTGGGGAAAACACTGCCGGCAGGTCCAGGCCAGCTCCTCATAGAGCCCATAGACCTGTGCCGCCAGGGCATACATCCGCACCGCCATCTCTCCCGTGCCGTTGGGTTCCATTCCGGTCTCCTGAGAAAACCGATCCATCATCTCCCGGTAAATTTCTTCCACTGTTTTCATATGCTTCCCGCCTCCTGTCGGTCCTCTTGCCTGTCCTGCCACCCCAGCGCCGCCGCGTCCAGCACCGCCTGCATGGGTTCTCCCTGCCACTCCAGTTCCACGGTCAGCGTCCGGGTTTCCTCCGTCCAAACCGCACCCAATACCCGCAGGTTTTCCTCCCCCGCCAGGGCCTCCGCGGCATAGCTGGCCCCCAGTGCTCCCCGGGCCGAGGGCCGCGCCCGAGACAGCAGATACAGTCGGCTGCCCACCTCCGGCAGCAGGGGAAATCCGCCCCGACGGGCTGTGAGCAGAAAGAGAACCCGCTCCAGTACCCCTGCCCCGCCCGTGGCAAGGGCAAAGCCCCCCGCTCCATCGGGGCGGTAATCCCCTTCCCGCAGCTGGGTCACCGTCATCCCCTCACCTCCTGTCCCTGGAGCCACAGCGACCCCTCCACCTCCACCCTTCCCTGGAGCTGGATGGTCCCCTCCTTCGTCAGCCGAATCCCCGCGCCTGGCGCCACGGAGATCCACACCTCTCCGGGCCGGATGCTTTCCTCCACCTGGCCACCCACCACGCAGGGGGCCTCCTCCGGCCCGCTCTTCACCACCAGCACCGTCTCTCCCCGGTCAGGAACCCAGTGATACCCGCCCGGCAGACAAACCCGAACCCGCCGGCGTTCCCCCGCCAGAGACACCCCCACTGTGTCTCCGGATAACGTCACTTCTCCCCATTCTGCCCCAGGCTCCTGCAGCCGGGTTTCCTGCTGTCCTCTTGCCATCCACATGAGATTGCCTCCTTTTCTCTCCTTTATAAAACCCCCTGAGGGTCTCCCAGCACCAGGGTGGTCTCATGCCCCAGTTCCCCCAGGCAGACCCGGCTCTCTCGCACCCGATACGTTCCATTCCCGCTCCATCCCGTTCGGGTCAGCCGCACCAGGTCCCCTGGCCAGGCGGCAAAGGGCAGCGCCACCGTCACTTCTATGACCAGCCTCTCCGCCGCCGACCGGTCCAACTGGAACTTCGCCTGATACCGCCGGGCCTGAAAGCCGGTGTCCTTAGGCAGCAAAATCACCCGGCTGCACTGGCCTCCCCGCCGCCGAAAGTCCTCATTGAACTCTGTCTGCCGGGTCCACCCCGTCACATCTTTTACCGTGACCTGGGACAATACCCCATACCGCTGGTCCCGCCGGACCACCCTCGTCACCGGCGCGGTCTCATCCAGCGCCGCCGGGGTTTTATCCTCCCAGGGGTGGAGCGCCAGCTTCCCCGCCCGGGTAAACCGCGGTGTCACGCCTGCATAGTAACGGGCAAATGTATACAGGACCTTCCAGCAGCTGCTCCCCGAAGCCACCGAAAAGCCCTGTACCGCCGGCAGCGACACTGCTTTTTCCAGTCCAACTCCATAGGGGGTGACATACCGCCGCAGAATTTCCGCCAGCGTCGCCTGTCCATAGTCCGCCGCCTCCGCCTGATTGTCCAGCAGCAGCGCCTGGAGCCCCCGCCCTGTGATCTCTGCCACACATCCAGCCGGAGACCACTGGGTTTCACATTCGTCAATCACCCCGAAAAACAGCGTCTCCCCCTTCTCGGTCACCCGCAGCCGGGTTCCATCGGCCAGCCGGCTCTCCTGCCCCGCCGACCACAGCGTCTTCACCCAAACGCTGTCACAAGGGGTGCCAAGCCCATAGTTCAGCCGCCAGGCCACCGGCGTGGGCAAGGTGTACTCCGTCCCGTCATAGCAAAGCATGGTCCATTCCATTCCCTCACCCCCTCACCCGCAGACGCTGTCCCGGCTGGATCACATTGGGATTCTTGATCTGCGGATTCAACACCAACAGTTCCCCCAGGGTCATGCCCCAGGCCCGCGCAATGCCCCACAGGGTCTCCCCCGAGACCACCGTGTGATACACCGCTGCCTCTGACACTTCCCCTCCCGCTGTCTGTCCGCCGCCTCCCGCCTCTGGACGGACAGGCTCCAGCTGCTCCCGGTACCGGTCATTGTCCTCCCAAAACGTGAAGGTATACCGTACATAGTCCTGCCTTGGCTCTTGGGCCAGGGTCAAGTCCACAAAGTACGCCTTGGCACTCTGCCATACAGGATGGATCAAGGTCCCCGGTCCGCTGTGATAGAACACAGAGGCCAGCTTCTTAAACTCCTCATAGGCGCCTGCCCCGTAAAATTCCCCCTCTCCCTTCATCACCCGCCGGCCCAGCCCCAGGTCCTGCATGGCATACCGTCCAAAGGGCACCTTGTGAACCGCCACCTTTCGCACATACTGAATGGTATAGGTTCTCGGGTTGTGGGGCCAGACATAGCTCTTATACTGCATCGGCGTCAGTTCCACCCTGCCGTCTCCTTTCTCTCTAGTCAATAGAGGAAAAATCCCCCGTCATACCGCCGGGCATCCCGCTGCACCGCCCGGTCCAATTCTCCCCAATCGGCTGTCGTTCTCTGCTCCAGGGATTCCGTCAACGCAAAAGGCGTCACTTCCCGTCCTCCCATTGCCGCCTGGGCGATCTGTCTGGCCTGTCCCAGCTGCGCGTACAGCGACCACCCCTCCGGCCGGGGCCGTACTTGTTCCGTCAGGCTGACCATCTCCTGCGCCGCCTGCTCTATGGTCTCCAGCACATCCTCTCCCCCGGTCCGCCGGCGTTCCTCCAGACTCCACGCCTCCGCAGCAGCCCCACGCTGTCCTGCGTCTGGTGCCGGAGCCGTCTCCCGTTCCCTGTCTTCCGGGAGAAATTCGTTTTCTCTCCCTCTCCTCGGCCAACGGGGCAGTCCCAACGCAGATTCCCACTCCTCCTCTTCCGCCAACAGGGTCTCCAAATAATCAATCACAGGCCCCCTCCTTCAATGCCTGAAACCGGGCCCAGTCAAAGGTGGGATTCTCCTCCCGGACCATCTCTCCCGTCTCCCGGCCGCACACCGGGCACCGGGCCCTCTCCGCCGCCTCCCGGCACTGAGGGCACAGCTGACGGGCCACTTCCTCTTCATCCAACAGAAGGTTGACCGCGCACCACAGGTAGTCCTCCTCCCTCATCGCCTTGGCCCGTTCCTCCGTCGGCAGCGCCCCAAAACATTTGAGCACATGCCACCGAAGGCGCTGCCGCGGCATGTGCTCCAGGCTTTTTTTAGCTGGTCCAGCCGGCTCCTCTCCAGTCCGGTCCCCAGACCCTCCTCCTGGTAAAACGCCATCCACCGGCGGGCCAGAGTTTCCACCTGGCCCACCGTCAGCCTGTGCAGAACCTCCTCCCCGGACCCATACACCGGACGCCCCCGGCGAACCACCGCCCGGGCCACCAGGCAGGCGTTGGAGCACAGCGCCCGGTCTCTGTCCTCCCCCGCCAGCGCTGTCGCCTCCCGCCGGGCCTCCAGAACCTCCTGGGCCGTCAGCAGCCGCAGCTGGACCCCGCCCGGCAGCCGCTGCCGGGGGGAGGCGGTCAGAATTCGCAGCCAATCAGGGCTCTTCATAATGCTGTCTCAATCCTCCTCCCCGCCATTACCGTGACCTTTTCCACCACAGCGGCGCCCAGCGTGCCGCTCTCTCCAATCTTGCTCCACTGACACCCGCTGTAAATCACCCGCCGGTCCGGCTTGCAGATCACCAGACTGAAATCCTCCAGGTCATGGAAATGAATCCCGTCTGCCAAAGCCTCATCCGTGGCATAGATTCGGGTGAGCTCCAACACATGCCGGCTCTGTCCCGGAATTGTGGCCACCGGTTCTCGTTCTCCAAAGGCCTCCACCGTGGTGCTGGACTTGGTGGACTGGGCCGTATAGCTCTGAACCACCGCCACTTTTTTCCCATCCACCTCCAGATAGATGTCACTGCTGGTGGGAATCAAATTTGCCGCCATATCCTAACCCCCCCTGTCACACGGTGATCTGGGCGCTCAGCCAGATCTGATTGAGTCCATGGGCCACCGTAAAGGAAAAGGTCACCAGGCACACCGTGGGCGCCTCCTCCAGCGGCTGGACGGTAACCTCTCCATACCCCGTGATGATCTCCGAGGCCAGCTTCCGCTCCAGCTCCAAAATCACCTGGGAGCGTACCGCCCCCCGGGTCTGGGCCGTGTTTTTGGCCCGGGGAAACTTGGCCCGCAGGGCATTTCTCACCCCGGGGATGACATCGTCCACCACCAAAATTGTGGTCAGCTCCCGCCATGTGCTGTCGGAAACGCCTCCGGTGGTGGTCCGAGTGGTCACGCCGCGGACCACCGAACACACGCCGCCCGCCAGCTCCACCGGGGTCACACCCCCCTGGAGCAGCGTGTCCAGTTCACTCTCCCCATAGCGGAGCGCCAGGCCGGGAATCCCCCGCAGCTCCACGCCGCCCAGGGGAAGGGCGGGGTCTCCCTCTCCACAGATGGCCCCGGCCACCGCCGCCGCCACCAGCGCACCGCCTGCCTCTTCCGATATCCCCGGTGCCACCAGCACCACCCGCTCGCTGTTGAGTTCCTTGGCCCGGGCCACCAGCTGACTGACGGATTCCTCCGCCCCGCCAGGCACCACCGCGATCCGCTCCCGACGGACCTGGGCATCCGCCAGCACCTGGTCCCGCAGCGCCTGCTGGACAGACAGCGTCTGGCTGTCGCAGACCACCACCTTGACCGACTCCTGTTCTCCCAACAGCGCAAAGGCCGCCGGATAGTCCGCCTCCTCTTCCACTGGAACCGCCAGCACCCGGGCCGCCCCGTTGGCCATGAGGAGCTTCACCAGCGCGGTCAGAGCATCCTCTTTCCCAAACGTGGTCTCCGCCTCCTCATAGCGGCCCAAATCATACAGTTTCCCCGGGGTTCCCCCCTGGCTCCGGGCCGCCACGGCAGCCCACCCCCGGCGGGCCGCTCCACTGACCACTGCCGAGGCCGCATAAACCGAGTACACCCCCGGCCGTTCATGGGTTGTCACCATACTGCTCACAGCGTCACCTCTCCTCTCACCGTAAAGCCCTCCAATTCTCCGCTCTCCTCCATTCCTGCCACCAGCATGCCCCGGCACACCGCCTGGAGCTTGCCCCAGAACATCCCGCTGGCCTGGTCGAAGGCAGTCTCCCCCGCGGACCACTTCTCCACAGCGAATCCCGCCGGTCCCCGTTCCATCAGCGCCTGTGCCACCTGCTCCAGCAGGGCCTGGCAGCCTGACTCCCCTGCCGCCTCTGGGCTGTAAAGGGTCACCCCAAACTTCACCGTGATCCGCCGCCCATACCGCTCGGTCCATTGCCGGGCCGCCGGATCATAGGTCTGCCCCAGATAGTTCTGAAAGCCGGACGCGCCGGCCTCCACCTCCTTGACCTGTACCACCGCCACCGGCGTCTTCCGCCCCTTCCAGACCTCCTTGGGCCAGGCGGAGAGGGCCTCAATGCCCGCCTCCGCCAGAAATGCGGTCATCGCCTGCCGAATCGTGGCCAACGTCGTCATGTCACATCTCCCTCCTGCCTGACCAGAACGGCCCGCCAATAGATCCGCTCCCGTCCCGCCTCCACGGCGCTCACGTTCCGCACCCCATAGAACCTCTCCCCCTGCTGCAAAACCCAGTCTCCCGGTTGTTCCTCCAGCGGAAGACTTGCCTCTGCCAGGCACAGCACCATTTCCTGCCGGCGCAGGCCCAAATCCGTGGGCACAAACTGCCGCGCCTCCCCCAGCAGAGGACGCAGCACCGCCCGCCCCGTCCCCACGATCTCTCCGTCCCGCCACAGGGTCACCGTCTGGCCATACCGGGCCGCAATGGCTTGAAAACTGCCGGCAAAGCTCATCCCTCCACCTCCAAAAAGGCAAAACACCCGTCCTGTACATAGGGCTCCATCAGCCGCTCCGCCTGGCTTTGTAGGCTCCTGGCACAGGCGTCTCCCGTCCGGTCCTCCCGGGCCCGCACCGTCAGGTCCCCGGCGGAAAAGGACAGCGGCGTGGGCTGACTCTGCTCCAAAGCCCCTGTCATTCCTGCCAGCGCCGTCCAGGCACTGGCCACCACCAATAGGTCCTGGCAGTCCTCTTCCGTCACATCCTCCCGTAGGCGCCCCAGCCACTGCTCCAACGCGCCGCCGCACAGGATGGAGAGGACGTTCTCCTCTCCATCCGTCAGTTCCCGTCCGGCAAAGCACAGGGCCACCTCCAACACTGCCTGCCGAGAAATCATCCTTCTTCCCCCGCTGTCCCGATCTGAAGCACCTTAGAGGCCGGCTGAAACACCTTGGCAAATCCAGAAATCGAGGTGATGGCCGCCCGCTCCAGCTGCCGGTCAATGAGCTTGTCATACTCCACCAGCACCTCACTGCCCCGGACCAGCTCTAAGGCATACTGCCTGTCCAAACCAATGATGGTCCCGGAGGGCACCGCGCTGCTTCGGAGCAGGGTGGCCCCCATGGGGGTTACCAGCTTTCCCGTTCCCTGGAAGGCCAGCCCCGCCGTGCTGTCCTGCATCTCCTCCAGCTTGAGGATTTGGGCCATGGCGTCGCCCACCAGCAGGGTATTCATGGTATAGGGGTCAAACTGACTCCAAAAGTCCACCAGCGCGTCATAGCTCAGGGTCCCCGCTGTCCCGGCGATGGGCTTGGTCCCCACGGTGTACTGATCGGCGCCGTTCTTGTTGCCGTCCCCGTTGCAAATCACGTCAATGGCGTCGGCCACATGCATCCGGTTGATGTAGGCGCCGATCTGCCGCAGGGTGACCGAGAACAAATCCAGCCGCTGGAACTGGATGGCCTCATAGGAGGCCACCAGCATCCGGCCCCGCTTGTGCAGCTTCACCAGGTTTTCCTGGGCGCTCACCCGGGTCTCCGGGATCATCGCCCCCTCCGCCACCATTTTCAGGGATTTCTCCTCCTCCGTGGGGGTGGAGGCGATGGAACGGTAATCCATCCCGCTGATCCGGGTTTCCGCCGCTGTCATCAGGGGCAGAATATTGTTCTCCTCCATTCCCTGTCGCACCGCCCGGGCCACATATTCCGGGAAAAGCACCGCCGATTCCCAGCTGGCAAAGAACTTGGACACCACATCGGAGTCCGCCCCCTTCACCTTAATGTCAAACCGTTTCAGCTGCCGCTGAAAGGCATCCAAATGCTCCAGCGGCGTCCCCTTGTACTGCTCCGAGGGGTCACACTTCTCCAGCACCTTGGTAAAGGACCGCCCCGCTTCGCTGTACATCCCCTTGTCCAGCTTCACCGTCTCAAACTGATATGCCATACATCCCGTCTCCTTTCACGCCTCACAGGAACAACCCCATGGTTTTTTCCTCTGTGTTCAGGTTCACCACCAGGCAGGCTCTGCCCGTCTCCCCGGTCTGTTCCGGGCGCAGGCCCCCGGCTCCGTCGGTCACCAGCCGGTTCCACCCCAGCACCGGGGCGGGGGACCCGCTGTACTTCACCCGGACATATCCCCGGATTTGCACCGCGGCGTGATTGTTCCGTTTGTTCAGCACCACGCCCACCGGCGCCACGCCGCCGTTGGCGTTGCGCACGGTGTCATTGCCGTCCATTCCCGCGATGCCTCCGGTGGTCACCGCTACCGCCTTCATGGTTACCACCATGCTTCCCATGCCGCCAAACTCCACACTCATGCTGTTCTCCTCCCTTTCTTCAGATCACAAAGGACCCGTCGTTTGCCTCTGGGCCCGTCTCTCCCCCGTCGTACCGCAGCTGCACCGGCATGGGCAGCTTTTCCTCCAGCCGCCGGGCATAGCAGGCCCGCAGCCGTTCCAGCTCCGGCTCTTCCAGCCTGTCGGCAATGGCCCGCAGGGTCTCACCCCCCAGGCCCTCCTCTGCCAAAAGACCCAGCCGGACCGTCTCCTGCCGCAGCCCGTCCAGGTATCGCCGCCCCATCTCCGCCTGCCGCCGCAGGGCCTTCAGTTCCTCCCGCCAGGGGCCCTCTTGGTCCAGACTCGACAGCAGCTGTTCCAACGTGCCCGCTTCCCGGAAGCCTTTGACCACCCCAGCTCTGGGCTGGGCGGGAACCGCCACAAAGGACCACTCAAAGGCGTCGGTGGGGTCTGCCAGCCGTGCAATGCAGCGTTTGCCCTCATAGGTTCTCCCCTTCACATGGCTGCACAGCCCCCGGTCATGGATGTCATGGCCGCAGATGGAGCACACACACCGGGAGACCGCGCAGCTGACGCTGACCTCCTTCTTGATGCCCCCTGCGATCTCCGCAATCAGCCCCTCGTTCTCCTGGGTCCGCAGCATGTACGCATACCCTTTCAGGTAGCACCCCGGCTCCCCCGCCTCAGAGCGCACCCCCGGTTCCTCCACCAACTCTGTCCGATAAATCCGGGCCCGCTGGTCCCGGGCGCTCCAGTTGTGGTCAAAGATTCCCGTCTTCCCCACAAACAACTCTGCCAGCCGCTCCAAGTCCTTCCGGCTGAAATATTCCTGGTCCCGGTCTGTCTGGTTATCGCACAGGCGCACGGTAAAGAGATAGACCTCCTCCGCCGTCAGGCTGGTGCCGTTTCTCTGGTTCACGATGGCCAGCTCCTCCTCCACGGGGGCTGTTTTCCCCTGGGCCTGGGCCTCCTTGGTCACTGTCTGCATAGGCTTCCTCCTTCTCCTGTTGTCTTTCCTGATCTCTGCTCTCCCGGGCCATCTGTTCCGCCTGCTGCCGGTACAGGGCCGCCCGGGCCTCCTCCACCTGATCCTGCAAGTCAATTTCCTCCCACTCCACTTGGAAGGCGCAGTCCTTTCCATGCATGCGCAGCCACAGCGTACAGATCTTTTCCACCACCGGGGTCAGGGTCCGCCGCAGCGCGGCCAGCTCACTGGTCATAATGTCCGCCTGCTGGCTGCTCATCCGCTCTGTGGAGGACCAGTTCAGCCCCAGCAGGAAGGGAGGAATCCCCGTCTGGGCGATCAGCTGCTCCAGAATCATCCGCACCGGTGCCTGGCAGTCGGGGATGGCGCACTCCGCGCCAATGACCTTGATCTCCACATCCCCCACCGCCACAAAGTCCCGCACAGCCCCGGACCGGGTGCTCTCCATGGCCTCTGCCCACCGCTGGGCCAGCAGCTGGCTTCTCGCCTGCACCCGCCGGTGGTCCAGCGCCTCTTCCCCCGGCTTGTACACCACGGCAAAGCGGACATTGCCCGCCCGTTCCCAGTTGGCGCCCAGGGTCTGATAGATTTTCAGCAGCACCCCCGACAAAAAGGGCAGGCTGTGGAGCAGGGACACCCCGTACGGATGCTCCGGGCTGGGGTGGTACGGGGTAAAGAGCAGCAGCTCCTGGCGAGGCAGCACCTCTGTCCGGCCGTCCGGCCGCCGCAGGGCCAGCAAAACCTCCAGGGGGGAGTCCCCCTCCTTAACCTGGACATCCGACACCCGCCCGCACAGCACAGCGGCAATGTCCCGCCCATCCCGGCTGGGGACAATCTCTCCCACCGCCCGTCCACAGGTGAGCAGGCAGTCCAGGTAGCTGTCCAGGAAAGCCTGGATGCCCTTTTGATTCCACCCCACCGGCACCGTGCGGAGAAAGTGGTTCAGCGCCCGCTCTGCCTCCTTGTCCTGGCAGGTCACCCCCACGCCGCCGGCCAGCCGGACCAGCTTCAGCACCGCCGCGTCCACCACCGGCACCGCCTCCCGAATGGCCCGGTACAGGGAAAACTCCGGCTGGTGCAGGGGCACATATCCATCGATCAGGGAAAAGGGATGCCGGTCCGCCGGCCGCAGCTGAACCGGTGCCGGCTTCTCCGGGGGTTCCTTTCCTCTTCCTCTCCAAAATCCCATGACACACTCCTCTCCTATCTGCTTTCAAACGTGCCGCTCCACATATCCGGCAAAAAAGAGGTCCTCTCCCTCCTCCGGCGCCACCACTGTGGCCACGAAATACCGGATCTCATCCATGGCGTGGTCAAATTCCTTCCGCACCCGGTCCCGGTCCCCGGCGGACAGGTCCCAGCAATAGGAGGCAAACTCCCGAATGGCGTCGGTGCAGGGGGGACAAATGACAATCTTCCCCTGCTTCAGGGCGTCCGCCGTCTGCCGGATGCCGGAGAGCACCTCATTGTCGGCCTTTCTCACGTGCCAGCCCTCCCGCCGCAGCACCTCCAAAAAGGAGGCCGCTGAGGGGTCCACCACCACCGCCTCAATCTCCCGCCCGCCGGCCAGCTCCCGCAGCCGCTGGGCGTACTCCTGGTCGGTCTGCTGCCGCCGGGCCGCCCGGGCGTCGTAATAATACTCTTGCACCCGGTACCACACCCCGCCCCACTTTCCCCACAGTCCCATGGAGGTGGGGTTGACCGTCCCATAGTCACAGGAGATCACCCACCGGTCCGCTGGTTCCGCCGGTGCCGACCGCACCATGCTCTCCTCAAAGAAGTCATAGACCAGCCCTTCCGCCGCAGTCCACTCCCCCAGCACAAACCGCCGGTAAAAGGCCCCCTGAAAGGTCCGCTCATACCGCTGCCGGGTTTCCTGGGACAGAGTGGGGTTGTCCTCCATAAAGAACCGCAGGTGGAGCAGGTTCCGCGCCTGGGCCTTGCAGATCCACTCCCGATAAAACCAGTGCCCCGGCCCCGCCGGGTTGCAGGAGAACCAGAATTTTGCCCCCGTCACAGAGCACCGGGCACAGGCCTGCTCCACAAAGGAGCGGGGCATCAGCGCCACCTCGTCCAGCAGCACCCCCGCCAGGGTCACCCCTTGGATCAGCGCCGCGCTCCCCTCATCCTTCCCGCCGAAGAGGAAATAGGTGTTCTCCACCCCGCCGCACCGGATCTTCATCCAATTCCGGGAGAGTTTCTCCTCCCAGGTAAACCCCAGGCCCTCCAAAACCGGCAGCACGCTGGACAGCAGATTCCGCCGCACAGACTCCGTGGTCTTTCCGCACAGCGCAAACTGCTGCCGCTGGAATCGGGTCATGCTCCACAGGACAAAGGAGAGGCCCAGGCACAAGGTCTTCCCGCTGCGCACCGCCCCATCACAGAGGATGGCATCCTTTCCCGCGTCCGGAGAGCCCCGATTCCACCACCGAAGCACCCGCTTCTGCTTTTCGGAAAAGCACAGCCTCATCGCCGGGAGCACATCCCCTCCGGTGCCTGGGGCCGGTCCAGCGCCTCTAAAAAGGCCGCCGCGCCCCGGTTCTCCTCGTCCTTCAGCTGCTCCAGCAGCTTTTCCAGTACCGCCGCCCGGTCGGTGAGCTTCACCTCCACCGCCCCGCTGCTGTTCCGCTTAAACTCCGTCAGGCACCCCAAGTCCAACGTGTCAATCTCCTGGGTCTGCTCCTGGGTCAAATAGGCCAGCTTCACCACGTCGTTGGCCGCCCCCGCCGCCAGGGCCATCATCTGCTCCAGCACAGCTCGGCGGTTCACCGTTCGTTTTCCCACTGTCATCCCTCCTCACCCTATGGGAAAACACCCCCTTGAGGGGGACGTTTTCGTACACCCTTTTTCAAAAAATCAAAAAATTTTTCAAATTTTCTTTCCCAAGGCCGATGTTTCCCGGCCGCCCCGCCGCTTCCCCAGGTTCCATTTGACACCCCTCCCCCTATTTGCTATCCTGAACTCGAGGTGAAACCATGAAACGAAATCGCGTCTATCTCCCCCAATCCCTTCCCCTCCCCTTCTCCGCAGAACAACTTGACCCCCTGCCCCGTCTCATTGCCATTTTGGAGAGCTCCTTTGACGGCATTTTCGTCACCGATGCCCAGGCCCGCCCCATCTGGTGCAACCACTCCTACGAGGTCATCTCCGGCCTAACCGCCCAGGAGGTCCTGGGGGTCCCCATGGGGGAACTGGTCCGCCGGGGCACCATCTCCCACTCCGCCACCCTGGAGGCCCTGGCGCAGGGCCAGGCGGTCACCATCAACCAGACCTTCACCACCGGCAAGCGGGCGGTGGTCACCAGCACCCCCATTTACGACCAAACAGACCAGATTTGCCTGGTGGTCACCAACGTCCGGGACATCTCTGAGCTCATCGCCCTCCAGGAGACCTTGGACCACCAACGCCGCCTCTCCGCCCGCTATCAGCAGGAGATCGCGGTCATCCGGGACCAGCTCCTCCACACCCCCCAGCTGGTGGCGGAGGACCCGGCCACCCTGAACCTCCTGCGCATCGTGGGCCGGGCCGCCCAGCTGGACACGGTGGTCCTCATCCAGGGGGAGACGGGCACCGGCAAGGAACGGATTGCCTCCTACATCCACCAGAACTCCCCTCGGGCCCGAAAAAACTTCATCCGGGTCAACTGCGGCGCCATCCCGGAAAGCCTGGCGGAAAGTGAGCTCTTCGGCTATGAGCGGGGTGCCTTCACCGGTGCCAACCGAGAGGGCAAACCCGGCCTCTTCGAGGTGGCCCACGAGGGCACCATTTTCCTGGACGAAGTAGGTGAGCTCTCCCTGGCCACCCAGACCAAGCTCCTTCGGGTTCTCCAGGAAAAAGAGATCACCCGGGTGGGGGGCAGCAAGCCCATTCCCATTGACGTCCGGGTCATCGCCGCCACCAACCGAGACCTGCAAAAGTGCGTCACCGAAGGCGCCTTCCGGGAGGACCTCTACTACCGTCTGAGCGTCTTTCCCGTCTGGGTGCCCCCTCTGCGGGAGAGAAAGCTGGACATCCCCAAACTGGCCGCCTCCGTCATCGAGGAACTCAACCAGACCTACGAGCACAAAAAATCCCTTACCGTCGGGGCGGAGGCCACCCTGCTCCAATACCCTTGGCCCGGCAACGTCCGGGAACTGCGCAACGTCATGGAACGGGCCTTTATTATGAGCGACGGAGAGGAAATCCAGGCTGAGGACCTGGCCATTTTGGACAACGGCAGTCTCCACACCCCCAAAACCATCTCCCCCACCTACGGGGTAGAGCCCCAACACCCCCAGTCCCCAGCCCCCGCACCGGAATGTCCCCCTCTTACGGAAGAGAGCCTCCAGGCCCAGGTGGAGCGGTTTGAGGCCGCCCTCATCGCCCAGGCCCTGGCGGAGGCGGGCTCCCTCCGGGCTGCGGCCCGCCGGCTCCAAATGGACCCGGCCACCCTCCTCCGCCGAAAGAAAAAATACCAGGCACAGCGCCGCCTGCTCCCCGACTGATTCATTTCTAAAACACCTTCCCCCGGCGATCCCAGTGTTTCAGTTTTGCGGCGTGTTTTATTTTCAAAACAGAATAGCCTCCCGCCCCTGGTTTCTCTCTGTGTTTCGTCACAAAAGAACTCCCCTGTGGCTCGGTCTCTCTTTGATCCGGCCCCAGGGGAGTTTCCTTTTTCCGTTCTTTTTTCAAATTTTTATCCTGTTTTTTTGCCTGGTTTTCTTTTTTGCCCATAGTTGGCACGATAATTGCTTGTATTGATAGGCGAAGGCAATTTCACCTCCTTCGCTGACAAATACATTCTTGCACCTTTAGGAGAACCACATCTCAAAACACGGAAAGGACGAAATACTATGGCAATGATGACTGGAAAAGAATACGTTGAGAGCCTGCGGGCCATGAAGCTGCGGGTCTACATGTTCGGCAAGCGGGTGGAAAACCCCGTGGACGATCCCATCCTCCGCCCCTCGGTCAACTCCGTTCGGATGACCTATGATCTGGCCCAGGGTCCCAATTATAAGGCGCTGATGACCGCCACCTCCCATCTCACCGGAGAGACCATCAACCGGTTCACCCACATCCACCAGTCCACCGAGGACCTGGTCAACAAGGTCAAGATGCAGCGCCTGCTGGGCCAGGTCACTGCGGCATGTTTCCAGCGCTGCGTGGGGATGGACGCCATCAACGCCGTGTACAGCACCACGTACGAAATTGACCAGAAGCACGGCACCAGCTACCACGAAAACTTCCGCAAGTTTGTGGCCGAGGCCCAGACCAAGGACTGGACCATTGACGGCGCCATGACCGACCCCAAGGGCGACCGGTCCCTGCCCCCCCACAAGCAGGAGGACCCGGACATGTTCCTCCACGTGGTGGAGCGGCGTCCCGACGGCATCGTGGTCCGGGGGGCCAAAGCCCATCAGACGGGCATGTGCAATTCCCACCAGGTCCTGGTGATGCCCACCCAGGCCATGGGGCCCGATGACAAGGACTACGCCGTCTCCTTCTCCGCCCCCGCCGACGCCGAGGGACTGTTCATGATCGTCGGCCGCCAGAGCTGCGACACCCGGAAGCTGGAGAACACCGACATCGACGTGGGCAACGCCCAGTACGGCGGGGTGGAGCTGCTGGTGGTCTTTGACGACGTGTTCATCCCCAACGAAAACATCTACCTCAACGGGGAGACCGAGTTTGCCACCATGATGGTGGAGCGGTTTGCCGGCTACCACCGCCAGAGCTACGGCGGCTGCAAGGTGGGCGTGGGGGATGTGCTCATCGGCGCTTCCGCCGTGGCCGCCGACTACAACGGTGTAGCCAAGGCCAGCCACGTCAAGGATAAGCTCATTGAGATGATTCACCTCAACGAGACCATGTATTCCTGCGGCATCGCCTGCTCCGCCGAGGGGACCAAAACCGCCTCCGGCAACTACCTTATCGACCTGCTCCTGGCCAACGTCTGTAAGCAGAACGTCACCCGCTTCCCCTATGAGATGGCCCGCATCGCCGAGGACCTGGCCGGCGGCAGCGTGGGCACCTGCCTGTCCGAGGCCGACCTCCGGGGGGAATTCACCGGTCCCTGGGTGGCCAAATACATGAAGAACGGCACCGGCACCACCGCGGAAAACCGCATGCGGATTCTCCGCCTCATCGAAAACCTCTCCCTGGGTTCCGGCGCCGTGGGCTACCGCACCGAGTCCCTCCACGGGGCCGGTTCTCCCCAGGCCCAGCGGGTTATGATCGCCCGCCAGGGGGACATTGAGGGGAAGAAAAAGCTGGCCAAGCGCATCGCCCATGTGAAAGAGGACTGACCGTCCCACACCCAACGTCAGGAGGAGATCACGATGACTGCAACGCTGGAACAACTTCTGGAGACACTGGTCCGCCCCGCCCTGCGCGCCCACAATGGGGACGTGGAACTGGTGGGCTACCAGGACGGTATTCTCCGGCTGCGGATGCTGGGCCAGTGCGCCGGCTGTCCCGCCGCCGCCATGACCAACGAGACCTTGATCGAGGGCCAGCTCATGCCCCTGCTCCCCGATCTGAAGGAGGTCATCCTGGTCCACACCGTTGACGCGTCCCTGCTGGCCGAGGCCCGGTCTCTTATGACCCGGGCCCGGTCCCGGGACCAAGGATAACGCAAAGGAGGGATTTCCCATGGACTGGAAAACCTGGTATCAAGAGCACCTCTGTCCCCCCCAGCAGGCCGTCCGCCGGATTCGTTCCGGGGACCGGGTGGTGGTGGCCCACGCCACCGGCGAGCCCTCCCTCCTGCTGGATGCCATGGTGGCCAACGCCGCCCAATATGAGCATGTGGAGATCGTCCACATGGTGGCCATGGGCAAGGCGGAATACTGCCAGCCCGCATACGACCGAAACTTTCACCACAACAGCTTTTTCCTGGGGGCCACCAGCCGGGCCGCCGCCGCGGAAGGGCGGGCCGACTTCACCCCCGTCTACTTCTCCGAAATTCCCGCCCTTCTCCGGGACCACCTCCACCCCAACGTGGCCCTCATCCAGGTCTCGCCTCCGGATGAGCACGGCTACTGCAGCTTAGGGGTCTCTGTGGACTACACCAAAACCGCCGCCGAGGAGGCCGACCTGGTCATCGCCCAGGTCAACCAAAACATGCCCCGGACCCTGGGGGACAGCTTCCTCCATGTCACCCGGTTTGACTGCATCGTGGAGAGCTGCACCCCCGTCATTGAGCTGCCGCCCCCCAAGATCAGCCAGGTGGAGCGGGCCATCGGGCAAAACGTGGCCCAGCTGGTCCGGGACGGGGATACCCTTCAGCTGGGCATCGGCGCCATTCCCGATGCTGTCCTGCTGTTCCTGAAAGAGAAGAACGACCTGGGCATCCACACGGAGATGTTCTCCGACGGCGTGGTGGAGCTGGCCGAGGCGGGCAACATCACCAACCAAAAGAAGAC
This sequence comes from Evtepia gabavorous, assembly GCF_003425665.1. Lineage (GTDB taxonomy): Bacteria > Bacillota > Clostridia > Oscillospirales > Oscillospiraceae > Evtepia > Evtepia gabavorous. The sequence goes on from NZ_QQRQ01000005.1 coordinate 25,022, forward strand.
CCTCCACCGGGGCCAGAGCGTGGCCACCTTCCTCATGGGCACCCGCCGCCTCTACGACTACGTGGACAACAACCCCGCCGTGGCCATGTACCCTGTCCAGTATGTCAACGATCCCTATGTCATTGCCCAGAATGACAACCTGGTCTCCATCAACTCCTGCGTGCAGATTGACCTGATGGGGCAGGTGGTCTCCACCTCCGTGGGCCTGCGGCAGATCTCCGGGGTGGGTGGCCAGATTGACTTTGTCCGGGGGGCCAATATGAGCAAGGGCGGCCGGGCCATCATGGCCATGCCCTCCACCACCGGCAAGGGCAAGGTCTCCAAGATCGTCCCCTTCCTGGACCCCGGCTCTGCGGTGACCACCACCCGCAATGATGTCAACTACGTCATCACCGAGTACGGCATCGCCCAGCTTCGGGGCAAAACCCTCCGCCAGCGGGCGGAAGCCCTCATTGAAATCGCTCACCCCGATTTCCGGGACGCCCTGCGGGAGGAGTACCGCCGCCGCTTCCCCAGAACCTATTGATTCCAAACGAAAGGCACGGTGCATTCCCATGACACAGTTTGTCATTCATCCCTCCATCTGGCAGTACGACACCTGCCAGGCCTTCGCCCAGGACTTCCACCTGGGTCCCCAGGACCTGCTCCTCACCAATGAGTTTCTCTACACCCCCTACTTTGCCCCCTTGAACCTGCCCTGCCCGGTCCTCTTCCAGGAGAAATACGGCCTGGGAGAGCCCTCAGACGAGATGGTGGAGGCCATCTACCGGGATATGCCCAAGGAGGTCACCCGGGTCATTGCCGTGGGCGGCGGCGGGGTGCTGGACATCGCCAAGCTCCTGGTCCTCCAGCATGTCACCCCCATCCTGGACCTTTACGATGGCAAGCTTCCCCTGCAAAAGGCCCGGGACCTGGTGCTGGTCCCCACCACCTGCGGCACCGGCAGCGAGGTCACCAACATCTCCATCCTGGCGCTCCTCTCCCGCCGGACCAAGAAAGGTCTGGCCCATGAGAGCATGTTCGCTGATCAGGCGGTCCTCATCCCCGAGCTGCTGAAGGGCCTTCCCTTCTCCGTCTTTGCCACCAGCTCCATTGACGCCCTGATCCACGCCATTGAGTCCAGCCTCTCCCCCAAGGCCAGCGCCACCACAAAGCTCTTCGGCTACCAGGCCATTGCCTGGATTCTCAAGGGCTATCTGGCCATCCGGGACCAGGGACCCGACGCCCGCTTCCCCCTGCTGTCCCAGTTCCTCCTGGCCAGCAACTACGCCGGCATCGCCTTCGGCAACGCCGGCTGCGCCGCGGTCCACGCCCTGAGCTACCCCTTGGGCGCCGTCTATCACGTCCCCCATGGGGAGTCCAACTACGCCATGTTCACCGGCGTCATGAAGCAATACTTAGCCATTCGGTCCGACGGCGCCATCGCCGAGCTCAATGCCTTCCTGGCCCAGCTTCTGGACTGCCCGCCCGAGGCCGTGTACGAGGCCCTGGAGGACCTGCTCTCCTGCCTGCTGCCCAAGAAAGCCCTCCACGAATACGGCATGCAGGAGCATGAGCTGGCGGAGTTCACCGACTCCGTCCTGGCAAACCAGCAGCGCCTGCTTCAAAACAACTTTGTCCCCCTCTCCCGGGAGCAGATTTACGCCATTTACCGCTCCCTCTACTAAATCCCCCACACCATTTTGAACCAGAAAGGATGGGATTCCCATGCTGCGTACCGCCCTGCCCGAAATCATCACCGACACCCTTCCCGGCCCCAAGGCCCAGGCCCTGATTGACCGCCGCGCCCAAGCCGTGCCCGCCGCCATCCGCTGTGTCTACCCCGTGGCCATCGCCCGGGGCGAGGGCGCCATGCTGGAGGACCTGGACGGCAACCGCTTTCTGGACTGGATCGGCGGCGTCGGCGTGCTGAACATCGGCTACTCCCACCCGGAGGTCATCGACGCGGTCAAGGCCCAGGCGGAACAATACTTTCATGGCATGTTCAACATCGTCACCCACGAGGGCTACGTGGCCCTGGCGGAAAAGCTGGCCCAGCTGGCCCCTGTGCGGGGGACGTCCAAGAAAGTGTTCTTCGCCAACTCCGGCGCCGAAGCCGATGAGAACGCTGTCAAGATCGCCCGGGCCTACACCGGGCGGCCCAATCTCATCACCTTCTCCGGGGCTTTCCACGGCCGCACCCTGCTCACCATGACCCTGACCGCCAAGAAAGCCTATACCACCGGTCTGGGGCCTCTGGCCACCGGGGTTTACCGGGCCCAGTTCCCCTACCTTTACCGCAGTCCCGACGGTCTGTCTGAGGAGGAAGTTTTTGCCGCCTGCCTCCAGAGCCTCCAAGATGTCTTTGAGGAGGGCACCCCCGCCGACCAGGTGGCCGCCCTCATTCTGGAGCCCCTCCAGGGAGAAGGCGGCTTCCTCCCCGCCCCCCTTCCCTGGGTCAAGGCCCTCAGAAAGGTGTGCGATGACCACGGCATCCTCCTGATCGCCGACGAAGTCCAGTCGGGCTTCTGCCGCACCGGCCGGATGTTCGCCTCGGAATACTGGCAGGAGGCCGGGGCCGCCCCGGACATCCTCACCGCCGCCAAGTCCATCGCCGCAGGCCTGCCCATCAGCGCCATTGTGGCCCGGTCCGAGATCATGGACGCTGTCCCCGCGGGCACCATCGGCGGCACCTACTGCGGCAATCCCCTGGCCTGCGCCGCCGCGCTGAAAACCATCGAGCTGATGGAACGGGACGACCTGGCCGCTCGTTCCCGCCAAATCGGCCAGATCGTAACCGCCCGATGCGCCCAATGGCAAACGAAGTTCCCCCTCTTAGGGGATGTCCGGGGCCTGGGCGCCATGATCGGCCTGGAGTTTGTAAAGGACCCTGTCACCAAGGCCCCCAACGGCGACCTGGTCTCCGCCCTGGTACAGGAATGCGCCCGCCACGGGCTGCTCATTGAAAACGCCGGCCGTTGGGGACAGGTGGTGCGTTTCCTGGCCCCTCTGACCATCACCGACCACCAGCTCCACTGCGGCCTGGATATCCTGGAAAACGCACTGAAAACCTGCACACAATAACCACCTCTCCGTCAAAAAAGGAGCCCAGCCATCGTTTGGCTGGGCTCCTTTTGGGCTTCTTCCTCACCGCCGCCGGCGATAGGCCGGGGGCAGTCCCATTTCCCGGCGGTACTTGGCCACCGTCCGGCGGGCCAGGGGCATCCCCGCCGCCTGGAGCCGTTCCCCCAGCGCCTGGTCACTCAGCGGCCGCCGGGGGTCCTCCCCCTGGATCATCCTGGCCAGTGCGGCCTTCGCCCGCTGGGGGGAGGCCCCCTCCGCCCCCATGGGCCGGGCAAAAAAGTACTCCATGGGAAACAGTCCCTGACGGCACTGAAGGTATTTGTGCCTCAGCGCCCGGGTCACCGTGGAGGGATGGACCCCCAGCTGCACCGCCACCTCCCGGCGCAGCAGCGGCCCCGGCGCCGCCTGACAGCCCCGGAAATAGGCCGCCTGGGCCTGGACCAGGGCCTGCACGCAGGCCTCCAGCGTCTTCCGCCGCCGCTGCACGCACGTCAGCACCCACTGGGCCTGCTGGAGCTTTTGACGCAGATAGTCCGCAGTCTCCGCCTCCACCCCTCCGCGCAGCATCTGCCGGTAGGTCTGGCTCACCTGATACTGGGGCAAATCCCACTGGTTGACAAAAACCCGCAGCTCTCCGTCCATCTCCGCCACCCAGACATCCGGCCGGATGAATGGCACCGCCGGCGGTTCCACCCCTTCCCCCACCGGGCTGGGGGAGAGGGCGCGGATCTCCCGGGCTGCCGCCTCCACCTGCCGCTGGGTGACCCCCAGCCGCCGGGCCAACGCCCCATAGTGCTCCTTGCTCAGTTCCTCCAAATGGCCCTGACAGATGGCTTGGGCCACTGTATGCTCCCCTGGCAGCCGCCGCAGCTGGAGCAGCAGACACTCCTCCAGACTCCTGGCCCCCACACCCGCAGGCTCCAGGGACTGGAGAACCTCCACCCCCCGCTCCAGAAGCTCTGCCGGCACGCCTGCTGTCCGCAGCCCCGCCAGGTCCTCCGGGTCCAACCGTCCGTCATCGTCCAGCAACCCCGCCAAATACCGGCACACCGCCAGCAATTCGGGCGACAGACCCCGCCGGGCCAACTGTTCCTCCAGCAAAAACGCCAAGGACTCCGTCGGCGACTCTCCCCGGCCCCAGTCCCCTTCCTGGGCAGTCTGTCCGGTCCAAGGAGTGTCGCCCAGCCAGGGCACCTGGCTGGCAAAGGCCTCCCACGTATCCTGCCCCTGCCCCTGCCCGGGCTCCGCCTCCTCCAGCACCGGGTTCTCCAACGCCAGTTCTTTGAGATACGCCCCCAGCTCCAGCGTATTCATCTGCAACATCTCCATGGACTGCAGCAGCCCAGGCGACAGCTTCAAAACCTGCGCCAGCTCCATACCCTGGGTCAGTTCCATTGCGATCCCCCTCCCTGCGCACGGGTCTCATTCTGCCGTGACTTCCCACGTTTGCCGGCGGCTGTCGTACCCGGCCTCGTTCTCCGCAAAAAACAACACTTCCACCTGGTAACGCTCCCCGGGCCGGCCCTGGTAGGAAATCTCTCCTCCATATTCCATCGTCCCTTCCGTCCAGAGTTCGTCGGTCTTCCGATCATATCGGACCGTCTCCATCCAAACACCCCCCACTTTATGCCGGATCACAATTTCCTCGGCCCCCAGTGCCTCTACCTGCCCCTTTCCCGCAATGAAATAGCGAATGGTCATCCTCCCCGCCTCTTCCACCTGGACTTCCAGGGTCTCCCCTGCTATCTGCGGGCTGTCCTCCGTCTGCCATGGGCTGTGGACCTGGAACATCCCCTCGTGCCCCGCCGCGGGCAGAACCGCAGCGGCCAGCAGCGCCGCCAGAACCGCTGCCGCCATCCATCCCCTTTTCCTCCGCCGTCGTGGGCGCGTTGTTCCCGCCGCGCCCCGCTCTCCTTCATAGCGTTTCCAAAAGGCTTCCAAAGACGCCGATGTCCGGGCCCTCCGTACTGCTTCCGACTGCCCCTCCCGGGCCATGAGTTCCTCCACCACCTGAACAACCTGCTCCGCGTCACAGGACGACGCCATGAGAAAGTCATTCTGAAGCATCTGCTCCAATTCCTCCCGGGACAATGCCCGCATGGTCTCCTCCAACCGTTTCATGGTGTCCCCCCTTCCAGCTTTCTCCTCTGGGCCCGCAGCTTTTTTCGAATACGCTGCATTCGTTTCTGGCAGGACCACAGCGAGAGCCCCAATCGCTCTGCCGCCGCCTGGTGCCCCAGCTTTTCCAGTGCCACCATCCGAAGCAGCGCCACCTCCTCCGGGGACAAAAGCGCCGCCGCTTTTTCCCAGAGCTGCCCCGCGTACTCCCGGTCCTCCCACTGCCCCAGCTGATCGGGTGCAGCCAGGGATTCCTCCAGCACCGTGTTCTTTGCCCGCTGCCTGGCCTGCTCCCGCAGGACATGGAGCGCCTTGTATTTTGCCGTCTGGATCAGCCACCGCTCCGGATGTTCCCCCGCCGCCAGTTCCTCTATTTTGGGAACCGCCGCCAAAAAAGTTTCCTGAACAATTTCTTCTGCCAAAAGGGCGTCCCCCACCGCCCATTGAGCATAGCGATGCAGAACGCCATACCAGCGTTCGTAAAGGGTGCTTAACAGTGCACGCTGTGTCTGATCCATTCTTGCCCATCCCCTCCCGTGTTTTTCCCCCATTATACCGGGATTTTCCACCCGGGTAAATACAGGGGCGTCAACTTCTCCCGTTTCCACAAACTTGAAAAATCGTCCCTCTTTTTTCGCAAATTCTGTCCGTTTTTCCCGCCCTGTGGGAATAAAAAAATAGCAGCATTTTCCCCGCGCCATAGAAAGGAGCTTTTATATGAGACATTGTTTTCGTTTTTTCCCGGCCGCCGTCCTTCTCTCCCTGCTTGTCACCGCCTGTGCCCCAGCCTCTTCTCCGGACGCACCCTCGCTTCAGGCCACGGAGCTTGGTCACGGCACCTCCCGCACCTCCGTGGAGACCCAGATTCAGAGCGGCAGTCTTTCCTCTGACAACGGGGCCTGGCTGACCCTCCAGGTAAAAAACCTGGGCGGCACAGCCATCCTCGTCACCCTGGACAAAGACCCGGAGACCTGCATCACCATAGAGCCCGGTGCCTCCGGCACCCTTACAACAGAGCTGAGCGCGGTCCCCAGCGACCACCTGTTCCAGCTCCGCGCCGCCCAAGCCGGGGCTGAACTGTATGCCGCCCACACCCTCATCCAGTCCACGAAAAAACCCGCGGAATCCGTTCTCCCGGATTCCGCGGGTTTTCCCATTCGGCCTCAGGTTCCAGCCTGACCGCCGTTGTTGCTGTTTCCAGCGCCGCCGATGAGGCTGCTCTTGTCGCTCACCTGCTGCTGGCTGCGGGCCTTCTTCTGCTTGCCCTGGCCCTGTTCAAACTGGTTGCAGGGCTTATTTTCCTTTTTCTGGCTCATCTTGCATCTCCTTTCTCATTAAGAGTTCCCTCCTAATATGCCCCGCCATCCGGGACTTATTCCTTGACGAACCTTCCCGTCCATGCAATAATATTTTTATCTCCCCCGCCGGCAGCCGACCGGTGCTCTCTCGGGCTGCGGCGCGGGTTCTTCATGATTTATTCAAAATGATCTGATATGCTATCCCTCGACATGATTTTTACGGAAAGCGGGTGACCCCCATGGCAAGAAAGGTACTGATCGTGGAGGATGAGAGCAACATCGCTGAGCTCATCAACCTCTACCTAAAAAAAGAAGGCTATGAAACCATGGTCGCCGGAGATGGCGGCAAAGCACTGGAGCTCTATCGCCTCTTTCGCCCTGACCTGGTCCTCCTGGACATTATGCTTCCTGTGATGGATGGCTGGGCGGTCTGCGCCAAAATTCGGGAGACCGACAAAACCCCTATCATCATGCTCACCGCCAAGGGCGAGACCATTGACAAGGTGGCCGGCTTGGAGATGGGGGCCGACGACTATATTGTCAAACCCTTTGAAATGAAAGAACTGCTGGCCCGGGTCCACGCGGTTCTCCGCCGCCTGGGCGGGGACGAGGCCAAAGCCCGCCGTCTCACCTTTGATGGACTGGTCATCAACCTGGATTCCTACGAGCTGGAGGTCCGGGGCAAGCGGGTGGACACCCCGCCCAAGGAGCTGGAGCTCCTCTTCCATCTGGCCTCCTCCCCCAACCGGGTGTTTACCCGGAACCAACTGCTGGACGAGGTCTGGGGATTTGACTACTTTGGTGACTCCCGCACAGTGGATGTACACATCAAGCGGCTGCGGGAAAAGCTGGAGGGGGTCAGCGACCAGTGGTCCCTGAAAACGGTCTGGGGCGTGGGCTATAAGTTCGAGCTACACAACGGCTGATATGAATATGAAGCGGACGAAAAGCATGTACCTGCGCCAGGTCACCGTGATGCTGGGCCTGATCATCCTCTGCATGGTCCTGTTGGGCGCGGGCTTTTTCTCCCTGTCCTACCGGCACCAGCTGGAGGAAATCCAAACCACCCTGGACCGAAACGCCGGATTTATTTCCAGCTACGCCAACGCCGCCATCACCAAGGGCGACTCTCTGTCCGGGGAGGACTTTATCAACTACATCTACTCCGCTGTGCGCCTGACGGATACCACGGTTCTGGTCTGCAACACCAAGGGCCAGATTCTCTGTGCCGCCGGGGTCAACCTGAACGAGGACCTGCTCAACTCCTCCACCATTGCGGACCTCAGCGTCCCCTCCTGGGCAGTGAATCAGCTGCTCAACGGCAAGCCATACAGCGGGGTCACCACCTTTGGTCAGCTCCTGTCCAGCAAATGCTACCTGACCAGCGAAGTTCTCTCCCCCCTGGTGCAGGACCGGGTTTCCGGGGAGCTCATCTCCTCCGGCATCCCCACAGGTTTTCTCTTCGTGGCCGCAGACGCCACCTCCGTGCTGGATTTTCTGGAGAATACCTTCCAGCTCTTCTTCATCACCGCCGTGGCGGTGCTGCTGATCTCCCTGGTGATCTGCTCCATCACCGTGCAGCGCATGGTGGACCCCCTGAAGGGCATGTGCGCCTTCGCCCACAAATTCGCCCACGGCGAGGTGGACACCCGGATCACCGAATACACCAACCGCAAGGACGAGATTGGAGAGCTGGCCATCGCCTTCAACGCCATGGCCGACTCCCTGGCCCAGGCAGAGCAAAAGCGCAGCGAGTTTGTGGCCAACGTCTCCCACGAGCTGAAAACTCCCATGACCACCATCGCCGGCTTTGCCGACGGCATTCTGGACGGTACCATCCCCCCGGAAAAGGAGCGGGAATCCTTACAGGTTATCTCTTCAGAGACCCGCCGCCTGTCCCGGCTGGTCCGCCGGATGCTGGAGCTCTCCCGGCTCCAGTCCTCCGAACGGGTGGCCGCCCAGGAGCAGTTTGACGTGGCGGAGGTCCTTCTCCGGGTGCTGGTGAGCTTAGAGTCCAAGATTACGGAAAAGGATCTGGACGTGCAGACCCAGCTCCCCGACGGCCCTGTGATGGTTTGGGGCGACCCGGACGCGGTCACCCAGGTCTGCTACAACCTGCTGGACAACGCCGTGAAGTTCTCCTCTCCCCAGGGGCGTCTCACTCTCCGGATTACCACCAAGGCCGGCAAAGCCTATATCGCCATCGGCAACCAGGGCGAGACCATCCCCCCCCAGCAGCTCACCCATATCTTTGACCGGTTCCACAAGGCCGACTCCTCCCGCTCCACCCACAAGGACGGGGTGGGTCTGGGGCTCTACATTGTCAAAACCATCCTCAACACCTACAAAGAGGACATCACCGTCACCAGCCAGGACGGTTTTACCGAATTTACCTTCACCCTTTCCGAGGTGTGATCCCTCCCCCACGGACCCTTCCGTGGGGGACTTTTTCGGCGTGTTCCCCGCCCAAACGAAAAGACGAGAGACCTGCAAAGTCTCTCGTCTTTTTGATTCATTGGTTCGTCTCTCCGGCCCTTACCGCAGCACCATGCCGACCTTTCTCTCGTTCCAAATCTTCTCAAAGGTCTGGGCATTCTCCCAATATTGGTGGACCTGCCCCCGGTTGTAATAGTTATAGGGGTCGGAAATGAAGTATCCCTTGTTGGGATCATAGCCGCACACCAGCACCGCGTGGTTGTTGCTCACCAGCCGCTGGGTGGTGCCTTCAATATTGTAGTAACGATAGTACGGCGCCTCCCACCAGAGGGTCATATAGGCCACCACACAGTTGCCCGCCAGCAGTTCCCGCTGCAGGTCGGTGATGGAGGTCCCCCGGAAATCCGCGCACACAGCATCCCCGCCGCAGTAGCTGTTGGAATACTCCGCCAGCTTCGCCGGATAGATGGTGGTCCGGGTCCGCTTGGAGGTATCCGGCACATAGGGGGAGCCCACAAATCCCTTCTCCGGGTTGGAGCTGTGCCGGGGCAGATTGTCCAGGAAGTATTTCACCGATACCTCTTTGGCATACCCCTTGGCCTGCAGGCCCATCAGGGTGGCCACCGCCTCACAGCCCACCCAGGCATAGATGTTGTCAATCTGGCTGATATAGGGTACGTTGGCCATCTGGTAGGACGCGGCGGTCTGGGTCAGCGCCCCGGCGCTGTTGGCCGTGTACGCTCCCACCGTCTGGTTCACAGCCAGCTTGCCGTCACGGTCCACGTAGTACAGCTGACCGCCCACCTGATGGAACCCGGTCTGAAAGGTCATCTTTGTCAGGTCCACACCGCTCCAGCTCTCTCCGCCGCTGCCCGCTGCCGGGGTGTGGGACACCGATGCCTCGGCCACAGCCACAGCCGCCCAGTGGGCAGCGGTCATGTCCGAGAACAGCCCCAGGGTCAGCAGCTTGTTGGCCTGGGCCGCGTCTCCCGTCCGGCCCAGCATCCGGTTGACCACCGTGCAGGCCTCGGCCCGGGTCAACCCTTTTTCCGGGCGGAAGGTTCCATCGGGGTAGCCGGCGATCCACCCTTGGGCGGCGGCTACCCCGATCTGCTTGGCTGCCCAGTGGGTAGCCGGCACGTCGGGAAAAACAGCCGTTCCCTCCGCCTGGGGTTTCAGGCGGACCAGCAGATCCACAAACTCCGCCCGGGTGATGACCGCCTCCGGCCGGAAGGTGGTCCCGTTGTCAAACAGCCCCAGCGCGCACAGCGCCCGCACCGGCTGGGCGTACCACTGGCTGCTGGGCACATCGGTGTAGGAGCAGTCGCCCGTCCCGCTCTCTGGCTGGGCCAGCAGGCGATAGACCAGCTGGGCGGCCTGGGCCCGGGTCAGCTGTTTCTCCGGCTGGAAGGTCCCCTGGGGAAAGCCCTCCATGTACCGCACATGATCCTGGCGCAGCGCCGGTCCGGCAGGCACCTCACTGGGGGTCTCCGGCACCGATTCCTCCGGCGGCACAGGCTCCTCCGGCTGTTCCGGCGCCGGGTCGGCCGGTTCCTCTGCCGGCGGTTCCTGGGATTCCACCGGCGGCTCTCCCGGTGTGGTCGTCTCTTCCGTCTCCGGCACGGCGGGTTCCGTCTCCACCGCCGCCGGCATTTCCCCATCAGACACTGCCTCCGCCGCCAGGGCGGGGGAGGCCAGCACCATCAGGGACATGACCAGGGCCAGCGCCCCGGACAGCATTCGTCTTTTTTTCATCCCCTCATCTCCTGCCTTTCCTTCCACGGGCCTTCCAGCGTCGGCCCGGCTCTTTCCAGATTTCTCTCATTATATCGCCTCTCCCCTCCATCCGTCAACCCAAAGGCGCCATTTCCCGGCGCGCCCTGTCTGCACCTCCTAAAACAAAAATGCCGGACGGATCATCTCTTCCGTCCGGCATCCATGCTTTCATTCCGCCGCTTTCAGCAGCTGCTTGGTGTAGGGATGCACAGGATGGTCAAAAATCCCATCCACCGTGTTCTCCTCCACAATCTTCCCCTTCTGCATGACAATCACCCGGTCACAGCACTGGTAGATTACATTCAGGTCATGGGAGATAAACAGATAGCTCAGGTCATACGTCCGCCGCAGCTTCATCAGCAGGTCCAAAATCTGGTCTTGGATGGTCACATCCAGGGCCGACACCGCCTCATCCAGGATCACCAGCCGGGGCTGGACAATCATCGCCGCCGCGATGGACACCCGCTGCCGCTGACCGCCTGAGAGCTGAGCGGGCTTTCGATTGTGAAATTCCGGTCCCAGCCCCACGGCCTCCAGCATTTCTTCCGCCCGCCGCTTCCGCTCGGCGGCGGAGTACTTGCCATAGATCCGCAGGGGTTCCTCCACAATCCGCCGGATGGAGAAGGCGGGATTCAAGGAGGAATAGGGGTCCTGAAACACCATCTGCGGCCGGCGGGAGTGATGGACAATCTCCCCCTGGTACTCCGTCATGCCCAGAATGGACTTGGCCAGGGTAGACTTGCCGCTCCCCGATTCCCCCACCAGCCCCAGGACCTCTCCCCGGCCGATGGTCACATTGATGTCTTGGAGCACCTGGACGGTCCGCCCTCGGGAAAAGGCACTGCCGCCCTGGCGGTAAAAACTGTTGAGCTGGCGAATCTCCAAAATGGGTTCCATGGTCTTACCCCCGTTTCCGTCTGGTGGGAATGGCCGCGATGAGGCCCTTGGTGTAGTCCGCCTGAGGGTGGTAAAACACCTGGTCCACCGGCCCTTCCTCCAGCAGTTCTCCCTTGCACATCACCGCCACCCGGGTACACAGCTTCCGCACCACATGGAGGTTGTGGGAGATAAAAAGGATGCCCGTCCCCTTCTCCCGGTTGATCTTTTTCAGCAGATTCAAAATGCCCTCCTGGATCGTCACGTCCAGGGCCGTGGTGGGCTCGTCGCAGATCAGGAGCTTGGGCTCTGAAATGATGGCCGCCGCCACCATGGCCCGCTGGAGCATTCCCCCGGAGAGCTCGTGGGGGTATTTGCGATACAGCGTCCCCGGCTCCGGCAGTTCCGCATCCGCCATGGCCTGTAAGGCCCGGGCTCGACGCTCCTCGGCGCTCAGCTTGGTGTGGACCACCAGGGCCTCCTCCACCTGGGGCCCGATCCGCATCACCGGGTCCATGGAGGTCATGGGCTCTTGAAAGACCACAGCGATCTCCTTGCCCCGCAGCGCCCGGACCGTCTCCCGGGAGGCCTGGAGCAGGTCCAGCCCCTGAAAGAAAATGGCGCCGGAGAGTTCCGTCTTGGCGTGGCTCAGCAGCCCCGCCAGGGCCATGGCGGTCACCGTCTTTCCGCTGCCGGACTCGCCCACCAGACCCAGAATCTCCCCTTCATCCATGTGCAGGGAGATTCCCTTCACCGCCTCCCGCCCTTCCGGCGCGTTGCGGAAGCGAATGTGGAGGTCTTGAATGTCTAACATGCCCGTCCCTCCCTCTCAGCTTCTCCGGCGCTGCTGGAGCCCTTCCGTCAGCAGGCTCAGCCCCAGAATCATCAGTACAATGGCCAGGCCCACAAACAGGGCATACCAGGGCGCCCGGCCCAGATAGGTCTGGGCCTCCGACAGCATTCGCCCCAAGGAGGCGTCCGGGGGCTGCACCCCCACCCCCAGATAGCTCATGCTGGCCTCCGCCAGCACCGCGTTGTTAAAGCCGATGGCCACAATGGGCAGCAGCACCTGCACCGTGTTGGGGAGGATATGCCGGAAGATAATCCGCAGGTGGCTGGCCCCCATGAGCCGGGCCGAGGCCACATAATTCAGATTCCGCTCCTTGGCCACCTCCCCCCGCACCACCCGGGCAAAGGAGGGGATGAACAGAATGCCCAAAATTAAGATGATCTGATACTTGCCCATCCCAAACACATTGATGAGCACCAGCGCCAGCAGAATGCTGGGAAAGGCTGTGATGGCGTCGCACACCCGCATGAGCACCAGGTCCGCCGCCCCGCCGAAATATCCGGTAAGGCAGCCGATCACCGTCCCGATGATCCCGCCAATGAGCACGACACACAGGGCAATAAGGAACGTACTCCCCGCCCCCTCCATGACCCGTGAGAGAATATCCCGGCCAAAATTGTCCGTGCCCAAGGGATGGGCCAGACAGGGGGCCAAAAACTTGTCCGCGCCGGACATTCCCGTGGTGTCATAGGGGGTCCAGACATAGCCCACTAAAATGAGCACCGCCATGACGCCCACAATCACGCCGCCGATGAGCAAAAAGAAATTGGGATGGGGCTTTCTTCCCCCCGCCGGATTCCGCTGGGCTTTCTTCGGCGCTTTTCCGTCTCTTGCCAGAAGCACATTCCTTCCCTCCCCTCTGTGTCTTGTCTCTCTTGGGGCAGGCCCCGGGGGTTATTGGATTCTGACCCGTGGGTCCATATACTGGTACAGGATGTCCGCGATAAAGTTGACCACCACCACCCACACGGCCAGCAGTACCACCACCGCCTGGGCCACCGGGAAGTCCCGGCTGCCAATGGAGGCCAACAGGAGCCGGCCAATGCCCGGCACCGCAAACACCTGCTCCACCACAATGCTCCCCGCCACCAGTTCCGCCGCGGTCACCGCCAAAAAGGCAATGACGGGGATCATGGCGTTGCGCAGGGCATGCTTTTTCAGGGCATCCACCCGGGTCCGCCCCCGGCTGAAGGCGGTACGGATGTAATCCTTGTTCATCTCATCCAGGATGGAGGAGCGCAGCATTTTAACGGTCATCGCCATCCGGGACAGGGCCACCGCCAGGGCCGGGAAGAGCATGTAGAGGAAAAATTGCCCCGGGCTGTCTGCAAAGGACACAAAATTTCCCGGTACAAACACCCGCAGGGTGATCCCGAAGACAAAGCACAGCAGGATGCCCACAAACACCGGCGGAATGGACATACAGATCTGATTGACCACCGTGATGATCCGGTCCAGCCTGCTCCCCTCCCGCCGGGCCGTGGCAATCCCCAGGGGGAAGGAGGCCGCCACCGTGATGGCGAAGGCCAGCAGCACCAGGGCCGCCGTGGCCGGCAGCTTCTCCAGCACCATGTCCTTGACCGGCAGGTTGTAGCTGTAAGACTCCCCCCAGTCTCCCTGGACGAAATCCGCCACCCACCGGCCATACCGAACCAGCACCGGGTCGTCCAGTCCCATCTCTTCCTCCAGCTGCGCCACCTTTTCCGGGGTGGCGTTGGTCCCCAGCATACTGGTGGCCGGGGACCCGGGAATCACCTGAAAGGCCAGGAAGGCGAGAAGGGAAACAATGAACAATGTAATAATGAGAGTGAGGAGCTTGCGCAAAATATATTTCATCCTCTCGCCCTCCTTTCTCTTTCAGGCATGGCCCAGGGGGCCGGATTCGTTAAACGGACTGGACATAGTGGACGGTAGACAGGTCCATCACGTACAGGGGATAGAACTGATACCCGTCCAGGTCAGACTTGATGAGCACAAAGTCCGCCAGGTCCTGGATATAGACATTGGCCGCGGTCTCCGTGAGCAGTTTGGCCGCCTGCTTGTACAGCTCGGTCTGCTCCGCGTCGTCGGTGGTGGTATTGGCCTTTTCCATGATCGCATCGTACTCGGGGTTGTCGTAGTTGATCATGTTGTTCTCATTGTCGCTCATCCAGCGGTTGAGCAGAGCGCCGGCGCTGAGGGTAGCGGCGTCAAAGCCCACCACGGTGCTCTCAAAGTCCCGTCCCATGTAGGTCTCCGAGAGCCAGGTCTCCCATTCCACCGGGTTGATGGTGGCGGTGATCCCCACCTGGGCCAACTGCTCCACCAGCACCTCTGCCACATTCATGTGGGGGGTGTAGTTGGAGGGCACGGTGATGGTCATGGAGAACCCGTCCTCGTACCCGGCCTCCTTCAGCAGCTGTTTTGCCTTCTCCACATCATAGGTGTAGTAATCAGACAAGCTCTCATCGAAGTACTTGGTAAAGGCCGGATAGATGGAGGAACCCAGCTTCTTGCCATGGCCCTCCCCGGTGAGGTTCAGGATCTCCTCCACATTCACCGCGTAGCACATGGCCTGTCGGACCTTCTCATTGTCAAAGGGCTCCACATCATTGTTCAGGTACAGGGCCTGGACCAGGTTCATGGTACCCTCCAGCGTCTTGTAGGCGCCGCCGCTGACCGTGTTCACCTGGTCAATGGTCAGGTGGAAGGCCATGTCCACCGACTCCGCGCTCAGGGCGGACATAAGGGCGTTGGCGTCCTCATAGATCTTGAAGGTCACCTGGTCCAGGTAGGCCTTCTCGCCCCAGTAGTCGCCGAACTTCTCCAGAACCAGGTTCTCCTGCACAGAGCGGGAGACAAACTGGAAGGGGCCCGTCCCCACCGGCGCGGTATCCTGCTGGTCATACGCCGCCGGGACAATGTACACCATGCCCACATAGCTCAGGAAGTCCGGGTTGGCTTCCGACAGGGTGATGGTGACGGTGCTCCCCTCGGCGGAGATGTCCTCCACAGAAGAAAGCGCCGCGGCCAGGGCGGTGTCCACCGTGGTCTCGGCGCAGGTTTCAAAGGAATAGATCACGTCCTCGGCGGTCACAGCTTCCCCATTGTGGAAAAGCACCCCTTCCCGCAGGGGGAAGGTATAGGTCAGGCCATCCTCCGACACAGTACTGTCGGATGCCACCGCCGGCACATACTCGCCGCTGACATTGGGCTTGACCAGGCCCTCGTAGACGTTGAATAAGACCTCTCTGGTTCCTGCTGCCGTCATCTGATACGGGTCAAGACTGTCTCCCAGGTCTTGAGAAATTCCGACCACCAGCTCACCGCCGGTGACCGGCTCTCCGGAAGAGCTCGTTCCATTGCTGCCGATCCCGCCTGCTTCCTCAGACTTCTCGTCTCCGCAGGCGCAGAGTACAGTGGTCAGAAGCAGGGCCGACAGGAAAAGTGCGAAAATACGTTTTTTCATGAACTTCTCCTTCCGCCGCGTTTTCCCCGCGGCGTTACAACAAAAATAGCATCTCCCATTATTAAATTGTCGGTTGCAGTGTACCACCCTTTGCCCCAAATTACAAGAAAAACTTTTTTCCGCGGGCCATTTTTTTGCGGCTCTCCCTGCTCAGACCCTATTTTTGTCTTGCGGACGCCGGCATCGTGCAAAAGCTGCGCACCCGGAAGCTTGAAACTCTATTGTTTCTAATCTCATCATTCCATCGACACATCGTTTTCTCCCTCAAATCTAATTCCCCTACTTTCTTAATCTATCGCACAGCGGCAGCAATTCTTCGATTTTGGCAACGATGCGATACTGCTCCTCAAGAGGAGGAATTGCTATAATTACATTTCGGATAGCATCAATCGATATGCTTTCCTGGGCAGTTGCTTTCTTGTGTTTTGTCAATTCGGCATATCCGTATGTGCTCTTTAAGTACCACAAAACATATTCTTCCAGCACAAAAGTTTGTATGTCAGAATTAAGCAGTTCTATTTTACCAACATTAGAGCCAAGATGCGCTTTGAATGATCCATCAAATATTGCAATATTTCCGATTGTACCGACATAAGGCGTCAGCAGACACTTCTTTGCTATTTGGCTGCGAGGCAGTTCATCCGAAATGCTTTTGGGGATATAGCTCTCAAAAGAAAGAACTAATTTTCCGTTTTGAACATTTTTCCCCTTAAATAATGGAATTCCATCTGCGACGAGGTTATCAGCAATATATTTCGTATATTCAAATCCAGCCAACTTTGTAACAAACGCAATATCATCAATATAGCAGACCTTCCAAGGCTGCGGAAAATCAAACGGAATAGCTGCCTCAGAAATAGGCTCTAAAGCTCTTGTTTTCTTCAGCCTACCATCCTTGATTAGGTTCTTCTTGTACACTTGGATCTGCTGGTACAGTTCCTCGCCGGTGCCTTCTTCGGTTCGCTGCTCCACCAGCTTACCCTGAATGGCATATTGCAAGATGGACTTCTTCATGTCCTCCGGGAACTTGGCGTTAAACTGCTCCAGCTTTTCATAGGCAACAGCATAGCGGTCAACCAGAAGGAGGAGTTCCTCAATCTTCGCTACAATGCGTTTTTGCTCGGCAAGAGGAGGGAGTGGTACAACTTGGTTTTTAACAGTATCTCCTGTAATAGCAACAAAAGTTGTTCCTGTTGCTTTTTTTATAAAAGCATTCTTGAAGCACCTGAGCCAATTGAGTGTAAATTTTTCATTCATTCCACCCAGTGGTACAACATCACACAGTCCTCTACCAATGCAAAGTTTTCTATTAGTTATATTTACAATACCGACAGGTGCTCTCACACATAGTAAAACCGAATTAGGCTCAGCAATTTTTTGGGGAGCATTTGTAGTTTGCGGTGATTTACCTATATAGTCCTCTCCGAAATAAACTTTCCCTTGATGAAATTCCATACCATCAGGACTTTCAGAAACACTTTTCCCATCTGGTGATTGTCCCATGATCAAGTTGAAAATATTTCCCAATCGTGTCCACTTCCAGCTCTCCGGAATATCAAAAGGAATTTCATCTTCGGAAATCTCCGCCAATGGTTTTCCCTTTTTGATTTTCTTTTCCTGTATCAGCCGTTGCCTCTCTGCCTGAATCTGCTGATACAGTTCCTCGCCAGTGCCTTCTTCTGGTCTCTGCTCCACCAGCTTGCCTTGTATGGCATACTGCAAAATGCTCGCTTTCAACTGTTCCGGTGTCATTCAATTACACCTCCCGGCAGCAGGGCTTCCAGTTCCGCCAGCACCTTGTCGATTTCCGCATTGAGGGTGGTTCTTCTCTCCTGATACTCTCGGATGGTATCCAGCGGATCAAGGATTTCTTCTTCCTCATGGGGATAACCGCACAGATCGATGTTACAGCCCTGTTCGTTCAGCAGATACTCTGCGGTAAACTTCTGCGCCTTGAAGTTTTCGCCATCTGGAATTTCCTTTCGGTCATTCCACCAGGCAATGCAATCATCAAAATGTTTCAGCTCCATGGGCTTCGTCTTGGAGAAGTGCTTTCTGTCGGACGGAATATCCACCCGATAAAACCATGTCTCTGTGGTCGGCTTGGTGTTGTCAAAAAACAGCAGATTGGTGGTGATTGAGGTGTAAGGGCTGAACACAGAGCCGGGCAGCCGGACAACCGTGTGCAGATTGAACTGGGAAATGAGCTTCTTCTTGATGTTCACCTTGGCGTTGTCCAGACCGAACAGGAAACCGTCCGGCACGACAACAGCAGCCCTGCCCTTCTTCTTCAAGCGGTACATGATGACTGACATAAAAAGGTCTGCGGTCTCGGCGCTTGCCAAATCGTCAGGGAAGAAGCCCTGAATGGACTTGTCCTCATGCCCGCCGTAGGGCGGGTTCATCAGGATCACATCAAACTTGTCCTCGTCCGTGTAGTCCAGCAGATTGTGTTTCAGCGAGTTCATGTGGTAGATATTCGGAACCTCAATGTCATGCAGCAGCATATTGGTCACGCACAGCAGATAGGGAAAGGGCTTCTTCTCAACGCCATAAATGCTGTCATCAAGCTGCTTCTGCGCGGTGGTGTCCGTTACCTGCCCCGAGAGCTGCCCCAGCCACGAAGTGATAAATCCACCGGTGCCGCAGGCGAAGTCTGCCATCTTTTCGCCCAGCTGCGGCTTTATCATCAATGCCATAAACTCGGTGACTGCTCTCGGCGTGTAAAACTCACCGGAAGAACCGGCAGATTGCAGCTCCCGCAAAATCTCCTCATAGACAAAGCCAAAAGCGTGGCTTTCCTTCACATCGTCAAATGCAATCTCGTCAATGACATCAATGACCTGACGAAGATAAACGCCGTCCTTCATATAGTTGTTGGCGTCCTCAAAGGCGGATTTGACAATGGCTTTCTTAATTGGCGTATCGGGTGTCACCTTGATCCCCTCATAGAGAACCGCATCCCCGTCCTTCACATCATTGCCTTTCAGCACCGGGAACAGAATGTTGTTGACGAAGTTCAGCAGCTTGTCCCCCGTCATGGCGTGACCGTTGCTGTCGGCTTTTGCCCAATTTCTCCATCGCAATGCTTCGGGAATGATGGATTCGTAGTCGTCCTCGTTCAGCTCCCAATCATCTTCCTTTGCGTCATAGACTTTCAGAAAGAGCATCCACACCATCTGCTCAATTCTCTGGGCGTCACCATTGATCCCTGCGTCCATACGCATAATATCTCTGATGCGTTTTATAAATCCTGACTGCATCGCCATATTAAACTACCTCAAATTCATAGATACTTTCTTCCAGCTCCCTGATGGCTGCTTCGTACTGCGCCTTGCCGCCAAACAGCTTGACGATCTTTGCGGGCTTCCCAAAGTTCGCAAAATCGGCAAGGGACAGAACCTTAATATCCTCAACCTCGGTAATGCCCTGATTCATGTACTTATCCAAAAGGATACCCAGAACCGCCTGCGCTTCGGCAGAATACTTGCTGAAGAAGTCTTTTTTCTTCACCTTGCTGGCCCGTTCTTCGCGGGTCAGCGGCTTTTTGCCGTATGCCACATAGCAGATGAAATCGAAATCGTCCACATCTTCCATCCCTTGGTCTGCCTTCAACGCTTTGAGGTCAATGCCCATCGCCGTGAAAGATTCCTCAATGGTTTTCTTCTTGTCCGACGCTTTCCACTTGCGGATAAAATCGGACAGGGAAGCGTATTCACCCTTGATATTGGTTCTGGTGTAGTCGATAATATCCTCCTGCTTAAGCAGCTTGCCATTCGCATCATAGACAGAAACGGTCTTATTGATAATCTTTACCTTGCAGCCGTCCCTGTCCACGATGGGCGTTTCCACAGGATCATCGGGAGGATTCTTCCCACCACCGCCGTGGCCGCCGCCCTTTGGCTTGGCGCCGCCATGCTCAAAACCCTCGTGCTGCTCAACCGGACCGTCCCACTCAGGGTCGGTGAACAGCCTTGTCACATTCCGAAAGTCCATCACGACAAAGTGTGTCTTGCCCTCCTTTTCTCGGATACGGGTTCCTCGTCCGATCATCTGTTTGAACGTGGTCATGCTCTCCACAGTCTTATCAAGAACAATGAGCTTGGTCATCTTGCAGTCTGCGCCGGTGGAAAGCAGTTCCGATGTGGTTGCAATCACGGGATATGGTTCGGATACAGAGATGAAATAGTCAAGTTTGGACTTGCCGTACACATCTGAGCCGGTAATTCTCACGCAATAGTCCGGATTCTCCTTCACCATATCCTGATTGTCGTTGACAAGGGCAATTTTCATGCGCTCTGCATGGTCTTCGGAAGCGCAGAACACGATGGTTTTCTGCATTCTGTCGGTGCTTTTCAGATATTCCGTGATCTCTCTGGCGACCTCATCAATACGGTCTTGGAGAATGATGGTGTAATCATAATCCCGGTTGTTGTAAATTCGGTCTTCAATGACATTGCCAAAAATATCGGTCTGTCCCTGGTATGGTCTCCAGCCGTCTCCGATGTTGGTTGTAATATTGATGACCTTAAACGGGGCAAGGAAGCCGTCCTCAATCCCCTGTTTTAAGCTGTAAATATAAACCGGCTCTCCAAAGTAGTCGATATTGGATACCTTTTCACTCTCCTTCGGGGTGGCGGTCATTCCGATCTGCGTTGCCGAAGTAAAATACTCCAAAACCCTACGCCAGTTGCTGTCCTCCTTGGCACTGCCGCGGTGACACTCGTCTACAATAATAAGGTTGAAATATTCTGCCGGTATCTGCCTGAAATGTTCTTCGTCATTCTGCCCTACCATCTGATGGTAGAGGGCAAAATTCACTTCATGGGAAGCAATCTTGCTCAGGCATTCCTTATCGGAGAAGTCCACCTTGTAGATGGTCTTTTCAAGGGGGGCGAAGTCCTGCAAAATGCTTTGGTCAACCAGAATGTTCCGGTCTGCCAGATATAAAACCCTCTTTTTTAGGTCAGAACGGAGCAGCCGATAGACAATCTGAAACGCTGTATAGGTCTTGCCGGTTCCGGTAGCCATAACAAGCAGCAATCTCTGCTGTCCTCTTGCGATTGCTTCCACCGTTCTGTTCACAGCGTTTCGCTGATAATATCTTGGCGGATACGTGCTTTGAGATGAATAATACGGCTGGGTAACAATTTTCTTTTCCAAGGCAGAAATGCCCTTGCCGCCATTCAACTCCGCATAGTAGCGTGCAATCAGCTCGTCCTGTGTCGGAAATTTTTCCAATGCAATCTGCTGTTCCTGCCCGGTCAGGAAATCATGCTCATAGAACGCGTCGCCGTTTGACGAATATGCAAACGGCAAGTCCATCATCTGAGCGTATGTCATCGCTTGCTGCAATCCATGAGATACAGAGTGGTTGTTGTCCTTTGCTTCCACAACGGCAATCGGCTTGCCATCGTTTAAGTACAGCAAATAATCGGCAAACTTGAATTTATATAATTATTCCTCTAACTTTCCCCATTTTATAGGCTTTCCCGCCTGTCCATTAGTGAAATGATATGTAGTTTCCCTTATTTTTGCCCTTATGAGATAATCACAAGGGAAATAAGGGAAATTTTTTAGTCATTGCCCACCACTTTATCAAGAAGCCGAACTGATTTTCGTTTCGCATCTCTTGTGGAGTGAGCATAGACGTTCATTGTGGTACTGACATCTGAGTGTCCCAACAATTCCTGCACATCTTTTGGGGCAGCTCCATTTGCTAAAAGGTTGCTTGTATAGGTGTGACGTAACTGGTGGAAATGAAAGCCTTCAAATCCCTCTAATGTTTTTGCCACCTTTCTGCAAACAGTCCCCAAAGTAGTTGGAAGTTCCAAACAACCATCCGGTCTTAAACAGACGAAAGAAATTTCTTTATAATCTGTCGGGACTTCCTCTGTTCTGTCTAAACAATAATATTCGTAGTACACTCTGTTTTTCTCTTTGACCTCTTTGTAGTAGTTCGTGTGATAAAGTTCTCCGTACTGCATTCGATTTTTTAACTGCTCTTTCCGGGCATTACGGAAAATCTCTACCAGTGTATCTCCAAAAT
This sequence comes from Evtepia gabavorous, assembly GCF_003425665.1. Taxonomy (GTDB): domain Bacteria; phylum Bacillota; class Clostridia; order Oscillospirales; family Oscillospiraceae; genus Evtepia; species Evtepia gabavorous. Next base: position 46,936 of record NZ_QQRQ01000005.1, read on the forward strand.
CAACAACCCTTACTTTTTTCCGCTTGGTTGGTCCGATGATATATTTGCGCTTTGAGCCATCATATCGGATGCTGCGTCTTATGGTAAGGCATTGTTCTTCCAGATTTACGTCCTGCCATGCCAAACCGCAGGCTTCTCCAATACGAAGCCCGGCATAATAGGCTATCTGGATTGGAAGTATTGCGGCTGGGTTCTTTTTTTGCAGATAAGCAAGCAATCTTTCATAATCTTCTCGTGAAATTGGTTGGACATTTCCGTCCATATCCTCATCGGAAAACAAATCCACTTCATCCGTCTGATACCGCAGTTTAATATACTGCATGGGATTGAACGTAATATACTGCTTTGGAAATACTGCAAAACGGAAGGACTGCTGCATGACTGCGGAAAAAGAATGGATATAATCTTTGCTGTAACCCTTTCTCTCTTTTCCGTCGGGATGAACTCCCCCGAAGGAAAGCAAATCGAAGAAGGATTGCAAATGTTCAGAGGTTACATTTTTCAGTTTCCGTTCTGCCAATGGGTGTTTCTTGATATTTCGGATTGTTCCGAGGTAATTCTCCACCGTACCATTGCTGAGCGTACCTGTTTTTAATTCCTCCTCTGCCCACACATCCAAAAGCTGTCCGACTGTGAGATTTTCCGCTTTGGCAACAAATTTCTTTTTCTCATAATCATCCATTGCCTGACGGAGCAGCTTTTCAGTTTCACTTTTGCTTTCTGTTCCAACGCATTCTTTCTGAACAAGATTGCCGCTTGCGTCCTCTACATAGAAGCGGTAGTACCATTTCTTTCCTTTTTTTCTTACAGATCCTTTTGCCATAATCGTATGTCTCCTTTCGATATTAGACAATCGGAACTGATGAAATGCTTCGTGCGTGTAAGTATATCATAACTCCGGTTGTCTTACTATACCGATTCGGAATCTTCGTATAAGACTTCTGATAAAAGATTTGCAAGCCTTTGTTCTGCTGTTTTTGGTTTCTTGGAATAGAGCCTTACAACGTCTGCCATCTCATTAAAAGCATTGATGGTGTGAGTGATTTCCCTTAAGAACATAATCTCATTATATTCATCATTCGATTCAAACCCTATTGTTTTGGCAATATCCGTCTGACCAGCATTCCCCTTGAAGTTTTTGCAGGCGAACTGGAAGGAATCCAAAAACAGACCATATTGTTTTAACATCAGCAGTAATAAATCTTTTGAAAAAGCATCTTCTTCTTTGGTAAGGGCAAGCGGTAACTGTTCCAGAATATCTCCCATCGCATCACGAATCTGTAACTCTCTCTTATCCGTAATGTCGGTTTCATATTCATCTGTTTCCCCTTTGAGCCATTCCACAGATACATGGAGTGCTTCCGAAAGACCTTCCAGCACCATTTTTTTCGTATTGTCAATCGAACCATTCTCATAACGCAGGATTGTAGAAGCGGTAACACCCATCTTTTCTGCGACATAAGGCTGTGTCAGATTCAATTCCAGACGGCGCTGTTTTACTCTGCTGCCTATCAGCTTGCGTAGTTCTTTATCTTTCATGCTGACTGCCTCCTTTTTCGGTATGTATGAATTATAGCATTGTTTTTCTGTAATTGCAATATGCAACTTAAAAATTATTTTTAATATTTCGTAACGCTTGACAAAAAGATATGAAAAGGATATACTTACATCACAAGAATTGCATAATGCAATTTATAAGGAGGTGATTATATGACGCAAAGAAAAATTGCATTATCCATCGAAGAAGCTGCTGACTATACGGGAATCGGCAGAAACACCTTAAGACAGCTTGTAGAATGGAAGAAACTTCCAGTATTAAAGGTTGGTCGCAAAGTCCTGATTAAAACCGATATTCTGGAAATGTTTATGGAAGCGAATGAAGGTCGTGATTTGAGGGATAGAGGAAATGTAAAAGCCGTAACAAGAACTGCGGCAAATTAAAAAGGCGGCTTCCAAAGAAACCGCCAAAGGTTCTATCAGACCGAAGCCATGATATACCTACACGCAAGAAGATTATACCATGTGCTTCTTCTGATACGCAACCGAGAACTTATGTTTGTAAAAGAAAGGGGAATGTAATCATGGCAAAATCAACAAAAAGTTATGAAGAACGAATGCTTGAAATGGAAAAGAAGGAACAGGAAAGCCTTGAAAAAGCAAAACGATATGCAGCACAGAAGAAAGAACTTCTGAAACGAAAGAAAGCCGAAGAAAGTAAAAAACGAACCCATAGGCTCTGTCAGGTTGGCGGTGCGGTGGAATCCGTTCTCGGTGCGCCTATCGAGGAAGAGGACATCCCAAAGCTGATTGGTTTTCTGAAAAAGCAGGAAGCCAATGGGAAATTTTTTTCAAAGGCAATGCAGAAAGAAACACATACCGATATGGAGGAAGTGTAATGGCGGGGGGGGGATGAGTTTTTCATTCCCTTCATTGCTTTTTCATGAAGGGCGCACTTATGGACAACCAGAGGTCGTCCCAATAAGTTTGCCACAAGTGGCAACCGGTCTTCGCTCACGCTTGCCGGGCTCGTTCCGTCGGCGGGGCTTTCAGCCAGACCTGCTCATGCCGCAGGAGGCACTCTTCGCCAGAGGGGCGCATTCCATGCAGGCTGCTATGCGCAGGGCACTCTTACGCAGAGGGCGTTCCGGCAATACTGCTTTTTCTAAAACTGAAAGCAATGTTGCCGGAAATCTATGCCGGATGTGCAGAAAGGGGGAATCCAGACATGGCGATTTTTCATTACACAATCAAAATAGTCGGACGAAGTAAAGGGAAATCTGTTATCTCCGCTTCCGCATATCTCAATGGGGATGTGATGAAAAACGAGGAAACCGGGCGAATCAGTTATTACACTTCTAAAAAAGAAGTGGTCTACACCAGTCTGATGATGTGCGAAAACGCACCTCCTGAATGGCAGATAGTACCAGAAGAAAATATAAAACGCTTTCAAAAATCTGTCCGATACAAAAGGTCAGAAGATAAAGAAGCTGCTTTAGAAAAATTTAAAATCACATTTCAGAAACAACGGTTATGGAATGAGGTATTGAAGATTGAAAAAAGTGCAGATGCCCAACTTGGCAGGTCATTTGAATTTGCCCTCCCCAAAGAATGGAGCAGACAGGAACAGATTCAATATACAGCCGACTATATCAAAAAAACATTTGTGGATAAGGGAATGTGTGCTGATTGGAGTATCCACGACAAAGGGGATGGCAATCCTCATGTCCATCTGCTTCTGACAATGCGCCCTTTTAACCCGGATCATTCTTGGGGGAAGAAAGAAGTCAAAGATTGGGATTTTGTCAGAGATAAAAGCGGAAATATCGTGATTGATGAATCCCATCCGAACTGGTGGCAGGATAAGAAAAACCCTGACCGTCATGGAATCCGTATCCCTGTATTAGATGAAAACGGAATCCAGAAGATTGGTGCAAGAAACCGCCTGCAATGGAAACGGGTACTGACCGATGCTACGGGATGGAACAATCCAAAAAACTGTGAACTGTGGCGGAGCGAGTGGGCAAAGGTGTGTAATGAACATCTGCCTTTGCATAATCAGGTCGATCACCGTTCTTACGAAAAGCAGGGAAAACTCCAGATTCCTACCATCCATGAAGGTGCTGACGCAAGAAAGATTGAACAAAAGTTTCTTGCCGGGCAGGAAATAAAAGGTTCGTGGAAAGTAGCGGAAAATCAAATCATAAAACAACAAAACACGTTATTGCAAAAGATACTGGACACCTTTGGGAAAGTATCAGGTGCATTATCATTATGGAAGGAGCGATTAAATGACATTAGAAGAAAGCCGGGAAATTATACCCTTAATGGAGTCCATGATTGGGCAAATCGAAGAACAGCAGACCTTAATGGCAGAAATGCTTCTGGAAATGCAGAACCGGGACACCCAACTCTCTCTTATGCAGGAACAGAATCAGAAATTGCAAAAATTAAACAGCGAGTTATCCGAGCTGCTCAACATTTTGCCAAATACCGAGGAACTACTTTCCAAGATGGAAGAACAGAAAACGAAGATAGAACTTTTGGAAAACGAAAATCAGCAATGGCAGATATTGGCACAGAAGCTGAACAGCGAAAACAGTTTATTACTGAAACAGAACACCGAATTGCTGAACTGGAACAGCAGGTAGAGAAAGGACGTGATATAGATGAACGAATCCAGAGAATTAAAGAACGCCGAACAGTTGGAAGAACTTCTGCTCTTGACCGAGGAGATACAAGAAGAGTTGGAACAGAAAGACCAGCTTATCGTGGAACTGAAGACGCAGCTCAACGAATCTCTGACCTTGAACGAGAAATTAAACAAAGAGAACAGAGCCGGGAATATTCAAGCATTAAAGAACGACTTGAAGCTGGCAGACAGAGCATTGCGGAGCGAGAAAGAGAAGCTGCGAAGCGCAAACGTCACGATAGAGGAATGTCAAGATAAAATACGATGCTTAACACAACAACGGGATTATGCCCGGACACATCAGAAAATCGTAGAGATACCGGTAGAAAAGCCGGTACTCTATAAAAAATGCGAAGCCTGTGACCGGACAGCCTATCAGAATGCAAAAGCAAGATACGAAACACAAAAAGAGCAACTTGCAGGACAATATAAAGCAAAAACGGTAATGTTCCAAACAACCTTGTTCCTTCTTGCATGGTATTCGCTGACAACCACTCTTTTTCAGGCAGTACAGTCAGATGTGTTCCTTTCCGATTGCAAATCATTCTTCCATGATGCAGCATCATTCATACAAACTTTTATCGGTTGGACGATTGATGCCGGGCAATCTGTGGCACAAATCAGCACAAAAATTCCAAATGAGATTATAGCCGGAATCATATATTGGTTATTGATGATATTGGTTGTTGGAATATGTGTGGCAGGGACAGGGATACTGGCAATACTGATAGAAATAAAGGTTATAGAATTATATAAGAAAAACTGTTGGGATGTTATTACCCTACTGATGATACTGACAAGTGCGGCTGTCATCATTTATTTTGGAGAAGTAATTAAAAAAGCATTATCAATAAATCTGTTGTTCTTTTGGTTAATTTTACAAGGAATATATCTTACAATTCGACGCTATATAAGTCAAGATACTGATTGACTAGATACTAAATATTTGATAAAATATAAATAGAAATACAGCAGATCAAAGGAGGTAAAACTTATGAGAGCAAAGAAAGTGATTGTAGGGGTAGCTATTAGTGCAATGTTAATTTCTTCATCAATTCCAGTAATGGCATTTTCTGTTACAAACGGGAATAAGACATTTGATAAAAAGTGGGAATTGAGCACTACATCTGATGGCGGAAAAGGTGTTTTGACTTATGGTTATAATACTCTTGCTATTAATGAAGATTATGCACACGCATATCATTCAACTAAAGATCATTACGCATATGTCAAGAATGGAAATGGTTCTTTTTCGGGTTCAAATGTTGGTAAAGGTAATTGGTCTAAAATTGAGGTTGCTCATAAAGGAAATAGTATTACCTACGGTAATAGCTACTAAACAAAGGTTCGGGATAATGGCTGAGTGGTTGGAATTCCAACCACTCTTTTTTGTGGAGTGTATATAAATGAAGAAAAAAATAAAATATATAGGAATTGTTTTGGTTATTTTGTTCTGTTGCTATAATTTATTTTGGTACTTCGGGAGTTATAAACCATATAACGAATTTCAGAAAGACTTCCCTGAAATAGAAGAATCTGGAGTAAAAATTTACACAGATAAAGATGGATTCCAGTATAGTGTGTCTGTCCCTGATTATTTGCTTTGGAATGGAAATCTTGCGATAGCTGAGTCAGATGTTCGATATGCACTAATTATTTGGATAAAACCATTTCACCAAGGAATAAGTCAAGGCGTGCTATTTAATGACTATAAGGATTTGAATACTCAAATTATGTTGTCAAGTAGCAAAAAAGCTGAAGATCAAGAAGATCAATGGATTGTTGATGAAAATAGCACAATATTGACTACGATATTTGAAAAAGCAAATAAAGTATGGAATCTGGGGTTGAAATAAATGAAAGCAATTAAAAACTTATGTTTGTTTTGTTTCCTGATTTTTGGAATACTTATGCAATCTGAAATATTTCAAGATCAGCTTTGGAACTTTTCTACAGCATATTTTACGTCATCACGCTATGAAGTTGCTAGTGAAGATATGTCGCAGTTTCTGAAAGATGTATCAGAAACTGCAACGGAGAATGATGTACATATTTTTTCTCAGTACAATGAAATCAATAATAAATACCTTTCAACACTTCATATTTATGGCGATGATAAAGTAATCAGACAAACATTAAAAAATACTGCAAACATAGAAGAATCAGAATATACCGCTTTAGTTTCCGGAATTACGAAAGTAAAATTTCATAATCTCTCAGAATTGCAAAGTACCTCTGTGGGTTATGAAAACTTTATCTCATACATAGGAAATGAGGACAATATTATCTCTGCATATCAGAAATTATCAGAAAAATATAGCTTAACTTATCCAGAATATTGGAATTCTACGGAAAAGGACATGATTTTTATTATATGGGGTATGATTATTGCATTGATGATTGTTCTAAATGTAATTGAAGTGGTTAGGCGAAAAAAAGAGGTTGTTGTACGAGTTTCCTTAGGAGAAAGTGCTGGTTTCATAGCATTTAAGGCTGCTTTATTCGATGTAACTTTTGACATTGCATTATTTATTGTTGCAAAAATATTGCTGTCAAATTATATATCGGGAGCATATGAGAATAGACTCGTCACAATTTTATATTCCATTGGAATTATTCTTTCCACTATTCCATATTGTTCTTTTTGCTTTTTTGATATTAGAAAGGCATTCGCAAATGCAACACACAAAAGAGGAGTGGATTTTTTAATTTATTCGTTAAAATTTATAGCAGGGGTAGCCGCTGTTTTTACAATTACCACTAATATTAGTAGTATTCATAATAACCTATTTACAAATGAACATTTGTTAGAAGAATATTATGATGCAAATTATTTTACCGTAAAGACTACTGATTTTAATGCTGAAAAAGAAGAAGCTTTTTGGAATAAACTATACAAGAATGAATATAACACATTAAAGCCTGTAATATGCTTGAATATTTTAAATGATAAAAATGATGTGATATATGTAAATAATCATGCAAAAGATATGTTACAAGGTTTTACGAAGCAGATAAATGCAGTAGAGAATGAATCTTCTGATTTGATTATTTTCATTCCAAAGAATAGATATTTTGCTAAAAACAAGCAATTAGCCTATGACTCCTTGAGCCATGTTTTAAATCATGATAATTTACAACAATTAAATATTCAGTACATAGAGTATAGCGAAACAGAATACTTTTCCTATTTAGATACAAGTAGAATAAATGGTATCGAAAAAAGCAAAAATCCGATAATTATTTATCAGGCAAACAAAGATTTAGCAGTCAATGGTGGGTATCTTGAAAGCTATAAAGCAGGAGCAGTTTTATTTCAATGTGATGAAAAACAGCTAAGAAATATCAGCAAAAAGTATGAAGATATGCTTGGAAATTATCAGCTAGTAATTACAAACGTACATGAACAGTATTTATATAATCACACATTTTTAATAAAACTCGTGGGATTTTTAAGTTCTCTTTGTACGATTGTATTGCTTTTAAATATTATGATTATTGTTACAGTAAGTAGACTAGAGTTCCGAGAAAATGCAATGAAAATTTCCTTGATGAAAATCTTTGGATATAGTTTATTTGAACGGCACAAAACACTTCTTAAAATGATTGTAGTGGAAAATTTTGTGATATTAGTAGGTATGCTTATCTATTCTTTATTATCGGTACAGACTGAAGTAGGAATTAGCATTCTTGTTAGTTCATTTATGGCACTAATAGAATTTACAATTATTTTCTTTAATATCACAATTGTTGAAAAAACAAACATACCGAAATCATTAAAAGGAGGTTGCTTATGATAACAATTGAAAATCTATGCAAAGCATATAATGATAAAATTTTGTTCAAAAATTTTCATTTGGAAATTCCAGATAGCCGTTTTTTGGTAATTAGTGGCGAAAGTGGATGCGGAAAAAGTACTTTACTTAATATGATTGGAGGTATTGAAACTCCTGACAAAGGTTCTATTATTGTGAATGGTTTTGATGTGGCAAAAAAAGGAAAAAAGCAGAAATATTTCAAAGAAGTTGTTGGATTTTTATTTCAAAATTTTGCCCTTTTGGAAAACAAAACAGTAAAAGAAAATCTAGAAATAATAAAAAAATCAGGTAGAACGGATATTTCAATAAATGAAGCTCTTGAAAAAGTTGGTTTACAGAAAGTAATTAACAAAAAAGTCTATCAATTATCTGGTGGCGAACAGCAGAGAGTTGCGTTAGCTCGTTTAATGCTAAAGAAATGTTCGATTGTATTAGCAGACGAACCAACTGGTTCCTTAGACAAAAAAAATAGTGAGATTGTTATGAATATATTGCATGAGTTAAGTGAACAGGGAAAAACAGTTATTGTTGTAACTCATAGTGAAGAAATTGTAGCACAAGAAAAGCATGTTCTATATTTATAATTACCCATAATAGAAGAATATGTTCTTTCGGGAGACACCTCCTCTAAGAACATATTCTTTTGGTTAAAATTGATTATAAAGATACTTTTATTTCAGTATATTCGCTATATTGATGGGATATATATTTGCATATTATTTATATGGATAAGGATTATAACTCTAGTGAGTCTTCTGCATCTACCCACATCTGTAAATTACCCTCAAGATATAATCTTGCATATTCCAAAGGCTCATCCACAGCCAATGAAGTAAGCGCACATTCTGATCCGTATGTGGTTTTTAGATTTTTTTCAGCTTTCCAGCAATCAATGCGAAGCATATATCCGGCACTTGTGTAAACATCAATACTATCGTGATTTATGTTGTATTCTGCATAAATTGTTCTCATCGTATCTTATCTCCATTTTCTTTTAATAATCAGTTATAGAGTTAAATATCGAAAACATTTCAATCAGTTCACCATGTCGTTATTGTTATACTGTGTTATGAAATTTTCTTTCCCTTATTTTTTCCCATATTAAGGTTCATGAAAACCAATGTGAGAATATAACACAAGGGAAAGAGTAAGGGAAAGCTCACTTGCTACAAACTTAGTATTTTCAAGGGTTTGCGAAGAATTTGATAATTAAATATAACAGTTATTAAATTTCCTAAAATATGTGAAATATCAACTTGGGTTTGCTGCGAACCACGATATTGCCCCTGATGTTGATGCGGCCATCTGTGATTCTGGTCTCCATCGTGATATGACCTTTCCAACCTCTCTGAATGGCCGGAGTTATGAAGTTTAACTTGATGTCTTCTTCGGACATCTGTTTTTTGCCCAATATCGTCATAGCAAAACCTCCCAATTCATTCTTCGTGCTGGCTATTCTCCGGTCGTTTCGAGAATATTTTCTATATGGCAGTCCATTACCTCCCAGATACGAAGCAGAACATCTGTGGTAATGTTGTCCCCTTTGCCGAGCTTTGCAAGGGAAGCAGAGCGAATGCCGGCTTTTTTCTCTCTTGATCTATAAGCCTCTTCCAGAGCTTATTGCAACTGATACGCGCCATCGGAAGCTTCCCAACCAATTCCGTTAATATTTCTTATATTATACCAAAAATCCACAAATTCCTCCACTGGTTTCGCAAATTAAATATTTTGTGATAGAGACAATAAAAATCGTATTCTGTTTTCCTGATCGCAAAAGAAGCGGCCACCGACTATTGAACACTCGGTGGTCGCTTCTACGGACTCCGTTCATCGTTTCGCCAATACTCCAGAATTCCTCAGAGCACGCCAAAATGCCTCAGTGCATCCATAATGGCCGCTTCCTTTTCCGGCGGGCACTGCGGCGCTTTGGCATCTTCCTTCTTCGACAGATGATAGTCTTGGCCAGCCTCCAACCCGCACTTCCGCTTGACCTGGGAGATATGCAGGGACGATACCTTCAAGCCAGTATGCTCCAGTACATACGCTTTGATCTCGTCATAGATGACTTTGCTCTCCGCCGCAGTCAAATCCAGCTCATCTCAATTCAACTCCACCTCGATATGCTACTTAGTATTTGAGTTTGGACAACAGGCACACCGTCTCTACATGCGCCGTCCGCGGAAACAAATCCACCGCCTCCGCCCTCTGCAGCACATACCCCTGCTCCTCCATGCGCTTGACGTCCCGGGCCAGTGTCGCCGGGTCGCAGGAGACATAGACCAGACGCTGCGGGGCCATCTGAACGATGGCGTCGATCACCGCCGGGGCCAGTCCCTTTCGCGGCGGGTCCACGCAGATCACATCGGGGCGCAGGCCGCGGTCGGCCAGGGTCTGGGCGGCCTGCGCCGCGTCGGCGCAGAGAAACTCCGCGTTGGTCACCCCGTTGCGGGCCGCGTTGGCCTTGGCGTCCTCCACCGCGGCGGGGATCACCTCCGCCCCAATGGCCCGCCCCGCCTGCCGGGCCATGACCAGGGTAATGGTTCCAATGCCGCAGTAGAGGTCCAACACCGTCTCCCGCCCTGTCAGCCCCGCAAAGGCCAGCGCCCGGCCATACAAAACCTCCGCCTGCTCCCGGTTCACCTGGTAAAAGGAGGGCACGGAGAGCCGGAAGGTCAGGCCGCATAGGGTATCCTCCAGGTAGTCCCGCCCCCAGAGGCACCGGTGGGTCTTTCCCAAAATAACATTGGTCTTCTCCTGGTTGACCGACAGCACCACCCCCGCCAAATCAGGCTCTGCCCGGCGCAGCGCCTGCACCAATTCCTCCTGATGGGGCAGGTCCGTCCCATTGGCGATCACCGCGCACAGGGACTGTCCCCGCTGGTTGACCCGCACATAGAAATGCCGGATCAGCCCCCCGTGGACCCTTTCATCGTAGGCGGGAACCTGATACCGTTCCATCCACAGTTTGAACGCCTCCCGCAGCCGGGTGGCGGCCAGCGGCTGCAAGAGACAGTCCTCCGCGTCAATCACTTCATGGCTCCGGGCCCGGAAAAAGCCCACCCGAGGGCCGTCGGCCACGGGAAACTGGATTTTGTTCCGATACCGGTCCGGCGCTTCCGCCCCGTGGATCTTCTCCACCCGCCCGGTCCATCCGCCGATCCGCTGCAAGGCGTCCTGGACCTTCTGCCGCTTAAAGCGCAGTTCCTCGGCATAGGTCATGTGCCGCAGCTGACATCCTCCACACCGGGGATACCGGGGGCAGTCGGGGCTCTGGCGGCCTGGAACCGGCGTCAGCACCTGGGTCACCCGGCCCCAGGCGGCGGACTTGCCCACCTTCAACAGCTGAACCTGGCAGATCTCTCCCGCCAAGGCCCCCTTGACAAAGACCGCCTGTCCCTCCAGCCGGGCCACCCCCTCTCCCGCGCTGCCGTATCCTTCGATCCGAAGAGGGTGCTGTTCGTTCTTTTTCGCCGCCATGGCCATGTCTCCTTTTTGGTGTCAATGTCTTTTGGCAACAGTATACCACAGGGAATCTTCCTCGAACAACCTTGATTTTTCCCCGGATTTTCTACCACTTGTTCACAGTTTCCTCTTTTTTCTCCCGGGGGAATGTGTTATAATGCTATGACCATGGGGGTTTATGCCCATTATTTTTACAAAACACAGCGGTTTCCGCTTTTGGAAAGGATCTATCCACTATGGGTTTTTTGACCAAACTGTTCGGCACCAACATGGCAAAGGAGATCAAGCGCATTGATCCCATTGTCCGCAAAATCGAGGCCTTGGAAGAGGAGTACAAGGGGCTCACCGACGCCCAGCTCCAGGCCAAGACCGCAGAATTCAAGGAGCGGTATCAGAAGGGGGAGACCCTGGACGATCTTCTCCCCGAGGCCTTTGCCACCTGCCGGGAGGCCGCGGACCGGGTTCTGGGGCTTCGCCCCTACCGGGTGCAGCTCATCGGCGGCGTCATTCTCCACCAGGGCCGCATCGCCGAGATGAAGACCGGCGAGGGCAAGACCCTGGTGGCCACCCTCCCCGCCTACCTCAACGCCCTGTCCGGGGAAGGGGTCCACATCGTCACCGTCAACGACTACCTGGCCAAGCGCGACAGCGACTGGATGGGAAAAGTTTACCGCTTTTTGGGCCTCACCGTGGGCCTGGTGATCCACGGCGTGGACCCGGTGGGCAAGAAAGCCGCCTACAACGCGGACATCACCTACGGCACCAACAACGAGTTTGGTTTCGATTACCTGCGGGACAACATGGCCATCTACAAGGCTGAGCTCATGCAGCGGGGCCACGCTTTCGCCATTGTGGACGAGGTGGACTCCATCCTCATCGACGAGGCCCGTACCCCCCTGATCATCTCCGGTATGGGGGAACAGTCCACCCAGCTGTACACCCTGGCGGACAATTTTGCCGCCAGTCTGAAGGGCCTGGTGAAGGCCACCGTGGACGACAAGGAAGAGGAGGCCGACGACATCGACGCCGACTACGTGGTCAATGAAAAGGCCCGGGCCGTCACCCTCACCGCCCGGGGCATTGCCAAGGCGGAGAAGGCCTTCAACGTGGAAAACCTCTCCGACCCGGAGAACACCACCCTCTCCCACCACATCAACCAGGCCATCCGGGCCCGGGGCCTCATGAAGCGGGACATCGACTACGTGGTGAAGGACGGCGAGGTCATCATCGTGGATGAATTCACCGGCCGTCTCATGTATGGCCGGCGGTATAACGACGGCCTGCACCAGGCCATTGAGGCCAAGGAAAAGGTCACCGTGGCCCGGGAGTCCAAGACCCTGGCCACCATCACCTTCCAGAACTACTTCCGTCTGTACCGGAAGCTCTCCGGTATGACCGGCACCGCCCTGACCGAAGAGGAGGAGTTCAACGCCACCTACCAGCTGGACATCGTGGAGGTGCCCACCAACAAGCCCCTGATCCGGGTGGACCACCCCGACGAGGTGTACAAAAACACCACCGGCAAATACCACGCCATCGTCCGGCAGATCGCCGCCTGCCATGAAAAGGGACAGCCCGTCCTGGCCGGCACCACCTCCATTGAAAAGTCGGAGGTCCTCTCGAAGCTGCTGACCAAGCAGGGCATCAAGCACAACGTCCTCAACGCCAAAAACCATGAGAAGGAGGCCGAGATTGTCGCCCAGGCCGGCAAGTTCGGGGCGGTCACCGTGGCCACCAACATGGCCGGCCGTGGTACCGACATCATGCTGGGGGGCAACGCGGAGTTTTTGGCCAAGAACGACCTGCGCAAGGCGGGCCTGTCCGACGAGATGATCGCCGAGGCCACCGGCTTTGCCGAGACCGACAACGAGGAGATTCTCCAGGCCCGGAAGATGTTCTCCCAGGCCGAGGCCAAGCATAAAGAAGAACTGGCCCCCGAGGCAGAAAAAGTGCGGGAGGCCGGCGGCCTGTTCATTCTGGGCACCGAACGCCATGAGTCCCGCCGCATCGACAACCAGCTCCGGGGCCGTTCCGGCCGGCAGGGAGATCCCGGTGAGAGCCGCTTCTACCTGTCCATGGAGGACGACATCATGCGTCTGTTCGGCACCGAGCGGATGCAAAACATGATGGAGACCCTGAAGATTGACGACGACACCCCCATTGACGCCAAGATTCTCTCCGGCGCCATTGAGAACGCCCAGAAAAAGGTGGAGTCCAAGAACTTCCAGGCCCGAAAGAACACCCTGGAATACGACGACGTGATGAACGTCCAGCGTGAAGTCATCTATAAGCAGCGCCGCCAGGTGCTGGACGGAGAGAACATGGGGCAGTTCATCCGCAACATGATCCACCGCTGGATTGACACCTCCATCCACGGCCACCTGGGGGAGAACAAGCACCTCTCCGCCGAGTCCTATCAGCTGGCCACCGAGCCCTTCCGCGGTCTCTTCTTCCCCCCGGACCAGTTCCAATACACCGACGAAGACCTGGCCAAGCAGAGCCCCGATGCTCTGGTGGAGGAACTGGACCAGGCCGCCCTGGCTGTCTATGACGCCAAGGAGGCCGCCCTGGGCGACGAGCTCATGCGGGAGCTGGAGCGGGTTATGATGCTCCGGGTGGTGGACGAATACTGGATGGACCACATCGACGCCATGGAAGAGCTGAAAAAGGGGATCCAGCTCCGGGCCTATGCCCAGACCAACCCCGTGGACGCCTATAAGAAGGAAGGCTTCGAGATGTTCGAGGCCATGATCCAGGCCATCCAGGAGGAGACCATCCGCCGGATCATTCTGGCCCGGGTCCAGACCAACGAGGTCCGCCGGGAGCGGGTGGCCAAGGTCACCGGCGAATCCGGCGGCAGTGAGGAGCCCCAGAAAAAGGCGCCGGTCCGCAAATCCATCAAGATCGGCCCCAACGATCCCTGCCCCTGCGGCAGCGGCAAGAAGTATAAGAAGTGCTGCTACCTGAAGGATAAGGCCGCACAGTAAGCACCCGCGGCCCCGGTTAGAAAGGCTCGTCTATGTCATTTACCCAACAAACCCGAAACGGCGTCGTCTTCCACACGGCGGACGCCTTTACCGCCGCCGGCGGGGTGGCCCACGGCTTCGCCACCCGGCTGGGCGGCGTCAGCACCGGTCCCTATGCTCAGCTGAACCTGGGCATCACCCGCCCCGACGAACGGGCGGCAGTCCGGGAGAACTATCACCGGTTCTGCGCCGCCATCGGCGCCGATGTCACCAGCCTGGTTATGACCCACCAGGTCCACGAGGATACCATCCGCCAGGCCACCCGGGCCGATGTGCTGGATGATCTGCTGGACCCCCTGGACTACCAGGCGGACGGCCTGCTCACCAACCAGCCCGGCCTCTGCCTGACCATCTACTACGCCGACTGTATTCCCGTGCTCCTGTACGACCCTGTGCACAGGGCCATTGCCGCGGTGCACTCCGGCTGGCGGGGAACCTCTCTGGGCATTGCCCCCCAGGCGGTGGCCAAGATGACCGCCCTTTACGGCAGTGACCCCGGGGACATCCTGGCCGCCATCGGTCCCGGGATCGGTCCCTGCTGCTTTGAGACCCACGATGATGTCCCCTCCGCCATGGTCCAGCGACTGGGGGAGGACATTCTCTCCCACTGTGTCCCCCTGGCCCACGGCAAGTTCTCTGTGGACCTGAAGGGGATCATCCATTGGCAGCTGACCCAGGCGGGTCTGGCGGACGGCCATGTGGACACCCTGTCCCTGTGCACCGCCTGCCACCCGGAGCTCTACTGGTCCCACCGGAAGATGGGCGACCAGCGGGGCAACCACGCCGCCATGCTCCAGCTCCTTCCCTGACCCCACCGTCCTCTTGGGGCCGTTATCCCCACAGCAAAGGAGTCGATTCCCATGCACCAATCTTCCAACCACTCCAAATTTCAGCGGATGCGCCGCAGGCTGGACCTGTTTCGGCAGAAAAAAGAGGAACAAAGCGTGTCCCACCCCCTGCGCGCCTGCCTGCCCTTTCTCTGCGCCACAGGGGTACTGATGACCACCGTGGTCACTGCCGCCTCCTGCACCCTGTGCTATCGGGTGGACGCCCAGGGGCAGTCCTTGGCGTTTTTCCACGACGTGGCAACCTATGACGCCGCCGTGTCCCAGGCGGAAACCCGGGCCTCTAAAATTTTGGAGACCCAGTATTCCCTGAACCAGGACCTCTCCGTCCGGGCCACACTGGCCCCCAAGGACCAGATTGAATCCCTGTCCGGGGTCACCGGCTCCCTCATGGAGAGCATCCCGGAGCTGGAACACGTCTACACCCTCTCTGTGGACGGCACCATGGTGGGCGCCGCGCAGGACCCTTCGGTCATCACCCAGGCTCTGAACCTGGTGAAGGAACGCTACACCACCCCGGAAACCCGCTCCCTCCACATCGACAGTCAGGTAGATATCCGCTACCAGTATCTTCCCGCCGACACGGGAGAATCCACTGCGGAGGAAATGGCCGCCGCGCTGCTGGCCCAGTCCCCCCGCACCTTCTCCTACACCACCCAGCCGGGGGATACCATGGAGTCCGTCACAGCCCTCTTTTCCATGACAGAGGAGCGGTTCCGGGAACTCAACCCCGACCTCACCCTGGAGCCGGCGGCCCCCACGGCCTCCAGTCCCTTGGATGAGCTGCCGGACAACGAGGCCGCCGATGCCCAGGTCTCGGCCGCAGAGGAGCCATCCCCGGACAGCGCAGAAGCGGACTCCCAGGCCGACGAGAACGTCATTGACCTGGAGGCACTCCTGGGCGACCAGCTGCAAACCCCGCTGGAAGCGGGGCTCACCATCACCATTGAGCAGTCCTGCCCCCTGCTGGTGGTCTCCACCGTGGAGGAGATGAACCTCACCCGGGAGATTCTCCCCGACTTAGAGACCCAAGAGGACGACACCATGTTCCAGGGCCAGCAGCGGATCATCCAGGAGGGAGAGGCCGGCCAATCCAGCGTCCTGTCCCGGGTGGTGAAGCGCTGCGGCGTCCCTGTGGCCAGCAATGACCTCAGCGCCGTCACGCTGTCGGAAGCCACCCCCCTCATTGTGGGCACCGGCACCAAGGCCATGCCGGAGCTCCCCGACGGGTGCCTCTTCCTCTGGCCCGTCCAGGGTCCCATCACCTCTGAGTTCGGCTATCGCTTCATCTTCGGAGAAAACAACTTCCACCGGGGGCTGGACATCGCCGCCGCCGCCGGCACCGCCATCAACGCCGCCGCGGACGGCACGGTGATCTTCTCCGGGGAGAAGGGAACCTACGGCAATCTGGTCATCCTCTCCCACGGGAACGGATTTTTGACCTACTACGCCCACTGCTCCAAGCTCCTGGTCCAAGTGGGGGATTCCGTCACCCAGGGTCAGCCCATCGCTGCGGTGGGCTCTACCGGGCGGTCCACTGGGCCCCACTGCCACTTTGAGGTGCGGTACCAGAACAATCCCATCGACCCCCTGTTCTACCTCCCCGGCGAGAACAACGCCCCCGTCCGCACAGAGCCTCCGGAGGAGGAGGTTCCCCCTGCGGAAGAGCCCCCCGTTTCCCCGGAGACCCCGGAACAGCCCACGGAACCGGTGGAACCCAATGTCCCAGCGGAGCCCTCCCAACCGGAAGACCCCGACAGCTCCACCGAGGACCCCGCCGCCCCGCCGGAAGAGCTGGAAGCCGGCGGCGGTGCCGCCGGCCAGGCTTCCCCTTCCCCATCCCCATAATCTGAGACAGGGCCGAACCAAACTGGTTCGGCCCTGTCTCCTGTTTCCCATCTGTAAAAAGGAGACGGCTTCCCACCCGGAGGCCGTTTCCTGTGTCTATTGCGCCACCCGCTCCAGCAGGACCTTCGCCGCCGACCGGGCAAACAGCCGGGCCCCGGCCAGCGCCTCCTCCAGGGAGTTGCCATGCCCTCCCACCTCCACCAGCAGGGAGCCCTTGGTGAGCTGCTGGTTGAACCGGGCGGTCCGCAGGGTGATGGGCCGGGCCAGGCCGGGCCAAAGGGAGTTCATCTGCTGCTGGATCTGCATGGCCAGGGCCAAATGCTCCCCCCAGTCCGGGAAGGAGGCCCCCGCGTCATCGGTGCCCACCAGCAGCATCACCTGGGCGGTTTTGACGCCGTCGATCTGAAGCACCGGCTTATACACCGTGCCGTCGGTGCCCACCAGGGCGTCCCGGTGGACGTCCAGCACCATCTGAATGGTGGGATACTGGGCCAAATGGGCCTCGATCCCCGCCCGGGCCTTGTCATAGGCGTCGTTATAGGAGGGGTAATCGTACAGTTCCCGGTCGTGAATGACGTTTAATCCCATCTCCTCGAAAATTCGTGCTATCTCATCCCCCACTCTTATGATATTATAGGAGGTGTCCGTGGTCCGGGCCACCCCTGTCTCGGTGTAGGGCTCGGTGCCGTCCCGGGCATAGGATTCCGTTCCATGGGTGTGCATAATCAGGACTTGGGGGCCTGCCTCCGCCTTTTGAAAGGAGAGGGAAGACCCTCCCTTGGCCACCGCCTCCAGATCCACCGTCTTCTCTGTCCGGTTGAACAGGGAGATGCCCTGGGCATTGACATAGCCAGAGCCGCTGCCGGAGATGGTTTTTTCCTGGATCTTGTCCGGGGTCACCGCCTGCAGATTCTGCTCTTCCTCCGCCTCCTCCGGGGCGGTCTCCTCCGGTTTTTCCCCCTGGGCCTGGCCCGCCGATTCCGCGGCCCACTGGGCCAGCAGGGCGGAGTCCCCCAGCAGCAGCCGCTGCCAGAAGGGCACAGGCCCGTCCCCCGCCGGGGCCTGGGCCGCCATGGCGGTCTGGATTCCTCCCAGTCCCCCCAGCCATCCCAGGGGCTGGGGCAGGCCCGCCGTGACCGCCGCCATGCCCATTCCCACAATGGCCAACAGACAGGCAATGCTGCGCCGCAGGAAGCGGCGGACCTGTCCCCTGGCTTTCTGTTTTTTCATTGGCATCACACTCCCGTATGCCAGTATCCTATGTACCGCGGTCCAGGTTCAGAACCTGTCCCCCGCCGAAAAGGAGGTGCCCCCCTTGAAAAAGCTCTGGACTTCCCCCTTTGTCCTCTTCCTGCGGGAGGCCATCATGCTCTATTTCAGCCGCCGGGTGCCCCAGGCCGCCGCCTGCCTGGCCTACTTCGTGCTGCTCACTGTGTTCCCGGTGCTCATCTGCGTGTCCTACATTCTGGGCATGGTGAACATCGACATTGTCAGCCTGATGGATCAGCTCCAGCCCCTGCTGCCGGAGGCCGCCCTGGACGTGCTGGAGAGCTACCTGCGCTACATCTCCTTCCACCAGACCCCGGGCCTCTTTCTGGCGGGGCTGGCGGGCTGTTGGTTCTCCGCGGCCGCCGCCTTCCGAACCATCACCCGGGTCATCATCGACATGTATGAGGATGTGTCCCAATCCATGGTCCGGGGCATGGTGGCCAGCATTCTCTTCCCCCTGGGGCTGCTGGTCACGGTGGACCTGTCCGTGATCGTGGTGGTCACCGGCCAGCGGACCCTGGCCGCCGTGGCCCAGCGTTTCCCCTTCTGGGACCACGTGCTGAACCTATGGTCCTGGACCCGCTATGTTCTGCTGTTCTCCATCTTTTTCCTCTTTATCCTGGCGGTGCTGAACATGGCCGCCCCCTTCGGCACACCGCGGCTGCCCGTGCTGCTGAGCAGTCTGGTCTCCGCCCTGGCCCTGGTGGTCTCTTCTGCGGTCTTCTCCTGGTTTATCAGTATGTCCTCCCGGTATTCCCTGGTCTACGGCTCCCTGGTCTCCCTGATCATTCTGCTGATCTGGCTCTACCTGTGCGGACAAATTCTGTTCATCGGGATTGTGTTTACCAGCGTATGGTATAAACATTGGCGCCGCCGGCGGCTGACAGATCCAGATGACTAACCCTTGTCACCCGATAGGGATTGTGCTATAATGTATCATTACTATCTTAGCATCTCTTTGTTTTCCCGATCCTGAATCACTTGGCAGTGCCCCACTGCCTGGAGGGTACCGTTATGCGTCAGCAAACCTTTCAAAAAGCCCTTTCCCGAATGACGGAAACCGGCGTTCGACTGTTTTTTGCGGCCTGTCTTCTCTTCGCGTTGCTCACTGCCATCTACAACATCTGGCTCTGCCTGGCGGAGCTGGTCCTGATCCTTCTGCTCTACCTCTTCTTCCAGACCGGCATCAGCCGCCGGAAGAAAGAGGTCATGGCCTATCTGGACCACATGACCAGCGGCGTGGACGTGGCCTCCCGGCGGACCTTGATCTCCTCCCCCCTCCCCATCGCCATCTTCCGGCCGGACACCGATGACATCATCTGGAGCAATGAACGCTTTCTCCACCTCACCGGCGACCCCGACCACCTTTTTGAGACCAAGCTCTCCGCCCTGGTGCCCTCCTTCCAGTCCCAGTGGCTGCTGGATGGAGACCACCTCAGCCCCGAACCCGTTCCCGTGGGCGACCAGTTGTACCTGGTTTTCGGCAATCTGGTCTGTACCGGGGGACAGGACGAATTCCTGGCCACCACCTATTGGGTGGATGTCACAGAGTACGCCCGGGTGGCGGAACAATTTGACGCCACCCGGCCTGTGGTGGGCATTTTGCAGGTGGACAACTATGAGGACCTGAACCGCGGCCTGGAGGAAGGAGAGCGGTCCGTGATCCGCACCGAGATCAACAACCGTCTGGCCGCCTGGGTAGACCCCGCCCACGGGATGCTCTGCCGGTATGACCGGGACCACTACATTCTTCTGGTGGAAGCCGGTCAATTCCAGGACTTCTACCGGCGGAAATTTTCCATCTTAGATGAGATCCGGCAGGTACAGAGCCCCAACGGCGTCGCCGCCACCCTCTCCATCGGCTTCGGCCGCAACGGCGCCTCTCCCCGGGAGCTCCACGAATTCGCCTCCCTGGCCCTGGACATGGCGCTGAGCCGGGGCGGCGACCAGGTGGTCATCCGGGACGGGGGAGAATTCCTCTTCTTCGGCGGCCGCTCCAAGGAAACCGAACGCCGCACCAAGGTGAAAAGCCGGGTGGTGGCCTCCGCCTTTTCCGAGCTGCTGGCCAGCACGGACCAGGTGATCGTCATGGGGCACAAGTACCCCGACCTGGACGTTCTGGGGGCGGTGGCCGGTGTGTGCGCCATTGCCCGAAAAAAAGGGGTCTCCATTCAGGCCGTCCGGGCCCCCTCCCCCTACCCCGCCGAGGAGCAGACCCGTCAGCTGGCCGCCCTGCCGGAGTACCAGGGGATTTTTGTGCCTCCGGATGAGGCCCTTCACCTGGCCGGTCCCAACACCATTTTGGTGGTGGTGGACACCAACCGCCCGGAACAGACCCAGGTTCCAGAGCTGCTTGACTCCGGGGCCCGAATCGTGGTCATCGACCACCACCGCCGGGCCGCCTCCTATATCGAAAAGCCCGCCCTCAGCTTCCACGATCCCTACGCCTCCTCCGCCAGTGAGCTGGTGGCGGAGCTGGTCCAATACATCTTGGACACCGGCGACCTGAAGCGCCAGGAGGCCGAGGCCCTGCTGGCCGGCATTGTGCTGGACACCAAGGGCTTTACCATGCGCACCGGCAGCCGTACCTTTGAGACCGCCGCTTTCCTGCGCAAATCCGGGGCCGACACCGCCCAGGTGAACAAGTTCTTCCAGAACGACCTGCGGGACACGGTCACCAAGTTCCATATCATTCAGGGCGCCCACACCTACCGGGGCTCCATCGCCCTGGCCCTCACCGACCGGCTTGTGGGCCGGGCCATCGCCGGCCAAGCCGCCGACGAACTGCTCAACATCGCGGGCATCGAGGCCTCCTTCGTCCTCTTCCCGGAGGCCGGCCAGGCCTATCTCTCCGCCCGCTCCAACAGCGATGTCAATGTCCAGGTCATCAGCGAGATGCTGGGCGGCGGCGGCAACGCCGCCACCGCAGGGGCCCAGTTCCCGGGGAAAACCCCGGAAGAGGTCCTTCCCCTGCTGAAGAATGCCATTGACACCTATTTTGACGATGAGAAATCATAATTTAATTTTCATTTACACCATATAACTTGGGAGGTAACACCGATGAAAGTGATTTTACAGCAAGATGTCAAAGGACAGGGCAAGCGGGGCCAGCTGGTCAACGTCTCCGACGGATATGCCCGCAACTTCCTGTTCCCCAAAAACCTGGCCGTCCCCGCCAACGCCGACAACATGAACAAGATGATCATGCAGGACAAGGCCAAGAAGGCCCAGATGGCCGCGGAAAAGGCCGAGGCCCAGGCCATCGCGGAAAAGCTCAAGGGCGTGATGGTAAAAATTCCCGCCAAGGCGGGCACCGGCGGCCGGCTCTTCGGCGCGGTGACCAGCAAGGAAATTTCCGAGGCCCTGCAGGCCCAGTTTGACCTGACGATTGCCAAGAGCAAGATTGTCCAGGAGGAGCCCATCAAGAGCTTCGGGACCTATCAGCTCAAGTGCAAGCTGGGGTATGAGATCATCGGGACCGTCAACGTGGTGGTCACCGAAGAGACCTGATCCCCCCGGGGCAGTCCCTTGCTTCCAAAGGTGGTGTTTCCATGGACGAGTCGTCCCTCCTATTGCGACAAATTCCCCACAGCATTGAGGCGGAACAGTCCGTCTTGGGCGCCATGCTCATTGACGCCCGCTGTATCCCCGACGTGGTGGAGGCCCTGACCGGGGAGGACTTCTATCTCAAGGCCAACCGGGAGATCTACGAGACCATCTATACCATGTTCAACTTCTCCGCCACCATTGACCCGGTGACGGTGCTGGACCAGATGAAGCTCACAGGTGTTTACGATGAAAACACCTCCCGCAGCTACCTGCTCCAGCTCATGGAGATCACCCCCACCGCCGCCAACGTCAAGGAGTACATCCGCATCGTCAAGGACAAGGCCCTCCTCCGCCGGATCGCGGAGACCGCCGGGGAGCTCACCACCCTGGTGCAGGAGGGGGGGGAGACCGCCCAGGCCGTGCTGGATTTGGCCGAGCAGCGGGTCTACGCCATCCGCCAGGGCCGCAGCGCCCAGGGGCTGGAGCCCCTGTCCAAAATTCTGGTGGACGTGTTCGACCAGCTCCAGGAGCTGTCCATGTCGGGCTCCGAGGTCCCCGGGATGGCCACCGGCTTCGGGGACCTGGACCGGACCCTCACAGGGTTTCACGGCTCTGAACTGATCCTCCTGGCCGCCCGGCCGGGCATGGGCAAAACCTCCTTTGCCCTGAACGTCCTCCTACACGCGGGAAAGTTCTCCGGCAAGAGCGTGGTCTTTTTTTCCCTGGAAATGAGCCGGGAGCAGCTGGCCACCCGTCTGATCTCCAGCGAGGCCTTCCTGGACAACAAAAAGCTCATGACCGGCAAGCTCTCCCCTGACGATTGGGATAAAGTGACCCTGGCCTCCACGGCCTTGGCCCACACCAAAATCTACATTGACGACAACCCCTCCCTGTCCGTGGCCGACATGAACGCCAAGTGCCGGCGGATCGAGGACCTGGGCATGGTTGTCATCGACTATTTGCAGCTGATGCAGTCCTCTGGCAGCACCACCCGGTACGCCGGGGAAAACCGCCAGCAGGTGGTGGCCGACATCAGCCGGGCCCTGAAAATCATGGCCAAGGAACTCCACGTCCCCGTTCTCTGCCTGTCCCAGCTCTCCCGTGCCAACGAGAGCCGCTCGGATAAGCGCCCCATGCTCTCGGACCTCCGGGAGTCCGGCGCCATTGAGCAGGACGCCGACGTGGTCATGTTCCTCTACCGAGACGACTACTATAACAAGGACAGTGACAAGCGCAACCAGGCCGAGTGCATCATCGCCAAGAACCGCCGGGGGGAGACCACCACCATCCCCCTCCAGTGGCTGCCGGAATTCACTGCCTTCTCCTCTGTGGAGCGTAATTATGAAGAACCCTATTGACCTGGCCGCCCAGGCGGCGGCTTTTGCCGACAAGTATAATATGCTCCCCCAGGGGAGCACCGTCCTCTGCGCCCTGTCCGGGGGCGCAGATTCCATGGCCCTGCTCTCCGTGCTGGAGGCCCTGGCCAAACCCCGGTCCCTCACCCTCCACGCCGCCCACTTCAACCATCAGCTGCGGGGGGAGGAGTCCCAACGGGACGAGGACTTCGTGGTCCAGTGGTGCCAGAAGCGGGGCATCCCCCTGGTGGTGGGCCGGGGCGACGTGGCCCAGGAGGCCCAGGAACAGGGCAAAGGGGTGGAGGAAACCGCCCGCGCCATGCGCTACGGCTTTCTCACCGCCACCGCCCAGGAGCTGGGCGCCGACAAGATCGCCACCGCCCACAATGCCGATGACAACGCGGAGACCCTCCTGCTCCACCTGGCCCGGGGCACCGGATTGGATGGACTGACAGGGATTCCCCCGGTACGAGGCATTTTGATCCGTCCCCTGCTGGCCACCCCCCGCATCGACATCGCCGTCTATCTGGCCCAGGAAGAAATTCCCCATGTGGAGGACAGCTCCAACCAAGACACCGTCTATGCCCGCAACCGTCTGCGGCAGGAGGTGATGCCGGTGCTCCGGGATCTGAACCCCGCCTTTGTCTCCACCCTGGCCGCCAATCTGGTCCACCTGCGGGAGGACCGGGACCTTCTCCACGCCATGGCGGAAAAGGCCACCAAGACCGCGGTGGTGTCCGAGGGGCGGGTCTCCCTCTCCGCCCGGACCCTGGCCGCGCTGCCCCACCCCGTGGCGGTGCGGGCGGTGAAGCAGCTCCTGGCCAAGGTGGACCGCTTCCAAATTTCCTCCGTCCATTTGGAACAGATCCTGTCCCTGGCCGCCGGCCCCTCCCCTTCGGCCACCCTGAACCTGCCAGACGATCTGTTTGTCTGGCGGGAGTACGATCAGCTGGTTCTCTGTCCCTCTTCCGCCATGCCCCTGGCCTTCTCCCTGCGCCTGCTCACCGGGCCGGGCACCTTCGCCCTGGACAACGGCTGGAAGATCGAGATCACAGAGACCATCTGCCCTGATCTCCCCGCCCAGGAGGAATACGAGTGGGACATTGCCCAGAACACCGTAACCTTCCCCCTGGTCCTCCGCTCCCGCCAGGCTGGCGATCAGCTCCGCCTGCCGGGCCGCAGGACCAAAACCCTGAAGAAATGGTACATTGACGAGAAAATTCCCCGGCAGAACCGCCAGTCCCTTCCGGTCCTGGCGGATGAATCCGGCCTGCTGGCCGCCGCCGGCCTGGGGCCCAACTATCCCCGCCTGGCTCAACCCGGCCAGCCCGCCCTCCACATTCGACTGACCCCCAAAACCAAACCAGAGGAAAGGACTTAGAGAGAGTATGATGGAACAGGATATGCAGCAGATCCTATTCACCCAGGACCAGGTGGCCGCCCGCGTGCAGGAGCTGGCCGCCCAGATCACCCGGGATTACGCCGGAAAGACCCCCCTGGTGGTGGGGGTGCTCCGGGGTTCGTTCATTTTCATGGCCGACCTGGTGCGGCATCTGGACCTCCCCCTCACCCTGGATTTCATGGCCGCCTCCTCCTACGGCGCCGGCACCACCAGCTCCGGACTGGTCAACATCCGCTTAGACCTTCACGATGACATCGCCGGCCGGGATGTGCTCCTGGTGGAGGATATCTTGGACACCGGCAACACCCTGTCCAAGCTGGTGGCCGAGCTCAAGGGACGCCATCCCGCCTCCCTGAAGCTGTGTGTCCTGCTGGATAAGCCCGAGCGGCGGACACGGCCTCTGGAAGCCGACTATGTGGGTTTCACCATCCCAGACGCCTTCGTGGTGGGCTGCGGCCTGGACTACGACCAAAAATACCGCCAGCTGCCGTACATCGGGGTGCTGAAACCCAGCGTCTACGAATAACCGCGCCCGGCGGGCCCCCCTGCCCAGGCATCCTGCGGCGGAAGCCTCACCGCCGCAAAAAGGAGTGACATCTTTTTGAAACAAAACACGAACCCCTTTCGCGGTCTGATCCTGATGCTCTGTATCCTGGCGCTGATCTTCTGCGCCACCAGCATCTTTCGGACCACCTCCCACCAGACAGAATACTCCTACGCCGATATCCGGGCGCTTTTTGAAGAGAAAAAGGTCGATAAGGTGCTGGTGGACGACGATACCCTCACCCTGACCCTCAAAGAGCCCCTGAACGGCGCCCAAGTGGTCACGTATTCCCTTTACAATTTTGATCTGTTCTACAATGACTTTAACGACCTGGTGGTCCAGCAGTGGAAGGACGGGATCATCTCCGACTATGAGTACCCCGACAGCCCCTCCCCCGCCTGGATGGGCAATATCCTCACCTGGGTGGTGGTCCTGGCTGTCATGGCCCTGCTCTGGTACTTCCTGTTTCTGCGCCGGGCCCAGGGCGGGGGCGGTCCCTCCGCCACCCAGTTCGGCAAGGTCAAGGCCCGCACCCTGGCGGAAACCGGCCGGACCGTCACCTTTGCCGACGTGGCCGGCGCCGACGAGGAGAAGGAAGAACTGGCCGAGGTGGTGGATTTTCTCCGCCAGCCCGCCCAGTATACCCAGCTGGGCGCCCGCATTCCCAAGGGCATCCTCCTGGTGGGCCCGCCGGGCACCGGCAAAACCCTGCTGGCCCGGGCGGTGGCCGGGGAGGCCGGCTGCCAGTATCTCTCCATCTCCGGCTCGGACTTTGTGGAGCTCTACGTGGGCGTAGGCGCCTCCCGGGTCCGGGACCTGTTTGAGCAGGCCAAGAAGAATGCCCCCGCCATTGTCTTCATCGATGAGATTGACGCCGTGGGCCGCCAGCGGGGCACCGGCCTGGGCGGCGGCCATGACGAGCGGGAGCAGACCCTGAACCAGCTATTGGTGGAGATGGACGGCTTTGCCTCCAACGAGGGGGTCATCGTGCTGGCCGCCACCAACCGGGCCGACATTCTGGACCCGGCCCTGCTGCGGCCCGGCCGGTTTGACCGCCAGATTTACGTGGGCCTGCCCGACATCAAGGGCCGGGAGGAAATCCTCCGGGTCCACGCCCGGAACAAGCCCCTGGCCGAGGACGTGGACCTGCACACCGTGGCCCAGGCCACCGTGGGCTTCACCGGCGCTGATCTGGAGAACCTGCTCAACGAAGCCGCCCTTCTCTCCGCCCGGGAAAAGCGTCCCTTCATCCGCATGGATGTCCTCCATGAGGCCATGCTGAAGGTCATCGCCGGGCCGGAAAAGAAGAGCCGGGTGGTCCCCCTCCACGCCCGGAAGCTCACCGCCTACCATGAGGCGGGCCACGCCGTGGTCATCCACGAGCTGAAAACCCAGGACCCGGTGCACCAGATCACCATCATCCCCCGGGGACCTGCCGGCGGCCTGACCATCTCCCTGCCGGAGGAGGACCGGATGTACCAGTCCCGGCAGGAGCTCCAGGAGCGCATCTGCACCTGCCTGGGCGGCCGGGTGGCGGAAGAGCTGGTCCTGGGCGATATCTCCACCGGGGCCTCCAACGACCTGCAGACCGCCACCTCCATCGCCCGGAGCATGGTGATGAAGTACGGCATGAGCGACCGGCTGGGCGCCATCTCCTATGACAGCGACCAGGAGGTCTTCATCGGCCGGAGCATGTCCCAGGCCCGGGCCTACTCGGAGGAGGTGGCCGGGCTGATCGACGAGGAGATCAAAGCCATTCTGGACACCGCCTATGCCCGCTGCCGGGAGATTCTCTCCCAGAACATGGACGCCCTGGAGCGGACCGCCCAGTATCTTCTGGAATTTGAAACCATGTCCGCCGAGGACTTCCAGCTGGTCTTCCAGCCCCCGGAGGTTCTGGAACGCCGGAAGGCCGAGGAGCGGGTCCAGCGAACCCGGCAGGCCGAGGAAAAGGCCGCCGAGCAAGCCCGTCTCCAGGCCGCGCGGGAGGCGGAGATGGCCCGCCGCCTGCAGGAGGCGGACGAAGCTGCCCAGTCCAAGGAGGACGAGACGCCTCCGCCGCCGCAGAATCCCGATCCCTTTTAACGGATTGATCGCCCCGCATTTTCTCCGCGAGCAGAGCTGGGAAAATGCGGGGCTTTCTTCTGCCGGGGATCGACGGTTTTTCCTGCACCCTTCCCGCCCCTTCGACATAGATTGCCATGGGTCCCAAAAATTCGAGAGGAGAATTTTGACCATGTGTAATATGTCTTCTTGGAACAGCGGCTGTGGCTGCGGCTGCGGCGGTACCAGCTTCCGCCCCACCACCATGACCGCGCGGGTCCTGGAGGTCCAGTGCTGCTCCCTGCTGGTCTGCGACTGCGACACCTGCCAGCAGGTCCAGGTGAACACCGACGACGCCTGCTGCTACCGCGTGGGGGATTGTCTGTGCATCCACTACAACGGCGCCATGACCAACAGCCTCCCGCCCCAGATCTCTGCCACCTGCATCCACCGCAGATAACCATCCCCAAGGGCCCAAAAAACCGGTGCTCGGAAGATCCGAGCACCGGTTTTCCACGGTACATGGGTCAGGAGGCTTTCCGCAAACGAACCCGAATGGCCTTGAGCAGCTGGATCACCACCATGCTCCCCACAGCCAGCGCCGGGATGGCCAGCCCCAGCTGCCAGGGCAGGGCCACAGCCTGCATCAGCTCCTCCAGGGGGGGGATCACCAGCACCGCCGACAGCAGGAGCGCCCCCACCAGGAAGGCCCCCAACAGGGGCTTGTTGTTCCAGAACCGCCGGGTGAAGAGAACGGGCTCCGCGGCCTTGCAGTTGAAGCCGTGGAACAGCCGGGACAGACATAGGGTCGCAAAGGCCATGGTGGCCCCCGCCGCCTCTCCGCCGTAGCGCAGGCCCAAATGGAAGGCCACAATGGTCCCCACCGCGATGACCAGCCCCTCCAGACCCACGCTGGCCAGGAAGGGCTTGGTGAGAATTCCCTCCTTCCGGGGCCGGGGTTTCTCGTGCATCACCTGCTCGGTGTGGGGCTCCAGCCCCAGGGCGATGGCGGGCAGGGAATCGGTGAGCAGATTGATAAACAGCAGATGGACCGCCGCGAAGGGCACCGGCAGAGCCAGCAGGGAGGCATACAGCACCGTGAGAATCCCCGCCATGTTCCCCGACAGCAAAAACTGAATGGACCGGCGGATGTTGGCATAGACGTTCCGGCCGTTCTTCACCGCCTGCACAATGGTGGCGAAGTTGTCGTCGGTGAGCACCATGCCGGCGGCGTCCTTGGCCACCTCGGTGCCGGTGATGCCCATGGCCACACCGATGTCCGCCTGCTTCAGGGCGGGGGCGTCGTTGACCCCGTCTCCGGTCATGGCCACCAGGGCCCCCCGCTCCTGCCAGGCCCGGACAATCCGAATCTTATGTTCCGGCGACACCCGGGCATAGACCGACACCTGGGGCACAAAGTCCTGGAGTTCCTGGTCGGTCATGGACTCGATGACCGCGCCCTCCACCGCCTGGGTGCCCGGGGTCAGAATCCCGATTTCCCGGGCAATGGCCGAGGCGGTTACCACATGGTCCCCTGTAATCATAATGGGACGGATCCCTGCGGCGATGCAGTGGGCCACCGCCTCTTTGGACTCTGCTCTGGGAGGGTCCATCATGGCGATCAGGCCCAGGAAGAGCATGTTGTTCTCCTCCTCCAGGGAGACCTCCGTGGACTCCAGCCGCCGGCAGGCAAAGGCCAGTACCCGAAGGCCCTGGTTAGAAAAGGTCTGGTTGACCCGCTCGATCTCCTCCCGTTCCCCGGGCCCCAGCACCGTCCGGTCCAGCATCACGTCCACCGCGCCCTTGGTCACCAACATATAGCCGCCGGCAAACCGATGGACCGTGGACATGAGCTTCCGGTCCGAGTCAAAGGGCAGTTCCCCCAGCCGGGGCCACTGGTCCCGGACATCCAGCTCATCAAAGCCAAAGTCCTCCCCCAGGCGGACCAGGGCGGTCTCCGTGGGGTCCCCGATCTCCCCTTTCTCATTCACCGTGGCGTCGCTGCACAGCAGAGCCGCCCGGAGAAGGGGCTCCTGCACAGGGTCCTTGAAGTTGGCCTCCTGAGCGGGTATGATCCGCCCGCCCACATAGAGCTGCCGGACGGTCATCTTGTTCTGGGTCAGGGTGCCAGTCTTATCCGAGCAGATCACCGACACACTCCCCAACCCTTCCACCGCCTGGAGCTTTCGGATCACCGCGTGCTCCTTGGCCATCTTCCGGGTGCCGAAGGAGAGGACAATGGTGACAATGGAGCTCAGCGCCTCAGGGATGGCCGCCACCGCCAGGGCCACGGCGAAGAGGAAAGCGCTCATCACATTTTCCCCGCGGAGCAGAACACTCACGGCAAACAAAAGGCCGCACAGGATCAAAATGCCGATGGAGAGTTTTTTGCCAAACTGATCCAGGCTCACCTGGAGGGGGGTCTTCTTCTCCGAGGTGGACTTCAGCAGGGCCGCAATCTTGCCCATCTCGGTGTCCATCCCTGTGCCGGTGACCAAAAACCGGCCCCGGCCATAGGTGACAAAGGTGCCAGAGAACACCATATTCTTCCGGTCTCCCAGGGGAACCTCCCCGTCAATGACCTCCGCGGCCTTCTCCACCGGCAGGCTCTCCCCGGTCAGGGCGCTCTCGGCGGTCTTCAGGCTGGCACATTCCAGCAGGCGGCCGTCGGCACAGACGGCGTCGCCTGCCTCCAGCACCACGATATCCCCCGGGACAACCTCCCGGCCGGGAATTTGGACCACTGTACCATCCCGCAGAACCTTCGCCGTGGGGGCCGACATCTGTTTCAGGCTGTCCAGGGAGGCCTCCGCCTTCACCGTCTGGACCGTGCCCAGAACCGCGTTCATGGTGATCACCGCCAGGATGACCACCGTACTCTCCACATCTCCCAGCACGGCGGAGACCACTGCGGCCAGGATCAGAATGATCACCAAAAAGTCCGCGAACTGCTCCAAAAAAATCCGAAATGTGGATTTTTTTCCCCCTTCCCGCAGCTCATTGGGGCCGTACCGCTCCAGCCGCCGGGCGGCCTCGTGGCTGGTCAGGCCGCCAGGGCCGCTTTCCAGGGTGTCCAGCAGGTCCTTGCCGGACCGCTGCCAGATCTGATCGGGTGTTTTCATGCCTTCTTCTTCCTTTCTGTTCCGCGACAGCCTGGGCACGCAAAAAAGACGAGCCCTTTTGCCCCCACACCTTCGCGTATGGATTCAAAAGTCTCGCCATTTCAAACCGAAGCGGGGCCCTTTGGCCCGTGCATTGACGCCGCGGCTCCACAATCCCTTGTGCCAGCTACTCCCTTTTTCTACGGGGCATCATATCCTATTTTGCAGGGTTTGTCAAGAGGAATCCCCGGTCTTTCCCCGGAAAAGGGGCCCTCCCCTCCAGGCCCGCCTCCCGCAAAAACTCTTGCTATTCTTCCCCGAATGCAGTAAGATATTTGTATCTTATCCCCTCGTTTGGAGGTGGGCACATGCCCCAAGCTTCCTCAGGCAAACCCCTTCGTTTCTGGCTTCTGCTCATCGGCCTCATCGCCCTGGCGTGTGTGGCCGGTCTGGTCACCCTTTCCCTCCACCGCCAGTCCGGCGCCATGGTGCAGATCACCCAGGACGGCCAGGTGGTGGGAACCTATTCCCTGCAGCAGCCCCGCACCCTGCGCTATGAGAGTCAGGACGGCGGGTACAATATCGTGGTCATTGCAGACGGCAAGGTGCGGGTCTCCGAGGCCAGCTGCCCGGACCAGGTCTGTGTCCGCACCGGTCCCACAGACCAAACTGCTTCCCCCATCGCCTGCCTTCCCAACCGCCTGGTCATCCAGGTCATTGACAATGGGACGTCGTCCCAGCTGGACGGAGTGTCGTAATGAATATCAGAAAACTCACCACCATGGCCATGCTCACGGCCATCTCCATGATCGTCTTTCTCATTGAGGCCCAGATCCCCCTCCCCATCGCCATCCCCGGCGTGAAGCTGGGCATCGCCAACGTGATTACCCTCTTTGCCATCTGGACCCTGGGCCGCCGGGAGGCTGGCGCCATTCTCATGGTGCGGATCGTCCTGGGCAATCTCATCATCGGCAATGTCATGGGCATGCTGTACAGTCTGGCCGGCGGGGTGCTGTGCTGGCTCGTCATGTGCCTGCTCAAGCCCCACGTGGGCCGGAAGCAGATCTGGGTGATGAGCGTCTTCGGCGCCTTGGGCCACAATGCCGGCCAGCTGGCTGTGGCTGTCTGGGTCTCCGGCACCCCCGCCCTGGCCTTTTACGCACCGGTTCTTCTGCTGGCGGGGATTGTCACCGGTTTCTTCACCGGCCAATGCACCCAGGCGGTGCTGAATCATTTAGACAAGCTGAAGCACACCGCAGAATCGTCAACCAGTCCAAAAGATTAAGTTGACAAATATCTCTTTTTCGTGGTATACTGACGCATCCCTTCCGAAATGAGGCGAATGCTGATGTCTGTACCTACCCACACCAAAGCCCTGGACCTGGCGTATATTGCCCTGATGGCCGCCCTGATCGCCCTGTGTGCCTGGATCTCTGTCCCCTTGGGGCCGGTCCCTTTTACCATGCAGACCTTTGGCATCTTCGCCGCTCTGGGGCTGCTGGGGGGCCGCCGCGCTCCTCTTCTGGGGCCTCACCGCCAAGCTGGGGCAAACCCTTCCGGTGATGGCCTCGGCCATGGTGCTGGGGCTGGTGCTCTGCTATGCCTTCGGCACCTTCTGGTTTCTCACCGTCTACACCGGCGGCAGCGGGGAGACCCTGCTGGGCGCCCTGACCCTGTGTGTGTTCCCCTATGTTCTGCCTGACCTGGGGAAGATTTTCCTCGCCCTGGTGCTGGTCTCCCGGGTGAAAAAACACCTGGCCCTATAACCTCTGTTTTCCAAGGAGTTGATTTCCCGATGCAAGTCAAAGACCGTGTCCTGGAAGCCCTGGAGGGCCACCGGGGAACCTATTTCTCTGGCGAAGCCCTGGCCAAAGAGCTCCAGGTCAGCCGGAACGCCGTCTGGAAGGCTATCCGTCAGCTTCGGGACCAGGGGTATCCCATCCACGCAGTCTCCAACCGGGGGTACTCTCTGGCCCCGGACAGCGCCATGCTCTCCCCCCAGAGCATCGCCCCCTTCCTCACCGTTCCCGGCCTGCAGGTGGAGGTCCAGCCCGTGGTCACCTCCACGAATCAGGTTTTACGCCAGCGAGCGGAGGAGGGGGCCCATGAGGGACTGGCTCTGGTGGCTGTTACCCAGACCGCCGGTCGGGGCCGGCGGGATCACAGTTTCTTCTCCCCCCCAGATTCCGGCCTTTACCTGAGCTTTCTTCTCCGCCCCGATCTCTCCGCCCGGGATGCCCTCTCTTTGACCACCTGCGCCGCCGCCTCGGTGGCCCTGGCCATTGAGGAGTGCGCCGGAGTGGACGCCAAGATCAAGTGGGTCAACGATGTGTTTTGTCATGGGAAAAAGGTCTGCGGCATTCTCACTGAGGCCGCCTTGGATTTAGAAACCGGCGGCCTGCAGTATGCCATTGTGGGCATTGGGGTGAACCTCTTCCCCCCGAAGGGGGGCTTCCCTCCGGAGCTGCCGGAGGCCGGCGCGGTTTTCCCCACCCGTCCTCAGGGGCTGGAGGGGCGCAGCCAGCTGGCAGGGTCCATTCTCAACCACTTCTTCTCTTTCTATCCCCACCTAAAAGATAAACCCTTCTTTGCGGATTACCGGCGCCGCTCCCTGGTTCTGGGCCAGGAGATCACCGTCTTAGAAGGCGGGCAGACCCGCACCGCCTTTGCCCTGGACCTGGAACGGGATTTCTCCCTCCGGGTCCGGGAAACCGACGGCACCATCCATACCCTATCCTCTGGGGAGGTTCGGGTCCGGCCGGCTCATGGTTGAGTTCACACATTTTTTACGATTCTTCCCTTGACTGTCCCTCCCCCTGGGGTATAATATTCTTTACTATCTGCAAAGGGGGATGATTCCTTGGCGGAGCCCACAAAAACATTTTGGCAGCGGCACCCTGGCTTTGACGTTTACAGCCTGTTCTGGCTGGTTCTCTTTCTGATCCTGGCGGCGCTGGGGCGGTTTTATCTCCCCCTGTTCCTCCCAGCCGCCGTGGTTCTGGTCTACCTCCTCATCCGGCTGTTCTCCAAAAATCAGCAGAAGCGGCAGGTGGAAAATGCCCGTTTTATCGCCCTGTTCCGGTCCATCTTCCGGTGGTTCCGGGGGCGGAAGGTGCTCCAGACCGACAAAGAGTATTACTATTTCAAGTGTCCCACCTGCGGTCAGTCCATGCGCCTGCCCCGGGGACTGGGCAAGGTGGAGATCACCTGCCGGTCCTGCGCCTCTCGGTTTGAGACAAAGTCCTAATGTCAAATAAGTTCTCCAATGCAGTAGGCATTGGAGAACTTATTTTTTCATAGAGCTTAACCCCTTTTCAAAGCGTGACTATCTTTGCATTTTATAGAAACCAGGTCCAATTATATAACAAAAAATTGCAGGCACAGGCCAGTGTCAAATAGATTACCGGTTCACAGCTGCCCAGTGAAACCGTCCGTTGTGCCTCCTTCCCCCCGAAAAAATGCTTTCCCACCGTCTTCCACACCAGATATCCTAACATGGTCCCCAACGTATTCATCATTACATCATCCACATCCACCAGCCGATTCGTCGGTACTTGGGCAAACTCAATAAAGACAGACAGCAAGAAACCTGTGAATGCCACTTTGAAGGGATTTCTAAAGTTCTTCCATATATAGGGGAGCAAAAATCCCAACGGCATCAGCATGATCACATTCATGCAATAGGTGAATATCCCCTCCGATTGAAAGGGGACCCAGCTTATGTTTGCCTGCTGAACCGTGGCAGCCCATCCGCCTTTGGCAATGACATCCCATATAGAGCCGATTCCCGTCACAGAAAAAACAAGCCATATATAAAGCATCATCGTGTATGTCCACACATAGTGGGTCAGTGTAGACTTTTTTCGTGCCAGCAGCCTCATGCTCTGATAGAGCATACCCGGCACTATGGTCAAAAGAATTGGGATCATCAGCATCAAAAGCATTCTTTCCGCTCCCCCTTCCACTTACCCATCCAATCTACCATGGATCTCTGAAAAAAGCGTTAAGGTTTGCGAAATTTTTTCTTAAATCACGATGGCTTCCGTGCCACTTCCCCTCTTGCAATCCGGCGCTGTCAAATTCACCGCGCCATGGTTCGACCGGTACAGGCTTCGTCCCTGCCCGAACAAAAAAACGCGCGGCCTACGCCGCGCGTTGGAGACGGTTATTCTTTTCCTTCCGGCCGTCTGCCGCAGACGGGGCAGCGGTCCGAGGAGGCCCGGTACCAGGTTCCGCAGGCAGGACAGTGGGACATGGCCTGGTTCTCCCGGCAGGGTACCGCAGACTTTTCCGCCGCCGGGGCGGCGGTCTCCGGGGCAGGCTGCTGACGTCCAGGGGCAGCGGCCGGTCCCCTCTCCTCTGTCATCTGGGTCAGCTTCTGGTGGATTTCCCGGGTGGTCTTCACCTGCATCACCAGCAGCAGGATCAGCTCATACCCCACCCGCAGCAGGATGGGCCCCACCGCCAGGATCACCAGGCCCAGGGCCAGGTTCTGAAACCCTGAGAAGAACCCGCTGAAAAAGACCACAATCCCGTACAGCACCGCCAGGCAGGTGAGAAACACGTAGAGAATTTGCAGCAGCTTCTCCATCACCAGGGTCTTGGGGCTGAAGAGATCATAGAGCATCTGAAACACCGACGGCAGATGGCCGTCCTTCTCCTTGGGCAGCACCAGCACCACCAGCAGGGCGGTCAGCGCCACCGCCAGCACCAGGATTCCAATGACACCGGCGGCATAATTTTGATAACCGTAATAATACATGGCAGCATCCCTTTCTTTGTCTGTGGGGCTCCAACGGGGCCGTTATGTTTGTTGCTTCGTGCGGTACAGATCGGTCCGGCGGCCAGAGAGAATGGGAATCTGGGCCCGGTAGCGGGCCAGGTCCCCCAAGTCAAGGTCCACCACCCGGACCGCCTCCCCCTCGCCACAGTCCGTGAGGATCTCCCCCCAGGGATTGCACACCAGGGAGTGGCCATAGGCCACATAGGAGGCCGACCTGTCCCGGGCCGGGGAACAGCCGGCCACAAAGCACTGCTGATCCAACGCCCGCATCCGGAAGGCCAGGTCCCAATGCAGGGGGCCCGTGGTCATGTTGAAGGCGGCGGGCACCAGGATCAGCTGGGCCCCCAGGTCCCCCATGACCCGGAAAAACTCGGCAAAGCGGATATCAAAGCAGATGGCCAGCCCCAGTTTTCCCAGCGCTGTGTCCACCACCGTGATCTGGCTGCCGGCGGTGAGGGTGTCCGACTCCATAAACCGCTGGCCCCCCGGCACATCAATGTCAAAGAGGTGAACCTTGCGGTGGCGGGCCAGCTCCTCCCCCTGGGGAGAGAAGAGATAACAGGTGTTGTAAATGGCCTCCCCCTCGATCTCCGGTACCGACCCTCCCGCCAGGTAAATCCCCAGCTCCCGGGCCATGCCGGAAAGAAATTGCCAGGTCTCTCCTCCGGCGGGCTCCCCGTAGACCGGAAAGCAGGCATTCTCATAGGGACAGTTGAACATCTCCGGCAGCAGGGCCAAATTGGCGCCCTGGGCGGCGGCCTGACGGAGGCAGCTCTCCGCCCGGCGGAGGTTCTCCTGTTTGTCCGGTGTCACACGCATCTGGCACAATCCCAATCGGATTCCCATCGGCAGGCTCCTTTCCTTCTCCCGGGCCCCGCCGGGGACCGGCGGGGAACCACGGGGGTTCTTCCATGACTGTACCATATTTTCTGCCCGGACGCAAGGTGAAGCAGGCGGGTTCTCCTTCCCTTTCCATTGCGTCCCAGGGTGTTTTCCTGTATAATAAAAGGGATTTCCTCCCAAACTGTTTGGGAAAGATGGAAAGGAACTCCTTTTTATGACTGCATCTCCCACCCGCCGGCAGCTGGTTTTCCTGCTGGGCAGCCTGCTGCTGGCTCCCCTTGTCACCCTGTATGCCACCCAAGCCGTGTGGCTCCAGAGCCTGTGGGCGCCCCTGCCCTGGATGGCCTCGCATGGCGGTGCAACCGTGCTGTTTTGGGTGCTCTTCTCCAGTCTGAGCCTCACCCTCTACGGCTTTTTCCGCCGGCTGTTTCCCGCCTATCTGCCGGAAGTGGCCGTCTTTATGGGGGTGGCCGTCACCAGCCGGTATAAGCTGGACATCAACGGCGCACCTCTCCAGTTAAGTGATTTTGCCTTCGTGGGCAACCTGGGCGACATCACCGGGTATGCCGCCTCTCAGCTCATTCCCACCTTGACTACCCTGCTGGCCATCGGCGTGGCGGCCGTTCTCACGGAAACCCTCCGCCGCAAGGAGACCTGGCGTCCCTCCCTCACCCAGGGCTTCGTCCTGGGCAGCCTGTGCCTGACGCTGTTCCTCTCGGCGCTGTACCCCGGTGCCCTTCAGTCCGCCGCCCTTCGCCTGGACCAGAACAGCCCGGACCAGGAGACCCGCAACGAACGGATGGGGGTGGTGCTGGGCCTCTACACCGCCTGGGCCCAGCGTCTCCAGGTGGAGACCGGCACCGCCGACCCGGAGACCACCCGTCTGGTGGACCAGCTGCGGGCGGACGCCATGGGGCCAGGCACCCCCGCGCCTGCCGCCGCCCCGGACATTATCTTTGTCACCTCCGAGAGCTTTTTTGACGTAACCCGTCTGCCGGGTCTCACCTTTTCCCAGGACCCCCTGCCCAATTTCCACCGTCTGTCGGAGACCTGCACCAACGGCCCCTTTCTCTCCAACACCTATGGCGGCGGGACCGGACATGTGGAGATGGAGATGTTCACCGGCCTGACCTCCTCTCTGCTCAAGGAGGGGGATACCCTAAATACCCTTCACACCGCGGTCTATCAGGACCTGCCCACCACCGTCCGGCTGCTGCAAAAGGCGGGATACGCCACCACCGCCCTCCACGCCCACACCAGTGAGCTGTACAACCGGGAGACCATCTATCCCGCCATCGGCTTTGACACGGTGGCCTTTCTGGACGACTTCCTCACCCCCGTGGAGATCGCAGGCAAGTACGCCTCCGACGACTCCTTCGCCCGGGAACTCATCGCCCGGTATGAAGCCCGGGACCCCAGCCAGCCGGTCTTTCTGTACGGCATGTCCATGGAGAACCACCAGACCTACACCCCGGAAAAGTACGGCCAGCCCTCGGGCTTTCCCGCCCAGTGCGACAAGCTGTCCCAGGAGGACTTGGCCATTCTGGACGCGCTGGTCATGGGGCTGCACCACGCGGATGCCTCCCTGGGGCTGCTCACCGACTACTTCTCCCAGGTGGACCGTCCGGTGATGCTGGTCTTTGTGGGGGACCATCTCCCCTCCTTGAACCTGTCCGACGGGGTCTCCCTCTACACCCACCTGGGGTACTCTCCCACGGAAGAGGCTGCGGACTGGGACCCGGAGACCCTGGAGAACATCCTGTCCACCGACTACCTGATCTGGACCAATTACGAGGCCCAGGCCGCCCCGGACCGGATGGAGAGCTGTACCTTCCTGGGGCTGCACACCTTACAGCGGGCGGGCATTCCTCTGAACCAGTATTTCTCCTGGCTGGACCGGGAGGTGGCCTCCCACATGCTCCTCTCCCGCCGCACCCTCTTTGTGGACCAGGACGGGAAGGGCACCTATTCCCCGTCCCAGGAGGACCTGGCCATACTGGAACAGTACACCGCCGTGGAGCGGAACCTGCTCTACCGTCGGTAGACCGCAGTTCTCCCCCACGCATTCTCAATCTTACAAAGGAGGTATTTCTCTATGGAAGAAAACAAACTCACCCACCGGGCCGGTCTGGTCCGGGAAGCCGCGGAAATTCTCAACCGCTACACCCCTTACGCCGCCGAGCGCCGGGTCACCTTTCAGACTGCGGAGAACGGCTGGCTCACCGCCCGGCTGGAACGGACCGACGGCCAGCCCCTGGCCCAAAGCGCCAACCCCATTGACCAAAAGCTGGCCCATCTGAAGGACCAGACCCTGGTGATCCGTCCCTTCTTTCTCCCCATGGCCAAAAGTCCCTGGGAGGAATCCGACGCCAACGACTTCACCCAGGTGAACTTTGACTACGCCGCCATTCTGGGCTACGGCGTGACCCCGGAGGGAACCTCCTTTATGAAGGCCCTCTATTTCCTCCCCACCGACGCCCTCCTGGCCGGTCAGAAGCCCCGCCCCGACGGCACCTGGCATCTGCCGCTGGCCACCTACTATGTCCACCAAATCAGTCTGGACCCCCGGAAAAAGTTTGCCCGGTTCCTCTATCTGGTGGAGCGGATCACCGAGGCATTGGAATACCAATACGACAAAACCGGCGGCTTCTTCAGCAACCCCGCCGCCCAGTGACAGCCCGTCTCCCCCGCCCGGCAACGGGGGAGACGGGTTTCCGTTTCCTGCATATTTTTCCCAAAATTTTCGTTGGAAATGGTGGCAATGTACGCAAAAATACGCTATACTATCCCTACCACCGCGGGTGAGAGGTCCCTCTCTCGTCCCCGGGAAATTTGAAGATATGGAGGATTGTCCAACATGAAACTATGGAAGAAGTTTTCCGCGCTCTTCCTGGCACTGGTCATGGTGCTGGCCCTGGCCATTCCCGCCGGAGCCACAGAGACGGAACAGGACCTGACCGGTCACATCGTTATTCTGCACACCAACGATGTCCACGGGGCCATCGGCGAGTATGCCAAAGTCGCCGCCTTGAAGCAGGCCTACCAAGCGGCCGGCGCCTATGTGCTGCTGGCGGATGCCGGCGACTTTATCCAGGGAGACCCCACCGTGAGCGCCTCCCAGGGAAAGACCGCCATTGAGCTTATGAACCTGGCCGGCTACGACGTGGCCGCCCCCGGCAACCACGAGTTTGACTACGGCTACCCCAATCTGAAGACCCTGGCCGGGGAAGCGGACTTCCCCATCCTGGCCGCCAACGTACGGTATGACAACGCCGCCGCCCTGGGGGATCAGACCACCTTCACCACCACCGACGGCAAAAAGATCGGCATTTTCGGCCTGGACACCCCTGAGACCGCCACCAAGGCCCACCCGGACAAGATCAAGGGGGTCTCCTTCCTGGCCGCCCAGGAGATGTTCGACTGCGCCCAGGCCCAGGTGGACGCCCTGAAGGCCGACGGCTGCGACTACATCATCTGCCTGGGCCACCTGGGCATTGACGCTGAGTCCACCGGCAACCGCTCCATCGACCTGCTGGAGAAGGTCACCGGCATTGACGTCTTCATCGACGGCCACTCCCACTCCACCCTGGAAGAGATCAAGGAAGCCACCAACGGCACTGGCAAGGTGGGTGACACCGTGCTCACCTCCACCGGTACCAAGCTGGCCAACGTGGGCATGGTGGATATTTCCCCCGACGGCACCATCTCCACCTCCAGCCTGGCCACCAGCGAGCTGACCGTCACCCCCGACGCCAAGGTCGCCGCCCGGGCCGAGGAAATCCAGAAGGAAATCGACGCCGACTACGGCACGGTCTTTGCCAAGACCGAGGTTGCTCTGGACGGCGAGAAAGCCAACGTCCGCACCGGCGAGACCAATCTGGGCGACCTGATCGCCGACGCCATGCTGTGGCAGGCCGGCCTCCTGGATGAAGGGGTGGACGCGGCCGTCACCAACGGCGGCGGCATCCGCGCCAGCATCGCCGCCGGGGACATCACCAAGAAGGACATCAACACCGTCCTCCCCTTCGGCAACACCCTGTACGTGGTAAAGGTGACCGGCGCAGAGCTGCTGGAAGCTCTGGAGGCCTCCACCTACTGCACCCCCGAGGCCATTGGCGGCTTCCCCCAGGTGGCCGGCATTGAGTTCACCGTGAACACCGGCGCCCAGTTTGACACCAAGGAGCTCTATCCCGGCTCCACCTATGGCAAGCCCGCCTCCATCAACCGGGTCATGATCCAGACCGTGGGCGGCGAGGCATTCAACCCCGAAGAGACCTACACCATTGTCACCAACGACTTTATGGGCGCCGGCGGCGACACCTACTACGCCTTCAAGGCTGCCTCCAGCGGCTATGACTCCGGCGTGCCCCTGGACGAAGTGGTCATGGACTACATCACCTCCGAGCTCAAGGGCGTGGTCTCCAAGGCGCAGTACGGCGAGACCGATAACCGCATCCACACCATCTCCTACAACGATGTGAAGGCCGGCGACTGGTATGCCAATGCCGTGAACTATGTGACCCTCACCGGTCTCATGAACGGCACCGGGGACGGCTTCTCCCCCAACCTGGCCATTAACCGGGGCATGATGGTCACCGTCCTCTATCGGATGGCCGGCTCCCCCGAAGTCACCGCGGAGAATCCCTTCACCGATGTGCCGGCGGACACTTGGTACACCGACGCAGTGATCTGGGCTTCCGAGAACGGCATCACCGCCGGCACCTCCGAGACCACCTTCTCCCCCACCAATTCCCTGACCCGGGAGCAGCTGGCCACCTTCTTCTATCGGTTCGCCGACTTTGAGAATCCCGATCCCATCGAGATCACCGGCGATCTGACCGGCTTCACCGACGCGGGCCAGGTGGCCTCCTATGCCACCGACGCCATGAAGTGGGCCATTGGCGAGGGCCTGATCTCCGGCACCACCGAGACCACCCTCTCCCCCAAGGCAACCGCCACCCGGGCACAGGTCGCCACCATTCTCATGCGGTACACCGCGGAGTAATTCCGGCGCCCTTGTCCCGTTTCTGACAGAAAAGCCCCGAACCCACTTGGGTTCGGGGCTTTTTCCCCGGCAGGGCAGCGGCCCATCCGGTCAGTGTTCATACCAGCCCACCGGGCCGGGGTTGAGATTGATGTTGATTTGCTTGACCTCCTGGTACTCCTCCAGGCCGTGGACACCCAGCTCCCGTCCGATGCCGGACATCTTATAGCCCCCCCACGGGGCCTCATTGAAGGTGGGGTTGTAGCAGTTGACCCAGGTGATCCCCGCCCGGATCTCCTTGATGACCCGCAGCGCCCGGGCCCCGTCCGCGGTGAATACCCCGCCGGCCAGACCGTAGATGGTGTCGTTGGCCAGGGCCACAGCCTCCTCCTCAGTTCGGAAGGTCTGGATGGTGACCACCGGGCCGAAAATCTCCTCCCGGACAATGGTCATCTCCGAGGTGCAGTTGTCAAAGATGGTGGGCTGCACAAAGTATCCCTTGGCGCACTCGCCCTCGGTGTACCGCGCACCGCCGCAGACCAGGGTTGCCCCCTCTTCCACCCCCTTGCGGATAAAGCCCAGAACGTCGTTCATCTGGCTCTCGCTGACCATGGGCCCCATGTCGGGGTTGTTCAGGGGATTGCCCAGGGTAATGGCGTTGGTCCGTTCCACCAGGCGCCGCAGGAAGGTCTCCTTAAAGCTCTCCTCAATGAGGATCCGGGACCCGGCGGAGCAGACCTCCCCCTGGTTGAAGAAAATCCCGATCATGGCCCACTCCACGGCCCCTTCCAGGTCGGCGTCGGCAAAGATGATGTTGGGGGATTTTCCCCCCAGTTCCAGGCCGATCTTCTTGACATTTGCCGCCGCGCAGCGCATAATGTCCTGTCCCACCGCCGTGGACCCGGTGAAGGTCACCATGCTGATGCCGGGATGGGCGGCGATGGCGCTGCCCACAGAGCCGCCAGGCCCCAGGATCAGGTTGACCGAGCCCTTGGGCATGCCGGCCTTTTCAAAAATCTCAAACATCTTCACCGTGGATAAAACGCAGTTGGAGCTGGGTTTGAAAATCACGCTGTTCCCTGCGGCCAGCGCCGGGGCCAGCTTCCAGGCCCCCATGAGGAAGGGGTAGTTCCAGGGGGTAATGAGCCCCACAACCCCCACCGGCTCATGGATGGTGTAGGAATGCATCTCCCCAAAGCCGGCGTTCACGCCATAGCTGCCCCCCTGGGGCATTTTGATGAGGCCCGCATAGTAGCGGTAGCAGTGGATGGCGTCGTCCACATCCCCCTCCGCCTCCCGCAGGGGCTTTCCCATGTCCACCGCGTCCAGGTAGGCCAGCTCCTCCCGGGCCTCTGCAATCAGGTCAGCGATCCGCAGCAGGAAATCTCCCCTGGTCTGGCTGTCCATATCCCGCCATTCCCGGGTCTCATAAAACGAGGTGTGGGCCGCGGCCACCGCCCGGTCCACGTCCTCCGGCGTGCTGACCACCACCTGGGCCAGTTCCTCCCCGGTGGCGGGATTGAACGTAGGGGCGGCGTTTCCGCTCACGCTCTCGGTCCATGCCCCGTTGATATAATTCTTGCAGCGCTTCATAGTTACCTCCTTCAATGGCATTGCGTTCCCTGTGGGCCCCGTGCCAACGCGAAAGGGCCCCTGTGTCCCCAGCTCTCACAAAGGAACTGGGCGGCTTTGGCTTCATTATAAGGGGCGGCGCTCCATTTTGAAATTCT
Organism: Evtepia gabavorous; assembly: GCF_003425665.1. Lineage (GTDB taxonomy): Bacteria > Bacillota > Clostridia > Oscillospirales > Oscillospiraceae > Evtepia > Evtepia gabavorous. Next base: position 89,727 of record NZ_QQRQ01000005.1, read on the forward strand.
TTCTTTCCCCCTCTTTTTACGGGAAAAAAAGTATAAATTCCTATTTTGAGGTATGGTGTTTCCTGTTATTTCATATTAAACTAAAAAAAGCAAACCATCCGGAGAAAGGAGCAGGCGTTTCATTGCTGGAGAAAAACCAATTTTTGATCTTCAATCATGTACTGTCTGAGCTGTACCGATGCCGGACCTATCAGGACCTGGGGGACGCCTTTCTGCCGATGCTGCGGATGCTCATTCCCTACCGCTACGCCAGCATCATGCGCCGGGCGGAGGCCGGGCCCTCCATCCACCTGGTGGACCCCCTCTGCGTCCCCGCCGCCTTTGCCGAGGCCGAGCGCCGGTACATGCGCTTTGCCGCCGACGACTACACCGCCTGGCTGAGCTGCTGCCGGGAGGCCACCCTCTTCCGGGAGAGCGACCTGGTGGGGGAACAGCAGCGGCTGCGCTCCACCATCTACCAGGAGTGCTATCAGCCCTTTGAGGTCTATGACTCCCTCCAGTACGGCATTGTCTGCAACGGTCAGCCCTTGGGGGCGCTGAGCCTGTTCCGCTGCCGGGAGGACGGGCCTTTCTCCGACCACGAGCTCTTCCTGCTCCGGTCCGTGGGCACGCACCTCAACCAGCAGATGGCCGCTCTGCTGGCGGGCACCCCCCCTGCGGGCGGGTCCCCTGACCACAGCCTGGCCGCCGTGGCCGCCCGCCACGGCCTCACCCTCCGGGAGCGCCAGCTGTTGGAGGAATTGACCCGGTTTCGGAACAACCAGGAGATCGCGGAGGCCCTGTCGGTGCGGGCCTCCACCTTACAGAAGCATTTTCAGAACATGTTTCGAAAATTCGGCGTGACCTCCCGCTGGGAGCTCATGCGCCTGCTGCTGGAGGAGGGCGCCCTGCCCTGGGTGCCCCCTGTCCCCCAGAGCGAATAAAAAAGGACCTGCCCGCCGGCAGGTCCTTTTGCCTCTGTTTTTCAGTGTGCACGAAAGCGGGAGAGGAACTCCTGGGTCTCCGCCTTCTGGGGGTTCTCAAAAATCTGCTGGGGGGTGCCCTCTTCCCAGATGACACCGTCCCGCATAAAGACCACATGGTTGGACACGTCCCGGGCAAAGGCCATCTCATGGGTGACCACCAGCATGGTCAGACCCTCCGCGGCCAGGTCCCGCATGACGGAGAGCACCTCCCCCACCATCTCCGGGTCCAGGGCGGAGGTGGGCTCGTCAAAGAGGAGGACCTCCGGGTCCATGGCCAGGGCCCGGGCGATGGCCACCCGCTGCTTCTGGCCGCCGGAGAGCTGCCGGGGCTTGGCGTTGATGTAGGGGGCCATGCCCACCTTGGTCAGGTACTTCATGGCCAGCTCCTTGGCCTCGGCGGCGCTCTTCTTGAGCACCTTGATCTGGCCCACGGTGCAGTTGTCCAGCACCGACATATTGTTAAAGAGGTTGAAGGACTGGAAGACCATACCCACCTTCGTCCGGTAGGCCGCGGCCCCGCCCTTCCGGGTGAGGATGTTCTCCCCGTGGAAGGTGATCTCCCCGCTGGTGGGGGTCTCCAGAAGGTTGACACACCGCAGCAGGGTGGACTTGCCCGAGCCGGAGGCCCCGATGATGGAGGTCACATCCCCCCGGTTCACCGTAAAATCAATGTCCCGGAGAACCTCATGCTTGCCAAAGGATTTGGACAGGTGGCGCACCTGTAAAATCATCTCATCCATGTCACTGGTCCCCTCCGTCCTGGTTTCTGGTTTCGTTGCCGTGGGCCCGGCGGGTCTCCGCCTTTTGCCCCTCCCGGACCGCGGCGTCCCGCTCGGCCTGGCGGCGCAGCTCCTCCCGGAGCATGCTCTTCTGGGCCTCCGGGTTGCGCTCGTCAAAGGGGGTGCCCCGGCCAGGATAATTGTAGGTACCGGCGGACATGGTCAGCGCGTCTACCTGAACCAAATCATAGCTGTCATTGCCGTCCAGCTTCTTCTCCAGCAACCGCAGCAGGAAGGAGGCAATGAGGGTCATGGTCAGGTATCCCACCATCTCAATGGCAGCGGAGGGGAAGTAGAGATAGTTCGACCCCACCACGGTGCGATGGATGGCAAAAAACTCGGTAAAGCTGATGATAAACATCACCGAAGTATCCTTGATATTAATGATGAAGTTGTTGCCGATTTGCGGAACGATATTTCGGAATGCCTGGGGCAGAATGACGCTGACCATGGTCTGCACGTGTGTCATGCCGATGGCCTTGGCCCCTTCGGTCTGGCCAGGGTCCACGGAGATAATGCCGCCCCGGACGGTTTCCGCCATATAGGCGCCGGTGTTGATGGAGACGATAAGGATGGCCGCCGCCCAGATATTGTCAAACCGCAGGGCGTTGTTGCTGAAATAGGGCAGGCCATAGTAAATGAACACCGCCTGGAGCACCATAGGAGTCCCCCGAAAAATCTCCACATAAACGCGCACAATAATTCGGATCAGCTTCAGCAGAAACCGCTTGGGCAGGGAATCACTTTTGGTATAAGGAATGGTGTTCAACACACCACAGACAAAGCCGATCAGGCACCCGATCAAGGTAGCCACCACCGCCAAGATCAGGGTGTTCTTGATGCCGTTCAAATAGGAACCACTGTACTGGCTCCACAAACGCACCATATCGGAGCCGAGCTGGGCGAATTGTTCCACAGAGGAGCACTCCTTTCTCTCTTTGCCCGGAACTGGGCAGTCCGGCGCCCCCGCCGGGGTACCGGCGGGGGCGGTTATGAATAATTGTGAAAATTACTGATTCAAAGGCTGGATGGAAACAGCATAATCCATCAGGTTGTCGAAGTTATCCTTGTTGAGCGCGGAAACCACCTTGTTGATGGCGTCCTTCAGCTCGGTATTGCCTTTCTTCAGGGAGATGCCGATGTTAATGTCCCCCTCGTCCACTTGGAAGTTATCCTCCGTGTCGGTGAAGTCCAGAATGACCATGTCATCGTAAGCAGCCACAGCACCCTTGGCTGTGGGAATGTCGGTGCAGATAAACTCTACGGCGCCAGTCTCCAGCGCCATCAGCATAGCAGGCGCCGTCTCAGCGGCGGTCTGGATCTCTGCGCCCTTAATCTGCGGCAGGCAGGTATCATACCAAATGGTTTCAATCTGCGCGGTGGCGGTACCGGTCAGTTCGCTGATTCCCTTTGCGGAAGCCTGAGGGCTGCCATCCTTTGCCACACAGACAATAGAAGCGTAGTAGTAGGGGCCGGCAAAGTCCACTTGCTCCATACGATCCTCCGTCATAGACTGACCGGCGATCACAGCATCATACAAACCGCTCTGAATCCCGGGAACCAAGGAGTTCCAGTCAGTGCGAACAATTTCCAGCTCCCAGCCGTAAGCCTCACAAATGCGCTTGGCGATCATCACATCATAGCCATTGGCGTATTCACTGGAGCCCTTGATGGGCACAGCGCCATTGGAATCGTCCATCTGGGTCCAGTTGTAGGGAGCGTAGGTACACTCCATCGCCACAGTGAGCACGCCATCCTCTACTCCAGCGATGGCGCTGGTGTCAGTACCGGTCAGGTCTTCCACGGGGGGAAGGTCCAGCGTAACGGTTTCCGCAGGGGAATTGGTCTCCGGGTTTTCCGCCGGGGCATCCCCATTGTCCGTGGTGTCTCCGCCACAGGCGCACAGGCCCAGGGCCATCACCAGTGCCAGGGTCAAGGCAAGCATCTTTTTCATGGTGGTCTCCTCTTTTCATTTTTTATTTGTTAAAAAAACCATGGACCCGAAGCAGATCCATGGCAAACAAACACAAATACGGGGCTCCCGCCCCTTTGGTTGTCCCATGATAGCGCTCCATCGTTTTGACAATGGCAGTCCGGCAGATCTTCTCTGCCGACCCAGGGCACCCCTCAGGCAGGAACCCGAGAAGCCCTTCGGCGGTGCCCCCTTTCGCTTCCCCGGTTGCCTGCCGGAGGTTGGAAGGTACTGATGAGCGCCGCGCCTCTATCATTGTTCTTCATTATACGGGACAAGACCTCCCCTTGTCAAGGAAGCAGAAGGAACAAGATACGCCCAGGTTTTTCACCTATTTTTGGGCAGTTCCGCACAGTTTCCAGGCTTTGCCCGGGGAAGGGCCTGCCTCCCCCGGGCAAAGCCCCGGTTCACTCCATCTTTTTTCTGCCGTCGTGGTAGGCCTGTCCCACCACACCGCCCAGCAGGCGGTATACCCGCCGAACCCGGTCAAAGGACAGGAACTGGGCCTTGTCGGCGTCCACCAGGCCATCCTCCCCCAGGATGGCCTCATCGGCGCTCATGTTCACCACCTGGCCCACAATCCGCACGCCGCCGGGGCCGTCGCTCCTCTCCACCACCTGGCACTCCAAGGTCAGGGGGAACTCCTCAAACAGGGGCGCGTCCACGAAAGCACTCCGCACCGGGGTGAGCCCTGCCCGGGCAATCTTGTCCGGGGTGGTGTGGCCGGAGACCAGACCCACATAATCCGCTTCCGTCAGGTGCGCCCGGTCGGCAAAGCTCACGGTGAAGGCCCCCTTTAGGGAGAGGTTTTCCGTGGTCTTATGGCCCTGGGAAATGTTGATCTCCACATAGCCGCCCCCCACCAGGCCGCCCCAGCCCACATTCATGGCGTCCGGAACCCCGTCGGTGTCGTAGGTGCCGATGATCAGCACCGGCTGGGGATAAAAGCCAACATCCTTGAAATTTTTTCGCATGGATTTCTCCTCCTTCTCACAACATCCGTCCCACGGTGTAGGCGCTGCCAATGGCGGTCATCACACTGCCCACCCGGCTGCCGTCTCCCACCTGGTAGACCTCCATTCCCGCCCCGGCCAGCTCCGGCGCCAGGGAGGTCCGGGGGGCAAATCCCACCGCCAGGACAATGTGGTCCGCGGACAGCTTCTCCTCTCCGTCGGGGCCATCGGCCACCGCCCCGTCCTCTGTGACCCGAGACAGCCGGCGGCCGGTTCTGCGGACCACCCCGGCCTCGTCCAGCAGGTCCCGGAGCATGGAGTCATTCATCTCCGGCACCGGGATACCGGCGGAGAGAATGTCCGGCAGGGCCTCTAAAATGGTGACCTGCTTGCCTGCCTGGGCATAGCCCAGGGCGGTCTCACAGCCCACCAGGCCGCCGCCCACCACCAGCACCCGCTGGCCGGGGAGGTCCGGGCCGGTGAGGGCGGTGACGCAGTCGATCACCTTGGGGCTGTCGATCCCCGGCACCGGGGGCACCGCCGGGGCGGCCCCCACCGCCAGCACCACCGCGTCCGGACTTCGGTCCTGGATCTCCCGGGCGGTCAGACGGACGCCCAGTTCCACCGTCACCCCCAGCTGGGCCAGCTGGCCCTGATACCAGCGGTTGAGCTCGTTCAGCTCCTCCTTAAAGGGATGGGCGCCGGCGGGGATCAGATTGCCCCCCAGCCGGTCGCTCCCCTCGCACAGGGTGACGTCGTGGCCCCGCAGGGCGGCACATCGGGCGGCCTCCATCCCGGCCACGCCGCCCCCCACCACCAGCACGGATTTCTTCCGGGGGGCGGGGGTGAGGGCAAAGGAAGCCTCCCGGGCGGCCTGGGGATTCACCGCGCACCCGGCCCGGCGACCCACTTTCAGGGCGCCAATGCACCCCTGGTTGCAGCCGATACAGGGGCGGATGTCCTCCGGCCGCCCCGTGGCCACCTTCTGGGGGTAGGCCGGGTCGGCCAGGGAGGGCCGGCCCAGCACCACCGCGTCCAGCTTCCCCTGGGCAATGGCCTGGGCGGCCAGATCGGGGTCGTTCATGCGGCCGCCGCAGAGAATGGGGATTTTCACCACCTGCTTCACCGCCGCCGCCAGGGGAATCACCCGCCCTTTCTCCATATAGCAGGGGGGCGCCGCATAATAAAAGGAATCATACTGCCCAAAGTCCACACTCAGGCAGTCATAGCCGTAGGCCTCCAGCCGGCGGGCAATCTCCAGCCCCTCCTCCAGGGTCCGCCCCACTTCCTCTTCCCCGTGAAGGGAGGGCTTGTTATAGCCCTTGATGTAGGACTTCAGCGCCAGGCGCATGGAGACCACAAAATCCGCGCCGCAGGCGGCCTTGACCCCCTCCACAATCTCCCGGGCACAGCGGAGGCGGTTCTCCAGCGCCCCGCCGTACTCATCCGTCCGGTGGTTCATAAAGGACAGGGCAAACTGGTCCAGCAGATACCCCCAGTGCATGGCGTGGACCTCAATCCCCGGGAACCCGCACTGGCGGAGGAGAACTGCCGTGGCAATCATCTGATCGATCTTCTGCTGGATCTGCTCCCGGGTCAGGGCAGGGGCCTTCCGGGCGGGATCGTGGTAATAGGGAATCTCCGAGGGACAGAAGCATCCCAGGGCGTTGCGGCCATATCCCATGGAAACCTGGGGCAGCATCTTGGTGCCATAGGCGTCCAACCGCTCCAGCAGCTCCACCGCCGACCGCTGAAAGGTCTTGGGGGCCTTCAACGGCTGCTTGCTGTCCAGGGGATGGACCGGGTCCACCAAGGTGTCCGGGTGAAAGGCCCCGGTAAACAACAGGCCAAAGCCCCCCTTGGCCCGAGCCTCAAAATAGGCCAGGCCGTCCGGGGAGAACTCGCCAAAGGGCCCCTGCAGGGAGGGCAGGGTGAGGGGTCCCGCACAGAAGCGGTTCTGGATGGTCATTGCCCCAATCCTCAGGGGCTGAAGCAGAGGCGCGTGGATGAATGTCATAGGATTGTTCCTCCTGTTCTCTCGTGTTTTTTCAGAGGACCGGGGCTTACAAAACCCGCCGGTAAAATTCCCAGGCGTTTTTCCAGCACACCGCCTCAATCTCCCGGGGGGTGAACCCCGCCCCCTCCATGGCCTGGACCAGCCGGTCCATGTGGCCGGCGTCCTCCAGTTCCAGGGGGCAGTCGATACCGTCAAAGTCCGAGCCCAGCGCCACCAGGTCCAGGCCGCCCACCTGGATCATGTGGCGGATGTGGCGGGTGAGATCGGCCAGCCGGCTGGTCCCATGGGGCCCCAGGAACCCCGCGTAAAAGTTGACCCCCACCAGACACCCCCGGTCCGCCAGGGCCCGGAGCATGGCATCGGTGAGGTTGCGCCGGTGGGGGTGCAGCGCCCGGCAGCTGGAATGACTGGCCACAAAGGGCTTCCGGGCCGCCCGGCACACGTCCCAAACCCCGTCGTCGGACAGGTGGGACACGTCGGGGATCATCCCCAGGTTCTCCATCTCCTCCAGGAACTGGAACCCCCGCCGGGTCAGCCCGCCCGGCTGGCCGTTGGGGCGGCCCAGCTCATTGGGATAGTTCCAGGTGAGGGTGAGCATCCGCACCCCCAGCCGGTAAAGGGTCCGCAGCAGCGGAAGGGACCCCAGGCAGACGCCCCCCTCCTCCACGGTCAGCAGGCAGGCAATCTTTCCCGCCTGCCGGGCCCGCTCCATCTCCTGAAAGGACCGAACCGGCACAGCCAGGTCCTCGTTGGCCTCCATCTCCGTCCAATAGAGGTCCGCCAGGGTCAAAACCTCCTCCAACGGCGACCCCGCCCGGCAGCCCATGGACAGGCGGTAAAGGTCCTCGGCACCGGCCCCTTCCCCAGGGGGCGGCGTCTCCCCCTGCAAATTGACAAACAGGGCAAAGTTCTGGAGCAGGTATCCGCTCCGCTGGAGTTTTTCCAAGGTAACATGGGCCCCTTCCCCGGTCCGAAGCTGACCGGGCAGCCCCGCCCGCCGGCAAGCCAGCAGGCGGGCAATGGTATCACAGTGCAAATCCACAAAGGGCATGAAGTCCCCTCCTTATCCCTCCCCGTGGGGAGCGTGACAGGCTACCCGGTGTTCCCCTGTTCCCTGAAGGGGCGGGGGAGCCTGGGCGCAGACCGGGGCGGCATAGGGACAGCGGGTGCGGAACCGGCAGCCGGAGGGCGGGGTGACAGGGCTGGGAATCTCCCCTGGCAGCAGTTCCCGCCCCTCCCCCCGGCGGGTGGGGTCCGGCCGGGGCACCGAATCCAGCAGGAAGCGGGTATACGGATGCCGCGGGGCGGTAAACAGCGCCTCCGTGGGCCCCACCTCACACACCCGCCCCAGGAACATCACACACACCCGGTCGGCGCTGTGGCGGACCACCCCCAGGTCGTGGGAGACCAGCACATAGGTCAGCCCCCTCGCCGCCTGCAGGTCGGCCAGCAGGTTGAGCATCTGGGCCTGCACCGACACATCCAGGGCCGAGACCGGCTCATCGCAGACCACCAGCCGGGGGGACAGGGCCAGGGCCCGGGCAATGCCCACCCGCTGGCGCTGGCCCCCGGACAGGGCGTGGGGATAGCGCCCCAGCAGGTCCCGGGGCAGCCCCACCTGGTCCAGCAGCACCGCCGCCCGGGCGGGAATCTCCCGCCGGGGGCAGAGGCGGTGGACCCGCAGCGGCTCTGCCAGAATGCCCTCCACGGTCAGCCGGGGGTTCAGGGAAGCCGCGGTATCCTGAAACACCATCTGCATCTGCCGCCGAAGGGCCCGCAGGTCCCGGGGCGAACAGGCCGCCAGGTCCCGCCCATCAAAAAACACCTGCCCCTGGGTGGGGGGCAGCAGGCCCAGCAGGAGCCGGCCCAGGGTGCTCTTTCCGCACCCGGACTCCCCCACCAGGGCCAGGGTCTCCCCCTCGTAAACCACCAGGTCCACCTGGGACACCCCGTGGAGAACCGCCCCCTTTCCCTGTCCCCGGGCGGGAAAGGTTTTGGAGAGGTCCCGCCCCTCCGCTAAAATCTTCGCCATAGCCCCTCCTCTCAGGATATGTGGCAGCAGCGCACCCAATGCCCCGCCGCCAGGGCCCGCAGGTCCGGGACCTGGCGGGCGCAGTCCTGCCGGCTCTGGTCACACCGGGGGCAAAACCGGCAACCAGGCAGGGGACAGCGGGGGTCCGGGACGGACCCCCGGATGGTATACAGCCGGTCCGCCGTCCCCTCCAGGGAGGGGATGGCCTTCAGCAGGCCCTGGGTATAGGGATGGCGGGGGGCCCGGAAGAGGGCAAAGGTCTCCGCCGCCTCCACAATCTGTCCCGCGTACATCACATAGACATAGTCGCACAGCTGGGCCACCACCCCCATGTTGTGGGTGATGAGAAGGATGGCCGTGCCGTGGTCCCGGCGCAGGTCCCCCATCAGCCGGAGAATCTGGGCCTGGATGGTCACGTCCAGGGCGGTGGTGGGCTCGTCGGCAATGAGGAGCTCCGGCTCACAGGCCATGGCCATGGCGATCATCACCCGCTGGCGCAGACCCCCGGACAGCTGCCGGGGATAGGCGTCATACCGGGCCGCCGGGTCCGGGATGCCCACCTGCTGGAAGAGCTCCACGGTGCGGGCCTTGGCCGCCCAGCGGTCCAGGCGCCGGTGGAGGCGGAGGACCTCCGCCACCTGCCGGCCCACAGGGTACACCGGGTTCAGAGAGGTCATAGGGTCCTGGAAGATCATGGCGATCCGGTTGCCCCGGAGTTTCCGCAGCGCCCCCTCCCCCAAGGTCCGCAGGTCCGTCTCTCCAAAGCGGATCTCCCCGGCGGCAACCCGGCCGGCGGGGGGGACCAGGCCCAGCACGGACAGGGCGGTCACGCTCTTGCCGCAGCCGGACTCCCCCACCAGCCCCACGATACTCCCCCGGGGGATGGCCAGGTCAACGCCGTCCACTGCGGCAAGAGGCCCCTCCGGGGTGAGAAACTCCGTCCGCAGGCCGGTGATGGTCAGGGTATTCTGTCGCGCTTCCACCGTGTTCCCTCCTCTGCCTGGATTCTTACATAGCGTCAGTTTAGCACAGGCCGGACCGTTGGGCAACTCTTTTGCCCCGAGAAGTCTCCGCCAAAGGTCTTCTGCAAAAATCCCTGCAAAAAATTTCTGAATTTTGACAGACAGCCATTCACTTTTTCTCTGCTTTGGGGTATAATAACTACAAAATTACTCTCCTTTTCCCTCTGGATTCGGAGTGGAAAAAGGCCGCATCGTAATTCATCGGAAGAAAGAAGGATATGAGTATGATGATCTCCACCAAAGGACGGTATGCTCTTCGCGTGATGCTGGACTTAGCCGACCACAACACCGGAGAGTACATTCCTCTGAAAGATATCGCCCAACGGCAGGAAATTTCTGTGAAATACCTGGAAAATATTTTGGCCTCCCTCAGCCGGGCCAACTTAGTGGACGCCATCCGGGGTAAAGGCGGCGGCTACCGTCTTTGCCGCGCCCCCGAGGCATACGCCGCCGGGGAGATCATCCGTCTGGCCGAGGGCAGCCTGGCCACAGTCTCCTGTCTGAAGGGGGAGAAAAACGGCTGTGAAAAAGCCGGCCACTGCCGGGCCCTCCCCCTGTGGAAGGGGCTGGACCAGGTGGTCGATGAATACCTGGACAGCGTCTCCCTGGCCGACCTGCAAAAAATGGAGGAGAACTGACGTGTCTGTCCGCGCCCCCTGCGATATGCAGGGGGCGCTTTTTTATCCGATGCTTTTTTTGTTTTTCCTATTGACTTTATATGTAATTCATGGTATTCTTCAATCAACCTAATAATTTAGTAGGAATTAAGCAATAAGGAGGTTGCTCCATGATATACGCAGACAACGCCGCCACCACCAAGCTCAGCGGCACCGCCCTGAACGCCATGCTCCCCTACCTGCGGGAAGCATACGGCAATCCCTCCTCCCTGTACTCCCTGGGCCAGCAGGCCGCTGAAGCCCTGGCAGAGGCCCGGCAGACCGTGGCGGACTGCCTTCACTGCCGGCCGGAGGAGATCTACTTTACCTCTGGTGGCAGCGAGGCGGACAACCAGGCCATTCTCTCCGCCGCCCGCCGGGGAAAGGCGCGGGGAAAGACCCACATCATTTCCACTTCCTTTGAGCACCACGCCGTCCTCCACACCCTCCAGAAGCTGGAGAAGGAGGGCTTCACCGTCACCCTGCTGGATGTCCATGAGACCGGCCGCGTCACCCCCCAGCAGGTGGCCGAGGCCATCACGGACGACACATGTCTTGTGACCATCATGTATGCCAACAACGAGATTGGCACCATTCAGCCCATTGCCGACATCGGCCGGCTGTGCCGGGAGAGAAACGTCCTCTTCCACACCGACGCGGTGCAGGCCGCCGGCCACCTGGAGATTGACGTGGGCCGGGAGAACATCGACATGCTCTCCCTCTCCGGCCATAAATTCCACGGCCCCAAAGGGGTGGGCGCCCTCTATGTCCGCAAGGGCATTCCCCTCACCCCCCTCATTGAAGGGGGCGCCCAGGAGCGCCGGAAGCGGGCGGGGACGGAAAACGTGGCCGGCATTGTGGGCATGGCCGCCGCCCTGAAAGAGGCCTGTGACCACTTACCGGAACATACCGCCAAGGTCTCCGCCCTGCGGGACAAGCTCATCGCCGGTCTGGATGCCATCCCCCACGGCGCCCTCAACGGGGACCGGAACCACCGGCTGCCGGGCAACGTCAGCTTCTGCTTTGAGGGCATTGAGGGGGAGTCCATGCTCCTGCTGCTGGATGACCGGGGCATCTGCGCCTCCTCCGGCTCCGCCTGTACCTCCGGGTCCCTGGACCCCAGCCATGTGCTGCTGGCCATCGGGCGGCCCCATGAGGTGGCCCACGGCTCTCTCCGCCTGTCCCTGTGTGAGGAAAACACCGAGCAGGAGGTGGACGTCATGCTCCGGGAGATCCCCCAGGTCATCGACTACTTACGAAATATGTCCCCGGTATGGCGCAAATTGCAGAAAGGAGAATGCAGCTATGTTATACAGTGAGAAGGTCATGGACCATTTCCGCCACCCCCGCAACGTGGGCATCCTGGAACACCCAGACGGCGTGGGCGAGGTCGGCAACGCCAAATGCGGCGATATTATGAAAATCTACCTGAAAATTGACCAGGACACGGTCTCTGACGTGAAGTTTGAAACCTTTGGCTGCGGCAGCGCCATTGCCTCCAGTTCCATGGCCACGGAGATGATTAAGGGCAAGTCCCTGGATGAGGTGATGGACCTCACCAACAAGGCGGTGGCGGAGGCCCTGGACGGACTGCCCGCCCATAAACTCCACTGCTCCGTACTGGCGGAGGAGGCGGTCAAGGCCGCTTTGAAGGACTACTACGACAGACACAACATCGCTTACGATCCCAAACAGTTTTCTTCCATTGACTGTGAAGGGTGTCATTAACCCCCAAACCCTCTCTTTCCTCCGCAGGGGCCCGGCACGTCTTGTGCCGGGCCCCTGCCTCTCTATCCCTCTCTCAAGCAAAGGCCCCCGGCGCGGTGTGCAGACGCGCCGGGGGCTCTCCCCTTGTTTTACTGGGCGGTATAGCGGGCCATGCCCTCCTGGTCCAGGGCGCGTACAACGGCCCCCTCCTCCGCCAGGTATTCCAAATGGGCCAGGGCCTCTCCCGTGGCGAACCACTTCTGATTCAGGGGAAAGTCCGCCCAGCTGTCGGCCCGGATATCCCAGGTCATGCGGCTGGCCACCTGGTAGGCGTTCAGTCCCCCCTCCCGCCGGACAATGGCCAGCGTCTCCGCCGCCCGCCGCCGGTGGTGGGCCAGAAGGGCCTGAATCCGGGGGGCCAAATCCGCCGTGTGCCGGTGGCCGGGGAGGGCCAGCCGGGCCGGATAGGTCCCGATGCGGGTTAAGCTCTCCAGGTAGCGGCCCAGGGCGTTGGGCAGATTGGGCCACATGGTGATGTTGGGGGTGATGTCAAAGAGAACATGGTCCGCGGTGAAGAGGACCTGCTGGTTTGCCATCCACAGGCAGATCTGACCCGGGGTATGGCCGGGGGCAGCGATGACCTCCAGGGTATATTCCCCCACGGTGAGCCTGTCCCCGTCCTCCAGGGGCTGGTAATTGGGCAGGTCCAGGTCCGGACCCAGGGTCCGGGCCGGGTTGGTGCCGGTGGTGATCCGCAGCTCCTCCGGGGGAAAGCCCTCCTGGAGAAACCGCTGGTCAATGCGGCCCCAGTATTCCTCCTCCCAGGCCCGGCTGGTGAAGGGATAGTCCCCCCGCCCGATATAGATGGCGCCCCCTGGGCGCACCACCTCCGAGGCCAGCCCGGTGTGGTCGGTGTGAATGTGGGTGAGCAGCACATCCAGGGGATCGTGCTCCGCCCCGGCGGCACGCAGCCCTGCCTGGAGAGCCTGGCGGCACGCGGGCTCCCGGAAGCCCGTGTCAATGAGCAGGCTTCTCTCCCGCCCCCGGATCAGGTAGGCATTGAGCTCCCGCAGGGGGTTGCGGGGCAGGGGAATGGGCAGGCGAAACAGCCCCGGCAGCAGCTCCAGCACCCTGTCGGGCCCATGCACATCCCGCAGCTGCTGGACAGCGTCGGCCCTCATCCCTGCTTCCGGGCCTCTCCCACCAGGGCACTGGCGCCCAGACGGTCCGCTCCCAGCGCCAGATAGGCTTCCCCGTCGGCCAGGGTACGGATGCCGCCGGATGCCTTGAGCTTCACCTGCTTGGGCAGGTTTTCCCGAAGCAGGGCCACATCCTCCCGGGTGGCGCCGCCGGTGGAGAAGCCGGTGGAGGTCTTCAGATAGTCGGCCCCCTCCTTGGCCACCAGCTGGCAGAGCTTGATTTTCTCCATGTCGCTGAGCAGGCAGGTCTCAATGATGACCTTCAGGGGGCGGCCCAGGCAGGCGGCCTTGACCCCGGCGATCTCCTGGGCCAGGTCCTTCCAGTTCCGGTCCTTCACCCAGCCCAGGTTAATGACCATGTCGATCTCACTGGCGCCGTTTTCCACCGCGTCCTTGGTCTCAAAAATTTTGGCCGCCATAGTGTTGTATCCATTGGGGAAACCGATGACGGTGCAGATCTTCAAATTTCCCTGGACATACTCCGCCGCCCGCTTAACATAGGACGGCGGGATACACACTGTGGCGCAGCCAAACTCCATGGCCTCGTCACAGAGGGTCTTGATCTGGTCCCATGTGGCCTCGGGCTTGAGCAGGGTATGGTCCACGTGGCTGAGAATGGTTGCAGTCTCCATAATCAATTACTCCTTTGTCTGATTTCCTGATTTGGGTTCATCATATCCTATTTTTCTCCCGTTCTCAAGGGTCTCCGGCGAAAAAATCACCGCATGGACAGACTGTTGTTGAGCAGGAGGGTGCTGTACAGAAAGAGGACGTCCTGGTCCTCAAAGTCGATATATTGGTCCAACTGGTCGCTGGATAGGTACCGCAGGTCCACCAGGGTGATGGTCCGGTAGCCTGAGGCCAGCAGAGGGGCCAGGCTGCTCCCGTAGGAATCCCGGAAGAGGATGAGGTTTTTGTCCATGGGAGCCTGGAGATTCTTCACGGTGACAAGCCCCTTGGAGCCGGACAGGAAGAGCACATAGGGGTAGTTCAAATGCCCTGAGGCCACCTCATAGACCTTTTTCCGCTGGGGCCTGCCGCCCTGGTCATAGACCGCCACCAGACACTGGTCCAGGGTGGGGCTGGTGAGATAATACAGGTCCTCCCAGGCCATGGTCAGACCCATCTGAATGGCGTACCGCCCGGTAAAGGGCCGGGCCAGGCGCTGGACGTGATAGGCCTCGGGCCCGTCAATCTCCGCCCCCATGGCTCCGGCCAGACGCTGGGCCACGTCCAAAATCTTCTCCTGCCGCCAATGGCTGTCGGTGTTGTAGTAATCCTCCAGGGACAGCAGGTCGGTAATGTCCACATACTCCATGGGCGGGGTGTGCGCCCGCATGTACTGGAACAGTTCCCCATAGTCCAGGCTGGGATAGCCGTATTCTTCCGCCAGATAGGCGTTCTTTCCCGGAATCATAGACAGGTAACAGGTGACATCCGTGCCGGCCAAGTAGGTATCGTATACCCACTGGATCTTCTTGGCCGCGTGGTCCAGCATCTCCGGACGCAGGGGGTACTCCATCTGGGCCAGGTAGGTCCCCGCCTGGTACAAATGGTCCAGGTCCTTTTGCCCCAACAGCTTCAGGGCACTCAGCCCCTTCACTGTGCGGAAGCTGTCCCGCAGGGGGAACTGATCCTGGGTGTGTTGGGCAAAGTCCCCGGCAAAGGACCCGTCGGCCAGGTCCTCCCACTTGGGGTCCAGGTACCAGGCCAGTCCCCGCTCCTCGGTCTCCGAATAGTGCTTCGGAGGCTGCACCCAGGCCCACACCGAAAGGGTCACCAGCAGTCCTCCCACCACCAGCACCACCGCGCCCTCCCGGCAGCGAAGACGGGGCAGCGCCCGTCCCAGCCGGCGGAAGGGGCGGGCCAGATGCCCCCGGGGATCGGCCCGCCAGGCTTGCCAGGCCCGGGCAAGTCCCGCCCTTCCCCGGCTGATCCGGCCAGGCAGGTCCCAGGCTGTCCACAGCCGGGCGCCCCAGGTTCGGATGGAATTTTTCCGGTTCGCACGCATGCTCTCCCCCCTCAATACCAAAACGGCTGGACGCCGCCATCCACCAGATAGCCCGTGGAGATCACAAGCAGGGCCGCCAGCACCAGCGGTTCCGCCACCGCCACCACCTTGCCCGTCCAGGTCCCCCGACGGAGGCGGGCCATCCAACGGCTGGGCCAGGGGGTGGCCCCCAGGGCGGCCAGCAGCAGGGTGGGGCCATAGCTTCTCAGGGCATACCACCCCGCGGTCCCCATTCCCCCCGGTTCCCCCTGGCCCAGCAGGCCGCCCCACAGCGCCAGGCTCTGGCCCAGGTCCTCCCCAGTCAGGAGAACCGCCCCAAAGCCCAGAACGGCCAGCACAAACAGGTGGCCCAAAGGGGGAAACCGGTTCAGCCAGCCCCCCAGGCCCAGGCGCTCCGCCGCCAGCAGCAGGCCAAAGAGCAGGCCCCAGAGGAGAAAATTCCACCCTGCCCCGTGCCACAGGCCCACCAGGAGCCACACCAGCAGCAGGCAGCCGGTCCGTTTTCCCCCGGCCGCCCGGACCAGCGGCCGGTACAGATGATCCCGAAACCACCAGCCCAAGGTGATGTGCCACCGCCGCCAGAAATCGGTCAGCGTCCTGGCGGCCAGGGGCCAGCGGAAATTCTCCGCCAGGTCAAAGCCCAGCAGCTTTCCCACCCCCAGGGCCATGTCGGTGTACCCGGAGAAGTCAAAGTACAGGGCCAGCACCAGCGCCAGGGCATAGAGCCAGCAGAAGGCCAGGGTCCGCTCCTGCCCTTCCTGGAAACTCTGGCAGAGGCCCCACAGCGTCTGGGCCAGAATGCACTTTTTCCCCAGGCCCACCACCAGCCGCCGCAGGCCCTCCGCCCCTTTGGTTAACGTGCAGGTCCGGCGGTCCAGCTGTGCGGCCAAGGAAGCATAGGGCATCATGGGGCCGGCCAGCACCCAGGGAAATCCCATGAGATACAGTGCCACGGAGAGGCCCCCCTTCCGGGGGGATACGGTCCCCCGCCAGACCCCCAGAACATAGGCCGCGCCCTGCAAGGTGTAAAAGCCAATGCCCACCGGGCAAACCAGCTTCACCAGGGGTACCGGTAGCCCGGTGGCCGCCCGAAATTCCTCCCAGAAAAAGCCCAGGTAACGAAAGACAAACAGCAGCCCCAAACTCACCCCCAGGGAGAGGATCAGAATCCGTTTGGCCGCCGGCCGGCCCCGCATCCTCTGGATCAGCCAGCCGCACACCCCGCTGTTGACCGCGCAGGCCGTCAACAAGAGCAAAAAAAGGCCCTCCACCCAGCCATAAAACACCAGGCTGGCTGCCAGGAGGACCCCATTGCGCCCCTTGGAGGGCACCAAAAAATACACCGCAAGGACAACGGGCAGAAAGTAATATAGGAATGGCAGACTGGCAAAGGACAAACTTCTCACCCAACTTTCCCCCGCCGGCGGGCACAGGCCCAAGCCGGCGGGGTGAGATGCCGGGCCCCCCTGCCGCGGCGCCAAAGGCAGCGTACAGGGGAGCCCCTCCGGCGCACAGGCCGGTTATTCCTCCATAGACTGGGGACACATCAGGAAGAAGACGATGTCCCCCTCCTGCTGGACCACCGTCTCATCGGCCTCGGTGCAGATATTCCACCGGGGGTCCGCGGCGTCGCGGAGGGTCTGTACGAAGTCCTGCCCGCTGGTCTGCTCCTCCAGCCGGAAGAGGTAACCCACAAAGGGAATGGTGCTGATGACAGGCGCAAACATCACCCCCTGGGAAAAGCCCTGGATCGTCTCGTTGCCAAAGCCCATGAGCAGGCCGGGCTCCACCGGGGTGACAGCGCCCTGAAATTCCAAGTCTTCCTGGTCCAGCAGGCCCTGGGCCAGGGTCTCCAGGTCCGCCTGAGGGCTGTCTTTGACACGGGTCTGAAAGTCCTGCAGCAGCGCCTGTCCCAGCGTGGCTGGCGCCTGCGGCGCTTCCTGGCCGCAGGCGACCAGGGAGAGCAGGAGAAGAACGGCAAGCAGGAGGGATGCAACGGATTTCATACACAGTATTCCTTTCTGATCCGCGCCGCCCCGGCTAAAATGTTCTCAGCCAAGACAGCGCCGTAGTAGAGTGATTATAGCATAGATCCAGCCGACGCGCTACCCTCTCCCCTCATTTCGCAAGTTTTGTGTCGTCCCGGCGGGTTTTCGGGCTGATTTGCAGGATTTCGTGCTATTCCCTTCAAAATTTTTCCTGAAAGCAAAGATAAAAAAGACATAAAGAACTTTTTCCCCGTTCCCTCCCTGCCCGGCCTGTGCTATGATACTGCATTGGTCTGAGCCGTCGGGCTTTGACCCGGATTCTGACAAAAGGAGGACCCCCATGCCCAGAGAAAATAAGAGAAAGAAACCTTCCCTGACCGTGCAAATCACCATCAGCCTCATCATCGGCATTGTGGCCGGCATCGCCATGCAGTCGATCCCAGACATCGCCGAAGGTTACGTCAAGCCCTTCGGCACCATTTACCTGAACCTGATCAAGATGATCGTGGTGCCCGTGGTGGTCCTGTCCATCATCCAAGGCATCGTCTCCCTGCAAGATGTCCGCAAGGTGGGGTCTATCGGGATCAAGACCATCGCCTTCTATCTAGTCACCACCGCCATTGCCGTCACCCTGGGCCTGGTGGCTGCCAACCTGCTCCAGGTGGGCGCAGGGTACACCCTGGGCACGGAAGCCCTCACCTATGAACCGGCAGAGCCCTTAAACCTGATGGACACCCTGGTGAACATCTTCCCCTCCAACGCCTTCCAGCCCCTGGCCGACGCCACCATGCTCCAGGTCATCGTCATCGCACTGTTCTTTGGCTTTGGCATCATCGCGGTAGGGGAAAAGGGGGTGCCCGCCAAGAATGTGGTGGACAGCTTCGCGGAGGTCTGCTTTAAGATTATGTCCATGATCCTCAAGCTCTCCCCCATCGGCGTGTTCGCCTTGATCTGCCCCGTGGTGGCTGCCAACGGCCCCAGTGTGCTGCTGCCTCTGCTGAAGGTCATTCTGGTGGCCTACGTAGCCTACGTGGCCCACATGGTGCTCACCTATTCCCTGGCGGTGAAGGGCTTCGCCGGTCTGAGCCCCCTGCGGTTTTTCCGGGCTATGAGCGAGCCCATGCTCTTTGCCTTCTCCAGCGCCAGCAGCGTGGGCACGCTTCCTTTCAACATGGATGCCACCCAACAGCTGGGGGCACGGAAGGAGATCTCCAGCTTTGTGCTCCCCCTAGGCGCCACCATCAACATGGACGGTACCGCCATTTATCAGGGGGTCTGCGCCATCTTCATCGCCCAGATTTTCGGCATTGAGCTGACCATTGCCCAGCAGTTAACCATCATTCTCACCGCCACCCTGGCCTCCATTGGCACCGCCGGGGTGCCCGGCTCGGGGATGATTATGCTCACCATGGTGCTGGAAACCGTGGGCCTGCCGGTGGAGGGCATCGCCCTGGTGGCCGGCATTGACCGGATTCTGGACATGGGGCGCACCACCGTGAACATCACCGGCGACGCCACCTGCACCATTGTGGTGGACGCCTGGGAAAAGCGACGGGAACGAAAAAAAATGGCGGCCAATCTTGCCGCGAAATAAACCCCGTTTTTGCACGCCGCCCCCACGCCTGTTTTGGCGTGGGGGCGGCGTTTTAATTGTGTTCACCTGTCTTATCTCATTCATATTGGGACCAGTCGGGGGTCTCCCGCAGCTGGGTCCAGGTCTCATAGATGCCTGTGGTGCGTTCATAGTCGTGGCTGTTGGTGGCCTCCTGGATGGCCAGGTAGTACCACTGGCTGGGGTCCTGGTTGTCCGGCCAGGTAACCATGTCCTTCAGCAGATCCTCCGGGCTCTGGGGATTGCGCTGGAGGACACGGTTGATCATGGTCACCGCTTCAGCCCGGGTGATGGCCTTGTCCGGCCGGAAGGTGTTGTCCTCATAGCCCATAATCCAGCCCAGGGACACCGCCCGTTCCACTTCCTCCTTGGCCCAGTGGCCCACCAGATCGGGGAAGGTGGCGCCGCCCGCGTTTTCCCCGGTGTCAAACCGGGCACAGATGGCCGCGAATTCCGCCCGGGTGATAGGGGCATTGGGGACGAAGGTATCCGGGGTCCGGCCCTTCAAGATGCCCAGCTCCGCCATGGTGGAGATGGCCGTGTTGTACCAGTCACCGGCGCCAACGTCAGCAAAGACGTTGTCAGTGGTCAGGTTCTCCTGGCGCACCTGGTCCTGGAGCAGCCGGAAGAAGATAGTGGCCACTTCGGCCCGGCTGATGTTCCCGTCGGGCCGCACTGTGCCGTCCTCATAGCCCACCACATAAGCATAGTGGTCCTCTCCATTGAGCATGCCGGGGACATCCGTCTCTTCCCAACCGGCGTAGACGGTTTTGTTCGAGGTCATCTTGATCTCCGTGATGGCCTGGGTCAGTTCCTTATCGGCATACCAGCCGGTGAAGGTATACCCCTCCCGGGTGGGCACCTTGTCCAGTTGGACCACGGTGTTGCGCCGGTACCGCTCGCTGTCGTACTGGGTGCCGCCGTTGGAGTCGTAGGTCAGGGTATAATACGTGGGCCGGCTGGGGCCGCTGCCGCCGGTGTCTTTCTCATAGACCAGGGCAAAGGGAGAGAATGCCTCCGTCTCAAATTTGATATACTGCTGATTTCCAATGGATATTGGCTTCAGATTTTCATACAGCTCTGGCGGATTCGCTTGTAAAAGCCCATCAATCTCCTCCGTCGTCCCGTAGTTTCGATCCAGGGCATCAAAGTGCACAATATAGAAAGGTTCCGCCGTGTCGGCATCCGCCGGCACCGGCCAGTAAAGGGTCATTTTCTGCCCTTCCCCCATGGTGACCACGGCGTTGCCGTTGCTGGTGTCCACCAGGTCCAGGTACTGAACGGCAAACAGGTACGCTCCGGCTGGAATGTCCTCCATGCCGGCAATATAGTCGGTCAGTACCTGGGTGTCCAGCACATCATCGACCAGCAGTTTAACATTCTCTTTGTCTGTAATCTCTACTTGACTGTCGTTGACATAGTAGGTGACATCCGCCGGTGCCATCGCGGTCACCTCGTTGCCGTAGACCTCTGACTCCTCAGATACAATCTCTGTGGAAGCAGGCTCCTCCGTGGTACCCCGGACGGTAAGGGTGCCAGTCTTTAACTGAATGGGATAAGAGCAAGCCTCCATCCCCTCTATTCCCGAGAAGTTAGCCTGAACATGCCCCTGATCCAGCTGATTGAGATACAGTGCCATGGTATACTCTGTATTCAGGCAGTCTTCGTCAAACACAAATTCATCGCTGACAACTTCTTGCCCCTCATCATTGGTAAAAGTAAGACGCACGGGGTCCTGGCTTTCTGCGGGAACCATGCGGTAGACATAGCGGGCAATGCCGTCCACCGGGTCCAATGTACTGGAACCATCGGGAGTATACGGCTGTATCGACCATGTTCTTGTTGTCCCCTGACCATCGTTATAAGTAAACGTCAAATACTTCGAAAGGTCCACTGCATTTGCTTTTCCTTCCAGCGCCGCATTGATCTCGTCCGGCACGGTAAACAGGAAGCCAGGTTCCGGCAGACCCTCACTGTTGGTGGTTTCCCCACTGTCTATATCACCTACCACGCTCTCATAACCGTCTCCGCCCATATAAACTGTAATATCCGCTGGCTGGATGATCACCGGCTCCGTTTTGTCAACAAACCATTCATTCTGGATTCCTCCCCCAGAAGCTGTACGGCTATCGGTAAAATAGCCTTCTGCTTTCCCAGTTTCAGAAACCGCAAAGGGCGTTTGTCCTGAATATTCGGACATGCTCCGAAGAAACACGTCTCCTTTTACATAGGCCGCATCTTTCGCCCCATTGTCTTCTGTGGACACATACGTTGCACCTTCCGACACAGCAACGGTCCCCGTTACAATGAAATACACGGTATCACGCTCTGCACTCACCGGCTTGGGCATTTTCAATGTCCCTGCCGTGGTAAACGCCCCTGTGATCTCATTGGTTTGCAACAGGTCGAGGGTGCCGCCCTTTGCAATGGTAACAGTCCCCACATTGTTAAACAGGGTTTTGGGGGTCTGATGCTCCCGCAGGCATCCTCCATCCTGGACGACAATCTCAGAAAAACCGACAATCCCAGTGGATGTGTAGTCTCCCTTGACAATGACTTTGGTCTCAGGAACCGTATTTTCGGTATTCCCAATTTCATAATTGTACAGATATTGTGTCTGTTCTGCATTTCCGCGCACTGCACCGTGCAGTTGGTCCGTGTCGTCCAGTGTGACCGTTACCGATTTACCTTCGGCAATTTGTCCGTCTTCGCCCAGCGTGTATACATCGGCACGGCTGCCGTTGAGCGTGATGGAAACGTCGCCGCCGATCTTCGCTTTTTCCTCGGCATCTTTTCCTTTTCCTGTTGCAAAAATATCTGGACACGAAGTGATGGGGCCACCGGTTAATGTAATTTCTACTGCACCGCTTACATTGCCTTCCTCACCGCCGCCATGAATATCTCCGATTACTTCTTTGCTATCCAATATGTTTATGCTCACATTTCCGTTTACATTAGCCTCGTTACCGCCACCCCAAACAGTATCTGAAGCGATCGTGCTGTCTTTCATTTGAATGGTAACATTTCCTTCCACTGTTGCTCCATCATAACCTCCGCCATAGAGAGCCGCAGCATTGTTGGTCATGTCAATATTTTGGGCAATAATCGCAACTTCGCCCACTGGAGCTGTCTCTCCACATCCACCGCCATAAATCGGGCGGCCAAACCCGTTATTCAATGCAGAGAGATCTATTGATACTTTCCCCGTTACTGCTGCGCTCTTTTTGTTGGGATATCCAACCTCTCCTCCACCGTATATGGCATTATCTGTTACAGAGTTAGCAAATTTTAAGTTAACATTTCCCGTAACAGTGGCATCTTTGTCTTTTGCATATCCGCCGCCGCGGACATGTTGTACTTTACCGCAGTTTTGGATGGTCAGGTTAACATCTCCAGTGACCGTTCCATTATAGCCTCCGCCATAGACTCTGGTTACCGGAACAGAAGCATTGATGGTGACGGATGTCCCTGTGGTAATGTCTTCATTAAGGCCACCACCTATAATATAACAACCGGATGCCTCCTCCTGGCGCTCAGTATCGGGATTATATTCTGCATTCGCATTGTAGAGTATCTCAACCTTCTCCCCTATCATCAGCGGATTTCCGTTGGCTACAATAACATAATTGCCAATGTATGGACTGGATGAGGTTATACCTTCCTCCTCATAATACACATCAAAGCTCACTCCATCAATCGAAAGCGGGCCGCTCAAATTGATATTTGGTGTACCCTCAGATATCGCATGATAATGGAATTTCAGAACTGCGTCCTCGTCCTTCCCTACCAACTCGGTCTCTACCGTGGGGCTTGTCCATGTATCAACACTGACAATCCCAACAACCACAATTTGAACAGGTCCTCCTTTGTCGTTTGCTATCTCTGTTGCATGATCCAGCGTTGTTGCGTTTTCCTCACTGGTTCCGTCCTTATCATTACTTCCTGATTCTGAGACATAAAGTACGCTTGGCTCTGCACTTCCCAGCGGTTTTCCTACCGCCAAAGCATACGGCGCCAGAGACAGCACAAAGCACAGTGCCAACAGCGCCGCGGTCCATCGCTTCTTCATCTTCGTTTCCTCCTTTGTCTTCCCGGCAAATCTTCCTTTCTCCCGGGGCTGTCAAAAGGTGTACCTTTTGATAGCATGCAAAATACAAAGGAAATGACAGGTCTTTTTAGGCGAATATTCCGAATTTTCCAACAAAATTCTTGCATCTTTCGATGTTTTATTGTAAACTATTGCATATAAAAACAGCTATCAAAAGGTACACCTTTTGATAGCTGCTGTCCTTTCCAGCATAAAAAAAGAAGCCGCTTCTGGTAGCTACTCATAAAACAGTATCAACCAACAAATTGAAATAGGGTAGCTGCCATACAGGGTGCAGAAAAGAGCGAGTAAGAAATGAAGCGTTTCTTGCCCGCTTTTTTCATGCTCCTTGTTACGCAATAGGGGTTGAAAAAGCCTTGATATAAGCGGCTTTGCGGGTGCGTTTTCCGCGTGGCAAGGGTTTTATACCTTTTTTCTCAAAAACGCCTTTCTACTGCGTAACAAATCTGTGGTAATTATCTGAGGAAGCATAGACCACATATCTCGGTTTTCCCGTTGTTGGATTATCCAATATTGGATTTTCCGACATCGGAAAATCCAACGCAATTAAATAAAGATATACTAACTAAAGAAAAACCAAATACAGATTTAATCAAATACCTATTCCTATCCTTTCCTTTCCCTAATCCCTCTCCTTTGGGGCAAGGTATAGCGGCAGAGCCGCCGGAACGGAAAAGAATGGAACAGAAGCGACAATACAAAATATCGTTTGCCATGTTACGCAGTAGAACGCCATTTTTAAGGGTGGGAGTATAAAACCTTTACCCTTGCCCCTATCGTCGCTGTAACGCGCTTAAATCAAGCGAGAAACGCACCCTATCGCATAACATTCCATACTGGATTGAGAGCGCAAGCGGTCTATCCGATTGCGCTCTCTTGGTTGCCCAACAGCAAAGACGGAAACAGTCGTCAAGGACGCTTGCGCAAAGTTTATCCTTGACGACTGTTTTTGACTTTGCTATCTGTTACCTGTCAAATCGGAATTGCAGGATAGCTTTGATAAGCTGTGCTTTTAAGCGGTCTTGAATATCGTCGTTGATATGTCCACGATAGGTAGACAAATATTTTATACGCCCCTCGTAGTGCCGCAATACTGCGGCTATCGCTTCCGGCTCTCCGGCAACAGCTTTTTCAATGGTTTCAAAGGGTATCAGCTTCTTATTCCTCATGTTTCGTTTTCTCCAATTCTTTTCTTAACTGTTTCAATGCCGCCAACTTCCAATAGTTTACTGTGCTTCTGCTCCGTCCGTACTCATTCCCGATTTTTCTTTCGCTGTAACCAAGGAAGAAATTCATCAGCAGAACAGTACGCCTTTGTTCTGACAGATTAGCTAATGCGTCGGCTAACCGTCTACTTGTAACGACAACTTCTTTTCCTTGCACGACAAAAACAGTCGGCTTCTCATAAACATACTGCTCAAAGTAGTTGTCGGTTGCAAATGGTTCAAAAGACGTTTCTGACATCAGATAGTCAAGCGACACTTCATGCTTCTGTTTTCGTCCCAAATCGCGGTACGCGTTGATTGCCGCGTTACGGAGAACGACTTTACAGAACGCGGCAAAGGCATATTCGATATGCTCCATAAATTGTTCGGAATACCTCATTTTCTCATCACCCCCTTTCTTTCCAGTAGGGGGCTATTACAACAAACGCCCATGCAGGCGTAAAACCGCATGGGCGTTTGGTAATATGAGTTATTTAAGCAATTATGATGATTTGTGTATTCATCTCTATGGTTGCAAAAGACCGTTGCATGGAATAGGCTTTTTTTAATAATGGAATAGAATTAAAAATGTGAAAAAGAAACATGGCAATATCTCCCGACACCGCCATGTCTATAAAAATAATTGTGTATTTGCCGCTATTCCATTTTATATACAGGAAATGGCGGTTTGTTTTCCTATCACAAAACAGAAAGAGCCAATAATCATAAGATTTATTTCTTGTGATTATCGGCTCTGCGTCAATGCGTCTGGCTCTGTGATAACTGAAATATTCAAATTTTTTACATTGATAAGATTTTCCTGCTTGCACTTCGGACAGTATAGGGGAAAATTCTTTATTTCTGTATCTTCCCGTATCCTTAATCGGGTTTTATTATTGCATACAGGACATAAAATCCATTTTTCTTGTTGCAATGCACCACCTCATTTCTAATCAAACTACCTTTAATGATAATCAGAAACAGAGTGCTGAAAAATCACTTGTTCCCCCAAAATGGTAATTGCTTTCTTGCTACATTGATTTACACACCGATAGCATAACGTACACCGTCCGTCTGCTATCATCTTATCTTCTGATAATGACAAATTGTTCATAGGACACACCACTGCACATTTCCCGCACTTTATACAAGCGTTGGTATCTATCTGTATTTTGTCTGAATATTCTTGTGTTTTACGGTAAAACCAAAGCCGCTGTCCCAAAAGCCCTGCAATATGGCATAAAAATCCCAAACCGTCTTTAGTTGGAGTACCATTTTTCAAATTGTACACCGCTGATTTTATGCGTTCTTCCGCTTGTATGACAATTTGCTTATTTTGAGCCGGAGTACGCTTTAAGGCTTTTACATCACAAATACAATCCGGCATTTTCAAATGAAGTCCACCCCATACCTGTGCGCCGTATCTCTCGAACAATCTTGCAGATACGCCTGCACCATCGCCGCTAAACAGTCCCATTGTTGCAATAATGAAAATACGTTTTCCTTTCCATACATCAGAATTTTCGCAGATAAAATCCCGTACAATTTTAGGTAAGTTACTGTAATAGATTGGATAAGCAAAAATGATGTCTTTATGATATGTAACTTTTTCCATTGTACCTGTATCTTCTAACGGGGTTATGTCAATGTTCCTGTCATATAGAGCAACAAACTTTTCTAAACAATATTTTGTATTTCCTGTTCCGCTAAAATAAATCCCAATCATATTTTTTCTCCCGTATTATCTAAAAAGGAAAGTTGAAAAACGTCCATAAAATCAATGACTTTCTCTCTCCAGTCATTATCATAATTTACATTATTCATGGTGGCTAATGAAGTAATACCATGTATAAAAGCCCAAATGGTTATGATAATATCATTTTGCTTTCCTTCTGAATAGTGCGTCTGCTCTAATAATTCACTTACAACATTTTTATATATGATATAAGGTTTATAGTTTTGGTCATCTGGTATTGATAATGATAAGTCAATTTTTATATTGGATTGAGAATATAAAAATTGAAAATAAGCAGGGTTGTCTACAAAGAAAGATACATAGGCTATTCCCATATCTTTTAATATTTCTGCAACATTATTATTCTTTTGAACTGTACTTTCTAATTGTTTAGAAAATCTATCTGTGATAAATAATTGCATTGCTTCAAGAAGTTCCTCTTTATTTTGAAAATGGCTATAAGGGGCAGCATGGCTGACACCACACGCCGCAGCTACCTTTCTCAAAGAAAAAGCATTTACTCCCTCTGTATTTACAATCTGAATACCTGTTTCAATCAATGCGTTTCGCAAGTCCTTGTGATGATAAGTCTGTCGTTGCTGTTCCATGCTAATTCCTCCAATCTTTACACTGTCTATATTATAAGGTTTAAACTTTACGGTGTCAAGTTTGAGGGGGATTTTAAGTTGTGATACTTGAAATTATTTTTCCATAAACGGTTATTTATTTGGCATTTCAAAAACTTTTCCGTAATAAGAGATAAGAAAAACTTTTTGAAAAATTTTCGCTTAAACTTTGGCACAATCGCCTTGCGCGGTGTAGTAGGTAGTGAAAGGAATTTCAGAGGGTTTGGGATACTTCCCAACAAGCAAAATGCGGTGCCTTTTACGGAAAGGGTACCCTTTTCCTATGCTTGCTACGAAACTTATCACATTACAAATCAAAGAAAGGACGGAAAGGAATGGAACGGAAACACAAAATCAAGGACGGGCATATCGTAGTAGAAAATCCGCTGTTTCAAGAGTTGCCTACGCATGAGGTAACGATAAAATCCGGCAGGACGCTCTATCGGTTTACGGGGAGTTATGACGGAGAAAGGAGCCTGCCCCACAAGGTTTTACGCCTCATGGAGCAGGAAAAGGACAAAAAAGATGTTGATTAAAAATACAGGAGCCGATACAATAAAGACAAGCAATCCTGTATTGGCAGACTGCCCGCCGACGAAAGGAGCAGAAACTATGTTAAGGCAGTCTGACAAAATTACCGCCCTCTATTGCCGCTTATCGCGCGACGACGAATTACAGGGCGACAGCAACAGCATTGTTAATCAAAAGGCAATTTTAAGTAAATACGCAAAAGAAAATCATTTCTCAAATATTTCGTTTTTCGTGGACGACGGGTATTCTGGAACAAATTTCAACCGTCCGAGTTGGAGCGAACTTTTGGAACGGATTGAAAACGGAGAAGTGGCGACGCTGATTGTCAAAGATATGTCGCGGCTCGGACGTGATTATCTGAAAGTGGGATTTTATACCGAAGTTCTGTTCGTTGAAAAGAGAGTGCGATTTATAGCTATCAACAATGGCATAGACAGCGCAAACCAACAGGACAGCGACTTTACCCCCTTTTTGAACATCATCAACGAGTGGTATGCAAAGGACACAAGCAAGAAAATCCGCGCTGTGATGAAGTCAAAAGGAGAAGCGGGCGAACATCTCTGCACAAATCCGCCATATGGTTACATGAAAGACCCGGATAACAGAAAACATTGGATTGTGGACGGAGAAGCCGCCGAAGTAGTCAAGCGGATATTCGCCCTTTGTTTGGACGGTTACGGACCGTCGCAGATTGCTCGTATTCTGAAAGAGGATAAAGTCATAACGCCGACAATCCATTTTCAGCAGACAGGCAGGGCAACGAGGAACACGCCGCCGGACAAGCCCTATAACTGGACGGGCGATACCATAGCTGATATTTTGGAGCGTCCAGAATATCAAGGGCATACGGTAAACTTCAAAACCTATAAGCAGTCCTACAAGAACAAAAAAACCTGTTACAATCCAGAGGAAAAATGGCTTGTGTTTGAGAACACCCACGAAGCAATCATTGACGCTGACACATGGGCGCGGGTACAGGAATTACGCAAGAACAAACGCCGCCCGACAAGGACAGGTAAGACGAATATGTTTTCCGGCATTGTGCGCTGTGCCGACTGCGGCGAAAAGCTGTATTACTGCACAAGCAAGAACTTTGAAGCGCGGCAAGACCATTTCGTTTGTTCCACTTCAAGGCTCAAAGGAAAAGAAATTTGCTCAACACATTTTATCCGCGCGGTCGTACTGGAACAGGACGTGCTTGCTCACATGAGATTGACGATTGCCTGTGTCGCTAACCATGAAGAACAATTCCGTAAAGCGATGGGCGCAAAGCAGAAAGCCGAAGCGAAAAAGGAATTGGCGGCGAAGCGGCGGCAACTGACGCAAGGAGAACGACGGATAGAAGAACTTGACCGATTATTCAAGCGTATTTATGAGGATAACGCCAACGGGAAATTATCTGACAGCAGATTTCAAATGCTCTCCGATGATTACGAACAGGAGCAGGAAGAACTGCGGAAAAAGCTGTTGCGATTGAACGAAGAAATTACCAAACAGGAAGAACAATCCGAGAACATTGACAGGTTCATCAGCAAAGTACGGAAATATCTTGACTTGGACGAGTTGACGCCCGCTGTACTGAATGACATGGTAAAGGCGGTGTATGTTCACGCGCCAGATAAGTCAAAGGGGCATAGGGAACAGCAGATTGACATTTCCTATGACCTTGTGGGAATACTCCCCGCGTCTTTACTGAATGACCTGCAAAACGGAGAAACGGCATAGCCCACAAGCTACGCCGTTTCCCAAAAACATTTCTAATACTGTCTTATGAGTGCCGCTCTTCCGCGGCTTCTTTTTTGTTCCAATCCTTAGTAATTCTCTGCCTTCACCTCAAAGAACGCCTGGGGATGGCTGCACACAGGACATACGTCAGGCGCTTTGTCGCCATACTCCAGATGACCGCAGTTGCGGCAGTACCAGACCTTCACGGAGGACTTCTTGAAGACCTCGTCGTTCTCCAAGTTCTCCACCAGCTTCAGGTAACGTTCATAGTGGGACTTCTCAATCTCACCCACAGCGGCGAACATATCCGCGATGCGGTGGAAGCCCTCCTCCCGGGCCTCCTCGGCCATGCGCTTGTACATGGAGGTCCACTCCTCATGCTCGCCCTCGGCGGCGGCCATCAGGTTCTCCGCGGTGGTGCCGATGCCGCCCAGTTCCTTGAACCAGAGCTTGGCATGCTCCTTCTCATTGCCGGCGGTCTCCTCGAAGAATGCGGCGATCTGCTCAAAGCCGTCCTTCCGGGCCTGGCTGGCATAATAAGTATACTTGTTCCGGGCCTGGCTCTCGCCGGCAAATGCCTCCCACAGGTTGGCTTCGGTCTTGCTGCCTTTCAGTTCCATAATAAAGCTCCTTTCAAAAAATGAATGTGAATCTATGTTTGATGACTTCTACTCGTTCGGAACAGGAGGAATCCTGTGTCTTTAGGATACTCGATTCCGAGCGTCTATACAGTGACTTTAACACATTCTGTCAAAAAAGATAAGTGGTAATTTTGGTTTTTTTATGATTTATTAAAAATTTTATTTTGGCACATACTACTCCCACGGCCTTGCGCCGTAATTTTACGAAATGAAGCAACGGAGGGAAGGTATGGTTCGCAAACTGATGACCGCCGCTCTCATCCTCACCCTCGGCCTGGCGCTCACCGCCTGCGGCAATGAAACCGCCGGCACGGCGGCCAACCGCTGGACTGGCACCAACGCCGCTTCCCAGGAGTGGGCCATCCAGCGGCAGAGCGACGCCAGAGGTCCCCTGGAGGACCGGGGCAACGGGGCTTACCACGCGGACGAGACCGGCCGTGTGGACGGCTACCACACTGACAGCGCCGACGGCACCCGGGGCAGCGCCAAAGAGGACATGAAGGACGCCGGGAAGAACCTGGGCAACGCCGCCAAAGACGCGGCCAAAGGGGCCGGCAACGCAGTAAAGGACGCCGCCAAGGGCGCCGGCGATGCCGCCAAGGACGTGGGCGAAGCGGCCAAAGACGCGGCGCGGGGCGTAGGAGACGCAGCGGAGGACACCCTGGATGGCATGACCAACGCCGCCAAGGACACCGCAAAAAGCGCCAAAGACGCCTCCAAATAACCCCGTGGAAAAAACAGAGGTGGCTGGGCCACCTCTGTTTTTTTATCCGCCGATCAAAAAGTCCAGCACGTTCCAGCCTGTGGAGGTCTGGTTCCGATAAATCTCCGTATAGCCGCAGTTGGTGCAGCTGATGGTGATAAATTTTTTATTTTGCACGTCAAAAATTTTGGCAAAATTTCCGCCGGTGGCCTGAAACTGATCGGTCTCATAGCTGGTATTGCCACATTTGGGGCACTGATACATCTGTTGTTCCATGTGGGCTTCCCCCTTTCTGTTTTTCTTATTTTACCCCAAGGACTTCCCCTGCGCAAGGGCTTGCAGTCAGATCATTTCCTATGCTATACTAAAAGAATCGAAATTGTGTGTTTTTCCTGTTTTTTGGCTTTTCAAAGGGGGGAGCTCGTATGGAATTCATTATCATCTCCGGCTTATCCGGGGCGGGCAAAAGCTCCGCCGCCGCCTTTTTGGAGGACTTGGGCTTTTACTGCGTGGACAATATGCCTGTGGCCCTCATCACCAACTTCGCCGGCCTGTGCATGGCCGGGGCGGGCACCGGCAAATACGGCCGGGTGGCCCTGGTCACCGACATCCGCGGGGGCCAGACCTTTGACGAGCTCTTTCAGGCCCTGGACGGCCTGCAGGAGATGCACCTGGACTATCAGCTTCTCTTCATCGAGGCCGCCGACGAGGACATTGTCCGCCGGTACAAGGAGACCCGCCACACCCACCCCCTCACCCGCCAGGGCTACTCCCTGCCGGAGGCGGTGAAGCTGGAGCGCCTGGCGCTGGAGCCCGTCCGGCGGCGGGCCAGCCACATTCTCAACTCCACCGGGCTCAACCTGTCCAAATTCCGGGGGGAGCTGCTCCGCCTGTTCGGCATGGGGGCGCTGGAGGAGAGCATGACGGTCT
Source organism: Evtepia gabavorous (assembly GCF_003425665.1). Classification (GTDB taxonomy): domain Bacteria; phylum Bacillota; class Clostridia; order Oscillospirales; family Oscillospiraceae; genus Evtepia; species Evtepia gabavorous. Next base: position 120,844 of record NZ_QQRQ01000005.1, read on the forward strand.
CCGTCACCTCCTTCGGCTTCAAGTACGGCATTCCCATCGACGCCGACTTGGTCTTCGATGTGCGTTTCCTGCCCAACCCCTATTATATTGCCGAGCTGAAGGAATGCACTGGGCTGGAAGAGGCGGTGCGGGCCTTCCTCTTTGGCTACCGGCAGACCACGGAGTTTATGCGGCATCTGGAAGAGCTCTTCGCTTTCCTGCTGCCCCAGTACGTGGAGGAGGGGAAGTCCTCCCTGGTCATCGCCGTGGGCTGCACCGGGGGACACCACCGCTCGGTGGCCGTTGCCCACGCCTTGACGGAGTTCATCCGGCAGAAGGGATATCGGGTGGAGGAAACCCACCGGGACATCAGCCGATAGGACCCTTTGGTTCCGCTGTGCGCGCCCCTTTGGGGCGTCTGTTTGGGAGGTGGTCGTTTATGTCTTTTGCGGGAGAGGTGAAAGCGGAGCTGTGCCGGGGAAAGCTGGGCCGGAAGTGCTGCGCCCAGGCGGAGGCCTGCGGGGTGCTGCTGTACTGCAACCGGTTTTCCCTGTCCGAGGTGAAGATCGTCACAGAGTCCCCGGCCTTTGCCCAGCGGCTGCCTGGGCTGTTCCGAAAGGCTTTCGGGGTGGAGTTTGATGAAAAAGGGGACCCGGACACCCCCGGGAAGCGGATTTTCACCATTTCCGCCCCGGAGAAGCTGGCCCTGCTGTGGGAGCTGTGCGCCTTTGACCCCAGCGGCCCGGCCCACCATATCAACTTCGGCATGCTGGAGGAAACCCACTGCCGGCTGGCCTTCCTGCGGGGAGCCTTTCTGGCCGGCGGCTCCGTGACCGATCCCCAGAAGGGGTATCACCTGGAGCTGGCCACCACCCACCTCCGGGTGAGCCGGGAGCTGGACACCCTGCTGCTGGAGCTGGGCTACGCCCCCAAGGAGACCACCCGGAAGGCCAACTATATCACCTATTTTAAGCAGAGCGAGGCCATTGAGGACCTCCTCACCGCCATTGGGGCCCCGGTGTCCGCCATGGAGCTGATGAACGCCAAGGCGGAAAAGCTCCTGCGCAACGGGGTCAACCGCCGGGTCAACTGTGAGGCCGCCAATGTGGACAAGACCGTGGACGCCGCCCTGGAGCAGCGCCGGGCCATCCAGATTCTGCGGGACCGGGGGGCCCTGGAGACCCTCTCCCCCAAGCTTCGGGAGGCCGCCCAGCTTCGGGAGGCCCACCCTGAGCTCTCCCTGGCCCAGCTGGCCGCCCTGTGCGAGCCCCCTGTGACCAAGTCCTCTCTGAGCCACCGGCTGCGGAAGCTCATCCAGCTCAGCGCCCAGGACACCGCCCCCTGAGCCCCCTGTGACAGGTCTCGGAGTCCGTCTGTCTGTTTTTTCATGTTCTATCCTGACAAGAGAAAGAAAAGGAGTCTATCTTCTATGAACCGTTACGAACAAGCTGTCGCATATCATCACAAAGGATTTAACTGCTGCCAGTCTGTGCTGGCCGCCTATTCCGATCTCACCGGCCTGTCCCAGCAGGCCAGCTTCGACATGGGGGGCGGGTTTGGCGCCGGCGCCCAGACCGGGGAGCTGTGCGGGGCCATCACCGGCGCCATTCTCACCCTTGGCATGCTCACCCCGGTGGACCCCCAGGACCCTGTGGGCAGCAAGCGCCGCACCGGCGCCCTGGCCAAGGAATTCCAGAAGCGCTTCCAGGAGAAGTTCGGGGACCTGCGATGCAAGCCCCTGCTGAAGGCCGGGATCCAGGCCACCGACGCCACCCCCGTGGCCCGGGATATGGCCCTCACCAACCGCTGCGACGTGCTCATCATCACCGCCATGGAGATCGTGGAGGAGATGCGAGGGGAGAATGCTTAAACCCAGGGAGGGATTGCCGTGTCTTTTGTCCATCTGCATGTTCACTCGGAATACAGCCTGTTAGACGGCGCCTGCCGGATTGACGGCCTGGTGGCCCGGGCCAAGGCCCTGGGGCAGACCGCCGTGGCCGTCACCGACCACGGGGTCATGTACGGGGCGGTGGATTTTTACCGGGCAGCCAAGCAGGAGGGCATCAAGCCCATCATCGGCTGCGAGGTCTATGTGGCCCCCCGGACCCGCTTCGACCGGGTCCATGAGGTGGACGACCGCCCCTATCACCTGGTCCTCTTGTGCCGGAACGAGCAGGGGTACCGGAACCTCTCCGCCCTGGTCAGCCGGAGCTTCACGGAGGGTTTTTACGGCAAGCCCCGGGTGGACTGGGAGCTGCTCACCCGGTACCACGAGGGGATCATCGCCCTGTCCGCCTGCCTGGCCGGTCAGCTCCCCCGGCTGCTGCTGGCCGGGGACTACGCCGGGGCCAAGGCCCACGCCCTGGCCATGCGGGACCTGTTTGGCCCGGACAACTACTATCTGGAACTGCAGGACCACGGCATCCCCCAGCAAAAGCAGGTCCTCCAGGGCCTGGTCGCCCTCCACCAGGAGACGGGCATCCCCCTGGTGGCCACCAACGACGCCCACTACCTCACCCGGCAGGACGCCGCCATCCAGGACGTCCTCATGTGCATCCAGATGGGCAAGACGGTGGAGGACCCCAACCGGATGCGGTTTGAAACCCAGGAGTTTTACCTGAAATCCGAGCAGGAGATGGCCGCCCTCTTTCCCGACTGGCCCGAGGCCCTGGAAAACACCGCCAAAATCGCGGCGGATTGCAACGTGGACTTTCAGTTCGGGGTCTATCACCTGCCAGAATTCAAGCTTCCCCCGGGCTACACCGACGGGGACGCCTACTTTGAGACCCTCTGCCGCCAGGGCTTTGCCCGGCGCTATCCCCAGGGCAGCGAGGAATATGAAAAACAGCTGGCCTACGAGATGGACATGATCCGGCAGATGGGCTTTGTGGAGTATTTCCTCATTGTCTCCGACTTCATCGGCTACGCCAAGTCCCACGACATTCCCGTGGGGCCGGGCCGGGGCTCCGCCGCCGGGTCCATGGTGGCCTACTGCCTGGACATCACCGACGTGGACCCCATGAAGTACTCCCTGTACTTTGAGCGGTTCCTGAACCCGGAACGGGTCTCCATGCCCGACATCGACGTGGACTTCTGCTACCGCCGCCGGGGCGAGGTCATCGACTATGTCAACCAAAAATACGGGGCCGACCACGTGGCTCAAATCGTCACCTTCGGCACCATGGCCGCCAAGGGGGCCATCCGGGACGTGGGCCGGGCCCTGAACGTCCCCTACGCCGAGGTGGACGCCATCGCCAAGCAAGTGCCCAACTCCCTGCACATGACCCTGGCCTCCGCCCTGTCCCTGTCCAAGCCCCTGCGGGAGATGTACGAGAGTGACCCCACCGTACAAAAGATCATCGACACCGCCAAAGGCCTGGAGGGCATGCCCCGCCACGCCTCCACCCACGCCGCCGGGGTGGTCATCACCCGCAACCCGGTGGACACCTACGTTCCCCTGGCCAAAAACGACGAGGCCGTGGTTACCCAGTACACCATGACCACCCTGGAGGAGCTGGGACTGCTGAAGATGGACTTCCTGGCCCTGCGCAACCTCACCGTCCTGGACGACGCGGTGCAGATGGTCCGCAGCCATACCCCCGACTTTGACCTGCACGCCATTCCCGACGACGACCCGGAGACCTTCCAAATGCTCTCCGACGGCCGGACCTGCGGCGTCTTCCAGATGGAATCGGCGGGGATGACCGGGGTGTGCGTGGGGCTGCGGCCCAAGGACATTGAGGACATCACCGCCATCATCGCCCTCTACCGGCCGGGCCCCATGGAATCCATCCCCCGGTTCATCTCCTCCAAGCACAACCCGGACAGCGTCTCCTATAAGCACCCCTCCCTGGTTCCCATTCTCTCCAACACCTACGGCTGCATCGTCTACCAGGAGCAGGTCATTGAAATCTTCCGCCGGCTGGCGGGGTACTCCCTGGGACAGGCCGACATGGTCCGCCGGGCCATGTCCAAAAAGAAGATGAAAGACATCCAGCGGGAGCGGGAGGCCTTCCTCCACGGGGACCCGGACCGGGGAATCACCGGCTGCACGGCAAACGGCATCCCCCAGGACGTGGCGGAGAGCATCTACGACGAGATCACCGATTTCGCCAACTACGCCTTCAACAAGGCCCACGCGGTCTGCTACGCCATTGTGGCCTACCAAACCGCCTGGTTTAAGTGCCATTACCCCCGGGAGTACATGGCCGCCCTGCTCACCTCGGTGCTGGACTCCCAGGGAAAGATCGCGGAATACATCGCCGAGTGCCGAAGCCTGGGCATCCGCCTGCTCCCCCCGGACATCAACCAGTCCGGTCCCGACTTCACTGTGGCCGGGCGGGACATCCGCTTTGGCCTGGCCGCCCTGAAGGGGGTGGGTCGGGGCTTCACCAACGCGGTTTTGGCCCGGCGCCAGGCAGATGGCCCGTTTACCTCCTTCCCGGATTTCTGCCAGCGGCTGCTGGACGAGGACCTGAACAAGCGGGTGCTGGAAAGCCTCATCCGGGCAGGGGCCTTTGACGCCATGGGCGTGCGGCGGTCCCAGCTGCTGGACGCCTATGAGCAGCTCATCGACAGCCTCACCCGGAACCGCCGGAAAAACCTGGAGGGACAGTTTGACCTCTTCTCCCTGGGGCAGGAAAAGCCGGAACCCGTGGAGCTGGTCCTCCGGGACCTGCCGGAGTTCTCCCAAGAGGAGCTGATGACCATGGAAAAGGAGGTCACCGGTCTCTACCTTTCCGGCCACCCCATGGACGCCTATCGGGATACGGTTCGGGCCCAGGGAGCGGTCCCCATCGCCTCGGTGCTGGAGGACTTCGCCCAGGAGGAGGGCCCCACCCAGTTCCAGGACGGCCAGCGCATCCTCCTGGCCGGGGTGGTGGCCGCGGCCAAGACCAAGACCACCAAGAACAACTCCCTCATGGCCTATGTGACCCTGGAGGACGACACCGGCTCCCTGGAGCTGCTGGTCTTCTCCCGGGTGCTGGAGGAGAGCGGCAGCTACCTCCAGGTCAACCTGCCCATCCTGACAGAGGGCAGAATCTCCGTCCGGGACGAGAAAGCCCCCCAGCTCATGTGTGACCGGGTCACCCCCCTCAGCCAGGTCCCGGAACCGGCCGGCGCTGCCGCTCCCCTCTCCGGGAAGCTCTATCTGCGCTTTGCCCGGAGCGACGATCCCCTGCTCACCCGGGTACGCAACCTCTTTGTCCTCTTCCCCGGCCAGCAGACCGCCGTGCTCTATCTGTCCGACTCCAAGCGCCGGCTGGGGGCCCGGTGCCTGCTCCACCCCGCCCTGCTCCAGGAGCTGAAAGAGCTGCTGGGGGAGGAAAATGTGGTGCTCCAATGACCCTCCGCCCTCTCCATAAGAAAGGCCTACCATCCCTATGAAACGAGTCCAGCAAAAAGTTCACAGCGCCTTTTCCCCCCGCCGGCAGCGCATGTTCCTCATTGCCGCCGGCATTGCCCTGCAGTTTGCCATCTATGTGGTGCTGCTGGTCCTCTTTTCCCAGTATTTCGTCTACTTCTACTGGATCTGCGTGCTGGTCAGCTTGGTGATGGCACTGTTCATCTCCACCTGGAAATCCAAGCTGGCCTATAAAATTGCCTGGATCATCCCCATCCTCCTGGTCCCCCTGATCGGCGGGGTCATGTTCATTATCTTGGGCGGCGCCCGCGACCCCCACTACCACCGGGAGGAGACCCGGCGGACCCTCAAGCGCCAGCTGCCCTCCCGGCTGTCCACCACGGACCTGATGCGGTATGGGCCCGACGCCATGCAGCAGGCCTGGTACCTGGGGCACGCCGCCCTGTGCCCGGCCTACACCAACACGGAGACCGCGTATTTTTCCTCCGGCGCGTCCTTTTTCCCCAACTTTCTGGAGGAGCTGGAACAGGCGAAAGACTATATCTTTCTGGAATACTTCATCATCGCCGAGGGGTCCATGTGGTCGGACGTCCTGGACATCCTCACCCGCAAAGCCGCCCAGGGCGTGGATGTCCGGGTGATCTACGATGGGGTAGGCTCCGCCGCCACCCTGCCCATCAACTACCCGGACCAGCTCCACGCCCGGGGCATCCTCTGCCGGGTGTTCCAGCCCCTGCTGCCGGTGCTCTCCATTCACCAGAACAACCGGGATCACCGGAAAATCTGCGTCATTGACGGGGTGACCGGCTTTGTCAGCGGCCTGAACATGGCCGACGAATACATTGACCGGAAGGAACGCTTCGGCTACTGGAAGGACAACGCCCTCCGCCTCCGGGGGGAGGCGGTGTGGAGCCTCACGGTCTTTTTCCTGACCATGTGGGACCACCAGAATCCCCGGTCCGACTTCCGGCTCTTCCGTCCCCGGACCTTGCCTCCCCTGAACACCACCGGCGGCATCGTGGTCCCCTATACCGACACCCCCAACCCCGCCGACACCGTCTGCGCCGACCTCCACCTGCAAATGATCACCAAGGCCAAGCGGTACCTCTACCTCACCACCCCCTACCTGGCCATTGACGAGACCATCACTTCCGCCCTGTGCACCGCCGCCCGGTCCGGGGTGGATGTGCGAATCATGCCCCCCCATATCCCTGATAAGAAGGTGGTCTTCGCCGTGACCCAGTCCAACTACCCCGTGCTGTTGGAGGCGGGAGCCCGCATCTATGAATTTACCCCCGGTTTTATCCACAGCAAGACCGTGGTGGCAGATGATCTCTACGCCTCGGTGGGCAGCTGCAACCTGGACTACCGGAGTTTCTATCTCCAGTTTGAAAACGGCGTCTGGCTCTGCGGCGACCCCGCCGTCCTTTCGGTCCGGGACGACTTTCTCCAGACCCTGGAGGTCTGCCAGGAGATCACCCTGGCAGACTGCCGCACCCTTCCCCTGTTCCGCCGGCTGCTCCAATCCATTTACCGGCTGTTCGCGCCGCTGTTTTAATGGCACCATACAGAAACCGCCTGGCAGAGCATTGCTCTGTCAGGCGGTTTTTCTCTTTTTCCACTGGTTTTTGTCCAGGCTTTCTCCTGTGATCTCATCCCCGCACCCGCAGCCTCAAAGCTGTGAGGAAGCTGTCCCGGATGGTCTTGCCCAGGTTCATCTTGCTCTCTCCCTCCTTGCTGTCGTAGTACAGGGTAAAGGGGACCTCGGCAAAGGTACAGCCGCAGCGGTAGAGCTTGTAGAGCAGCTCCATCATGCAGGCAAAGCTCTTCTTCTCCACCAGCGCCTGTCCATAGCGCGCCACCCCTGCCTGGAGGGCGGGGCGGGTATACACCCGGTAGCCGCAGGTATAGTCCTTCACCCCAGGGACGTGGAGGACCAACGTGTAGTAGAGGCGAGCGCCGTCGCTGAAGAGCTTTCGGCTGGCCTGGAGCCCCTGGACCCGGGCCCCCGGCTGATACCGGGAGGCGATGACGCACTGTTTTTCCCGGGTAATTTTCGCCAGCATCCCGTGGATGAACCGGGGCTTATGGGTGTCGTCCCCGTCCATGAGGCACATCAGGTCCCCCGACTGGGACATCTGGAGGAAGTCCCCGATGGCGGTCTTTACCACACCCCCCAGGTTTTGGTTGACTGCGTGGGCAATGACCCGGACCCGCGCCTGCTCCTGCGCCAGCTGGCGGGCAATGGCCAGCGTGTCATCGGTGCTTCGGTCATCCACCGGGATCACTGTCAGCTGGTAGCCTGTCCGGGCCAGCGCCTCCGCCTCGGCCAGCCACTCCTCGGTCAGCCGCCGGAGGTTTCCCGCCTCGTTGTAGCAGGGCAGATAGACAAACAAGGTTGGCATCCTACGACCCCTTTCTCTTGCTCTCCAGCTTTTGGAAAGCATATTTCCGCACAAAATACATCAGGAAGAAGGGCCCCACAATGGATACCCCCTTACTCACCAAAAACGCCCAGCCCTTGGGCAGGAAGGGGGAGACCAGGTGTTCGGTCCACAGGATCAGCCCGTCGGCACACACCAGCCCCATCAGGAAGGTGGCAAAAAAGATGGCGAAGGAGGCCGCGTCATACCGGGTCTCAAACACCTGCCGGGCCGAGAGCACATAGCTGATGAGAAACCCGGCCACTACGCCCACTGTGTTGGCCACCACCAGGGACACCCCCGCCAAATGGTACAGGCACCAGACAATGGCCACATCAAACACGGTGGAGATGATAGAACAAAATAGATAACGAATGATTTTTTCAAAGCGGTGCCAGATCGCCTGCACCCAACGCATCATTGCCGACGCCTCACTCTCCCTGCAGATCATAGATCACGCAGTTGGTCCCGGTGGCCGCCACGGGGAACTGCTCCCGCAGATAGGTCCGGTAAGCCCCGTCCTCGTCATTGTAAACCCACCCCTGGACCACCACGAACCAGCGCACGCCGTGTTCGATAAAATAGGTGACCTCCGCCTCCGGCCCGGTGGGAATGTAGTCATAATAGGCGATGTTTGCCCGGTATCCCCGGCGGTTGGCGGCGTTCAGGTAGGACGGGTTGTTCACGCCGATGGCAACCCCCTCGTCGGGCTGGGTGTGCGCCTGGATAAACTGACCCACCTCCGCAATAATAGGGTCCGCCTGGGTTTGAGGCCACAGGGCCAGGTTTCCCTGCACCGTCGTCACCGCCACCGCCGCGCAGGCCACCGCCGCCAGGGGAAGGCGGAGGCGCGCCAAAGACTGGACCGCCACCGCAGAGAGGGCGCCGCACAGCGGCAGCAGGAACACCAGATAATAGGGGAAGCGAATCACTGCCACAATGGTGACACACTCCAGGGCAAAGGCCAGAGCCCACACCCCATAAAAGTGGAGCTTACGCCGCACGGCAAAAAACAGCCCCACACAGCCCAAAATCACCGCGCCCCAGCCGAAGCGGGAGGGGAGCGCCTCCCAGAAAAACTGCTGCCCCTCGGCGGTAAAGATGGAGAGAATCTCCTTGCTGAAAATGTGCTTGAGGCCAATGCCATCCACAAAGCGGAACACCGAGTGGTGGGAGGTATACAGGATCAGCGCCACCGGCGGCCCCAGGGTGAGCAGCCCGCAGCCGTAGAACACCGGAGAGCGCAGGCAGGCCAGGCCCCCCAGGGAAAAGAGCACATACAGAAACACCAGCCCCACAAAGGCCACCGGGGTCTTTTCCATAATGGCCACGGCGGTCATGGCTGAGGCCCCCCACAGGAAGGCCAGCCGCCTGGTCTGCTGGAAACGCCAGAGCAGCCACACCCCGCCACAGTAAAAAAACAGGGCGCAGGCCTCCGGCTGGATCACGTGGGCGGTCATCATCGACAGGGGCAAAAAAAGGTAGATCCCCAGCCCCACCAGTGCAGGCCACCGGCCGGAGATCCCTCGCATCAGCCGGTACAGGAACCAGGCCGAGCCCAAAAAGAACAGCATACACAGCAGCCGGGGCACCACCGGGGTCATGGTGCCTGTCAGCTGAAACACCAGCGCGGAGAGATAGGGGACGATCTGCAGCTCCAGCTGGGCGTAGTTTTCCGACACCCCGTCATAGTTCAGCTGGGGGTGGAGCAGATCCATACCGTACTGGACATAGTTGACCGCGATGCTGTACGTGTCCGACTGACGCCAGGACTCATACTGGTCCCAGGGGACGCTGTCCAGCTTGGGCAGCTGGATGGCCAAAAACAGGGCCAGAAGGGCCGCCAGAATCAGGGCCTCCCACAGGGGGCGCCGGTCCGGCTGGGCCGCGTGGGTGGGTTTGTACACGTCGTCCTCCTTCGGGGCACACCGCCGGCGGAGGCATGTCCCCGCCGGGCAGCGGCCCGGGTTTTTGGCCGGAGCCAAGCTGCCGGCTCCACTCCATATAATCGTAGTATACCAAATTGGGGCCAACATTGCCACAAAAAGCCCGGAATTTCTTTCTTTTCCCGAAAAAACACCAAAAAATAATGGCCGATCCGACGGAAACATCCAAGCAGTGCCGCCGGGTTCGGGCGTCTGAATGCGTTTCCACCGCATTTCTCAACGCCAGAACAAGGGGCCCTCCCCCTCCCCCTCCCTTTCCCCCGAATGACAACGGAACAGAACCAAAAAACCGACCGGCAGAGGATACTCCGCTGGTCGGTTTTCATCGGTTACAGGGCCCTGCTGCCGCAGGGGCCGGTTATTCCTCCTGATTTTCCAACAGGGTTTGCAGAATGCTCTCATAGAGCTTTTCCGGCTGGGCCCGGAAGTTCTCCGCCAGCTGGCCGGCCTGCTCCTCGGACACCGTCAGCATGTCCAGGGTCATAATATTCCCCTTGTCATCGTCCAGGATCAGCCGCAGGGTGACCCCGCTGTCCTCCCGGGGAAGGATCTCCGCCCGCACCTGGGCGTCCCGGCGGAGGACGCCGTTGACCCGGGCCAGGTTCCGGTCACATTTCCGCCGGACGGAGAAGGCCAGGCTGCTCTCACAGATTTTCCCATTGCGCCGGCCCTTCTCGGTGATGGTATAGCGTTCTCCCTCCAGCTGGAGGTGTCCCGTCTCCACCAACTCCGCCACCGACGCGGCAAAGTCAAAATACTCCACCCCGTCATCACAAAAGGTCAGGTCCGCCAGCGTGGCAAAATCCACCGGCGAGGCCACCCGGGCCATCAGATACAGGATCAAAAACTTGATGTCCAGTTTGTCATGGATAAATCCAGTCCGGCTCATGGGCTGTCACTCCTTCCCTTCCAGGGTTATGGATTGTTTTATTATAGCCAGTTTCCCCAAAAAGGACAAGCCCTTTTTCCCTCCGTCTCAAGCAGGGACACCCTCCAGACCCATGGGATAATTTGAAAAGGTGTACGTTTACAAATTGCCGAAATAATCTCTTGCCATTTTTATAATAGCCGAAAAAATCTCTTTTTTCAAGGCATTTCTCCCCCATTTCCATTTCGATTCTTTTGTTTGCAAACGTACACTTTTTGAAACAAAAGGAGAACACAACATGAAACGACGGCTGTTGCCCCCCTGCACCGCCTTGGTGCTGTGCCTTCTGCTGGCTCCCGCCGCGTGGGCCGCTGTTTACCCCTACCCTCCCATTGAAACCCTGCACATCGGCAGTCACGACGGGACGGAAATCCAAAAAGATACCTATTACCTGGTCCGCGGCGAAACCGTCACCACTCAGGGTGCCAACGCAGACAACTACAATATTTATTACAAGGACGGGACGCTCACCCTGCGCGCGGCGGCGCTGCCGGATTACCTCCTTGTGCCTGGAGAGACCACCATCCACTTGGTGGGAGAAAACACCATTGGCACGAAAGACTCCCCCACCGACGTGGGCATCCAAGGCGTCACCCCCGGGGCCATCACCATCACTGGCCCAGGCTCCTGCTCCATTCACAGCAGCGCAGAAGGCATCATCACGGTACAACCCGACAGCGCCACAGACCCCCAAGTAACAAGTGACATCCGCCTCCAGGGCGGCACCATAAACACCAACGGGTCCTCCATCTCCACCCGGTACGGCGGCATCTGCATCACAGGCAGCGCCCAGGTGACGTCCGGCTCCCTGTCCACGGGAGGAGACCCCAACACGGAGGAAGCCCAGCGGGCAAGAGATCTGGTCATTTCCGGCCGCGCATCCGTCACTGCGGAACGCCTGTCCGCTTTGCAGCAGATTCAGATCACCGGGTCCGCCACCGTCACCGTGGAAAATCCCGCCGGCATTGCCATAAACGGCAACCGCGGGATTGCCATTTCCGACCAGGCCCGCGTCACCGCCATCGGCACCACCGGCGGTCTCAACGCATTCTCCGGCCCAATCACCATTGACAGCACCGGAAAAACCATCGCCCAAGCCACCGATACCACCCGAAATTATGCAGCCATCTCCATGGGACAGGGAGATTCTGCCTTGTCTCTTCTGACCATCCGCGGGGAAACCGCCGTATCCGGCGCTGTCGGCATCGGAAGTTCCCAAGGCAGCATCCTCATTGACGCCAGCGCGCTGGAGATTACCGCCACGTACGCCGGCATCATAAACAGTACCTCCTCTTCCGAGACCAAGATCACCGTACAAAACAGCGCCCAGGTCTCCATCACCTGCTCCGGCCCCAAGGGCATCTCCGCTTCCTCCGGCACGGTGGAGATTGCCGACAGCACGGTGACAGTTCAGGCCGCCTCCTCTGCATACACCGCCCTGCCCACATTAACCTATACAGACAGTTATCAGGTGACAGCCGGCGCAGAGGCCGGCAGCGCCGGCAAGGTTGACCGAGACGACCTGACCGCCAGCGTCTTCCAAAACCCCTATGTGCAGATCATCCCCGTCACCACCATCCCTGTGGAACAGGTAATCCTGGATCAGAGCGCGCTCTCCCTCACCACAGGCGGCACCGCAGCCCTTCAGGCCTCTGTTCTCCCGGCGGATGCCACCGAGCCGCGCGTCACTTGGACCTCCAGCGACCAGACGGTTGCCGTGGTGGACCAGGCCGGTCTGGTCACCGCGGTCGGGCCGGGAACCGCCACCATCACCGCCAGGGCAGGGGAGGCCTCCGCCGCCTGCACCGTCACGGTGAGCCGGCCCGCCTCCTCCGGCCCCACCCGGTATCCCCCGATTCTGACAGAGCCTATACACGGTGCCCTCTCCGTCTCTCCCACCCGGCCCAAACGGGGCGACACCGTAACCATTACCCCCGTCCCCGACCAGGGCTACCAGGTGGAACAAGTGACAGTCACCCAGCGGGACGGCACCGCCCTTCCGGTGACCGACCACGGGAACGGCACCTACACCTTCTCTCAGCCCAGCGGCCGGGTGACCATCACCGTCACCTTTTCCCCCCTCCCCTGTGACGGTGGGGACACCTGCCCCGCCCGGGTTTTCTCTGATTTGGACCCCACCCAGTGGTATCACGAGGCCATAGACTATGTCCTCACCCACCAGCTCATGGCCGGGGTCTCTCAAGACCGGTTTGCCCCCCAGGCGGTCACCACCCGGGCCCAGGCAGTCACCCTTCTCTGGCGGCTGGAGGGGTGCCCTGCCGCAGACACCGGCCTCTCCTATGCGGATGTGGCCGACACCGCTTGGTACCGCGAGGCGGTCGGCTGGGCCGACGCCGCAGGGATCGCCCAGGGCACCAGTCCCACCACGTTTTCCCCTGACGCTGCCGTTTCCCGGGAACAGATGGCGGTCTTTTTCCTTCGGTATGCCCAATATAAGGGATACGACACCACGCAAACCACGGACCTCTCCGGGTATCAGGGCGCCAGCCAGATCAGCGGCTATGCCCGGGACGCCGTGGCCTGGGCCGCAGAAGCCGGGCTTCTCACCGGGGTAAGCCAAGACACCCTGCTGCCCCAGGGCACCGCCACCCGGGCTCAAACCGCCGCTGTTCTAATGCGGTTTTGCACCAACCCGGCCCACTAAGTCCTTCCCTCCCCCGCCAACAAAAAACCGGCTGACCAAAGTTTGGTCAGCCGGTTGCGCCTGTTCCGCGCCGCTCCAAGGCCTTCCGGCCCGCTTAACGGCAGCAGCTGCAGCTGGCGCCGCCGCCGCAGTTTTCCTCCTCTTCCATCCCCGGCAGGGTGCTGGGGGGGAAGAACTCGCCCACAGGGAAGCGAATCTGGCGGAAGATCTCGCAGGGATCGTCGTCCCCATCCTCATCGCCGCCGGCACACTCCCGGGTGGGCATGCAGTAGTCGTACATGGGGATGAGCAACTGGGAATCCCGCTCCAGCCGGACCATGGAGAACTGCCCCAGGGTCACATAGAGCCGCCGGCAGCCCCCGTCGAAGGCCAGCTCGCAGTCGAAGCAGGCGCTGATGCAGGGGGGAATTTCCGTCAGCTCGTTCTCCGCGCAGCACCCGCAGGGGGGTGGAGGCGGCGGGGGGCAGGGATTGCAGGGATTGCAAGGGGGCGGGCAGGGGGGTGGGCAGACAAAATCGCAGGGATCAATGAGCTTCAAGCTCAAAACAATGGGGTCCACCGCCTCCACCACAGCCTCGGGGAGATTGCTCCGGCCCAGGCCCTGGCAGTCGGGCTCCTCAGGGCGGTAACGGGAGGTGAAAATCTTCGCGTTGCCCTCACTGCCGAAGAGCAGAACCCGTTTGTCGAAGACCGCCAACCCGCTGATCTCCGCCGGCCGGGAGCCCCCCACAAAGGCCTCCGCAGTGATCCGATAGTAGTACCGGATATCCACGCTGAAAAATCCCCGGTTATAGCTGGCGGGCTCCACATCGATGTAAGCCTGCAGCAGCTCCGCCCGGCCGCCCCGGACACTCAGGGCCCGGTCAATGACCGCCTGGGAGGAACGGGTGGGATACACCCGCAGGTCCTCAATGCAGTCTTTGTCCCGACAGCTGTCATAGATCTTTTTTGTATGGATACACACGGCCTCCCGGATACCGCAGCTGTCCTGCACGGGCCCGGGTACAACCCTTTCATTCATGGTATTACCTCCTCTGACTTCATCAGACTGGCGCTCTTGCCTCCCCATACTATGACGGGCCCCTCCGATTCGTCACAAATAGGGCAAACAAAACACCCGTGGCCAGCGCTGCCGTAAACCAAGAGTCTCCGGCGCCTGGTATTCCATTCTATTGCGCCGGGCTGCCAGGTGTTCCTTCGGGCCCGCAGCGCAAAAAAGGCCGAAACTTTTCTCTTGCATTTTTTTCCTGGTCGTGCTATACTAAGGGAGCTTTCAACGCAGGTATAGTTCATCGGTAGAACGCAAGCTTCCCAAGCTTGATAGGAGGGTTCGACTCCCTTTACCTGCTCCAACGGCGGTGAGTCCCATGTGAACTCACCGCCGTTTTGTACATTTTGCTGATTTGAAAAAAGTTTGCTTGCAGCCTATGCTTGCAAAAAAAGACATCTGCCTAAGCAGATGTCTTTTTTTACGCCTTGATCTGGCCGCGTACTTACATGCCGTACCCTTGGCACAAACGCATCAGTACAGCCGCTGTTTGGGCCCGGGTCGCCTGGCCGCGGGGGGAGAGGGTGGTGGGAGAGGTGCCGGAGAGAAGACCGGCATCCACACACCATGCCATGGCCTCCCGGGCGTAGGTGCTCACCTGTGCCAGGTCGGTGAACCCGGACAGGTCGGCCTGTCCCTCGGTGTCATAGCCCATGTGCTGGGCAAACCGATAGAGGATCGCCGCCAGCTGCTCCCGGGTGACAGGGTCATTGGGACCAAAGTTCCCGTTGCCGTAGCCGCCCACGATGCCCTGGCCGGCCGCCCAGCGAACCGCCTCGCCGTACCAGGCGGCGGGGTCCACATCCGCAAAGTCCACTGGGGCCTCCCCCGCCGGGCTGTCCACCAGCCGCCACAGGATGGTCACGATCTGGGCCCGGGTCGTCATGCCGTTGGGAGAGAACGCGTTAGGCGATGTCCCCACCATGAGACTATTTTCATAGGCATATCTCACCGCGTCGAAATACCACGCGTCAGGCGCAACATCCACGAACGGCAGGCCGGGGATTTCCTTGTCCCGGAAGGTAACAGAGATCGTCACCTTGCCTGTGGGCTGGGTGAAGGTATACGTTCCGTCCCCCTTGTCCGTGACCTTGACTGGATCGCCGTTGCGGTCCGTGACGGTGACGCTGTCCACCTCGTTCCCCTGGTCGGGCTTGGGGGTGATGGTCACGGTGTCGCCCTTGTGGGGGCGGGCAGGGGCCACGGAGGTGTCGCCGCCGGCGGTGTCTGTCACAGTGGGCGGATAGGTGGGGCGGGAGGAGCCGCCGGAGGACACTGCGGTCCAGTGGGCATAAATGGTGGTGTCCTGGGTAAACACGGTATCGGTTGTGACCTTCTCGCCGCCGGTGGCCGCAGTGAACCAGCCATCAAACGTGTGGTTGCTGCGGGTGGGGGTAGGAAGGACGGACAGTTTGCCCTCCGCGTTGGGGATCAAGACAGATTCCTCCAACGTGTCACCGCCGTTCACATCTAATTTGACCGCGAAATCGGCAATCTGTTCGCTTACAGATGTAGTACTAAACTTAAAAATCTGGTAAGCCATAGGACCATTTTCTGTCTCCGAGACAAGGAAATAACCATAGTCTTGCCCCAGTTCCCCATTTCCATCCAACGCCGCGGTAACTTGTTGGCCCTTATCGGTCTCTTGGACGGTGTACGGCTCGTTAGTAGCTGCGCCGGTGTCGTTCCAGATGACGGAGAAAGGACCGCCCTGTTCCACTGAACCAAAGCCATCCACCACGGCCTTTAGCTGTCCGCCTACATAAGCACCTCCCTCGATACCGGTCAAGGGGATTGCCAGATTGGCAAGATCATCGTTTGATTTTGGGGACTCTATTGAACTGGGAGTGCTGATACATAGGTTGTATTTGGGAGAAAATCCGGTGGTCTGGTTATCTGTAAAAACTCCCGGCGCAGTACCGTAGTTCAAATAAACTTTCGTACCGGTTGTAGCCTCATTGACAAAGCTGCCGTTGTTTGTAAAATCTCCACGGAAGAGGATATAGCCGGGCTTCGTGTTTCTTGAATCCCCGTCATTCTTTGCAATAGCAGATGCGCCTTCCTCCAGCGTAAAGGCTCCGTTCATCAGCAGGTAACTGTGGAGGCTGGGGCTGCTGAAGGACCACCAACAAGTATCCATAAAGGCAATTGTGCCGCCCTGTTCCACCCGGATATTGGAATTACAGACTGTCGCGCCGTAGGGAGTATAAAATCCAGAACTGTATTGTAAGGTCAGGGTCATACTGCTTTTTATGGTGATGTTTTTCTCTTGGGGAATGCTGTCGTCGTAGGCAAAGCTGCCGACCACCTCAATGTCAGTGACTGCGTCATTCTCCAGCGCCGCTTTGAGCCCGTCCGCGCTGTCCACCTGTACGGCTCCGCCGGGCGCCAGCGGGATGGCAGCCGCCGTCTCACTGGCGGCTCCGGTACCGGCGTGGTTGTTCGCCACGACCCAGAAATAATAGGTGGTACCGTTGGTCAGATTGGTAACTGTGGCTGTCGTAACGTCAGCCTTGGTTTCCAGCGTGTCCCCAGAAGTCGGATTTTCACCGGTGGGCTTCGTGGTACTCCAACAGACCGTGTACCCGGTGACCGGACCGGTGCCAGCCTTCTCCGGTGCCCTCCAGGTGAGGGTCACTTCCCCGTCTCCAGAGACAGCTTCCAGGTCCTGCGGGGCGCTGGGGACTTGGGGAATGGACACCAGCACTACCTTGGCATAATCTGGGCTGGACTCGATAGGCGCGCCCTCCAGGCCCAGAAGGGGAATTTCCTGGCCTATGGTTGCGTTTGCGTTGTATATTCCGGCGGGGAGAGTGGCGGCTGCCGCCCGGTATCCCTTGGGCACGGTCAGCGTCTTGGTGTTGCTTGCTTCTGTCCCCGTCAGGGTCAGGGAGATATCCCCCACTTGAGAAGGGATGGTCAAATCGGGATCAAACTTCATATTGACAACGGGGGCGCTGCCGGGGGTGGGGGTGGGTGTGCCGGTCATGGCGGCTTTTGCCCCGTCGGAATAGGCTGTCACATTTGCGCCAGAGGCAATCGTCAGGGTAAATTGGGCGGCAGAATCGCCGGAGCCTTCCCCCAAGCCGGCAGCCCCTTTGCCGCCGCAGGCGGTGACCGTGGCGGTGTCAGAGATCGTGACCTCGTTTGACTCACCCTTGTCTTTGTCATATCCACCGATACCTGCCGCCAGGTCACCGCCGTAGCCAGTGACCTCTGCATTGCCGGAAATGGTCACATCACAGGGCGCGCCGCCGATACCGGGGCAGCCGTATCCGCCGTAGGCCTTCACGATGCCGCCGGAGATGTTGATATCGCCACTGCCGCAGCCCTGGCTTCCGCCGATACCGGCTCCCATTTTTGTATCTGCCGGAACGCCTACCCAGCCATCGGGGTCTGTGCCGCCGCTAAGCGCGGTGACCACACCGCCGGAGATATTGATGGTGCCGCCGGAACTGAAATTTCCGCCGCCAATGCCAGCGCCGTAGCTGTAGCCAGTGGCGGTGATTGTTCCACTCTCAATATTGATGGCGCCGGTGTAGTTTGTGGCCTCATCAAAATTGGGGCCGCCGATGCCGGCGTAGCCATCTGTGGTAATAGAACCACCGCCACCGCCCATTTCTGCACTGACATAGGTACCGGCCTTTGCCCCGGAAACAGTTAGGCGATCAGTGTTGTCGTCAGATTGGGATTGAATTGTCACGGTTGCCCCCTGGTTCACCAAAATACCAGGCCCATCCGCAAAGGCGGACAAGGTGTTTTCCCCTTCTAAAATCAGTGTGGCAGAAGCCCCTTCGGCAATCTCAATGGGGCTTCCTTTGCACTCATTCAAGCTCATATTAGCATTGTTCAGTGTAATCGTAGCCTCTTCTTTTACAATCAGTCGCTCATTTCTCGTTCTGCCGGCGACGGTGACATCCTCAGTGACGGTATACTCTTTGGTGTAGTTCTCGGCATTTTCACTTCCTGCGACTGTTTCTCCATCTAATTTTGTCACGGTAAAATTCCCTGCCGCCAGGGCAGTGGCGGGCAGCAGCCCCAGGCAGAACACCAGTGCCAGCAGACCGCTCCAGATTCGTTTTCCTTTCATGGATAACCTTCCTCCTTTTCTGCGGCAGCGCCGCATTTTGCCCCAAACAAACGCTGAGACACACGCAAAAAACGCCCACCGCAACACAGTTTCTCTGTGTCGCGGCGGACGTTTTTTGTCTGGTAATATGCGGTTTTAGACAGCACTAAAAGGCAGGAATTACCCTGCCTGCCTGCCTGCCTGCCTGCCTGCCTGCCTGCCTGCCTGCCTGCCTGCCTG
>NZ_QQRQ01000050.1 GCF_003425665.1 Evtepia gabavorous
AGGATAATCTCTTATTATCACTTATTGTGGCATCAAATAATTACTATCCTTTGTTACAAGCGGTAAAATAAGGTCTGATCAGACTGACAGGAGTGGGAGAAATATGGAACGCCAAAAATATGATGTTGCGGTTTCTTACGCCAGTGAACAGCGGCCTTATGTGGAGCGGTTCGTCGCACGGCTGCAGTCCCAAAAAATGCGTGTATACTATGACCGAAACGCACAGGCTAAGATGGTCGGAAAAATTCTGGATCAGGAATTGCACAGGATCTATCTTCAGGAATCCAATTGCTGCATCCTGTTCCTGTCAAACGCATATGTTGAAAAGCCTGTTACACGCTATGAATCGCAGATCATTCTCTCTGAGAACCTTTTCAAGGAAAATTTCATGTATATTTTCAAGTTTGATGATGTAACGCTTCCGGGGTTGAATCGCAATTTTGTTTACTCAAGCGCAGCGGAATTCCCTGAACCAGAGGCGTACTCCAATTTTATATATGAAGTAATACGGGGAAAAAAGCCGAAAGATGACTCTGGCACCTTTTTATATGAGTCGCTCGCAGATGGACTCGTTCAGATCCTGGATCGCTGCGCATCCCAATACAAGTTTACGCTTCGCTCTGACCGGCAGTCCAATAAGCTGCTCCTACGTCTGCGATCCGGGGCTGCCGTGCTGCTGCAAGTCCAGGTGGGACAGCTCCTCGGGAAAAGCGGCGTATGTCTGTGGATGCACCCGGGAAGCCGCTCCTGTGACGACCACGCCTATCAGGGCTGCGTCACATGGTCTGCCTTAAAGTGCCAGTATCGCCTGGAAAACCGAGGGCTGCTGCTGGATCTGACGCCGGAGATAGAGTTTCCCTCTTTAGCCGGCCTGCTTGAACGGCTGGATAGGGAAATTCAGACGATACTCGGAGTGTCGGCATGAAGCTGAACGATTATTCAAGCTTGCTCTCGGAGCTTAGAAAAGGAGAACGGCAAAGGGTCTATATTTTGACCGGGGAGAGGGGCCTGGGAAAACACAGCGTTTTATCCGCCGCAGCCGAAACCATCAAAGAGACCGCCCCAGATGCGACCATCCTTTCGGTCCATCCAGACGCATTCAGTTTTTCCCTCTGGCCCATGGAGGAGGCCCTCCGGCAAAGCACTCCAGATGCCGCTTTGCCCAGCCACGAGATGAAAGACGGCTTAAATTATCCGGAACAATTGATTCGGAGTATTTTGGAACTGTGCAGCGGAAAAAAACGTACTATTATCTTTTTGAACCGGCTCCAGTCCTTTAACGATGATCTATGGTCGTTTACTACCAAGCTGCTCCGCCTGCTTTTAGATCCATACCGCAGCTTTAACGTCTGTTTCTGTTGCTGTCTGCACACCGACGGCGTTTTGCGCAGCCAATCCGGTACCCAAACCCGCAGTGCCGACCAGCTGATCGGGCTTTTCTCCCGGTATCCGCAGAGTACATGCTACCTGTACTTCCACCCCTGGTCTAGAGAGGGGCTCCAACGCTTTTTGGAGAATGAACTGTTTCAGGGCAAGCTCCGCATGGCTCCGGGGCAGAGGGGCCTGTTGCTTGACGCCGCCATGGGAAACCCAGCCACGCTGATCAACCTGACCGAGCGCATGAAGGCCCGAGGCCTTCTTTATGAGGAAAACGGATTCTACTGCTGCGGCAGTATAGATGGGACGGTACTGCTCACCTGCGGCCCTGTTCCGGCGACAGAGGAGTATACGCGGATGGAGCACCCGCTACAGGAATTGCTCCGCGGCTCCAGCGTCATCGGCGTGGAATTTGAGGCCCAGCTCCTTTCCGACCCGTTGGGTTTCTGGGCGGTAAAGGACAAGTTGAGACGACTCCTCTCCATTTCAAGGATCATCCAACGCAAGGTGGACGATCTGTACGAATTCGAGAGCATATTCGCCAGACTCTCCATCCGCGATCTTGTATCCAAAGAAGAGAGCGTCCTCTGGAACAGCCGGTTGGGCGAGTATTTCTGGAAGCTCAGCCAGCGGCAGATAACTGAGGGCGCGGTCAGCGCCAGTCTGAACAGTCTGAAAAAGAGCGCGTTTTACTACGATGAGGCCATGAACCGCGCACAGGCCATGCAGCTGTATGAGCGCCTGAGCATGGAACTCATGTCCATCATGCAATACAGGGACGCGGTCAAGGTGCTCCGCAGGATGCGTGATCTTTGTGAACTTGTCCCCGATCTTCGCACACCGAACGATTTGAACCGCACCTGGCAGCTGGAGGGAGACTGCTACCGCTATTGTTCTGATTTTTCTAAGGCGATCACCGCATACGAGACTTTTTTGGAGCGTGCAAAACTCACCAAATATGAACGGATGGACGCCCAATGCAGCTATTGTGTTGTCCTGTATGAATCGGGAGAGATCTCTCGGCCGCTGGAACATCTACGGACGCTCTTATCCGAATTGCAAAAAGAGACCGGTCCCCAGGCCGCGTCCATTCTGGTCCGCACACTGTCCTGCCTGACCTCGATAGAAGAGACGCTCTGCGACCCAATGCATGAATTCCATTTTAACGCGGCCCTGGACATTGCCAAGCGGTATCATTTAGAGGACGAGTACTATGTCCTTTTGAGAAAATCTCTGATTGTGCACAAGGGTGTTTATGGAATCAGCCTGATGGAGAGCGCACGGGTGTATTTTGAGCGGATAGGGAATCAGAAGGAGCTGGCAAGGACCTTGTGCAACCTTGCGGCGGAGCTTCTGCTCCACGGAGATCTGGAGCAGGCAAGGAGCAATTACCAGCACAGCGCCGAGATCCTTCGCAGTTTCGGAGCGGAAACAATCTATGTCCCCATCAATGGCCTGGGGGATTATTGGTGTCTGAGAGGCAATTTTGAACGGGCACTTTCCCTTTTTGAAGAGGCTTACCGAGAAGAGTACGATGCGTTTACCAGAATCGCCATCCGAATCAATCAGGCGACTGCCCACAGAAAGCTCGGACATTACGACGCCGCAGCGGAGCGGCTGGCGCAGGCAGAAAAGATTTCAAACAGCGGAGATGCCGCGGAATATGCGATCTTGCTTCCCCACCTCCTCATCGGTAAGGCACTGCTCCTTTATGACAGAGGGGAACTGGAGGAGGTCTACCCGCTTTTCCTGAAATATATCCAGGAGGATCCCAGCTTTGGCCGCCGTCGGCTGGCCCTTGCGGGACAATACATTCAAAAGATCTGCGCTTATTTTCAGCGCCCTGTCCCGGATGGCGTAGATGCTTTTGCAAAAGCGACCTCACCTGCTGACGAGCGCCTCCTCCGGCACGGGATCACCCTGATTCGATTCTCAATCACCGAGTAGCAGGATATCTCCGCAGGGCGGATTCCAAAACTGCGTTCAGCAGATCGGCATAGGACATCCCCCTCCGGGCGGCACAAAACTCAAATGTACCGCCCCGGTTCATCGAGGGGATAGGGGTCACTTCCAGCAGATACGGAACACCGTTGTATAGTTTCAAATCAATGCGCGAGAGATCACAGCACTGGAATCCACGGTGGACCCGCAGAGCCATATCGATGATCGCTTGGTCTGTCTCTCTCCCAAATGATCTCCACTCGGTCCGGTGGTTTCCGTGCTCTTTTTTCTCCGCAGTGTAAAACGGCATGATGCCACCATCCTGTTCGCAATACTCTACGATTCCCAAGACCTCTGCCTCTGCACCGGTTCCCAGGATAGGGACCGCCAGTTCATGCCCACCAATATATTCGTCACAGCGCACTTCCTGCTTGTAAGTCCGCACGATCCGTCCAACAGCGGCCAAGAACTCATCTTTATTTTTTACCAGCGACAGACCCATGCTAGTGCCTTCCCGGTTAGGCTTCACCACCAAAGGATATGTGATCCCGGCCTGGGCGGAGAGAGTCTCCAGTTCGTCCAGCGTGTGAAACTGCGGCTGATAAAGGAACCCCTTCGGCGTATGTATTCCCAAGCTTTCTGCATAGAGCATGGTTATATGCTTGTCCAAAGTGAGGACCATGGCAAAGGCGTCACTCCCTGTATAGGGAAGATGAAAGATCTCGCAAAGCGCCGGCACGATCCCCTCCCGATTTCTGGACAGAAAGCCCTCGCCAAAATTCATGATGATATCAATATCTTTTAGTTTATCCTCGCGAAGCATGCGGGCAAAGCTGTGGGGCGCCCCAACGGGCAAGACATAATGACCGGACTGCTCAAGCGTGTTTTGGAGATACTGCATATCGCTCAGATAGTTAAAATCACAGAAGGTCACATCACTTGCTTCAAGCCCATAATCTTCTCTGATATCAAAAACAAGACCAATACGCATAGATCATCCCTCCCTACCTGCCGCCGCACAAGAACGATTCATAATGGGGATGACTTCCCGTTCATGTCTTATGCTGGCTTCAGAAACTGATTAAACGATTGATAATAAGAGATTATCCT
>NZ_QQRQ01000051.1 GCF_003425665.1 Evtepia gabavorous
TGGTAGACGCCTGGAGCCGCCGGCGCGGTAAAGAGTCCGCTGGCACTGACCGCGTTATCCGCCGAGGACCAGGTTACATCGCCGGGGAGGGTGTCCATGGGATACCAGCCGGTGTCCATGGCGGAGGCCACGCACTGGGTGGTGGCGCCGGGCAGAAGGGTCAGGCTTTTGGGGGTGACGTAGAGGGAACCGGCTGTCCCGGTGGGGTTCAGGTTGGACAGCAGGAAGATGGCGTTGGAAACAGAGCGGGGGGTTCCCTCTGAGGGGCTGTTGATGGTAGAGGATGTACCGAAGTCGGGATACGTAGAAACCAGCGTGGTAGAACCGCCGCCGTCCAAAAGAACCGCGTTTTCACAGCCCAGCTCCTGGAGCCGCTGGGCCACCATTTGAATGGTGGCGCCGACGCTCAGGCCGCTCTGGCGGCCGTCGATGGTATAGAAGACAACGCTGCCATCCGGTTTCACTCCCACCGCGGTGCGGGGGGCGGAGGCCCCGTCGGAGATGCTGGTGTCCACCTTGCCGTCTTTCAGAATCCAATACATGGCGCCCACAGCGTGCTGGACGTTGTTCCAGCGGGTGTCTTCGCTGGAGATGTTGATGTCCACTGTATCGCCCACCTGGAGGGAGCGAATGGTCTCCTGAAGCCATTCCCCGCTTTTGTTGGAGATAGACATGATGAACTTGCCATCGGGAATGGCGGTGGCGCCGGAGGCCTCGATGACCTGCTCCACGGTGCAGGAGACGGTGCCGCCGATCTTTAATTGATCCCCCGGGGTGTTGGGGGCGAGGATCACATCCACCCCCTTTTGGGTGTTCTTGGTGGTGTTGCCAAAGTCATCGGTAAACAGATAGAAGCCGGTGTTGGTGCGGATCTTGTTGATGTCTGCGATCTTCAAGGACTGCCCCTTGAAATCCGCCATCAGGCTCAGGTTAGGGGTGCCGATGACGGCAGAGCCGTCGGCGTTAAAGCCGATGGCGTGGAGGTAGGAGGCGGAGGAGCGGAGGACGCCGTCCGTGATCACAATGCCCAAGGGGTCTCCTGTGGCCATGACAAAGTAGTCACCGTTGATGCCGCTGAGAACGCGGCGCCCGTTCTTTTCCAGGGCCTTGGCCATGGAGGTGACGGTCTGCTTGTCCGGGATGGAGCTGCCGAAGCTCACCACGGGGGAGATGCTGTCAGAGGGCTTGTAAGTGACATAATTTTCCGTCCGCAGGTCGGAACGGGAGGAACTCCACATGACTTCCCGCGTAAGCGTGGTGTCGTCACAAATGTCCAAGGTGTATCCATAGATTTTCCCGCCCAAAGCATCCGAGGCCAGAGCCGTGGAACAGAGCAGGACCGCGCAGAGCGCCAGTGCAGTGATTCGTCGAAGGATGGATTTCATAAGCGGTCTCCTTTGCGTCTTGTGTTGGTTGGATTTTTGACAATAAAATGGTTGCGTAGGATTTTTTTATTGTACCATAGGAGGAAAAGAAATGCAAAGTGAAGAAGGACGAAGAGGCCAGGAAGAAGCTGGATGGCGGGAAGCAGTCTCTGTTCCCGGGGAACAGAAGGGAAGCTTGGACTTGACTCTACAATAATAGTAGACTGGATAATGGGCGGGCAAAGGAGATGGTGAGAGATGGAACAAGCACCCAACGCGCTGACCAAGGGAAGTGTGGTCAAGGCACTGGTGACCTTTACGCTGCCGTTTTTGCTGGCCAATGTGCTCCAGTCCCTCTATGGGGCGGTGGACCTCTTTGTGGTAGGGCAGTACTGCGACGCTCAAAGTGTGGCGGCGGTGTCCACAGGGACCCAGGTGACCCAGATTGTCACCAGTTTGGTGACGGGACTGACCTTGGGAGGGACCATCCTCATTGGGAAATACACCGGGATGGAGCGGTGGGATAAGGTAAAAACGGCCATAGGGACCACCCTGTCCATTTTCGCGTTGGTGGCCCTGGCCCTGACGGCGCTGATGCTGCTGTTTGAGGCGCCGCTGCTGACTCTGCTGAATACCCCGGCGGAATCCTTTGAGGCGACCATGGAATATGTGGCCATCTGTGCGTGGGGGAATTTTTTCATCTGCGGCTACAATTCGCTCAGCGCCGTGCTCCGGGGCTACGGGGACTCAGTCCGTCCCATGTATTTTGTGGGGGTGGCCTGTGTGGTCAATATCCTGCTGGATTTTCTTTTCGTCAAGTACGTGGGCCTGGGGGCAGGGGGGACCGCGTTGGCGACGGTGCTTTCCCAGGGGGTCAGCATGGCCATTGGGATTGGGTATCTGAAAAGGAAGCGGTTTCTCTTTGATTTTAAGCCCGCCAGCTTTCGGATCGACCCTGCGATGGCCAAGGAATTGGCCAGGGTGGGTATCCCTATCTCCTTTCAGGAGCTCATGGTACGGATTTCCTTCCTTTATCTCACCGCTGTGATGAACCACTGCGGGGTGTATGCCGCGGCTGTGGTGGGCATTGGGAGCAAGTACGACGTGTTTTCCATGCTCTCTGCGACCTCCATCGCCAATGCGCTGGCGGCCATTACCGCCCAGAACATGGGGGCAGGGAAGCCGGAACGAGCGAGGAAATCGTTGTGGTACGGGCTGAGTTTTGCCCTTCTTGCCGCCTGCGCCTTCTGGACCTGGGCACAGGTGAGTCCGGAGACGATGATTGCCCTGTTTTCAGAGGACAGTGGAGTGATTGCAGCGGGGGTTCCATTTTTCCGGGCATGCAGTTATGATTATATTATGGTGGCCTTTGTGTTTTGCCTCAACGGCTACCTGAACGGACGGGCCAAGACCCTTTGGACCATGGTCAGCTGCACCTTCGGCGCACTGTGTCTGCGGATTCCCTTGGTCTGGTTTGTGAGCGGCCATTTTTCCCAGGACCTGGGTATGCTGGGGACCGTGGCGCCTGTGGTGTCGGGGATTATGGCACTGTATACTCTGCTCTATATACTTTGGGAGGGGAAGCAGGATGGCAAAAGAAAATCGAGAGCTCTTTCCCATCGGTGAGGTGGCAAAGATGTTCCGGGTCAGCGTAGGGACTCTGCGCCATTATGAGAAGATCGGCCTCCTGGCGCCGGAATTTGTGGCGCCGGATACAGGATACCGGTATTACAGCACCCGGCAGTTGGAGTGCCTGAATACCATCCGCTATCTGCGGGTGCTGGAAATGCCGTTGGAGCAGATACGGGAATTTCTCCAAAACCGGGAAGTGGAAAAGATACAGGAGATGCTCCAGCAGCAGAAAGAGGTGGTTGTCCAGAAACAGCGGGCGCTGGAGATTGTGCAGCGAAAGATAGAAAACCGCTTGCGGCAGATTCAGGATGCGCTGGCCTCAGAGCTGGATGTGATCCGGCAGGTCGATATGCCGGCCCGGCGGATTGCCTGGCTTCACGACACCCTGACCCCCAAAACCTATCTGGATTTAGAGCCCTCTATTCGGCAGCTGGAGCAGCCTGCGCAGGAGTCTGTGGTTTTTCTGGGGAAGGTAGGCGTGGGAATCTCCCGGGCGCGGCTGGAGGAAGGGACGTACACAGAATATGACCGGGTGTTTCTTCTCCTGGACCAGGAAGATGTCTATCAGGGGAAAGAGGAAGCGCTTCCGCCAGAGCGCTGCCTCACCGTGCGCTTTCGGGGCAGCCATCGGGAGGCGGAGGGATACTACCGGCGTCTGATGGAGTATATTCGGCGGGAGAGATTGGAGATTCTTGGGCCCTCAAAAGAGATCACAATGATTGACGATGGGATGACCAGCGACACAGAGAAGTTTGTAACAGAGATTCAAATTCCCGTGGGACCGTCTGAAGGGGAGACAGGATTTCGAAAAAAAGAGAAAGAAAATGAAAAATAAGGGTTGACATTCCAGGGGAGGCGTGGTATTCTATCAAAGCTATCGCGAGACACGGGCCGACAAGAGGTCAGGAAATGAAAAAAGTTTGAAAAAAACGGAAAAAATTTCTTGACAAAGCGTCGAAGCTGTGATAAAATACAGCTTACCCCGCAGAAGCGGTGTGCACCTTGTAAATTAAACAACGTAAGTAAGAAACACGAAGCACCAAAACGGACAAGTAGAAGTTGTCCATGAAGCTTAAGGCTTTGTGGGGCAACGTTTTATTTCTTTGAAGCTAATGATTAGCGATCAATGAATTGATTTGAATAGCGGCGAGAGCCGCTGTTTAGATACCATTTTATTGAGAGTTTGATCCTGGCTCAGGATGAACGCTGGCGGCGTGCTTAACACATGCAAGTCGAACGGAGGACCCTTGACGGAGTTTTCGGACAACGGATAGGAATCCTTAGTGGCGGACG
>NZ_QQRQ01000052.1 GCF_003425665.1 Evtepia gabavorous
GCAGCAGCACCGTCCCCACCGCCCCCAGCAGGAGGGAGAGGACAAAGACCCGCCGGCGCCGGCGGCTGGTCCGGATCACTACGTTCTCATTCTGACGGTCCAGTTCCATGAAGTCGTGAATCTGCATCCTGCGGATGCGTCTCCTGCTCCGGCCCAGGGCCAGCAGGTAGACAAGCAGCACGTAGAGCAGCGTCATCCCCACCGCCTCCAGGGAGAAGGCAAAGGAGAGCCGGTACTCCACCCCAAACAGGGCCAGCATGATGGCCCGAAGGATTTGAAACATCAGGTTTCCCAGCACCACCCCCAGCACCAGGGCAACGGCCCCTACCGCCAGATTCTCCAGGAAAAACAGCCGGGCCACCTGCCGGTGTTCCAAGCCGATGAGGAGGTAAGTCCCCAGCTCCCGGCTTCTTCGGGTCAGCATGAACCGGGTGATATAGGCCACCAGCCAGCCCAGAATCAGCACCACCGCCACGCTGGCCAGGACAATAACCAAGGGCAGGCTGGAGAGCTTGGCGGACAATTCCGCTATCTCCCGGGAGAACACCAGCCCATTGAACGCGTACATCAGCGCCGTGGCAATGACAATGGTGACAAAATAGACCAGGTAATCCCGGGCCTGCCGCCGGGCATTGCGCCAGGAGAGGTCACGTAACGTCACTGACGTCACCCCCCAGCAAAGCCAGCACGTCCAGGATCTCATGGTAAAAGGCCGGGCGGTCCCGTTCGCCCCGGAGAAGCTCATTGAACAGCCGTCCATCCTTCAGGAACAGCACCCGGGAGGCATAGCTGGCACTGTACGGATCATGGGTCACCATTAAAATGGTCGCTCCCAGCACCCGGTTGAGCCTGGTCATGATCTCCAGCAGGTTTTTGGATGCCTTGGAGTCCAGCGCCCCTGTGGGCTCGTCGGCCAGCAGCAGGGACTGGCCCGCTACCATGGCCCGGGCGCAGGCCGCCCGCTGCTTTTGCCCCCCAGAGACCTGATAGGGAAACTTATCCAGAATCTCCCCAATCTCCAGCTCCTCCGCGATGGCCCGAACCCTCTGCTGGACGGAGTGGGGATCGGCATGGTTCAGGCTGAGGGCCAGGCCGATGTTCTCCTCCAGGGTCAGGGTGTCCAAAAGGTTGCAATCCTGAAAGACAAACCCCAGCCGTTCCCGGCGAAACTGGGCCAGCTGACGGGGGGAGAGCTGGGCAATGCTCTGTCCATCCAGCAGGATGTCCCCGGCGCTGATGGTGTCAATGGTGGAGATGCAGTTGAGCAGCGTGGTCTTTCCGCTGCCCGAGGCCCCCATAATGGCGATGAACGCCCCATCCTCCACGGTAAAGCTCACCCGGTCCAGGGCCTTTGTCACTTGGTTCTGGCTGCCATAGTATTTCTCAATGTTCTGTACTTGCAGCATGATACCCGCCTCCTTTGCTGATAGCCCCAGCATACAGCAAATGCGGCGCCGGTGGTATCGCGGTTTCCCCATCTTATCTTACAGTTTTGTAAGCTTTTCCTGGGCGGGAAAGGTGAGCAGCACCTGGGTGCCCACCCCCTCCTCCGACCGAATCGCCAGGGAAATCTCCAAGGCATCCGCCAATTTCTTGGCCAGATACAGCCCCATCCCCGTGGAACCGCCCCGCAAGCGGCCATTGCTGCCGGTAAATCCCCGGTCAAAAACCCGGGGCAGCTCATGGGCCGGAATGCCCATCCCGTTGTCCGACACGGTCAGTTCCACCCGTTTCTCCTGTCTTCGGGCGGACAAGATAATCACAGGGCGTGCCCTCCGGTATCGGGCTGCGTTCTGCAGCAGCTGCCCCAGCAGGAAACACACCCATTTCCTGTCGGTATAAACCACAAAGTCCAGGTCACAGAGCTCCACGCTCACCCCGTTTTGCAGGAGCAAAGCCCGATGCGCCTGCACCGCCTGGTTCACCAGGTCCGACAGACTGGCCGGGTGAATGAGAACGTCCTTCTCCGGATTCTCCGCCCGGGCGTAAAAGAGCGCCCGTTCCACATGGGCTCCGATCTGGTCCAGTTCCGCCTCCAGCTTTCGCCGGGTGTCTGCCCCGCTCCGCCGGGCCATCAGGCGGGCAGCGGTGATGGGGGTTTTGATCTCATGGACCCAGCGTTCCACGTATTCCCGATAGTCCCGCTGAGCCGCCTGGGCCTCTGAGACTGCGCCGATCATCGCCTGGCCAGACCGGCGGGTTATGTCCAGCAACTTGCGCTCATAGAGCCGTTGGGGCTTGGGGGCACACTCTGGGAAGAGATATTTCTGGTCCAATCCCTCCAGCAGCCTTTCCCAGGTCTCTATGGTCCGGCGCATCCGCCGAAAGGCCTGGGCCTGGGCCGCCAAAAAGACCAGAAACAAAGCCGCCAGCAGCAGGATAAGAACCCCTGGGGAAGTCCCTGTGGCCAGCAGAATCCCTGCTGCCAGCACCGTGCAGCTCCCCCACAGCACCAGACGCCCCAGCCGGTCAGAGAGAAATTCAAGCACCGTCATATTGATACCCCATGCCCCGGCGGGTTCGGATCATTCCTGGCACACCCAGTGCCTCCAGCTTGCCCCGCAGACGGGTGACATTGACGCTGAGGGTATTGTCATCAATATAGATCTGACTGTCCCACAGAGCCTCAATCAGATCAGCCCGGGAGACAATCTCTCCGGCGTGGGTCATCAAATGGGCCAGAATTCTCAGCTCATTGCGGCTAAGCTCTGCCGTCCTCCCATCTGCGGATACCGTCCCTCTGGTGAGGGACAGCCGCAGGCCACCGGCTTCCACCACATCCGGTTCCGCCGGTCCACCTCCACGCCGCAGCACCGCTTTGACCCGGGCCAGCAGAATGGGGATATTGTACGGCTTGGTGATATAGTCATCCCCTCCCAGGCTCAGGGCCCGCAGCTCATCCATCGTGGAATTTCGGCTGGTGACCAGGATGATGGGAACCCCACAGGTCTTCCGCAGGTCCGCACACAGGGAGAAGCCATCCCGGCCGGGCAAGCCCAAATCCAGCAGAACCAGGTTCGCGCCAAAGGACCGCACCTGCGCCACCACCTCCGTAAACTCTGTTACCGCCTGGACCTGATACCCCTCATTTTCCAGCAAGAGAACCAGCTCCTCCCGCATGGCGGGATCGTCTTCTACAATCGTAATCTTTTGCATCTCTGAAACCGCCTTGGCAAAGAAAGTTGAGAAAATAGCAAAAAGTCCTGAACCAAACGGTTTCAGGACTTTCTGGAGCTGCTGGGCGGATTTGAACCGCCGACCTCATCCTTACCAAGGATGCGCTCTACCGACTGAGCTACAGCAGCAAATATGGCGACGCGGAAGGGACTTGAACCCTCGACCTCCGGCGTGACAGGCCGGCGTTCTAACCAACTGAACTACCGCGCCATATTTGGCAGGGGCAGAAGGACTTGAACCCTCGGCACGCGGTTTTGGAGACCGCTGCTCTACCAACTGAGCTATACCCCTATATGGTGGGCCTTCACGGACTCGAACCGTGGCCCGACCGGTTATGAGCCGGTTGCTCTAACCAACTGAGCTAAAGGCCCATTTCCGGTTTCCATAGGCTTTATACAAACCTGGTCGCCCAGGAACTTGGTAAAGTGGCGCCCCCTGTAGGACTCGAACCTACGACACCGCGGTTAACAGCCGCGTGCTCTACCGACTGAGCTAAGGAGGCAGATCGGAGGAGAGTTCCTCCTCCAAAGTGTTGGCGTTACCTATTTTCCCGGTTCGTCTCCAAACAAGTATCTTCGGCGCAAGTGAGCTTAACTTCCGTGTTCGGGATGGGAACGGGTGGACCCTCACTGCAATCAACACCAACTTACTCTTTTGTGAAGCTGTGGCAACATCCACACCCTCAAAACCGAACAAAGTAACCGCCATACCCCAAGCAAGCGCCTGCACTTCTTACTCTTAACCTGAGACTCAGGTCAAGCCCTCGGCTGATTAGTACCGGTCAGCTCCATACATTACTGCACTTCCACCTCCGGCCTATCTACGACATAGTCTCTGTCGTGCCTTACTCCTCGAAGGATGAGAGATCTTATCTTAGGGAAAGTTTCACGCTTAGATGCTTTCAGCGTTTATCTCGTCCGCACTTAGCTACCCTGCTATGCCGTTGGCACGACAACAGGTGCACCAGAGGTGCGTCCATCCCGGTCCTCTCGTACTAAGGACAGCCCCCTTCAAATCTCTTACGCCCGCAACAGATAGGGACCGAACTGTCTCA
>NZ_QQRQ01000053.1 GCF_003425665.1 Evtepia gabavorous
CGCCCCTTCCTGAAGAAGCGGCGGGTCTGACGAAAATGGGATCTGTTTTACTCTGCTCCGTCCGCCTCTGAACTGGGAGAGGACGCCAGCTTGCTGCCGCACTGGGAGCAGAACACAGCCTCAGCAGAGAGCACCGCACCGCAGGCGGGACAGACAGCAGCGGGGGCTTTCTCGACTTTGACGCCGCAGTGTGCGCAAAAGTTGTCCTCCTGGGACAGTGCCGCACCACAGCTGGAACAGGTAGGGGAAAGGGCATCCTCTTCTGCCTCTTCCCCTTGACGGCTGGCCTCAATGTCGGCTCTCGCCCGGGCAATGACTTCCCGGGCGGCCTGAATGGAGGAATACAGGGCCATGATCTCGTCGTCGAAGGTCTCTCCTCCGTCCAGCTTGTCCAGGACCAGTTCGCCGATATTCAGGGTAAACTCGTCGATCTTTTTTTCCTCGTTGTTGATCTTGAGGCTCAGTTTTCCGTTTTCAATGGCGGTGTTGGCCTTGCTGGCGGCTTCCGCAGCCAGGGAGTTGAGCTTATCACGCAATGCCATGGGCATTCTTCCTCCTTACAGAACTGGGGGGTGAGAGGGACCGATCAGAAATAGGCCTTGATGGCCTCGGTGGCCAGGGCGATATCGGCACTGATGGTGATGGTAAACTTCACCTTGTTGGTGTCGGAGAAACGATCCAGCCAGGCCAGGAATTCCTCCACCTCAGGGGAGTCGGGCTCGGAGGGGATGATTCTGCACAGGCTGTCGATGAACACGTGGGTTAAATCGTAGTTGGAGGCATACATGCCGCTGATAAAGCCCTTGAGGAAGGTAAAGTTGTCGGCGGCGAAGTCACTGGACTCCACCAGACGGACTTTGGGGCTGACATCATAAACCAGCTTTTTGCCGATTTCGACGCAGACCACGCTGCCGCCCTCGTTGTCAGCGGCATGATTGATCATATCAATGAGCTGCTTGGTTTTACCGGTACCTTTTGCGCCCATAATTACTCGAACCATGAATAATCACTCCTTCTTGATCCAGAAAAGAATAAACTTCCTGTTGGGTTCATGTTACCATACCAACGGGAAAACTGCAATGGGATTTATCAGATTTTTATAAATTCCTTCCAAAGAAATTCTCTTTTTTGTGCTTTTCTTTCGCTGGGGGTCCCGGGGCCCAAGAGCCCTTAGGACGGTCCCTTGGACAGCAGGTCCTCCCGCCGGGCCGCGAAGCCGGGCTTACCCAGCAGGGCGAACATGTTGGTTTTATAGGCCTCCACACCGGGCTGGTTAAAGGGATTGACCCCCAGCAGATAGCCGGACAGGCCGCAGGCGTATTCAAAGAAATAGACCAGCTGCCCCGCCCAGTAGGGGGTGCGCTCCTGCACGGTGAGCAGGAGGTTGGGCACGCCGCCGGCCACGTGGGCCAGGACGGTGCCCCGCCGGGCCTGTTCGTTGACGAACCGCAGGTCCTTTCCCCGGAGAAAGTCCAGGCCCGAGTGGTCGCCGGGCACTGGGTCCAGCAGGCAGGAGGACTGGGGAACGGTGAAGCGCACCACGGTCTCAAACAGGTTCCGGGCGCCCTCCTGGATGTACTGGCCCATGGAGTGCAGGTCGGTGGTGAACTCCACGCTGGCGGGGAACACCCCCTGCCCGTCCTTGCCCTCGCTCTCCCCGAACAGCTGCTTCCACCACTCGCCGAAAGCGCGCAGGTGGGGCTCGTAGCAGGCCAGCAGCTCAATGAGCTTGCCCTCCGCGTACAGGGCGTTGCGGGCGGCGGCGTACTGCCAG
>NZ_QQRQ01000054.1 GCF_003425665.1 Evtepia gabavorous
CGCTGCGACTTCACCCCGTATTCGACGCTCCCCTACCCCTGCCTTCGGCAAGCCCAAGCTTCGGTTAACTGCTTAGCCCCGTTATATTTTCCGCGCAAGACCACTCGACCAGTGAGCTATTACGCACTCTTTTAATGTGTGGCTGCTTCTAAGCCAACATCCTGGTTGTCTGGGCAATCTCACATCGTTTTCCACTTAGCAATTATTTGGGACCTTAGCTGTGGGTCTGGGCTGTTTCCCTTTTGACCACGAGACTTATCTCACGTAGTCTGACTGCTATGCATCAATTAGCCGGCATTCTGAGTTTGATAGGGTTCAGTAACTTTATCAGCCCCTAGCCCATTCAGTGCTTTACCTCCGGTAATCTAACATAACGCTAGCCCTAAAGCTATTTCGGGGAGAACCAGCTATCTCCGGGTTCGATTGGAATTTCACCGCTATCCACAGGTCATCGCCGGTCATTGCAACGAACGTGCGTTCGGTCCTCCATGGAGTTTTACCTCCACTTCAACCTGCCCATGGATAGGTCACCCGGTTTCGGGTCTATTGCCACCAACTTCATGCGCGCTATTCACACTCGGTTTCCCTACGCCTTCGGTACTGAATACCTTAAGCTTGCTGATAACAATAACTCGCCGGACCATTCTACAA
The DNA here is from genome assembly GCF_003425665.1 of Evtepia gabavorous. GTDB lineage: Bacteria > Bacillota > Clostridia > Oscillospirales > Oscillospiraceae > Evtepia > Evtepia gabavorous. The sequence goes on from NZ_QQRQ01000054.1 coordinate 652, forward strand.
AAGGTACCTCATCACCC
>NZ_QQRQ01000055.1 GCF_003425665.1 Evtepia gabavorous
CCGCTATTTCCAAGTGTCAGCTTTCATTCGATAAGGTGGCTACGGAATTTCAACCGTATGTGCATCGACTACGCCTCGCGGCCTCGCCTTAGCTCCCGGCTAACCCTGGGCGGACGAACCTTCCCCAGGAAACCTTAGATTTTCGGCCATTATGATTCCCACATAATTCTCGCTACTCATTCCGGCATTCTCACTCGAATACAGTCCACCGCTGCTCTCGCTGCGACTTCACCCCGTATTCGACGCTCCCCTACCCCTGCCTTCGGCAAGCCCAAGCTTCGGTTAACTGCTTAGCCCCGTTATATTTTCCGCGCAAGACCACTCGACCAGTGAGCTATTACGCACTCTTTTAATGTGTGGCTGCTTCTAAGCCAACATCCTGGTTGTCTGGGCAATCTCACATCGTTTTCCACTTAGCAATTATTTGGGACCTTAGCTGTGGGTCTGGGCTGTTTCCCTTTTGACCACGAGACTTATCTCACGTAGTCTGACTGCTATGCATCAATTAGCCGGCATTCTGAGTTTGATAGGGTTCAGTAACTTTATCAGCCCCTAGCCCATTCAGTGCTTTACCTCCGGTAATCTAACATAACGCTAGCCCTAAAGCTATTTCGGGGAGAACCAGCTATCTCCGGGTTCGATTGGAATTTCACCGCTATCCACAGGTCATCGCCGGTCATTGCAACGAACGTGCGTTCGGTCCTCCATGGAGTTTTACCTCCACTTCAACCTGCCCATGGATAGGTCACCCGGTTTCGGGTCTATTGCCACCAACTTCATGCGCGCTATTCACACTCGGTTTCCCTACGCCTTCGGTACTGAATACCTTAAGCTTGCTGATAACAATAACTCGCCGGACCATTCTACAAAAGGTACCTCATCACCCTTTAACGGGCTTTGAGTGCTTGTAAGCACAAGGTTTCAGGTTCTCTTTCACTCCCCTCCCGGGGTCCTTTTCACCTTTCCCTCACGGTACTGCTCCTCTATCGGTCATCAGGTAGTATTTAGGCTTGGAGGGTGGTCCCCCCGGTTTCCCACAGGGTTTCACGTGTCCCGTGGTACTCTGGATCCAGTCCACTAAGAAATCGTTTTCGACTACAGGGCTCTCACCTTCTGTGGCGGGCCTTCCCAGACCCTTCGTCTAACCATTCCTCACTTCTTGACTGTCCGCAACCCCAGTGAATAAATCCACTGGTTTGGCCTCTTCCGCGTTCGCTCGCCACTACTGGCGGAATCTCGGTTGATTTCTCTTCCTCGCCCTACTTAGATGTTTCAGTTCAGGCGGTTCCCCACGTACGCCTATTTGATTCAACGCACGCTGACAGAGTATTGCTCTGCCGGGTTTCCCCATTCGGAAATCTCCGGATCGACGGTTATTTGCACCTCCCCGAAGCTTATCGCAGCTTGTCACGTCCTTCTTCGGCTCCTGATGCCAAGGCATTCCCCTTGCGCTCTTTTCAGCTTGACCTACTTTCTTGTGAACAAGAAAGGTCTCGCTCTGGTTCTCATGAGTTCGAATTATGCAGGCTTCAGAGTTCTTTGAAATTGTTCGTGTTACCCTTAAAAAGTTCCACAAAAATTTGTTGTTTCCCTCTGTTGCTTGCTCTTCATACTTTGGTTACTTTGTTCAGTTTTCAAGGTGCGGTTCTGGTCTCTCTCGAAACCAGATTCAAACACTTAGCAATCCTAAATGCTTGAATCTAACTTCAGACTATCCAGTTGTCTCATTTTCATCTTCGTGAAAATGAGTGGTGGGCCCAAGTGGACTCGAACCACCGACCTCACGATTATCAGTCGTGCGCTCTAGCCAGCTGAGCTATGGGCCCATTGGTGGAGATAAACGGGTTCGAACCGTTGACCCCCTGCTTGCAAAGCAGGTGCTCTCCCAGCTGAGCTATACCCCCATCCATCTCCAGGGCGTGCGCCCTCTAAATTAAACAACGTAAGCCGACACCCCGCACCCAACGTCTGACCTTAGGACACTACAAATAGCCCTCAGACTACTTGAGTTCTCCTTAGAAAGGAGGTGATCCAGCCGCTCGTTCTCGAACGGCTACCTTGTTACGACTTCACCCCAATTATCGAACCCACCTTCGGCCGCGCCCCCCTTGCGGTTAGGCTACGGACTTCGGGTGTTCCCGACTCTCATGGTGTGACGGGCGGTGTGTACAAGGCCCGGGAACGTATTCACCGCGGCATGCTGATCCGCGATTACTAGCGATTCCAACTTCATACAGGCGGGTTGCAGCCTGCAATCCGAACTGGGACGGCTTTTAGGGGTTTGCTCCACCTCGCGGTCTTGCTTCCCTCTGTTTACCGCCATTGTAGTACGTGTGTAGCCCAGGACATAAGGGGCATGATGATTTGACGTCGTCCCCACCTTCCTCCGTTTTGTCAACGGCAGTCTCGCTAGAGTGCTCTTGCGTAGCAACTAACAATAGGGGTTGCGCTCGTTGCGGGACTTAACCCAACATCTCACGACACGAGCTGACGACAACCATGCACCACCTGTCACCACAGTC
>NZ_QQRQ01000056.1 GCF_003425665.1 Evtepia gabavorous
ATGAGAACCAGAGCGAGACCTTTCTTGTTCACAAGAAAGTAGGTCAAGCTGAAAAGAGCGCAAGGGGAATGCCTTGGCATCAGGAGCCGAAGAAGGACGTGACAAGCTGCGATAAGCTTCGGGGAGGTGCAAATAACCGTCGATCCGGAGATTTCCGAATGGGGAAACCCGGCAGAGCAATACTCTGTCAGCGTGCGTTGAATGAAATAGGCGTACGTGGGGAACCGCCTGAACTGAAACATCTAAGTAGGGCGAGGAAGAGAAATCAACCGAGATTCCGCCAGTAGTGGCGAGCGAACGCGGAAGAGGCCAAACCAGTGGATTTATTCACTGGGGTTGCGGACAGTCAAGAAGTGAGAAATGGTTAGACGAAGGGTCTGGGAAGGCCCGCCACAGAAGGTGAGAGCCCTGTAGTCGAAAACGATTTCTTAGTGGACTGGATCCAGAGTACCACGGGACACGTGAAACCCTGTGGGAAACCGGGGGGACCACCCTCCAAGCCTAAATACTACCTGATGACCGATAGAGGAGCAGTACCGTGAGGGAAAGGTGAAAAGGACCCCGGGAGGGGAGTGAAAGAGAACCTGAAACCTTGTGCTTACAAGCACTCAAAGCCCGTTAAGGGGTGATGAGGTACCTTTTGTAGAATGGTCCGGCGAGTTATTGTTATCAGCAAGCTTAAGGTATTCAGTACCGAAGGCGTAGGGAAACCGAGTGTGAATAGCGCGCATGAAGTTGGTGGCAATAGACCCGAAACCGGGTGACCTATCCATGGGCAGGTTGAAGTGGAGGTAAAACTCCATGGAGGACCGAACGCACGTTCGTTGCAATGACCGGCGATGACCTGTGGATAGCGGTGAAATTCCAATCGAACCCGGAGATAGCTGGTTCTCCCCGAAATAGCTTTAGGGCTAGCGTTATGTTAGATTACCGGAGGTAAAGCACTGAATGGGCTAGGGGCTGATAAAGTTACTGAACCCTATCAAACTCAGAATGCCGGCTAATTGATGCATAGCAGTCAGACTACGTGAGATAAGTCTCGTGGTCAAAAGGGAAACAGCCCAGACCCACAGCTAAGGTCCCAAATAATTGCTAAGTGGAAAACGATGTGAGATTGCCCAGACAACCAGGATGTTGGCTTAGAAGCAGCCACACATTAAAAGAGTGCGTAATAGCTCACTGGTCGAGTGGTCTTGCGCGGAAAATATAACGGGGCTAAGCAGTTAACCGAAGCTTGGGCTTGCCGAAGGCAGGGGTAGGGGAGCGTCGAATACGGGGTGAAGTCGCAGCGGGAGCAGCGGTGGACTGTATTCGAGTGAGAATGCCGGAATGAGTAGCGAGAATTATGTGGGAATCATAATGGCCGAAAATCTAAGGTTTCCTGGGGAAGGTTCGTCCGCCCAGGGTTAGCCGGGAGCTAAGGCGAGGCCGCGAGGCGTAGTCGATGCACATACGGTTGAAATTCCGTAGCCACCTTATCGAATGAAAGCTGACACTTGGAAATAGCGG
>NZ_QQRQ01000057.1 GCF_003425665.1 Evtepia gabavorous
CCTCTGTTTACCGCCATTGTAGTACGTGTGTAGCCCAGGACATAAGGGGCATGATGATTTGACGTCGTCCCCACCTTCCTCCGTTTTGTCAACGGCAGTCTCGCTAGAGTGCTCTTGCGTAGCAACTAACAATAGGGGTTGCGCTCGTTGCGGGACTTAACCCAACATCTCACGACACGAGCTGACGACAACCATGCACCACCTGTCACCACAGTCTCCGAAGAGAAAGAACTATCTCTAATTCCAGCCGTGGGATGTCAAGCCCTGGTAAGGTTCTTCGCGTTGCTTCGAATTAAACCACATACTCCACCGCTTGTGCGGGCCCCCGTCAATTCCTTTGAGTTTCAACCTTGCGATCGTACTCCCCAGGTGGGATACTTATTGTGTTAACTGCGGCACGGAAGGGGTCAGTCCCCCCACACCTAGTATCCATCGTTTACAGCGTGGACTACCAGGGTATCTAA
>NZ_QQRQ01000058.1 GCF_003425665.1 Evtepia gabavorous
GTACGCCTATTTCATTCAACGCACGCTGACAGAGTATTGCTCTGCCGGGTTTCCCCATTCGGAAATCTCCGGATCGACGGTTATTTGCACCTCCCCGAAGCTTATCGCAGCTTGTCACGTCCTTCTTCGGCTCCTGATGCCAAGGCATTCCCCTTGCGCTCTTTTCAGCTTGACCTACTTTCTTGTGAACAAGAAAGGTCTCGCTCTGGTTCTCATTGAGTTCGAATTATGCAGGCTTCAGAGTTCTTTGAAATTGTTCGTGTTACCCTTAAAAAGTTCCACAAAAATTTGTTGTTTCCCTCTGTTGCTTGCTCTTCATACTTTGGTTACTTTGTTCAGTTTTCAAGGTGCGGTTCTGGTCTCTCTCGAAACCAGATTCAAACACTTAGCAATCCTAAATGCTTGAATCTAACTTCAGACTATCCAGTTGTCTCATTTTCATCTTCGTGAAAATGAGTGGTGGGCCCAAGTGGACTCGAACCACCGACCTCACGATTATCAGTCGTGCGCTCTAGCCAGCTGAGCTATGGGCCCATTGGTGGAGATAAACGGGTTCGAACCGTTGACCCCCTGCTTGCAAAGCAGGTGCTCTCCCAGCTGAGCTATACCCCCATCCATCTCCAGGGCGTGCGCCCTCTAAATTAAACAACGTAAGTCGTCACCCCGCACCCAACGTCTGACCTTAGGACACTACAAATAGCCCTCAGACTACTTGAGTTCTCCTTAGAAAGGAGGTGATCCAGCCGCTCGTTCTCGAACGGCTACCTTGTTACGACTTCACCCCAATTATCGAACCCACCTTCGGCCGCGCCCCCCTTGCGGTTAGGCTACGGACTTCGGGTGTTCCCGACTCTCATGGTGTGACGGGCGGTGTGTACAAGGCCCGGGAACGTATTCACCGCGGCATGCTGATCCGCGATTACTAGCGATTCCAACTTCATACAGGCGGGTTGCAGCCTGCAATCCGAACTGGGACGGCTTTTAGGGGTTTGCTCCACCTCGCGGTCTTGCTTCCCTCTGTTTACCGCCATTGTAGTACGTGTGTAGCCCAGGACATAAGGGGCATGATGATTTGACGTCGTCCCCACCTTCCTCCGTTTTGTCAACGGCAGTCTCGCTAGAGTGCTCTTGCGTAGCAACTAACAATAGGGGTTGCGCTCGTTGCGGGACTTAACCCAACATCTCACGACACGAGCTGACGACAACCATGCACCACCTGTCACCACAGTCCCCGAAGGGAAAGAACTATCTCTAATTCCGTCCGTGGGATGTCAAGCCCTGGTAAGGTTCTTCGCGTTGCTTCGAATTAAACCACATACTCCACCGCTTGTGCGGGCCCCCGTCAATTCCTTTGAGTTTCAACCTTGCGATCGTACTCCCCAGGTGGGATACTTATTGTGTTAACTGCGGCACGGAAGGGGTCAGTCCCCCCACACCTAGTATCCATCGTTTACAGCGTGGACTACCAGGGTATCTAA
>NZ_QQRQ01000006.1 GCF_003425665.1 Evtepia gabavorous
AAATGCGGTACGGCGGGGGAGAGGGGGACGGTGATGTCCGTGCGAGGTGGAGTTAGAGAAGACTGCGAATTTGAGACAGGATATCGTAAAGGCGTCTTTGATCTTTTTCAGAAAGGCTGGAGAAGAGCTCATAGGCCCGCAAGGGATAGTTTTCTGCAGAAGGCATGGGATTGGAAAGAACATCGTCAAAGACAGAGGAAATGGGGATACCCAGGGCGGTGGTGATTTTTGCCAGAGTTTCTACGGTGATGTTTTTCTCCCCACGCTCCACTTGGCCAATGTACGTGGGATGGAGCCCGGCGCGGTCTGCCAGGGTTTCCTGGCTGTAGCCTTTTTTCTGTCGGAACTGCCGCAATTTACGGCCGATGGTCTGCGTCATCATAGAAAGATCCCTCCGAGAAAAGACTATAAGTATTATCTCCCAGAGTGAACAGACTATTGATATTTTTATGGAGCTGATATATACTATAAGTATTGTTTGGACCAAAACCGATTTTTAGTATAAAGGATGACGTGATATGTTGCAAAAGCTTGGCGGAGGGACACCCAAGGGACGGGTGATGCTTCTGGCCTTTTACAATACCAAGGCGTTGGGGGTGCGGTATCTGGAAGGGGCGCTGGAGCGGGCTGGGTATCAGGTGCAGGTGGTTTTTTATAAGGAGTTTAACAGCCATTGCCCTGGGCAGACCAGCCGTCGAGAATTGGAGCTTCTCTGTGAGGAGGTGCGGCGGGCAGAGCCTGTCTTTATCGGTTTGTCTGTGATGAGCTCCATGTATTTGGATACAGTGGAGCAGGTGATGAAGACCTTGCGTGCGCGGTACGCCATTCCGCTGGTTTGCGGCGGCGCGTTTGCCAGTTTGTATCCAGATTACTTCTTGGACCGGGGAGCAGCGTATGTGATCCGGGGAGACGGGGAAATTCCTATGGTTAACTTGGCGGACCGTTTGATGTGTGGGGAGAGTGGAGAGGACCTCGCCTCTCTTTGCTGCCGGCGCCATGGGGAGACAGTGGTTCAGCCCATTGGCGGGGTATTGAAGGAGATTGATGGGTATGGGATTCCTGTGGTGAGCAGCCCACGGGCCTGTTTGATTGAGAGGGATCGACTGCGGCGGGGGGACCCGCAGCGGCATACGCTGCGGTATGAGGTCATTGCCTCCCGGGGGTGTCCGTTTACCTGTACCTATTGCTCTTGTGCACCCCTTCACCGCCTTATGCCGCGGGGGATCGCCACGGTACGAACCCGGTCGGTAGAGAGTGTCATGGAGGAGCTTCGGGAGGCCAAGCGGGCCTGTCCCCGCATGATGATGGTGCATTTTTATGATGAAATTTTTCCCAATCTTCCAGGATGGGTGGATGAATTTGTGGCGGCTTATCAGCGGGAGATTCACCTTCCCTTTACCATCTGGTCCCATCCCAAGGCGGCCAAACAAGAGGTGCTGGAAAAGCTGGTCCGTGTGGGATTGACGGAGGTCATTATGGGAATCCAGTCTGGATCGGACCGCGTCCGGCGGGAGGTATTTCACCGGTATGAGACCCGGGAGGAGATCCTCCGGGCGGCAGGGTTCTTTCAGGCGGCGGGGGTGCCGTGGGTCAGCTATGACTTTATGCTGCAGCATCCGTTTGAATCGTTAGAGGATTTGAAAGAGACCTATTTCCTGGTAAAAGAGCTTCCGGGGCGCTATGTCCTGCAGCTCCACGGGCTGAATTTTCTGCCGGGAACGGATATCGTTTCCATGGCGGTGGAGCAGGGGCTGTTTACCCAAGCGGAGTTGGACCGTATTATGTTCGCCCCTATGGAGGAACAGTTTGGTGCCTATTGGAAACAGGAGACCTCGCTGGAGAGCCAGCTGTGGTATGCGCTGATCTTCCTATGGCAGTGGGAGGCCATGCGAGAGAGATGTCTGGTCTATGAACAGGACCCTGTGGAGTATAAGCAGGAAATTTTTAAGGCATATCGTCAGGCGCAGGGGCTGTCCCGGCGCAGGGAATGGCGTAAAAAATTGGATATGGCGGCCCGACGATTTGGGCTGCGGTAAGAAAAAACCTCCGGCCGAAGCCGGAGGTTTTTCAAAAGCAAAGCAGAGGAGCCAATTAGTTGGCGCCCTTGGGATTCATGGGATCGGTACGATCCTCGATCCAATACTTGCCGATGGGATCCTGAGAAGCGTCCTTGTTGACGTTGTGGGCAATCATCAGGGTCTGGTTGCGGTTCTCAACCTGCAGGGCGTTGTCGAAGCCAGAAGCGTCGACGTTGGCACGCATAGCCTCCTTGGTCAGACGGACAGCCATGGGGTCCTTGGCGGCGATGACGCGGGCCAGCTCCAGGCCAGCGGGAACCAGGTCCTTGCGCTCGTCAACAACCTTGGACACCAGGCCCAGGTTCCAAGCTTCATCAGCGTTGATGAAGTTACCGGTCAGCATCATCTCATAAGCACGGCCGGTGCCGATCAGACGAGGCAGGAAGTAGGAGGAGGACATGTCGCAGCCGCCGATGCCCACGTTGGCATAGAAGCAGGAGAAACGAGCGGTCTTGGTGCAGACACGAATGTCAGAGCACATAGCCAGAGAGAAGCCACCGCCAGCGGAGACGTTGTCGATCAGGGTGATCCAGGGCTGAGGAGTCTTAGCAATGAACCACTCCAGCTCGCCCAGCTTAATCTGATAGTGATAGAAGCCGGGAACGGTCTGCTCGTAGTCGGTCAGGCCCTGCTTGACATCCAGGCCGGCGCAGAAGCCCTTGCCCTCGTCGCCGCCATACAGCAGGACAACGCGGATGTTGTAGTACTCGTCAACCAGCCACTGGGAGAGCTCGGTCAGCTCACGCACCAGGTCGTGGGACAGGGCGTTGTAAGCCTTGGGTCTGTTCAGGGTGACCTTCAGGATGTTGGGCTCGACCATCTCGAGCAGCAGGTTCTCATAAGTGGGCAACGCTCTGGCTGCGGGATAAACAGGTTTCATGATAAAATCCTCCATCATCAATATTTGGCCTTTAAGAGGGGCCATGGGACCTACTTACCTACGCCAACCGGCCCACAAGGGGCCGGCTGACGGAAGTTACGAACAATCAGCGGAAAACCAAGGATTAGTTGGTGTTTCCGTTGGCAGCGACATACATGCCGTGGATCAGGTACTGGATGTCGCCGGAGCCCTCGATGTTGGGGGCGACAGCGGCGTCTCTCAGGAAGCGCTCTGCCTGATACTCGTCGCAGACACCGTAAGCGCCCATGGCGTTGACGGCCATGGTGGCAACCTTGGTGGCAGTCTCAGCGGCATAGCCCTTGGCCTGTGCGGTACGGGCCTGAACAGCACGCATGGTGGGGATATCATCGCCAGCGAAGTGGTTGTGGTCGCAGTAGTCAGCGGCCTCCAGCAGCAGCAGCTCGGCGGTGTGTGCGTAGGTCAGCATGGTGGACAGACGCAGCTGGGTGGTGGGGAACTTGGTGATGGACTTGCCGCGGTGCAGCTTCTCCTGGCAGTACTTCAGCGCGATGTCAGCAGCGCCCAGAGCGGTGCCCACGAACACGGCGGTGAAGCCCAGCTTACCATAAGCGGTGGTGCCCAGCAGCTGGGTGAAGCCGTCGCCGGGCTTGCCCAGGATCTGGTCCTCGGTGACCTTCACGTCATCCAGGAAGATGTCATAGACCTCGGAGCCGCGATAGCCGATCTTCTCCCAGGGGGAGGAGATGGAGTAGCCCTCGCAGAACTTGTCGATCACCAGGCCGGTGACCAGGTCCTTGCCGGACTCTTCGTCCTTCTGCAGGGCGAACAGCACGCAGGGGCCGTCATAACCAGCGTTGGAGATGAAGCGCTTCACGCCGTTGAGCTTGTAGGTGCCGTCGGCCTGCTTCTCCAGGCGGGTCTTCAGCATCTTGGGGTCGGAACCGGTCTCGGGCTCAGTGAAAGCGAAGGAGACGGTCTGCTCACCGGAGCAGCAGGGAGCCAGATACTTCATCTTCTGCTCATGGTTGGCATACAGGTCCAGAGCCTCCAGACCCAGGATGTACACGTCCAGGCACTTGCCCACAGAGGGGGAAACGCGGCTGAGCTCCTTGATGACAATGGCCTGCTCCACGTGGCCCATGCCCATGCCGTTGTACTCCTCGGGGAAGCTGATGCCGATGAAGCCGCACTCAGCCAGCTGCTGATGAATGTCGTGGGGCAGCTGAGGATGCTTCTGGCCGTTGCTGACCTCGGTCATCTCGCCGGCCTCGATCTCGTCGATCCGGGGCTGCAGGACAGATTCCGCAAAGTCCTTGGCCAGGTCGTGGATCATCTGCTGGTCTTCGTTCAGTTTGAATTCCATGATAAAATTCCTCCTGTATAATGATTTCTTACGTAACAGGCATTAAAACAATTGCCTGGGCATGAGAAGAATGCCCACGGCAACGTCTTCCAATACGGGGCAACTTCTACGGTGCTATTATATCATAAGAATTGGGGAGGCGCATGCCATATATTAATTATTTTTAGCGGGTGCAATACTTAATTAGCACTAAGAGAGAAAAGAAAAGTGGAAAGAGATGTGGTTATAACAACCAAAAAACGGGAGAGAAAACTGAACAAAATATACAAAACGTAGGAAAAGGAGGAAAAAGATGTTTGCACAATAAAGCGTATGAGAGAGGAGAAATCTGCCTTCCTTCCGTGGAAAACGCCATGGAACTGGGAAGGGGAGAAAGAAAAAATTGTGAAAATGTCAACAGCAGACCTTGACGAAGCCGGGTTCTTCCTGTAAGATAGGACAAACACAAGCTGAAAATGGCGGGGTTTTTCCCTTCGGTCTGGAGGGGAAGGAAAAAGGCCCCGGTTTCTTTATGATTAAAAAGGCATTTCCGGGCAATCCGGCAAGGCTGATTATTAGATACCCCATCGGGAAATTATCAATGTATTTAAGGAGTTGCAGAAACATGGAAGTTAAGACTGTTGGCGTGTATGGCGCAGGCCTTATGGGCAGAGGCATCGCCCAGGTCGCTCTGGAGGGCGGCTATGACGTGGTCCTGTACAACCACAGAACCCCCACCCTGGAGAAGGGCGTGGCCGGGATCAAAAAGGGCTTTGAGAAAAAGGTGGCCAAGGGCAAGATCACCCAGGAGCAGGCCGACGGCTGGCTGGGCCACCTGAAGGCCACCATCGAGCTGGAGGACCTGAAGGACGTGGACATCGTCTTTGAGGCCATGGTGGAGAACATGGCGCTGAAGAAGGAAGCCTTCGCCAAAATGGCCCCCATCATCAAGCCCGAGGCGATTTTTGTCTCCAACACCTCCTCTCTGAGCATCACCGAGCTGGCCGCAGCGTCGCAGCGTCCGGAGAAGTTCCTGGGAATGCACTTCTTCAGCCCCGTGCCCGCCATGAAGCTGGTGGAGATCATCAACGCCTATGATACCTCCGAGGACACCATTGAGACCGGCAAGGCCGTGGCCAAGGGCTTTGGCAAGGAGTTTGTCACCGTCACCGATGTGCCCATGTTCATTGCCAACCGGGTGATGTGCCCCATGATGAATGAGGCCGCCATCCTGGCCGGGGAGAATGTCTGCTCCTACGAGGACATCGACAAGGCCTGCGAGCTGGGCTACAACCTGCCCATGGGCCCCCTGAAGCTGGCCGACGCCATCGGCATCGATGTGATGATCGAGGTGATGGAGTCCCTGTACCAGGAGACCGCTGACTCCAAGTACCGTCCCGCGCACCTGTACAAGGTTCTCTACCGCGCTGGCCGTCTGGGCCGGAAGAGCGGCAAGGGCTTCTATGATTACACCAAGTGAGTTTGTTCCCATAGCAGGATAAGAGCATACCGCAGGCCACCGCCGGAACCAAGGCGGTGGCCTGCTTTTTTGGGGGAAAGAGCAGGATGGCCCGCACGGGGATTTCCTGCCCTCTTTCCCATTGTCCCGGGGAGAAAAGTGTGGTATCATACAGGGGATCTTTGCATAGAATGGGAGGACCTTGTTATGCGAATTGCCAACACGGTCAACGACTCCATTGTGGACGGACATGGGTTGCGCTTTACCATTTTCACCCAGGGCTGTCCCCACCACTGCCCAGGCTGTCACAATCCGGACACCCACGATCCCGCCGGCGGCCGGGAGGTTTCCCTGGAGGAACTGATGGCGGAGATGGGGCGCAATCCCCTCATTGAGGGCGTGACCCTCTCCGGGGGGGAACCCTTTGCCCAGGCGGCGGACTGCGCGGCGCTGGCCCAAGCGGCCCATGCCCGGGGGCTGAATGTCTGGACCTATTCCGGCTACCTTTTTGAGCACCTGCGGGACAGTGGGAACCCGGACTGGACTGCCCTGCTGGCCCAGACCGACGTGCTGGTGGACGGTCCCTTTTTGGCCAAGGAGAAGTCCTATGAGCTCCATTTTCGGGGGAGCCGAAACCAGCGCCTGATTGATGTGCCCCGGAGTCTGGCCCAGGGCCGGGTGGTCCTCTGGCAGGAGGAGGACCCTTTGGCCAAGTTCACTGTGCCGGAGTCCTGAGAGGAGGAAAGGATACCATGACCATTGCGGAAATGAAGCACCACTTTACCCACCGGGAGCTGGGCATCCAGGGCGCGGTGGGAGAGTATGCCATTTTGGTCCCCTTGGCCCAGTGGGAGGGAAAACTCTGCCTCCTCTTCGAGACCCGGGCGGAGACCCTGGTGGGCCACCAGCCCGGGGAGGTCTGCTTCCCCGGGGGCCGGCGGGAGAGGGGAGAGCGTCCGGTGGAAACCGCCCTCCGGGAGACCTGGGAGGAGATCGGGATTCCCCCGGAGGAGATTGAGATTCTGGCCCCCCTGGATGTCATCCAGGATATCAGCGACCGGGTGGTGTACCCCTTTCTGGGCACCATCAGCCCCCAGGGGGTGGACCGGCTTGCGGCCAGCGCGGCAGAGGTGAAGAATGTTTTCTTTGTCCCTCTGGACTACCTGATGCACTACCCTGAGGAGGTCTATCGCTACACGGTCTCGGCCCAGGTGGACGATCAGTTCCCCTATGAGCGGATGGGCTTTCCCAAAAACTATCCCTGGCGGACGGGATTTATGGATGTGCCCATCTATGAGTATGAGGGCCATTTTATCTGGGGAATGACCGCCCGGACCGTCCGCTGGCTGCTCCGGGAGCTGCGGGCGATGGAAGGGGAAGGGTGAGCCGTGGAGTCGGTGGAATTTTTGGGCCGGTACCGGCTTACCCAATCGGACGCCTGTTTTAAGCTGGGCCGGGACAGCGTGCTGCTGGCCCGGTTTTGCACCCTGCGCCCCCGGTGGTCGGTGTGTGACCTGGGCTGTGGGGTGGGCTCCCTCCTGCTTCTGCTGTCCCAGCGGGAGGAGGCCCTGGACCGGGTGGGGGTGGAGCTGGACCCTGTCGCGGCCGGCCTGGCCCGGCGGAACCTGTCGGACAACGGCTTGGAGGGACAAGTTCTTACCGGAGACCTCCGGGACCGCGCCCTGCTGAAGGGCGACCGCTTCCAGCTGGTGATTGCCAATCCCCCCTATTTTCGGGCGGGGTCCGGCAAGTCGGGGGGACAGGCCCGGATGGACGACACCTGCCCGGTGGACGACCTGTGCCGGGCGGCAGGGCGTTTGGCCAAGACAGGGGGGCGTTTCGCGCTGGTCTACCGCCCCGAGCGGCTGGCGGAGCTTTTTGCCGCCCTTCGGGGGGCCCGGCTGGAACCCAAGCGGCTTCAGCTGCTGTCCTATGGGCCCTCCAGCCCCCCTTACGCGGTTTTGGTGGAGGCGGTGAAGGAAGGCGGGCCCGGCCTGGAGATTTTACCGGTCCACTATCAGACAGAGTCTGCACACTGAGGAGGATGCTGCCATGGCAGGAACATTATATCTGGTCGCCACCCCCATTGGCAACTTGGGGGATCTGTCTCTCCGGGCGGCGGAGACCCTGGAGCAGGTGGATTTCATCGCCGCCGAGGACACCCGGGTGACGGTGAAGCTCCTCAACCATCTGGGGCTGAAGAAGCCTATGGTGAGTTACTACCGCCACAATACCGGAACCCGGGGAGAGGAACTGATCGCCCGCCTGCTGGGGGGTGAGAGCTGCGCCCTGGTCACCGATGCCGGTACTCCCGCCATCAGTGACCCGGGAGAGGAACTGGTGGCCCAGTGCGCAGCGCAGGAGATTCCCGTGGTTCCCATCCCCGGCCCCTGTGCCTTTGTCAACGCGCTGGCGGTGTCCGGTCTGCCCACGGGACGGTTTACCTTTGAGGGCTTTTTGGCCATGAACAAGAAAAACCGCCGGGCCCATCTGGAGAGTCTCCGGGGGGAGACGCGCACCATGCTCTTCCATGAGGCCCCCCATAAGCTCCAGGCCACCTTGAGGGACCTGGCGGAGGCCTTCGGGCCGGACCGGCGAATTGCACTGTGCCGGGAGCTCACCAAGCTCCATGAGGAGGTCCGGCGGACCACGCTGGGACAGGCAGTGTCCTACTATGAGGCGCATCCCCCCAAGGGAGAATTTGTCCTGGTGGTGGAGGGGGCGCCCCCTGTGGCCGAGCAGGCGCCCACCCTGGAGGATGGGCTGGCGCTGGTGGATAAGCTCCAACTGGAGGGCTGGTCCACCAGGGACGCGGTCAAAGAGGCGGCAGCAGCCTGCCGGCTCTCCCGGAAAGTGCTCTATGACCGTGTGCTTGCCCGAAAGAAAGAATCTTAATCTGGACGACAGCGGCCGCAGCGCCTGCCGGAGGCTGCGGCCGTTTGGAAACTCCCACATAGCCCCTGGGGTTGGGGCGGCGGGAGGAACAAGGGAAAGGCCGTGTCCCCACATAGGGGACACGGCCTTGTTGGTTGGAAAGAGCGGGGTTATTTTTGTAACAGCTCCTTGAGACAGTGTGCGCAGATATTCTTGCCCTTAAAGACAGAGATATCCTTTGCACTATCGCAGAAAATGCAGGCGGGCTGATACTTCTTCAGCATGATGGAGGACCCGTCCACGTAGATTTCCAGGGAATCCTTTTCCGCGATGTTCAGCGTGCGGCGCAGTTCAATGGGGAGAACGATACGCCCTAACTCATCCACTCGGCGAACGATACCTGTTGACTTCATGGTGAAGCACATCCTTTCAGCGTCAGCTGTTTTCTCTCTCTTTTTTGCCGGTGCTACTGGGAATCCCCCAGCTGCCCTGACAAAAACAGCCAAAATAGACAAAAAACTCATGGATTTAATTTGATTATAACAAAATGTGGAAGGAAGTCAATCGAAACTTGTCGTTTCCAGGAAAAAAGAGGAAAATAAGGAAAGGAATGATTTTTCCGAAAAACACATAGGGTGGAACGAGAACAACCCGGGGCAGACGGCGGGCAGCGAGGAGGAGACACCATGGCAATGACGGTGATCTGGACAGGAATGACGGCGCTTTCCCTGCTTTGCGCCCTGGCGATGGGCAACCAAGGGGAGCTGGCGTCGGCGGCGCTGGACGGTGCGGCGTCGGCCATCGAGCTGGGGATTTCCATGGCAGGGGTCCTCTGTCTGTGGATGGGGGTGATGGAGGTCATGCAGCGGGCCGGGCTGGCGGAAAAGCTGGCCCGCCTGCTGCGGCCCATCCTCCGGCGGCTGTTTCCGGATTTTGCCGGGGATCGGGGGACCATGGACACCATCGCCGCCAATGTCTCGGCCAACCTGCTGGGACTGGGCAACGCCGCCACCCCCCTGGGGCTGGAGGCTGCCCGGCGGATGAGCCGCCGGACCCCGGGGGTGGCCAGCGACAGCTTGTGCATGCTGGTGGTGTGCAACACCGCGTCCATCCAACTGATTCCCACCACGGTGGCTGCGGTCCGCATGGCGGCGGGGAGCGCCACGCCCTTTGACATTCTGCCGGCGGTGTGGGTGACCTCCGCCTTGTCTGTGGCCACAGGGATTCTGGCGGCCAAGCTGCTGTCCAGGCTCTGGCGGTCGTAGGAAAGGAGGCGGAGCCGATGCAGTTGGTGCTGGACCTGCTGGTGCCGGGAATCATTGCGGGGGTCTCCTGCTATGGCATGGCAAAACGGGTGGATGTCTATGATGCCCTGCTCCAGGGGGCGGCCAAGGGGCTGGAGATTCTGCTGCGGATTCTGCCCGCTCTGGTCACACTGCTCACGGTGGTGGCCATGCTCCGGGCCTCGGGGGCGCTGGAACTGGCGGCGGAACTGTTGGCGCCCGCCCTGGAGTGGCTGGGTATCCCGCCAGAGACGGTGGGGCTGATGCTGGTCCGACCCATCAGCGGCAGCGCCGCCCTGGGGGTGGGGTCGGAGCTCATTACCACCTATGGCCCGGACTCCACCATTGGGCGCACGGCAGCGGTGATGCTGGGCTCCACAGAGACCACCTTTTATACCATTGCGGTGTATTTCGGCGCAGCGGGGATCAAGAAAACCCGGTATGCGGTGCCGGCGGCCCTCTGTGCCGATTTGGCGGGCTTTTTCTTTGCCTCCCTTACGGTGCGGCTGTTTTTGGGATAACAGTGGGATCGGAGATGGGCAGGGCGGGTTTGCAAGGGGTTGGTTGTGTGTTATAATGCAGGAAAGTCCGATGCGAGGAGCACGGGAGCGCGTAGGGAGAAAGCGGGGGGCTGTTGCCCTCAGGTTTACTGCTGTCCCTGGAAAGGAGGCTCCGTTATGGCGGAACGGACGCTGCACACCCCCCTGACAGACCTGCCCGGCGTGGGTCCCGCCCGGGCGCGGGCCCTGGATAAGCTGGGCCTGTCCACAGTGGCGGACCTGCTGGCCTATTTTCCCCGGGAGTATGAGGACCGCACGGTGCGGGAAGGCATTGCCTGGCTTCCGGCGGACACGCCGGTCTGCTTTGCCGCCGTAGTGGCGGAACCCTTTCGCACCAGCTATATCCGCAAGGGGATGGAGCTGACCAAGGGACGGATCGTGGATGGTACCGGCCAGGCGGCGGTTACATTTTTTAATCAGAACTATGTCCGTAAGGCCCTCCAGCCGGGACAGACTTATTTTTTTTACGGGACCCTTACGGGGGAAGGGTACCGCCGGTCTATGGTAAACCCCGCCTTTGAGCGGGAGGGGGCACATCAGCTCACAGGAGGCATTTTCCCGGTCTATCCTCTAACTGCGGGGATCACCAACCGGTTTCTCACGGGGCTGGTCCGGGCGGGGCTGGCCTGCCTGCCCCAGGTGCAGGAGACCCTGGGGGACGACCTGCGGGAGACCTATGATCTGGTCCCTGTGGAGCAGGCCTATGGGAGCATTCATTTTCCCGCTTCTTGGGAGGCCCTGACCAAGGCTCGGCGGCGGCTGATGTTTGAGGAGCTGTTCTGCCTGAACCTGGGTCTGACCCTCATTCGGGGACGGCGAGGAGAACAGCGGGCCTGTCCCTTTGTGCGGCAGGACCTGGAGGCATTTACCAGCCGGCTGCCTTTTTCCCTCACCCCGGCCCAGCTGCGGTCGGTGAAGGAAGCGGCGGCGGATTTGCGGCGGGCTGTTCCCATGAACCGCCTGCTGCAGGGGGACGTGGGCTCGGGCAAGACGGTGGTGGCCGCGGCCTGCGCCTATTTTGCCTGGCAGAACGGCTGTCAGGCGGCGCTGATGGCCCCCACGGAGCTGTTGGCCCAGCAGCATCAAAGGACCATGGAAACCCTTCTGGCGGGGACAGGCCTTCGGGTGGGGCTTCTGGTGGGCTCCATGACCGCCGCCCAGAAGCGAGACTGCCGGGCGGCCCTGGCCGCGGGGGCGCTGGACCTGATTGTGGGAACCCATGCGCTGCTCAGTGAAGGGGTATCCTTCCGGCGGCTGGGGCTGGTCATCACCGACGAGCAGCATCGGTTTGGCGTGGACCAGCGGGCGGCCCTGGCCGCCAAGAGCGGGGAGAAGGACCGGCCCCATGTGCTGGTGATGTCAGCCACCCCCATTCCCCGGACCCTGGCGCTGATGATCTATGGGGACCTGGATCTGTCTGTCATTGACCAGCTTCCCCCGGGGCGCACCCCGGTGGCTACCTATCTGATCCGGGAGGACAAGCGGGCGCGGCTGTATGCCTTTGTCCGGAAGCAGGTGGCCCAGGGCCGCCAGGTGTATATTGTCTGCCCGGCGGTGGACCAGGAGGACCCGGAGGGACTGAAGGCGGCGGAGCAGTATGGCCGCCAGCTTCAGGAAGAGGTCTTTCCCGATCTGCGGGTGGGAATTGTCCACGGAAAGCAGAAGGCACGGGACAAGCAGGGGGTCATGGCGGCCTTTGCCGCGGGGGAAGTGGATGTCCTGGTATCCACCACGGTCATTGAGGTGGGGGTGGACGTGCCCAACGCCAGCTTGATGGTTGTGGAGGACGCGGACCGGTTCGGCCTTAGCCAGCTCCACCAGCTCCGAGGCCGGGTGGGGCGGGGGGAGCACCCATCCTATTGCGTGCTTCTCTCGGACAACCGGAACGAGCTGACCCGAAAGCGGCTGAAAACCCTCGCCTCCACCACCGACGGGTTTGCCATTGCAGAGGAGGACTTGAAGCTCCGGGGCCCTGGGGATTTCTTCGGCGCCCGGCAGCATGGGCTGCCCCAGCTGAAACTGGCCAGCCTGGAAGGGGACATGCGCCTGCTTCACCAGGCCCAGGCGGCGGCTCAGGAAGTTCTGGCCCGGGACCCGAACTTGACCTGGGAGGAGCACGCCCCTCTTCGGCGGCGGGTAGAGCAGCTTTTCCGGGAGAACCGGGATATTTTCAACTGAGATTCTGATGGGTGGTTTCCTGTTCGGCCGATCCCTGGGGGGATTGCCATTTGGACGAAGGGAAAGAGAGGAGGCGCCCATAAATCAGCTTTTTATATTATTATAATGATAGGCGGCAACGGGGGATGGGGAGCGCGAACGGCAAGGCTGCTGCCATAAAAATCATTGACCGCCCTGGCCAATATGGCCAGGGCGGTGCTTTTGTTATGGAAACAAGTTGTGTGTCAGTTCCTGGGCGGCTTGCTCAGAGATGGCAACATCAAGGGAGAGACCCAGGGTGGTCAAGGTCAGGTAAGGGGCGTCCTGGTAGAGCTGGATCTGACAGAGCTCCCGGAGCTCGTCCCCGGCTTCCTTCTGCCATACTGTTTGGGTTGGCTGCTGAGTGAAGGAGAGGGTTCCGGCGGGACGCAGGCCCTGGGGAAGGTCCGCGGTGGACCAATGATCCAAATCCATGGCCAAGATCAACGCTTCGATCTGGCTCTTTTCGGTCAAGACCTGCGTGGGCGCGGTCTCCCCGGCGGGGATGACGCGGACCTCTTGCGCCTTGTCCAGGTCGGGAAGGCTGCCGGCGGCGGAATCGCCGCCCTGACAACCGCAGAGGAGGAGAAAAAGCATCAGGGGAAGGAGTCGAAACAGACGCATAGAAACCTCGCTTTTCAGAAATGAAGGGGGAAGAGAAGGACGGGAATAGACGTATAAATCAAATTGTGACAGAACCGGGATGAGAGGCCCGGCACCTATGTTGAAGAATTATACCCTGGGCAGGAAGAAAGGTCAAGCTGGCGCGGACAGAAATCCTGTGGTATGATGAGAAAAAACACGGTTGTAACCTTTTTTATGTGGAGGAGGAATCCCATGCACTATACCAGTCAGTATCCATCCCCTCTGGGAGAGCTCCTTTTGGCGGCGGACGATGACGGCCTGACAGGGGTGTGGTTTGTCGGACAAAAATACTTTGCCCGCTCCCTGGCACCGGACTCGGTGGCGCGGGAGATTCCGCTGTTTGCACAGGTGAAGCAGTGGCTTGCCCTCTACTTCGCGGGACAGGAGCCGGAACTGGAAATCCCCATCCACATGGTGGGAACCGCGTTTCAGAAGGCGGTGTGGCGCATCCTCCGCACCATTCCGTATGGGCAGACCATGACCTATGGCGCCATTGCCCGGCAGGTGGCGGAGGAGCTGGGTATCCGGCGGATGTCCCCCCAGGCGGTGGGGGGCGCAGTGGGACACAATCCAATTTCCATCCTTATCCCATGCCACCGGGTGGTGGGGACCAACGGCAGCCTGACGGGATACGCAGGCGGGCTGGACCGGAAAGTCAAATTGTTGACCTTGGAAAAAGCGGAGGTGGGTTCCCTCTTCCTGCCCAAAAGAGGAACCGCCCTGTAAAGTAAAAAGGGAAAAACTGGGAAATATGTCGTATTAAGTCGCCAAAGGCCGATACTACTTAATAACATAATATGATAAAGCCATCTGAATCAAAAGGTGGTTTTATCATGACAAAAACAGAGATGGATATTCGTTCCGTCCTTGGCCCTGCTGGCGGAAGTATTCGGCCTCTCGCGGCTGCCTCCGATCTGTTTGCCCGGCGGATGTTTGAGGAGCGAATGGATTCCGAGGACATTTTCCTGACCAAGGACATCTACCCCATTGTGGCGGTGTGGCTGCAGAAGAAACCCGGCGCCACTGGCAGAGCCATCGAGCGGCTGGCCGCCCGCTGCTGGGATTTGGGAGACCGGGGCCGGCTGAGCGAGATTGCGGGGAAAAATCTCCGGGAACCGCCGGCCCCCCGGGACATTATGATCTACTTTGCCTGGTATTCTCACAAGGGGATTCCCTATTTTGAGGCGATGAAGGGAAAACAGCCCCTTCTTTTTTGAGGGAGGCGTCTGTATTCGGGAAAAAGTGGGGGAATTTCCCCTGAAAAGCTGCCAGAAGAGGAGCGCGGAATGATATCCTGTGATATTTTAGAGTGAATGAAACAGAGCCGAGTAAACTTTGCATAAGGAGCATGGCTATGATTTATGATAATGGAATTTTTGTAAATGATCAAATTGGGATCAGTGCAACCTTCAGCTTAGTTGCTCTGGGTGTTTCTATTCTTGGCATGGTATTACAGATTTTGGCAGGTATCCTATTGTTTCGGGGGGCTGCACATATTGCGAAGCAGGAAGGACTGCGGGGATTGGCGGTTGCGTTCCGTATAGTGGGAGCCTGTTCCCTGGCCTTTGGAGGATATAGTGTGATTTCCCTGATTCCTGTGTTCCGCTATCTTTTTGTGATTTGATCTCGTTCTGGCAGGAGATACGACGAAACAAGGAGGAGAGGCGCGCAAAGAAGAGAAGAAGGACGATTTTATGGACTGCGGCTGGAGCTCCGGCTCTGCTGGTGTTTCCATGGTACGAAGGGTAGAAGAATAAAACGCTCGCCCCTGTCAAACTTTGACAGGGGCGAGATTTTTTTACGAAGATATGGATTGACTTGGCTATATTGAAAATTTTTGATTGAAATTCTAATGGAAATTTGTTAAACTAATACTAAAATAAGGGAGATGTCCCCCAAAGACGAATGAAAATACAGGAAAAGCAAGCCATAAAAAGGAAACCCTGTTGCTTGTACCCTTGTTCATGCAAAGGGAGGAGGATTGCAGTGAAAAAATTACTTTGTATATGCCTGTCTATGCTCCTGTTGTTCATTGTTGGCATTTCCGCCTATGCGTTTGGGCCAGAGCCGGAGAGCACGTGTTCTGTGGTGGAATACGATCAGACCATTTCTGGGGAAGCACAATTTAGAAGTACGGAATTCACTTGTGTGAAAGGAAACGGGGATTTTCTTTCCTATGGGTTCGACAATACGGCCGATGCCGATTGTATGGTTGAGCTCTATAAAAAAGGTCTTATCTGGGACACAAAGGTGAGTTCCATGACAGTGCGCCCGCATGATCCAGGAGGAAAAACAGAAGTTATTAGGAACCCTTCAGACAGCACATTTTACTTTGTCCTCTATGCTGCGGATGGGGGAACCATCTGTGGGCATCTGCAGGCATATCAGTGAAACCGTTAATATCCATTTGTCATCGTAAAACGCTGTCCCTACCCAAAAAAGTTGGGCAGGGACAGCGTTTTTTATGCGTTGGAAAGCAACACCCGGACGGTGCCGGCGAGGGAACCGTTGGAAGAGGAGAACGAGATCACATGAGCTCCGGGTTGGGAGTCGTCCACCAAAAAGGCGCGTGTGCTTTCAGGAGGAACGTCGAAGGTGTGCGGCGGCTGCCTCTGAGAATACCGTACTGTGATCTTGGTGCTGGTTTCATTTTCATTTTGGAGCAAAAGAAGATAGGAAGGATACTCCTTTGGTTGGTCCCATTCTACATCGCAGTCACAAAATGTACGATCCTGACAAAAAACATAGTCTTGGAGTAAGACTTTCTCTGAATAAGCGGAAGCGTCTGACAGTGTGAAATTTTGTTCGGGACGATCTCGGAAGGACAACGCACCGAAGCACCCGAAAATAAGAAGCAGAGGGATACTGACAGCAAGAACCCATTTTGACTTGCCGCCCCGGGGATGCGGGTGCGTGGTCATGGTTTGCAGTAAGGTCTGTGCCATGTGTTCAGGCGGACCAAATGCCCGTAAAAGGGCGTCGTAACTGGGACAGGGAGTTTCTTCCAACAAAGGAGACAGGGAGCGGCGGAATGCCGCCTGTACTTTAGAGCGCAGGCGAAAGCCGGAGACCGATTTTCGCAGGCGTTTTTCATAGAGAGAAAGATCAGTCCGGCGCATGGCGTTCCCCCCTTAATAAAATATCATTAACCCCTTGGAAAAATGCTTGATAGGTTTCTAACAATTTCTGGAGGTAGGCGCGGCCGGTCTCCGTAATGGCATAATACTGCCGCAGCCGTCCATCCGGGGCGGTTTTCTTTTTGGTCTCCGTCAGGTAGCCGGATTGGGTGATTCGATAGATGGCAGCGTAAGGAAAGACGATACTGAGAACGCCGTGACTGCGTTTCTCCAACAAGGGGGAGAGTTCGCCAATGTAGTGTTCTTCCTCTCCAAAGAGAAAAAGGATCAACAGTTCGGTCAAGGCTTTTTTCAGATTGTCTTCCAATCCTGAACTATAACGGTTTTTTTGCTCTGCGTCGTGGTGTTTCAAGGGTGTGCCCGCCTTTGCTATTTTCGTACTTATTTTATCATGTTTCATTGTTGACGTCTACCGGAACGGATAAGAAATATTTTTTTCAAGAAATAAAAATTTTCGTTGACAAATAAATAGAGGGGTGATAAGATTTGGATAGGTTAAAAGCAACAATAATTTCCGAAAAACAACGTAATAAATAGGGTATATTGCGAAGGAGGAAGAGTATGAAACAATGGAAACGGGTTCTTGGTATTGTCTTGGCATGGTGCGCGCTCTCTTCTGTGTGTGCGATGGGCGCGGAATCGACAGTGGAGAAGAGGGACCAGGAGAGTTGGAAAGGAACAGAAACCAAACTCATGGCAAGTCATATTGCGGTGGACACCACAGTGACAAAATATGGTGTCTCCTGGTATCAGCCGAAGGAGTATGTTTCCTACCGTATCTGGGTAGATAATACGACGAACAACAGCATGCGTGTAACCATTACGGACCCACAGGGGAGGCTCAGAACATTTTCTGTTCCAGCCCATGGAAACAAATCGTATGTTGGCAATGGTGTAGAAAGCGGGACCTATCGCTTGTCATTCAGTAGCAGCAATGGTGTATTGAGCGGAACGGTGCGGGTGCGAGTGTCTGATGTGGCGCTGTCATGAATAGCAGGTTAGCGAATGATATCAATAGGAAGGAGGGGAGTCCTATGTGGATTAAAAGTTTTTAGGCATAATTAAGAGGATTTTGTAAGAAGGTATATACTACCTTAAAGTTACTGCTAATGAAGGAGGATATCATGAAAAAAAGATTGGCGTCTTTAGTGATTGGGTTGAGTGTTGCGCTTTCGCTGGCAATCCCAGTGGGTGCAGCAGAGATGAAAACTCCTGTTACAGAATTTGAAAGTGTCACGAAAGAAGAAACGATTATCCATGATGTGGAGTTTTTGTCTGATGCGACAATCACGACGGAAGATTTAGGCAATGACACGTACGCAATTCAGTTGCGGAATCAAGAAGAACCATACATTAACTCTGAATCTGGGGAAAGTAGCAGCACAACAGCCACGATTGTTGCCTTTGGAGAGGAAGAGTTCCAGGAAATTGAACAAAGTGTTCAGGCAGCGGTTTCCAGCGCAAGCAAAAAGAAGGAGAGTGGCTGGATCTATATGGGGAACTCTGCTTATGCCGAAATAACCATCAACTATAATTACAAAAGTTCATCTCGTGGTACACTCTATAAGATGACGAGTGCAACGGTGAAAGCACTGGTAAGAGACGGAACATCACTAAAGAATCGTTCCGTGGAATTCGTGTCAATGATGGCAGATTATAATGGAGGAAGACATAAAGTGTCCGTCCCATCTGGATCATCTACATATACTGCACAGGCACCTTCTTCGTGGCCTTATGTTTCTTCTAATGGTTTGTTGTACGGAGTTTATTTCCACTTCACCGCTGTAAGACCAGGAGGAAGTAGTCAGGCGTATACTTTCTATAATGACCTTTTTGGATGAGAGCCGATCGATAGGGAAGTAAGCGTAGGTGATCTGTATGAGGGCCTTAAAACAAGATGCGAAAGAAAAGCGGTACGGAAGAATTTGTCTTCTGCTGGGTATTATATTGCTGGGAACCGTTGGTTGCTCCCATACAGTTTCAGATACTCCATCCATAGACGCTGAGATTGCCGAATTTCTACAGGTTTCGGAGTCTCAGGCGGAGTCTCTGTGGGAAGGAATCCAGACAATCGACCAGAACTCACGGGCAGAGAAGACCACGGTTCACGTCCGGCAGGCGTTCGGGAATGAACGGGAAATGTATGTCCTGTACGATGTTACGTTCTCCACGGAAATTGATTTGCAAAAAGAGAAGAACAACGGAATCCTACCTACAACGGTGACCCTGTCTGGTGTAGGGGAAGTGTCGAAAGCAGGGAAGGGAGGAAGCGTATATACCATCGGGATAAATGGTCAGACGATCACGTATCTCTCCTATTTTGAGAGCAATTTAGACCAATACCCTGAGGGAGACCTCCTCCTGACTTTGGGGCAGTTTAAGGCAGGTGGAAAAACCGAGGCGACTTCCATCGCCGACGAGGTCCACGAGTTTTCCTGGACGCCAACAACTCATGGAACCATTCTGCGAGGGGATATTGTCACGAAGGAAGGAAAGACCATTGGCAGCGTATCCGTGTCTCCCTTTTCTCTGAGGTTTGCAGCAGATTCCTCGTCCCAGACAGAGTATGTGGACTTTTTACGGTCGATTATGATTATTGATCGGAACGGTACGGCAGTACGTCCGAAAGGAGGCAGTGGGGGTGGTGCGGCAGAAGACCCTCTTGGAAAGGAGCCCTTAACCAACATTGCAGGAAGCATTGATTTTCGTGTGCTTTTGGAACTATCGGATGTAGCAGCAGTTCAAATTGACGGATATACCGTTCCACTCTCAAAGTCATAATGATCCATGACCGCCCGAATCAATATGGTTCGGGCGGTCAATTTTTTAGAGTATCAAATACAGGATTCTTTCCACAGAAACCATCTGCTCTGTTGAAAGAAGGTTAAGGGGATGATATACTGTACACAAACCCAGCATAGCATGGGGGAACCGAAAGAAGGATTGCATACAAAATATGTGAAGACTGGACCAAGAAAGGAGAAATTCACATGAAGAAGACAATCATTGCCGTGATTCTGTGCTTAGGGCTCCTTGTTGTCTTTGGAGCGGCGGCTGTGGGAGGAGAACCGGCAGAGACCGGAAAGAAAGGCGCGGCTGTGTCGTATGCGGAACAGGACAGAATCCAGGCGGGAGGCGTCACGTTGGGCCTTGACAAAGGGCAGACAATGGCCGCTTTGATTGAG
This sequence comes from Evtepia gabavorous, assembly GCF_003425665.1. Classification (GTDB taxonomy): domain Bacteria; phylum Bacillota; class Clostridia; order Oscillospirales; family Oscillospiraceae; genus Evtepia; species Evtepia gabavorous. Next base: position 19,622 of record NZ_QQRQ01000006.1, read on the forward strand.
ACAGTGTTTGGGTATGATCTGCGCTCGTATGCGTATGTCTCCTTCGCGGAACTGTGGAATGGGGAACCGTCCACAGAGGCGCTGCGGGCCATTCGCGGGATTTTGACAGACACATGCGCGGGAATGGAGGCCGGAGAACGAATGCCGGTGGGGTATCTCTACCAGGGACAGGCTGTCTATACCATTGTTGAACAGCCGGACGGCAGTTTGAAGCTGACCAACTATGAGCTCCAGCCGGTGGACAGCGCCGGAGGGCTTGGGGAAACCATCATTCCAGACTATCAGGTGGTCAGCACGGAGCAGCGCCCGGCAGAGCCCCATGAGGTCGCTTTACTCTATCCATAATAGATCAGAAAAAACGCATTCCCCTGACCATGACGGCCAGGGGAATGCGTTTGAAAACGCGCATAGAGGAACCGGTATGGTTTCACATAGGATTGGTTCTGGATTTTGGGAGGGGAGCGCCATGAGGAAACGACCTGTTTCGATCGCTATTCTATTACTTGTCCTTGGTTTTGTGTTGCTTTACTATACCATGCAGAAACAGTACATGGAATTTCAAAATACGTGCAATCAGAAAATGGAGGAGCTGCGAAACACTGCTCTGTTATGGGAAAGCAATGGCCTGCTGGAGGACAGCTTCGTCTCAGGGACATTTTGCGCAGAAAGCGGAACTGCCCAGCTGTACATCGAAGTTTCTCCCGTGGAGAAGTCAGAAGAGCTTCAAGTGGTCCTGACGTGTCAGGGGAAGGCGTTCCCCTTGACCCGGACGGGGTCCCGGTTTATGGGTGAGTTGGAGGTCCCCGCTGACACAGTGTGCAGAATTTCTCAGGTTACGGTGACCTCTGGACAGGCGGTCCAGACCGCGTCCCTGGGCTGGGTGATCAACACGAAGGATATGATCTTTCCGCAGGTGGAGAGCACGTATTACGGCAAGGGGAAATCCGTTCCGGCAGGGGAGCCGGCCACCTTTTCCGGCACCATAGAATGTACCGTTTCCTGGCCGGGGATTCTGCGGGAAGAGATTGTTGACGCGGAACTCATCAAGAGGGTCAACGGTCAGGCGTGTGATTCCCATAGCCTTCGTGTCCGTGATATGGAGGAAGGGAGCGTGCTCAAGGGAAGGTTTACGGCGACGCCCACGGAAGAGGAACCTGTCACCTACCTTGTCCATATCACGCTGGCCAGCGGGCTGGAGCTCTATCACACGGCGCTGGACCTTCCCCAACCTGGCGTGGAGCACTTCATGTGCAACCTGAAAACAGAGGTATACAGCAGAACAGGCGTTCTGTTGGCCACGATGTAAGACATGGGGCGACCCCTTCTCACCCTGCCTTGGCCGATTTGGCCAAGGCAGGGTTTTTGTCAGGGTGTTATGATAGAGAGGAGGATACGCATTCCGTTGCAAAAGGGAGCAAGATATGGTATGATACAAAAGCCAACAAAAAAACAGAAAGGGGAAAGGGAAAATTAGAAGAATTTAACAAGCAAGTGGAACAGTAGATGGACCACCCTAAGGAGAAAGGAGAACATCTATGAAAAAACAGAGACAAAAATGGGTTTGCTTCCTGGCGGTACTGACCTTGGTCCTGGCGGTGCTGTGTGCTTGCGGCACGCAGCCGGAACAAGAAGAAGAACCGGCCCCGGTGCAGGAAACGGAACCCAAGGGGACGGAGGCATCCGCCGGGAACACGGTGGATATGGGGGACTACGTCTTGACCCTGCCCAAGGACTGCACCCAGCAGGCCCGGGAGGACGGGGGACTCTCCTTCCTCTGTGACGGCGCCCCTGTGGGCGGCGTCCAGACCCTGGACTGCCCGGGGGCGGATCAAGTGGACTGGGACGACCTGACCGGTTATAAGGAGGTTCTGCCCACCCTCTGGTCTCAGTTTTTGGAGGAGGGGGAGGGAACCCCTGACTACATCGCCTCTCCCGCCGCGGGCAGCGGAGCGGACTTGGAGGTCAGCCTGGTCACCGACCAGCGCAGCGAAAGCCACTACCTTTTTGCCGCAGGGGACCAGGTTTACGATCTCTGGTTCAGCGATCCCAACCCCTTGCCCTCCTATGATGTGAGCGGCACCGTGAGAAGCTTTGCCCTGCAATCGAAGTGAGGAGGGGCTAAAGTGACAAAAACCCGGAGAAATTTAGCAGCAAAGCCGTAAAAGTGATAAAATTTGAAAAACCGCTTGCATTTCTTTTCCGGCGGTAGCATAATAGGGTTAGCACTTAAAGGGTTAGAGTGCTAACCCTATTTGATACAGGAGGCGTTTCGATACCATGGAAAAGAAACAATTTAAGGCCGAGTCCCAGCGGCTGATGGATTTGATGATCAATTCCATTTATACCCATAAGGAAATTTTTCTGCGGGAGATCATCTCCAACGCCAGCGACGCCATTGACAAACTGGCGTATCGGGCTCTGACCGATGAGAAGGTGGGGCTGAACCGGGAGGATTTCAAGATTGTTGTGGTCCCCGACAAGGAAGCCCGGACCCTCACCGTGGCGGACAACGGCATCGGCATGACCCAGGAAGAGATGGAGAACAACCTGGGCACCATTGCCAAGAGCGGCTCGCTGCAGTTTAAGAAGGAGACCGAGAACGCCGACGACGCGGAGCTGGACATCATCGGCCAGTTCGGCGTGGGCTTCTATTCCGCCTTTATGGTGGCGGACAAGGTGACTGTGATCTCCAAGGCCTATGGCGGGGAGACCGCCTGGAAGTGGGAGTCCGAGGGGGTGGACGGCTACACCATCGAGCCCTGCCAGAAGGACACCGTGGGCACCGACGTGATCATGTCCATCAAGGCCAACACCGAGGAAGAAAATTACGACGAGTATCTGGCGCCCTATTCGCTTTCGAACCTGATTAAAAAGTATTCTGACTACATCCGGTATCCTATCCGTATGGAGATGGAGCACAGCCGTCAAAAGCCCAAGCCGGAGGACGCCGGGGAAGATTACAAGCCGGAGTATGAGCAGGTGAAGGAGTGGGAGACCATCAACTCCATGGTCCCCATCTGGCAGCGGCCCAAGAGCCAGGTGACCAAGGAGGAGTACAACGACTTCTACAAGTCCAAGTTCGGGGACTGGCAGGACCCCATTCTGTCCATCCATGTGGCCGCCGAGGGCAACTTTGAGTACAAGGCCCTGCTGTATGTGCCCGGACAGGTCCCCATGAACTACTTCTCCACGGACTTTAAGAAGGGGCTCCAGCTCTATTCCTCCGGGGTCATGATTATGGACAAGTGCCCTGACCTGCTGCCCGATCACTTCAGCTTTGTCCAGGGCATTGTGGACACCCCGGATGTCTCCCTGAACATCTCCCGGGAGATGCTCCAGCATGACCGGCAGCTGAAGGTGATTGCCAACAACATTGAAAAGAAGATTAAAAGCGAACTGGTCAAGCTCATGAAGGACGACCGGGAGAAGTATCAGCAGTTCTGGACGGCCTTCGGCATGCAGTTCAAGTACGCCCTGATGAACGCCTATGGACAGAACCGGGACACCATCCGGGACCTGCTGCTGTTCTGGTCCTCCAAGGAGAACAAGCTGACCTCCCTGAAGGAATACGTGGACCGGATGCCCGAATCCCAGGAGAAGATTTACTACGTCTGTGCCGACTCGGTGGAGCACGCCTCCAAGATGCCTCAGGCCGAGCGGGTGCTGAAAGCGGGCTATGAGGTGCTCTATCTCACCGTGGACGAGGATGAGATCGTGCTGCAAATGCTGGAGAACGCCTATGACAAGCCCTTTGTCTCCGTGGCCAGTGAGGACGCCCTGCCGGTCACCGACGCGGAGAAGGCCTCGGTGGAGCAGGCGGAAAAGGACCATAAGGCCCTGCTGGACTTCGCCCAGGAGACCTTGAAGGGAGAGGTATCCAAGGTGCGCATTTCCAAGATTCTCCAGAGCGGGGCGGTCTGCCTGACCGCCGAAGGGCCGGTTTCCCTGGAGATGGAGAAATACTTCCGTAAGATGCGCCGGGACTTCCCCATGAGTGCCCAGCGGGTGTTGGAGCTCAACCCGGACGCCCCCGCCTTCCAGGCTCTGTGCAAGGCCTATGAGGAAGACAAGGAGAAGGCGGCGGCCTATGTGGAGGTGCTCTATAACCAGGCCCTCATCATCGCGGACCTCCCCCTGCCCGACCCGGCCCGGTATGCCGAGCTGGTGTGCGGTTTGATGAAGTAATCACGCCCAATGATAAAATAACAGGTCCCGGCCGCAAAGGGAGGCCGGGACCTGTTATTCTGTGCCGAGCGCGTCAGGACGTTAATTTTTCGCGGATGTAGGTTCCCACCTGGCTGTCCTCTACCTGGAGAACAAAAGAGACTTGGTTTGCAATGAGACCCTCTGCCCGCTGAAGGAGGGTCTCATCCGAGGCGCCCAGCTTCTTGCCGGTGGCCAAGAGGGACCGCTTTCTGCGGGAGATACAGACCACCAGGCAGATCAGCTCCCGCAGATCACAGGCTTTCACAATGGTTTGAAAGCTGGCCAGGCGGGCCTTGCGGTCTTCGATCCACGGGAGGGGGTGATCTTTGACGGACAGGATCAGTTGGTCTAATTCCTCCCGGTTGGGTAACCGGGCCATTTTCTCCACCAGCGCGGGACTGCCGGTGGGAACAAAAATGGTGGAGGCCGGGTTGCTGACAGGTTTCAGGATGTAGAATTCCTTGGGTGTGCCTTTGCCGGCGGGGACGTCCAGGCGGATGTCATCCACCAGGCAGACGCCGTTGCAGGCGTAGCGGACGTATTCCCCTTTGCGGTATGGTTCTGCCATGTTGAGGTCCTCCTTCCAAATTGAGATGAGCCGCCCGGCGGCGGGCGGAAGAATAAAAAGCGACCCAACAAGCGGAGGTGCGTTGTCAGGCCACTTATTAAGTACAGTATAGCAAAAAATAGAGGGAATTTCAAAGAAAGATTTGAGGAAAAAAGCAAAAAAGTTTGCAATGAATCAAGTTGCCGCGGAAGCGGTTGTACACTATGCTGTTTTTTAGGAAAAAACTGGGCATGCCGCCTGTGAGCAGGCGGCATGCCCAGTCATGTGGAGGGGACCCTTTGTCCCATTGGAAACCATCTGCGGCCAAAGGGCCGCATGCAGGTTTACAGCGCCTGCGCCCAGGCCACCACGGCGGCTTCGTTGTCGTCCGGTTCACCGTCCACCTTCAGGGGCGGGCAGACCAGATTGGCCCCGCACTCGGTGACCTTCTTGCTGAGGATGTCCGCAGCCCAGCAGAAGTAATCCTCATAGTTTTCCTTGTCCCCCAGACCAAACACGGCCACGTTCTTTCCCTTGAGCAGGGCGGGGGTCATTCTGTTTTCATAGTAAGGGATGAAGTCGTCCTGCAGTTCGCCCAGACCCATCGTCGAGCAGCCGTACAGGACCAGGTCGGCCTCTTTCACCGCCGTGTCGTCCTTTGCATCGGTTACATAGATCACCTGTACATCATACCCGGTCATGGTCTCAGCGATTTTGTCGGCCACAATCTCGGTGTTGCCGGTGGTGCTGCCAAAAATAATCGTTGCTTTCTTCATGATGGAACACTCCTTTTTTGCTTCGAGATTAGCTTGTGCTAACCTTCTGACTTCTAAAGGTTATCATATACTAACTGCGTTGTCAAGAGAGAGTTTGAAAAAAGTGGAGGGGAGTGTGTGGGGGAACCGTCAAGCAGGGTCTGTTCCGGCGGGGCCGATGGGGGTGGAGGAAGAGAGAAAGATCACGCGATGCAGTTGACAAACTTTTTCTTGCCCCATATAATAAGGAATGGATTCCCCTGAGGGAGTCTCATTTTCGTAGATCAAGTGAGGTGAAACACAATGGACGCAGGCGGTAGTAACGGCACTTTGGCAGGCCGATGTCGAGGACGGAGGGCGGTGGCGCCGGGCAAGGCGTCCATGTGTCCTCGTTAACAAAGCTCGGCCGACCGGTGTGTCTTACTTCCTGCTAAGAAACTGGACGCCAACAGCGTCTTGAAACGAAAAAAGCTGGGAGGAGATGCCAATGGCAGAAAGAACGGTCGTAACGCTGGGAGAGACCCTGGCTGCCCTGGTGGAGGGCAAAAAATACGCCACCCTTCGGGATATTCTTGTCACCATGAACGCGGTGGATGTGGCGGGGATCTTTGAGGAGATGCCTGAGGAGAAGCTGCCCCTGCTCTTTCGGCTGCTGCCCAAGGAGCTGGCGGCGGAGACCTTCGTGGAGATGGAGCCCGAGGCTCAGGAATTGCTCATTCGGGGCTTTTCCGACCATGAATTGAAAGAGGTCGTTGACGAACTCTACGTGGACGACGCGGTGGACATCGTGGAAGAGATGCCCGCCAATGTGGTCAAGCGCATTTTAAGACAGGCCGACCCGGAAATGCGCAAGATGATCAATGAAATTTTGAAGTATCCCGACGACTGTGCCGGGAGCATCATGACCACGGAATATGTGAGCCTCCGGCCCAATATGACCGCGGGGGAGGCCATTCAGCGCATCCGCTGCACCGGGGTGGACAAGGAGACCATTTACACCTGCTATGTGACGGAGAACAACCGAAAGCTTGTGGGTATGGTGTCCCTGCGGACCCTCCTGTTCAGCGAGGACGAGGATGTGCTGGAGAACATCATGGAGAGCAATGTGATCTCGGTCAACACCCTGGAGGACCAGGAGAGCGTGGCCCAGATGTTCACCAAGTATGACTTTGCCGCCCTGCCGGTGGTGGACCAGGAAAACCGCCTGGTGGGCATCATCACCGTGGACGATGCCATCGACGTCCTCCAGGAGGAGACCACGGAGGACTTTGAAAAGATGGCCGGTATGGCTCCGTCGGATAAGCCCTACCTGCGTACGGGCGTGTTTGAGACCTGGAAGTCCCGGGTCCCCTGGCTGCTCATCCTGATGCTCTCAGCCACCTTGACCAGCATGGTGCTCACCGGGTATGAGACCTCTCTGGCCGCCTGCTCAGCCCTGATCGCCTTTATTCCCATGCTGACGGGCACCGGGGGCAACAGCGGTACCCAGGCTTCGGTGGCGGTGATCCGCGGCCTGTCTCTGGGGGAAGTGGAATTTTCCGACACCTTCCGGGTGGTCTGGAAGGAGATCCGGGTGGCGGTTCTCTGCGGCGTGACCTTGGCGGCCTGTAATTTTGTCAAGCTCATGGTGGTGGACCGATTTCTATTACACAACGAAGGCGTCACCGTGCTGGTGGCAGCGGTCATCTGTGTGACCATGGTGTTTACCGTCCTGTGTGCCAAGGCGGTGGGCTGTCTGCTCCCCCTGCTGGCCGAGCGGATTCACCTGGACCCGGCGGTGATGGCCAGCCCCTTTATCTCCACGGTGGTGGACGTGGTCACCCTGGTGCTCTACTTTCAGGTGGCCCGGGCGATTCTGCATATTTAGGGAACAAAGCCACCTGCGGCGCTGTGTGCGCCGCAGGTGGCTTTTCTTGCCAGCGGGGGGTCAGCCCCGGTAGGCTTTGCCGGTGAGGGCGACGGGGTCCAGGCGGAGCACCGCGGTTTTGTCAATCTGCTTTGCAATCATCTGGAAGCCGATCTCCTCATAGCCGGGGTGCTTCTGGGTGACAAAGGCCTCCAATGCAGCCTGCTTCTCCGCCCGGTCCTCCACGAAGACGGCCTGCCCGGTGAGAATGACGCTCTCATACGCGGCGGTGATTTTTTCGGGGATGATCCGGGTGCTGACAATGGCGGAAAAACAGCACTTGGGATTGCGCTCCAGGCACTGGATTTTATAGCCGTAGGGAGCGGAGTGAAGATAGACCTTGTCATGGACAACGATGTAGTTGACGGGGGTGGCGTAGGGGTATCCGTCGTCGCCCTGGACAGACAGGATTCCGTGGTCCCCTCTTTTCAGGAGCTCCAGGGTCTCATCCTCTGGGAGCTGGCGGCTGGCCTTGTGCATTTTGTGTTCCATGCTTGCGTCCTCCTTGCTGATTTGATAAGATGATCATAGCAAAGACAGCCGGATTTCCCTGTTGCGGCTGCATCGTTTGGACATTATTTTTTACGCCTGAGGGGGAGGTGAGGAAAGATGACTGTGGAGGAGCTCCGTGGGTGCCCTCTCTTCCGCGACATTGCGCCTGAGGATTTGCAGGCCATGCTGGGGTGCCTCAGCGCCCGGGAGGCCGCGCCCCGCCGGGGGGACTTCATCCTGCGGACCCCTGACGCGCATCCCCTGCTGGGTGTGGTCTTGGAGGGGGAGGTGGAGATGATCAGCGAGGATTCTTTCGGAAAGAAGTCCCTTCTGTCCGTGCTCCCGGTGGGGAGCATCTTTGGGGAGAGCTACACCTGTGCCAAGGCCAGGAATCGGACCATCGCCTACCAGGCCAGAACCCACAGCCGGGTGCTCCTGCTGGACTATGGGCGGATTCTCCACGCCTGCAAGCTGGTCTGCCGGTTTCACCACCGGATGATTGAAAACATGGTGGAGCTCATTGCGGAGAAGAACTTGACCCTGGTGGAAAAGCTGGAGGTGGTTTCCCGCACCACCATTCGGGAGAAGCTGCTGACCTACCTGGCCCGGCAGGCGGAGGCTGCCGGGGCGCGGACCTTTACCATTCCCATGGGACGCACCGCCTTGGCCGAGTATCTCTGCACAGACCGCTCCGCCATGACCCGGGAGCTGGCCCGGATGAGGGACGAGGGACTGATTGACTACACCAAACGGACGTTTACCCTCAGGCAATAGCGCAGCCGGCTGGCACGGAACACAAACCGCCCCGGCCTGCTTTGGGGCAGGCCGGGGCGGTAAATGGGTGTATGGGGCTGGGCTGCTTAAAAGTGGAAGTATCCCTGACCATGCCCGCCGGTGCAGTGCCGCACCAGCAGGGCGGTGGCGGCGATCAGAGCGCCCAGGAGCATCATCAAAAGGGCGGTTTCCCCGCCCTGGCTTGTGGGGCCGGTGGCCAGAAAATAAAGTGCGGAGGCGATGATCTGCCAGCGGATCACGCATTCCCGGGCATCCGCCTGAGACCGGTCCCAGGTGAGCATCACCAGCCCGACCGGCAGCGCGAAGAGGATCACCGTCAAAATCCAGAAGTACAACATGATTTGGCCTCCTTTCCAGGGTCAAAAGAAGGATACACTGCATCACGTCCGTCCAGCGGTTCCCCTGCGGGGGGCGTCTGGAGACGATGGAATCCGGACGCACGCTTTCTGTCTCTATTATATCGGAAAGAAGCGGAAATGTCCACTTAAATTTGTGCGAATTGGAATATTTTTGCCTGGAATTTCACGGCGCTTTGTGGATGAGGCCCAGAAAGCAGAGCGGAGGGTCCGCCTTTACAAATTCCTTTGGCCGTGGTAGGATAAAAGACAGATTCGCGCAAGAGAAAGGAAGATGTCCATGAAGCACGGGTTGGTCATGGAAGGGGGCGCTATGCGGGGGCTCTTCACCGCCGGCGTCATTGATGTGATGATGGAGGAGGGCATTGGCTTCGACGGGGCCATTGGGGTGTCCGCCGGGGCTGTGTTCGGCAGCAACTATAAGTCCAACCAGCCGGGGCGGGTCATCCGCTATAACCTGCGGTTTTGTCAGGACCCCAGGTACAGCAGTTTCCGCTCCCTGGCCAAGACGGGGGATCTGTTTGGGGCGGATTTCTGCTACCGGGAGATCCCCGATCACCTGGACCCCTTTGATCGGGAAGCCTACGAGAGCTCTCCTATGGATTTTTACGTGGTGGCAACAGATGTCCACACGGGAAAACCGGTTTACCACAACTGTCGGAAGGGGGACCGGGAGGACCTGGACTGGTTCCGGGCATCGGCCTCCATGCCCTTGGCGGCCCGGATTGTAGAGGTGGGGGGATACCAGCTGCTGGATGGAGGGATTTCCGACTCCATTCCCCTCAAGTATTTGGAATCCGTGGGCTATGACCGGAATGTGGTCATTTTGACCCAGCCCATGGGCTATGAGAAAAAGAAAAACAAGGCCCTTCCCCTGATGAAAGCGGCCTATTCACAGTATCCCGACCTGCTCAAGACCATGGCCCGCCGCCAGGATGTCTACAACGAGACCACGGCGTATATTCGGGAGAAAGAGCGCCGGGGGGAGGTCTTTGTGATCCGGCCGGAGGCGGCGCTGAAGATTAAGCGGGTGGAGCATGACCGGGCCAAAATCCAAGCGGTCTATGACCAGGGGCGGGCGGTGGCCCGCAAGCGCCTGCCTGCCCTGCGGGAATTTTTGCAGAAGGAGGGGAAAGCAACATGACGGAATCTGCACGGGAGGCCTGTTTGCAGGGCCTTGCCACAGAGTGGCGGACCATGACCTATACCTGGCGGGACTGCGCGCTGTATGCCCTGGCGGTGGGGGCTGGGGGAGCAGAGCCCCAGTATACCTATGAAAGGGACATGCAGGCCATCCCCACCTTTGGGGCAACGCCCTATTGGGGGACCGTGAATGTCACCCCCAAACTGCCCCGGCCCCGGTCCATCCCGGTGCTGGTGGAGGAGATTTTGAAACCAGAGCAGTCCTATGTCAACCTGGCGTATGAATTTTTGTATCACCGCCCCATCCCCCCGGTGAAGGGGAGCTTCGTATACCGGGATGTCCTCACGGACTTGTTTGACCGGGGGGAGGGCCGGGGCATGGCGGTCCGGTCCCAGGTGGAGGTGTTTGATGAGGGGGGAACCCTTCTGTGCACCAACCGGTGTACCACCTTGTTCCCTACCCTGGGGGGATATGGGGGCCGGCCGATGCCCCGGGGGGACAGCCCCATTCCGGACCGCCCGGCGGACCTGGTGGAGCGGGACCACATTGGAGCGGCGCAGAATCTGCTCTATCGCCTGACAGGGGATACCAACCTGGTCCATGTGGACCGGGCGGTGGCGGTCAGCCGCGGCCTGGACGGGCCCTTTGTCCATGATCTGTGTGCCTATGGATATGCCTGCCGCCTGGCCATTGCCGGGCTCTTCCCCGGGCAGCCGGAGCGGCTGCGCCGGATGTACGCGGCTATGAAGACGGTGCTCTATCCAGACACCCCGGTGGAGCTCCACCTGTGGAAGCTTGCCCCCGGCAGGGCGGCCTTCCGGCTGTGCCATGGAACCACCGGGAAGGCAATCCTGGACCGGGGAGAGCTGGAGTGGGACGAAGTAGTTTGAGGCAACAAAGAAAGGGATCTCCCATGGGAGATCCCTTTCTTTGTTGGAGGGGGTCAGGCATGTTCGTGGACCTTTCCGGGGTAGAGAATGAACTTCCGACCCAGGAAATTCCAAAAGAACACCAAAATACTGCTGATGAGCTTGGAGACCATAAAATAGAGCTGAAGCCGGCTGGTAAACAGATACATCAGCACCATGGTGAGCACCAAACCGCCGCCGGAGATGGCGGCGAAGACAAAGACTTCCGCGGTGGGGCCCACAGTGGGGTCCACAGACTTGAAGGCAAAGAACTTCGTGAGCAGAAAATTGCAGGAGATTCCCACCAGGAAGGAGACGGCGGACGCCGGAAGATAATACAGCCCTGCCAGCTCCAGCAGAAACAGGAGGAGAAAATCCACCAAAAAAGAGGAGGCACCGGTAATCACGTAGCGAAACAGCTGGATGATGGTGTTTTCCGTGGGCTCGGCCAAGAGCGGACGGAACCTTCCCCGCCGCAGCAGCTGCCAGAAAGCCAAGGCGTCCTGGATGGTATGATCTTGGAGCATGCGTTTTTTCATGGGTTTCATGGGAGGTCGGCGGTGTGGGCGGCTTCCTTGCGGCTCTGTTCCAGGGCCAATGCCCGGGGCGGGACATCTTCCAGGTGGAACAGGCCCATATCGTAAAAAATCTCCAGGCGGATTTCTCCCCAGGCCGGGCTGGGGTAGTTTCCCCGCATCCAAGTGTTTTTCTGGTGCACATCCCGGTTGAGAAAGTTTTCCACCAGGTCCAAGGAGGACAGATGGCCGTATTCGTGGTTGACAAATTGGCGCAGGCACTGCTGGAGAAAGGGGAGGACAGCGGGGTCCTCCCGGGTCAGCTGGGCAACCTTGTCGTCCAGATAGAGGTCGGGAAAGGGGAAGGCGCTGGCCTTGGCATAACCGTGCTCCCGGGTCCAGTCCCGGCTGTCGGGATCGGTCCGGCAGATTCCGGCAGGGCGAAAGAGTTCCATCGAGATACCTCCCTGGAGAAGATTGATTGCGGAAGCAAGTATACTCTCTTTTTTTCCAAAAGTAAAGAGAAGATAAAGAGAATGGAAAAAAAAGGAAAAGTTCCATGGGGACTCCATGGAACTTTTTTCCCAATCAGACGCCGACGCGCTCTTTTCGCGAGAGGCAGCCCGCCAGAACCAGCAGGATCGCAGAGCCCGCCAGAATGGCCAGGGGGACCCAGGCCGCAGTCTCCTCCTGGAAGGTGACCTGTGTGGCCTCTGCGGGAGCGGCGGCCTCTGCTTTCGGGACCTCCGCCAGGGTTTCCACGGCGCCGCCGCCCAGCAGGCCCATGGCCTGGGGTCCCCAGGAGAACAGCGTGTCATCGGAGAGCAGGCAGACGGTCTGGTAGGTTCCTGTGCCGACTGCGGCGGCCTGGGTCACCGCCGGGACTTGGGCGGGCAGAGAGACGGTGGGGGCCGTCTGGTCCAGACCCAGCTGCTGGGTGTCGTTCCGCCCCCAAGTCCAGAGGGAGCCGTCAGCCAGGATCACGGCGGTGTGGCTGGTGCCCGCGCTGACCGCAGTGACGGGGCCGGTGGTGGAGAGGGAAAGGGGCAGGGTCTGCAGCTGGGCGCCGGTCTGGTCGGTGGTGTTTCCCTGGCCGCCGTTGCCCAGCTGGCCGTCGATGTTGCTCCCCCACAGCCAGAGGGTACCGTCCGCCCGGAGGGCGGCGGCGTGGTAGCCGCCCATGCTGACAGCAGTCACCTGGTCCAATACTTTTGCCGGTGTGGACCGGCTCGCCCGGGTGCCGTCCCCCAGCTGACCGAAGAGGTTGTCTCCCCAGGTCCACAGGGTCTGATCGCCCAGCAGAGCGGCGGTGGACCCGGCCCCGGCGCTGACGGCGGCCGCCTGGTCCAAAACCTTTGCCGGGGCAGACCGGCTTTCCAAGGTGCCGTCTCCCAGCTGACCATAGAGGTTATCCCCCCAGGTCCACAGGGAACCGTCTGCACGGAGGGCGGCCACATGGTAGTCGCCGGCACTGACTGCGGTGACCTGGTCCAGAACACAGATGGGGAGGTCAGAGGGGGTGGTACTGCCGTTGCCCAACTGGCCGTAGTCGTTGCCGCCCCAGGCCCACAGGGTGCCGTCGGTTTTCAGAGCCACGGTGAAGTCCGCGCCGGCGCTCACCGAGGCCACGTCTTCCATGACCTGGAGCGGCCTGCTGGACAGAGGAATGACGGTTCCCTCCAAATCGGTTCCGGTCTCTTGGGTTTCGGCCCCCAGCTGCCCGGACTGGTTGCTGCCCCAAGTCCACAGGACCCCCTCCTGGTCCACAAACGCGGTGTGGGACAGGCCGGCGCTCAGACGAACGGGGGTATCTGGGGCGCCCATGTCATAGGCGCTGGCGGGGGAGGAGAGAAGAACTGGGAGTAAGAGGGCTGCGGCGATGGAAGCAAGAGTACGGAGTCTCATCCAATCGCCTCCTTTCCATAAAAACTGTGTACCATCAAAAAATGAATATTTTAATCAATATACAGGGAAAAAACCAGTTTGGCAAGGTTTTTTTGTCAAATCCCGTGTGCAATGACTGGAAACGGGCCAGGTGTCAGCCTGCCTTATCCATGGGGGGTGGGGAAGCTTCCAACGGTGTGGTGGAAGAACCATCCCCCGATGAGGGCGGGGAGCAGGGGAGAGATGGCCTGCCCGATCCACAGACCGGGATAGCCCAAGGCGAGGGGGAAGGCCAGACACCAACAGACAGGCAGGCGCAGCAGGAAGCTGTCCAAAAGGGCGTTGACCAAGGCCACCTTGGCATGGCCTAAACCAATGGCAAAGGAGTCAAGGAGGTACATGGCAGTGTAGAACAGGCTGTTGACGCCGCAGCAGATCTGAAAGTAGAGAACCCCGGCGGAGAGGACCTCCGGGCTGTCTGATCCAAACAGCTGGAGAATGGGAAGAGAAAAACGGTGTACCAGCAGCAGGAGAATCAGGGTGCTGGCCAGACCGCACCAAAGGCCCGTGCGGGTGATTTTCCGCACACGGTCCATGGCGCCCGCCCCAGTGTTCTGCCCCACCATGGCGGTTACCGCCTGGCCCAGGGACCAGCACGGCATGGCGACCAAGGTATTTACCTTCAGCCCGATGCCGGCCGCGGCGGCGACAGACACGCCGAATGTGTTGCACATGCCCGCTAAGATGCAGTAGGAGAGGTTTACCACCATCATTTGAAGGGCCGTGGGCAGGCCAATTTTGACAATGGCGGCCAGGGGCTGGCGGCGGAGCGTGAAGCGGGGGCGGCGGGAAACCGCCCCATCCTGCCCTCTGCCCAGGGAGAGGGACAGCAGAAGGGAGGCTCCCTGAGAGGCCACTGTGGCGTAGGCCGCGCCCACGGTTCCCAGGGCCAGGATGCCCACCAGGAGAAGGTCCAGCAGGAGGTTGATGGCGGCGGCCGCCGCGATGCAGAGAAGGGGGACTTTGGCGTCCCCTGTTCCCTTGCGGAAGGCAGAGTGGGCCAGGTAACCGAAGGAGAGAGGCGTGCCCAGGCAGAGCACACGCAGGTAGGCGCTGGCATCTGTCATGGCCTCGGAGGGGACCGACAGCAGTTGGAGCAGGCAGGGGGCAGTCAGGGCCCCTGCCACAGCCACCAGAAGGGAGACGACCAGGGAAGCGGAGAAAAGGGTCCCCGCGGTTTCCTCCAGGCCGGTGGTGTCCTTGGCGCCGGCCTGCTGGGCGACGCGGACCATGCCCCCTGTGGTCAGGCCCGTGCCCAGGGATGTGATAAGAAAGCATACCGTGGAGGCGCTGCTGATAGCGGCCAATCCGGTCTCTCCGACGATTCTGCCCACCACCAAAAGGTCCACAAGCTGATAAAAGGACTGCAGCACATTGGCCAGCAGCAGGGGGAGGGTGTAGAGAAGCAGCGGTCTGCCGATGGGCCCCGCCGTGAAGTCGTAGCTTTGTTTCATGGAAATCCTGTCCTTTCAAATACAAAAACGCGGAGAGCGTCACGCTCTCCGCGTTTCAACCAGAAACGGCTGACCCAAGGAAAAACGGCGCAGAGCATCGTCCGGCGCCGTGGTAAAAGAAGACAGCAGAAAAACATCCCCTCCCAAGCAGACAGCTTAGATGGGACCAGTTTTCACTGTGGAATTGTGAACTGGGTCAGGCTCCGTACAATGTGTTTCATTCCCTTGTCCGGAGCCCAGGTCCAGGCCGAGCTTGTTTCCCCCCATGGGGCTCACAACCTTTCTGTGCGACAGCACGTTTATCATACCGTTCTTCCCATGGCCTGTCAAGAGGCGGCACTGTCCTGTGGCGACAAGAAAACCTCCCTTGCCTGGGGCAAGGGAGGTTCAGAAAAGCAGAGCGTTGGGGGATTTAGATTGCCTCCGCAATCCGGCGGCCCATTTCCGCGGTGCCCACCAGGGTGCCCTCCCCGGCAAAGAGGTCGGGGGTCCGGTAACCTTGGTCCAAGACGGACTTGACAGCGTTTTCTATGGCGTCGGCCTCTTGGCCCAGACCGAAGGTATAGCGGAGCATCATGGCGGCAGAGAGAATGGTGGCCATGGGATTGGCCTTGTCCTGGCCGGCGATGTCGGGGGCAGACCCGTGGACGGGCTCATACATGCCGAAATTGCCCTGGGCCAGGGAGGCCGAGGGGAGCATGCCAATGGAGCCGGTGATCTGGCTGGCTTCATCAGAGAGGATGTCCCCGAAGATGTTGCTGGTGACGATGACGTCAAACTGGCGGGGATTGCGGACCAGCTGCATGGCGGCGTTGTCCACATAGAGATGGTCCAGGGTGACCTCTGGGTAGTCCTTGGCCACCTCGGTCACCACCCGCCGCCACAGGCGGGAGGACTCCAGCACATTGGCCTTGTCCACACTGGTCACGTGCTTGCTGCGCTTCATGGCCATGTCAAAGGCCACCTTGGCAATCCGGCGGACCTCCTCCTCGGCATACTGCTCGATGTCGTAGGCGGCGGGGCCCAGGTCTGTGTCCTTCACGCCCTTTTCCCCGAAGTAGATGCCGCCGGTGAGCTCCCGAACCACCACGATGTCCAGGCCGCCGGCCAGAATTTCCGGCTTCAGGGGGGAGGCGTCCGCCAACTGTTCAAAGAGCAGGGCGGGGCGGAGGTTGGCAAACAGGCCCAGGGCCTTGCGCAGACCCAGCAGAGCCCGCTCCGGCCGCTGGTCCCCGGGGAGGGTGTCCCACTTCCAACCGCCCACAGCCCCCAGCAGGACCGCGTCGGAGGCTTTGCACACATCGATGGTTTCCTGGGGCAGGCAGCCGCCGGTGGCGTCGATGGCACAGCCTCCCGCCAGGACCTTGTGGTACTGGAAGGTGTGGCCAAATTTTTCCCCTACCTTGTCCAGCACCAGCAGGGTCTGCTCCACCACGTCGGGGCCGATGCCGTCCCCGGGAATGACCGCGAGTTTATAGTTCATGGCTCTCAGCCCTCCTGTCTCTTCTTGATATCGGCCATGAGGCCGCCGGCCTGAATGATCTCTTTGATGAAGTCGGGGAAGGGGTTGGCCTGATAGGTTTCCCCCTTGGTGGCGTTGGTGATAAGGCCGGTGTCAAAGTCAATGGACACCTCGTCCCCCGCCTCGATCTTTTCGCTGGCCTCCGGGCACTCCAGGATGGCCAGGCCGATGTTGATGGCGTTGCGGTAGAAGATACGGGCGAAGGTCTTGGCGATGACGCAGGAGATGCCGGACTCCTTGATGACCATGGGGGCGTGCTCCCGGGAAGAGCCGCAGCCGAAATTGAAGCCCCCCACCATCACGTCCCCGGCCTTCACCGCGTGGACAAAGTTTTTGTCGATGTCCTCCATGCAGTGGGTGGCCAGCTCTTTTTTGTCGGCAATGTTCAGATAACGGGCGGGGATAATCACGTCGGTGTCCACGTTATCCCCGTATTTGTGTACAAATCCCTTTGCATTCAGCATGAAATGATTCCTCCCTGGTCTTAGTTCCGCGGGTCCGCGATGAAGCCGGCCACGGCGGAGGCGGCGGCAACGGCGGGGCTTGCCAGATAAATTTCCGAGGTGATGCCGCCCATGCGGCCCACAAAGTTCCGGTTGGTGGTGGCGACGCACTTTTCTCCGTTGGCCATGACTCCCATGTGGCCGCCCAGGCAGGGGCCGCAGGTGGGGGTGGAGACAGCGCAGCCAGCCGAGATGAAGGTGGACAGATAGCCCAGGTCAATGCACTGCTGGAAAATGTGCTGGGTGGCAGGCATGACGATGCAGCGGACATGGTCGGCCACCTTCTTGCCCTCCAGGAGCTTGGCCGCCACGGCCATGTCCTCCAGCCGGCCGTTGGTGCAGGAGCCGATGACCACCTGGTCGATTTTGATCTGTCCCACCTGGGAGATGGGGTGGGCGTTTTCCGGCAGATGGGGGAAGGCCACGGTGGGCTCAATCTGGCTCAGGTCAATCTCCACGGTCCGCACGTATTCGGCGTCGGGATCGGCCTCATAGGCGGTGTAGGGACGGTTGACCCGACCGTCCAGGTAGGCCCGGGTGATGGCGTCCACGGGGAAGATGCCGTTTTTGGCGCCGGCCTCAATGGACATGTTGGCGATGCACAGCCGGTCATCCATGGACAGGGCGGCCACACCGTCCCCGCAGTATTCCAGACTCTGGTACAGGGCGCCGTCCACGCCGATCAGGCCGATCAGGTGGAGGATGACATCCTTACCGCTGACCCAGGGCTGGAGCTTGCCGGTCAGGTGGACCCGGATGGCCTCAGGGACCTTGAACCAGGTCTCCCCCGTGGCCATGCCGGCGGCCATGTCGGTGGAGCCCACCCCGGTGGAAAAGGCCCCCAGGGCCCCATAGGTGCAGGTGTGGGAGTCCGCGCCGATGATACATTCCCCGGCGGCCACCAGGCCCTTTTCCGGCAGAAGGGCGTGCTCCACGCCCATCTGGCCTACATCATAGAAGTTGTCCAGATCAAACTGCCGGGCGAAGGTGCGGCACTGGAGGCACTGCTCGGCGGCCTTGATGTCCTTGTTGGGGGTGAAATGGTCCATGACCATGGAGATTTTGCTCTTGTCAAACACCCCGGTAAAGCCCTCCTTCTCAAATTCCCGGATGGCCACGGGGGAGGTGATGTCGTTGCCCAGGACCATGTCCAGCTTGGCCCGGATCAGCTGACCGGCCTTGACCTCCGGCAGGCCGGCGTGGGCAGCGAGGATTTTTTGTGTCATTGTCATTCCCATGGGAAAAGCCTCCTCTTTCTTGTGGGTGTGTCAAACTGAAACCGGAGCGGTCTCAGTCGGTTTCATGGGTGGGGATGAATTGCTTCACCTTGTTTTCCCGGTTCACGGCGGTGATGAGGGCGTAGACCGAGGCCATGGTGATGTCGCTGTCGACACCCACCCCCCAGTAGTGGTTGCCCTCCTCATCGGCGATGACCACGTAGGCCGAGGCCAGGGAGTCGGAGTCGGTCTCCAGGGCGTGCTCCTCATAGTCCACAAACTGGTACTGGATGTTGGGGTTGGCGATCTTCAGCACATTGCTCACCGCGTCCAAGGGGCCGTTGCCCCGGGCGCTGAGGTAGTACAGCTCGTTGTGGATGGCCAGGGTGGCATCGGCGACGGTGGAGCCCTTCTCCCGAATCCAGGAGATGTCCTGGAGGGCGATGGGCACGTCCTTGTTTTGGTACTCATGCTGGAAGGCCACCAGAATCTCGTGGGGGGTGAGCTCCTTGTGGGCGTGGTCGGAGATGCCCTTGATGAAGTAGCCCACCTCGGCGGCCATCTCCTTGGGCAGGTCGTAGCCGAAGTTGTGCTCCAGGATATAGGAGATGCCCCCTTTGCCTGACTGGCTGTTGATGCGGATGACATCGGTCTCGTATTCCCGGTTGACGTCGTGGGGGTCCAGGGGGAGATAGGGGACGGTCCAGAAGGGCTCCTGACGCTCCTGGCGGAACTTCATGCCCTTGGAGATGGCGTCCTGGTGGGAGCCCGAGAAGGCCGCGAAGACCAAGTGACCGGAGTAGGGCTGGCGGTAGCCCACGGACATACCGGTGAGCTCCTCATAGAATTTCACCGTCTTGGGCATGTCCGAGAAGTCCAGCTTCGGGTCCACCCCGTGGGTGAACAGGTTCATGGCCATGGTGACGATGTCCACGTTGCCGGTGCGCTCCCCATTGCCGAAGAGGGTGCCCTCGATGCGCTGTCCCCCTGCCAGCAGGGCCAGCTCCCCGGCGGCCACGGCGGTGCCCCGGTCGTTGTGGGGGTGGATGGAGACAATGACGTTCTCCCGGCTGTGGAGATGCTTGCTCATGTACTCAATCTGCTGGGCATAGACGTGGGGCATGGACATCTCCACGGTGGAGGGGAGGTTGATGATGACCTTCCGTTCCGGCCGGGGCTGCCAGACGTCGATGACCGCGTTGCAGATCCGCAGGGCAAACTCCACCTCCGTGCCAGTGAAGCTCTCCGGGGAGTATTCAAAGCGGAAGTTGGTCTCGGGCATTTTGTCGGCGTACTCGTTGAACAGCTTGGCCCCGGAGACAGCGATGTCCACGATCTCGTCCTCCGCCATCCGGAAGACCTGCTGCCGCTGGGCAAAGGAGGTGGAGTTGTAGAGATGGACCACCACGTTCTTGGCGCCTTTGATGGCCTCAAAGGTTTTTTGAATGATGTGGGGGCGGGACTGGGTGAGCACCTGGATGTACACATCGTCGGGGATCAGATGGTCCTCGATGATGGTCCGCAGAAATTCATACTCGGTCTCGGAGGCGGCGGGGAAGCCTACCTCAATCTCTTTGAACCCCACGTCCAGCAGGAAGCGGTAAAAGGCCAGCTTTTCCTCCAGATTCATGGGGGTGATCAGGGCCTGGTTGCCGTCCCGCAGGTCCACGCTGCACCAGGCGGGGGCCTCAGTGAGCCGGTCCTTCTTGACCCAGTCCATACAGGGTTCCGGGGGCATGTAATACCCAGGGCGGTACTTTTCAAAGTTTTTCATGGGAAACACGATCCTTTCCGAGATAGGCGGAGAGGATAAAAAAAGCTCCGCCTCTTTTTCGATCAAAGAGACGAAGACAAAGATTCTCCGCGGTACCACTCTTATTGGCGTCCAGCAACGCCCACTCAAATAGTTCACACTCCGGGGTGAGACGCCAGCTCGCTCCATACGGCTTTGCACCAGACAGCCGCTCTCTGGGATGGAGGCAGAAAAGGCATATTCCCTTCATTGTGTGTCGGTATTCAATTTCACTGCTTACAGGATAGCCGATGCACCGGCGTTTGTCAATGGGGAAGCGTCGAAAAAATAAATAAAAGCCGGTGAGATTTTCAGAGGATGCAGGGCGACGTGTCCCCCTCTCCGTAGGAAAAAGCTGCCGACCTGCTGCAATCTGCACAAAGGGACAGGAACGGGGAAAAAGAAATTTTATGAAGAGAAAAATAGGAAATGCAAACTTTCCCTTTACTTTATCGAAGTAGAGTGATAGTATACTAAACAACGGAAGAAAGGGGAGCATACCATGCAACTGGATTGGACGATCCTGCGCAGCGGGGAACAGATCATGTACCGGCTGCGGGGGCTGTATGAGCGGTACGGCTACCGCCGGTTTAAGATGAGCAAGTTTGAGGAGTATGATTTATACGTACGCAATAAGGATTTTCTGGTCAGCGATCGGATGATTACCTTTACCGACGCCCGGGGGATTCTCATGGCTCTGAAGCCCGATGTGACCTTGTCCATCATCAAGAACACCCGGGCGGAGGAGGCGGGCCCCCGAAAGGTCTACTACAATGAGAGCGTCTACCGGTCCGGCCAGGGGGAGGAGACCTTCCAGGAGATCATGCAGACCGGCCTGGAGTGCATCGGGGAACTGGACCTCTATCACATTTATGAGGTGATCGCCCTGGCGGTGGAGAGCCTGAGGGCCATCCATCCGGACTATGTGCTGGATGTGTCCCACATGGGGCTGGTCTCCGGTTTTATGGAGGCGGCTGGCGTGACGGAAGCGGAGTATCCCGAGGTGATGACCGCCGTCCGGGCCAAAAACCTGGCGGGGCTGGAGGACTTCTGCCGGCGCCGGGGCCTCAGCGGCACGGTGCAGGCCCTGCTGGAGCGCCTGGTGACCACCTACGGGACCATGGAGGCGGTGCTGGAGGAACTGGCCCCCCTGTGCGTGGGAGGCAAAAAGACCCGGGAGGCCTGGGAGGAGCTCAACAGTCTCTGCGGCCTGCTGAAGGCCAACGGCTTGGCCGAGCGGGTCTATCTGGACTTTTCTGTGGAGGGAGACATGGGGTATTACAGCGGCATCGTCTTCCGGGGCTTTTTGAAAAATCTGTCTGCGGGGGTGCTCTCCGGGGGACAGTATGATAAAATGGTGGAGAAGATGGGCAAGCCCTGTGGGGCCATGGGATTTGCCATTTACCTCAATGAACTGGAGCGGCTGGGTCCCGCCCAGCCCCCCTTTGACGCGGAGGTTCTGGTTTTGTACGACGAGGCGACCGATTTGAAGGACCTCACCGCCCGGTTGGCGGCGCTGGCCGGACAGGGAAAGCGGGTCCTGGCCTGGCGGCAGGCCGGCGGGGCGCTGCGGGCGCGGGAGACGATGGATTTGAGAGGAGGCCGGACGACATGAAGGAATTTCTCAACGTGGCTCTCCCCAAGGGACGGTTGGGGGAGCGAGTCTATGCCATGTTTGCCCAGGCGGGCTTTCCCTGTGAGGAACTGCTGGACCCCAAGCGGAAGCTGATTTTTGAAAATCCTGAGGCCGGTGTGCGCTACTTCTGGGTCAAGCCGTCGGATGTCCCTGTCTATGTGGAGCGGGGCGCGGCCGATGTGGGGGTGGCGGGAAAGGACATTCTGCTGGAGTACGGCCCAGAGGTTTATGAGCTGCTGGACCTGAACATCGGCAGGTGCCGGATGTGCGTGGCGGCAAAGAACGGCTTTCGGGACGACCCGGAGCGGACCCTGCGGGTGGCCACGGAGTTTCCCCACATCACCCGGACCTATTACACCGCCCGAAGCCGGGACATCGACATCATTCGGCTCCACGGCTCCATTGAAATCGCGCCCATTTTGGACTTGACGGACGTGATTGTGGATATTGTGGAGACGGGGACCACCCTGCGGGAGAATGACCTGACCCCCATTGAGACCATTGTCCCCATCAGTGCCCGGCTCATTGCCAACAAGGTGAGTTTCCAATTCAAGCACAAGGCCATCCAGACCCTGTATGAGGGGCTGAAGGAACAGGTGGCAGCCCAAGAGAAGGAGGCAGAGGAGACATGATACGCATTCTAAAGGAAGCGGAGACCAACCGGGGAGAGATCTTTGCCCGGGAGGACCCGGTGGACTCGGTGGAGGAACCGGTCCGGGCCATTCTGGCCCAGGTGAAAGCCCGGGGGGACGAGGCGCTGAAGGAGTATACCAAGGCGTTTGACGGGGTGGAACTCACCTCCTTGGAGGTGGGCCCCGGGGCGGTGGACGAGGGCTTCCGCAGCGCGGACCCCCTTTTGGTGGAGATTCTCTATCGGGCCGCCGAGCGAATCGCCGCCTTCCACCAGCACCAGGTCCGCAACAGCTTTTTGGTCAATGAGGAGGACGGCATCCTCATGGGGCAGAAGGTCCTCCCCCTGGCGCGGGTGGGGCTCTACGTCCCCGGCGGCACCGCCGCCTATCCCTCCAGCGTGCTGATGAACTGCATCCCCGCCAAGCTGGCCGGGGTAAAGGAGATCTGCATGGTGACCCCGCCGGGGAAAAATGGGAAGATTCCCCCCAACATCCTGGCGGCGGCCCGGATCTGCGGGGTGGACCGGGTGTTTCGGGTGGGGGGCGCCCAAGCGGTGGCCGCTCTGGCCTACGGCACGGAGAGCATCCCCAAGGTAGATAAAATTGTGGGTCCCGGCAACCAGTTTGTGGCGGAGGCAAAGAAGCAGGTGTTTGGCCAGGTGGGCATTGACATGGTGGCCGGCCCCAGTGAGATTCTGGTGATTGCCGATGGCAAATGCCGCCCGGAGATCGTGGCCGCCGACCTGCTCAGCCAGGCCGAACACGATCCCAATGCCTCCGCGGTTCTGGTGACCGACAGCGCGGCGCTGGCCGAGGCCGTCCAGGCCGCTGTGGAGGAACAGCTGCCCAAGCTGCTGCGGAAGGACATCGCCCGGGCCTCCATTGACCGCAACGGCAAGATTATTGTGGCCCAGTCTCTGGACACCGCTGTGGAGATCGCCAATGAGATCGCCCCGGAGCATCTGGAACTCTGCGTGGAGCAGCCCTTTGACTACCTGGACAAGATTCAGAACGCGGGGTCTGTCTTTTTGGGGCGCAACTGCCCGGAGGCCCTGGGGGATTACTTCGCCGGGCCCAACCACACCCTGCCCACCAGCGGCACCGCCCGGTTCTCCAGCCCGCTGTCTGTGGACGATTTTGTAAAGAAGATGCAGTATACCTACTATACCAAGAGGGCCCTGGAGAAGGCCCAGATGTCCGTGTCCAACTTTGCCAAGAAGGAGGGCCTCACCGGCCACGCCCGCAGCGTGGACATCCGGTTTGACCCCGCCTTTGCCGAGGAGACCCCATGAGCCGATTTTTGCACACCAGGTACGCGGGCCTGGAGACGTACACCCCCGGAGAGCAGCCCCGGGACAAGCAGTACATCAAACTCAACACCAACGAGTCCCCCTATCCCCCCTCCCCGGAGGTTCTGGCGGCCCTGGGCCCGGGGGAGGTGGCGGACCTGCGGCTCTACTCCGACCCAGAGGGGGCCGGGTTGCGGGAGAAGCTGGCGGGGCTGTACGGCGTGACGCCGGGCCAGGTCTTTCTGTCCAATGGGTCGGACGACATTTTGAACTTCGCGTTCATGGCCTTTGGGGAGAAAGGCGCGGTATTTCCTTCCCTGACGTACAGTTTTTACCCTGTGTTTGCCAACCTCCATCAGGTGCCCTATGAGACGGTCCCCCTCCGGGAGGACTTTTCCGTGGATGTGGCGGGGCTGTCGGGAAAGGGAAAGCTCACGGTGCTGGCCAACCCCAACGCCCCCACGGGTCTGGCGCTGCCCCTGGATCAGGTGGAGGCCCTTGTGGCCTCCAATCCCGGCCATGTGGTGGTGGTGGATGAGGCCTATGTGGACTTCGGCGCCGCGTCCGCCGCAGCGCTGCTGGGTCGGTATGAGAACCTTTTGGTGGTGATGACCTATTCCAAATCCCGTTCCATGGCAGGGGCCCGCCTGGGCTTTGCCCTGGGCAGCCGGGAACTGATTGCGGATTTGGAGCGGCTGAAGTATGCCACCAATCCCTATAATGTGAACCGGCTGACCTTGCGGCTGGGAGAGGCCGCGGTGGATTCCGATCCTTACTTCCGAGCCAACGCCCGGCGGATCATGGCCACGCGGGACAAGACCGCCCGGGCCCTGCGGGAGATGGGCTTTCGCCTCCCGGATTCCCAGGCCAATTTTCTGTTTGTAACCCACCCCCGGATAGACGGGGCCCGGCTGTATCAGAAGTGCAGGGAGCGGGGCATTCTGATCCGCCATTTTTCCGACCCGGCCATTGCACAGTATAACCGGGTGACCATCGGCGCGGAGGAGGAAATGGAGACCTTCCTGACGATGGTGAGAGATATTCTGCGAGAGGAGGGCCTTTGATGCGGAAGAGCGAGATTGCCCGGAAGACCGGGGAGACAGAGATTACCCTTCAGCTGAACCTGGACGGCACGGGGCAGTATCAGATTCAAACCGGCGTGGGCTTTTTGGACCACATGCTGACCGGGTTTGCCCGCCATGGTTCCTTTGACCTCGCCGTGCAGTGCCAGGGGGATACCTGGGTGGACGACCACCACACCGTGGAGGATGTGGGGATCTGCCTGGGACAGGCCTTTGCCCAGGCCCTGGGGGACCTGCGGGGGGTGGAGCGGTTTGGACACAGTGTTCTGCCCATGGACGAGGCACTGATCCTGGCGGCAGTGGACCTGTCCGGCCGGGGGATGCTCTGCTGGGATGTGCCCATGCCCACGGAAAAGGTGGGGACTTTTGACACGGAACTGGTCAAGGAGTTCTGGCTGGCCTTTACCCGCAAGGCCGGCTGCACCCTCCACCTGCGCAAGCTGGCGGGGGAGAACAGCCACCACCTCATTGAAGGGGTGTTCAAAGCCGCCGGACGGAGCCTGAAGCAGGCGGTGGCCCGGACCGGACGGGATGAAATCCCGTCCACGAAAGGAAGTCTTGTATGATTGCAGTCATTGATTATGGCGTGGGGAACCTCTTCTCCCTCTGCCGTTCCCTGGAGGCCGTTGGGCAGACGCCGGTGGTCACCGGGGACCCGGCGGTGCTCCGCCGGGCCGATAAACTCTTTCTCCCCGGGGTGGGGGCCTTTGCCGACGCGGCGGAGAAGCTCCGCCGGACCGGGCTGGACCGGGTGATCCGGGAGGAAGCGGCCCAGGGCAAGCCCATTCTGGGCATCTGCCTGGGCATGCAGCTTTTGTTTGAGGAGAGCCGGGAGTTTGGCACTTGGCAGGGGCTTGGCCTTCTCCCCGGCAAGGTGGTGCCTATGGAGGGGGTTGTTCCCCAGGC
Source organism: Evtepia gabavorous (assembly GCF_003425665.1). Classification (GTDB taxonomy): domain Bacteria; phylum Bacillota; class Clostridia; order Oscillospirales; family Oscillospiraceae; genus Evtepia; species Evtepia gabavorous. Next base: position 45,223 of record NZ_QQRQ01000006.1, read on the forward strand.
GTATAAAATTCCCCACATCGGCTGGAACGGCCTTCATTTTCCCGCCGGCCGGCGGCATCCCCTGCTGGCCGGGGTGGAGGAGGGGGACTGTGTGTATTTTGTCCACTCCTTTTATGCGGCTGAATGTGACGACGTGGTCATCGCCACGGCGGAATACGGAGCCCAGCTCACCGCCGCGGTGGCCCGGGGCAATGTCATGGGCTGTCAGTTTCACCCGGAGAAGAGTGGCACGGTTGGGCTGACGATCCTGAAAACCTTCTGTGAGGGGGAATGGTGATATGATACTCTTGCCTGCCATTGACCTTTTCGGCGGCCAGGCGGTCCGCCTGTACCAGGGGGATTACAACCAGATGACGGTATACGACCCGGACCCCCTGCACACCGTCCGCCAGTTTGAGCGGGCGGGGGCCACCCACCTCCACCTGGTGGACCTGGAAGGGGCCAAAACCGGCCGGACCACCAACCTGCCTGTCATCCAGCGCATCGCCGCCCAAACCAATTTGTTGATTGAGGTGGGGGGCGGCATTCGCACCATGGACACCGTCCGGCGCTACCTGGAAGCCGGGGCCAGCCGGGTGATTTTGGGCACCGCTGCGGTCACCGACCCGGCGTTCACCGCCCAGGCAGTGGCCCAATATGGGGAGAAAATCGCTGTGGGCGCCGACCTGAAGGACGGCAAAGTGGCCATCAAGGGCTGGCTGGAGACCAGCCAGGACAGCTGGGAGACGTTTTTTGACCGTATGCAGGCCCTGGGGGTGCGGACGGTGATCTGCACGGACATCTCCCGGGACGGGGCGATGAGGGGGGCCAATCTGGCGCTCTATCGCACCCTGGCCAGCCGCTATTCCATGGACATCATTGCCTCTGGGGGGGTGTCCAGTCTGGAGGATATCCGGGCGCTGAAGGAGGCGGGGGCCGCCGGGGCCATCATCGGCAAGGCCTACTATACCGGCGCCATCGACCTGGCCCAGGCCATTGCCCTGGGGGAAGGAGGAGAACCATGATTACCAAGCGCATCATCCCCTGCCTGGACGTGAAGGACGGCCGGGTGGTCAAGGGGGTCAACTTTGCGGGGCTCCAGGATGTGAGCTCGCCGGTGGAGCTGGCGGAATACTACACCCGGAGCGGGGCGGATGAGTTGGTTTTTTACGACATCACCGCCTCCGCCGAGGGGCGGGGCCTGTTTCCCGACATTCTGCGCCGGACGGCCAGCCGGGTGTTCATTCCCCTCACCGTGGGGGGCGGCATCAATACCCTGGAGGATTTTGACCGGGTGCTCAAGTGCGGGGCGGACAAGGTCAGCGTCAACTCCGGGGCCATCCGCAACCCGGACCTGATCCGTCAGGCGGCCCTGCGGTACGGCAGTCAGTGCGTGGTCCTCTCCGCCGATGTGAAGCGGGTGGATGGCCAGTTCCGGGTCTTTGGCCGGGGGGGGCGGGATGACACGGGGATGGAGGCCATCGGCTGGATCAAACACTGTGTGGACCTGGGGGCCGGGGAGGTGGTGGTCAACTCCATTGACACCGACGGAGTCAAGGGAGGGTTTGACCTGGAGATGCTGGCCGCGGTGTGCCAGGCGGTGAAGGTACCCGTCATTGCCTCCGGCGGCGCGGGGCGGGCGGAGGACTTTGTCCGGCTCTTCCAGACCCTGCCCGGGGTGGACGCGGGCCTGGCGGCCTCGGTGTTCCATTTTGGAGAGATTGCCATTCCCCACCTGAAGGCCCAGCTGCGGCAGGCGGGGATTTCGGTGCGATAAGATTGGGAGGAACCACCATGATTGACATGGAGAAACTGAAGTTTGACGAGAAGGGCCTCATCCCCGCCATTGTGGTGGATGGGACCAGCGGCCAGGTGCTCACCCTGGCCTATATGAACCGGGAGAGCCTGGCCATTTCCATCCGGGAGGAGCGGACCTGCTTCTGGAGCCGCTCCCGCCAGGAACTGTGGCGGAAGGGGGAGACCTCCGGGGCGGTGCAGCACATCATCGACATCACCGCCGACTGTGACTGTGACGCCCTGGTGATCCGGGTGAACAAGGAGGGGCCCGCCTGCCATACCGGGGCGGAGTCCTGCTTCCACAACCTTCTGTTTGAGAGCCGGGAGAACGCAGCCTTTTCCCTCCAGGGTTTGATGGAACTGCTCCAGGGCCGAAAGGACCAGCCCCAAGAGGGGTCCTACACCTCCTACCTTTTTGACAAGGGACTGGACAAAATCCTGAAAAAGGTGGGGGAGGAGGCCACCGAGGTCATCATCGCCGGCAAGGCGGAGGACAGGAAGGAGACCGTCTATGAGATTGCCGACCTGGCCTACCACGTGATGGTCCTCATGCTCCAGCTGGGCATCTCCCTGGAGGATGTGGGGCGGGAGCTGGCCTCCCGGCACGTCATTGACAAGAAGGTCAAGCAGGAAAAGATGACCTAAGGCAAGGCAGAGCAAAAAAACAGCGTTTCGCGGAGAAAGCGAAACGCTGTTTTTCTGTACGGTGATCCGGCGCGTCATTGGTTGGAAAGTATACGGCGTAAGTCCGACAGGATGGTCTCAGGACTGGGAGAGGCGATGGAATACCAAGTGGAGTCATAACCGCGGCTGCAACGATTGATGTCTGATGTACCAAGGGTACAGTATAGAGATTCATTTTGGGAGTCTCCAATACTGAAATAAATTGCAACTCTTGATAAGGAAAAATGGCGCTTATCAGAGAATGGCTTCCGGCGCATCGTGCACTGATGCAGGTACTCTAATATCTCCTGTTCAACGTCGTCGCTGATGGAGATATCAAGGGGAATGCTGTCGGGATTGCCAAAATCGGGGTTTACCATGATCCATTCAATTTTTGAAGAATCTGGATGGGATACGATGGGGACTGGAATAGAGAAGAAAAGGATCACGGCAATGACGAGGGCGAGGCAGACAAAAAGAAAAATTTTTTTCATGTCAAACACCTCCTACAAGGGACGACACAGGTCGCGGTTTGGCAGGATTTCATCTGTCACTTCATTATACCTTGGCCACACAGGGGGCGCAAGGGTGACATGGACCATGAGAAGTGGATTTTGGGGGATTCTGTGATCTGCCCTGTTTTGCGCTTGTAATCGCTTAAAATACAAGGCTTTTCCTATTGTCCACAGGTACACGTATTTTCTTGGACTTTATAACATCGCTATGCTACAATGAAGTCAATGGCAAATCGGAATTTGGAGGAAAGGAAATGACTTTAAATAGAATAGATCATTTTGTAATTACCACAAAAAATTTGTGCCAATGTTTGCACTTTTATGTTGACATTCTCGGAATGGAACATAAAATTCAAAGGGAAGAGAACGATCAGCATACGCTTCATTTTGGGAATCAAAAGATTAACATTCATACGTATGTAGGCGAATTTCAGCCGACGGCAAAACATGCTGAAAGAGGTTGTGCTGATTTTTGTCTGATTACAAATGATGACATCAATCAAGTGAAAAAAGAAATGGAAAGGAACGGGGTAGAGGTGATTGCAGGTATTATAAAAACTGAAGGAGCACAAGGTGAAATGAAGAGTATCTATGTGTATGACCCAGACGGAAATCTTGTTGAAATTGCTTCTTACCTCTAAAAGGCAACTTCTGATTTGTCGGGGAGATGGCAAAGGCAGCTGAGCCAATCATCGGCAAGATGAACAGGCGCATAAATGCACTGTCGGTGGCAGCTCTCCCCGCTTTTCTGGTGGGCAATCAGGGTGAGAAAGCTCTAAAATGGATTTCCCAACCGTTTCAATTTTGAGAAAAGATCATAAGCAATGTCAAAATTAATAAAAATTCAGTATGGTAGAAACAATATCTTTCCTGAAAAAATCAGACGGGAAAAGACGACCAGATCATCAAACACCAAGAGGAAACGAGCCGTGGAAGATCAACCGTCAGTTCCTCTGGCGGCGGGCCCCTGGCAACGGTCCCGGTTCAATTCCCTCTTGACGGGTGGGGAAAAGCGTGGTAAAATAACGCCAGCATGAAGGAAGGAATGGTTTGCTATGAAACACCAGACCATCAGCATGAACAGCGCATTCGCCTTTACCTACTATTACTTTATGACCTCCAAGGGAATAGGGTAATGGCAATTTGTGCTGGAGAAAATTGATGGGTCCTTCTGTTTGAGAAGATCACGACACGCCACACAGATTCCGTTCTGTGTGGCGTTTTTGTTGTTCAGAGCCGCTGCCGGGAGCGGAGCCCAGTGGCGGGGATAGGAAAGGAGTAACAGAACCATGATTGCAGTCTTAAAGCCCGGCGCGTCACCGGAACGCACCCAGCATCTCATCCACTGGCTGGAGGAGCAGAATTTAGGGGTCCATGTCTCCCAAGGGGAGTACCAGACAGTTTTGGGGCTCATCGGCAACACCGCCAAGGTGGATATGGAGATGATCCAGAGCCTGGACATTGTGGAGTCGGTGACCCGGGTCTCCGACCCCTTCAAGGCGGTCAACCGGAAGTTCCACCCGGAGGACTCTGTCATTCAGGCGGGGCCCGCGGCCATCGGCGGGGGCCATTTTGCCCTCATCGCCGGCCCCTGCTCGGTGGAGACGGAGGAGCAGATCACCTATGTGGCCCAGCAGGTCAAAAAGGCCGGGGCCGCCTTCCTGCGGGGGGGCGCGTTCAAGCCCCGGACCTCGCCCTATGACTTCCAGGGGCTGGGAGAGGAGGGCATCCGCCTGCTGCTGGAGGCCAAAAAGGCCACGGGGCTGCCCATTGTCACAGAGCTCATGGATATCCGAAACCTGCCCCTGTTTGAGCAGGTGGATGTGATCCAGGTGGGCGCCCGGAACACCCAGAACTTTGACATGCTCAAGGAACTGGGCAAAACGGACAAGCCCATCCTTCTCAAGCGGGGCCTGGCGGGCACCATTAAGGAGCTGCTGATGAGCGCGGAGTACATCATGGCCAGCGGCAACGAAAAGGTCATTCTCTGCGAGCGGGGCATTCGGACCTATGAGTCCACCTACACCCGCAACACCCTGGACCTGTCGGTGGTGCCGGTGCTCAAGGGGCTGACCCACCTGCCAGTGGTGGTGGACCCCAGCCACGCCACCGGCCATGCCCACCTGGTGGAACCCATGGCCATGGCCGCCGCCGCCGCCGGCGCCGACGGCATTATGATTGAGGTCCACAACGATCCCCCCCATGCCCTGTGCGACGGCGCCCAGTCCCTGACCCCGGAGCAGTTCGCCCACACCGCCGGAAAGATCTTCCGGATTCGGGAGGCGATGGAGGGATGACCGTCGGCATCATCGGCCTGGGGCTCATTGGAGGCTCCCTGGCCAAGGCCTTCTGCCGGGAGGAGGGAAACACCGTCCTGGGCTGGGACACGGACAGTACCATCGTGGAGTTTGCCCAGATCGCCCAGGCCATCCACGGACCCTTGACCGATGAGCGTCTGGGAGAACTGGACTTGCTGCTGCTGGCCACCTACCCTGAGGCGGTGGTGGAACACATGACCCGTCTGGCGCCGCTGCTGTCGAAGCACACCATGGTGATTGACTGCGCGGGGACCAAGGAGAAGGTGTGTGCCGGCGTGTTTCCCCTGGCGGAGCGGTATGGGTTCCGCTTCCTGGGGGGACACCCCATGGCGGGCACCCATTTCTCCGGCTTTAAGTACAGCCGGGCGGACCTCTTTGACGGGGCCCCGATGGTCATCGTGCCCCCCCGATTTGATGACATCCGGCTGCTGGACGAGGCGAAAAAGCTGCTGGCTCCTGTGGGCTTTGGGCGGGTTTCCATTACCACGGCCCAGGAGCATGACAAGCGGATCGCCTTCACCTCCCAGATGGCCCACGTGATCTCCAACGCCTATATCAAGAGCCCCACAGCCCGCAACCACGACGGATTCTCCGCCGGCAGCTACAAGGACCTCACCCGGGTGGCCTGGCTGAACCCGGCGATGTGGGCCGAGCTCTTTCTGGAGAACCGGGAGAATCTGCTTTTCGAGCTGGATACGCTGATCCGGTCTCTGGAACAGTATCGGGAGGCCATCCAGGAGGATGACTTTGCCGCCCTCTGCCAGCTGTTGGAGGAGGGCCGGAGAATCAAGGAGGAGGTGGACGGGACATGACCACCGTCACGGTAAGGGCTTCCCGGCCCTACGAGGTTACCATCGGGCGGGGGCTGCTGGACACTGTGGGCCGGCAGGCCGCCGGACAGTGGAAGGGTCGGTCCGCCGCTGTCGTCTCTGATTCTACGGTGGCGCCCCTCTACCTGAATCGGGTGAAGGACAGCCTGGAGCGGGCGGGTTTTCGGGTCCATTCCTTTGTCTTTCCCGCGGGGGAGGACCAAAAAAACGGAGGAACCTATCTCAAACTGCTGGAGTTTTTGGCGGCACGGCGCCTCACCCGGGCCGACGGCCTGATTGCCCTGGGGGGCGGCGTGGTGGGGGACCTGGCCGGGTTTGCCGCCGCCACCTTTCTGCGGGGGATTGGATTTCTTCAGCTGCCCACCACCCTCTTGGCGGCGGTGGACTCCTCTGTGGGGGGAAAGACCGCCATTGATCTGACCAACGGCAAGAACTTAGCGGGGGCGTTTTACCAGCCCCAGGCAGTGCTGTGTGACTTGGACACCTTGGACACTCTCCCGGCAGAAGTTTTCGCGGATGGGTGCGCCGAGGTGATTAAATACGGCATGATTGGAGACCCGGCCCTGCTGGCGCGGCTGGAGACAGTCGATTTCCGGGCCGACCCGGAGGAACTGGTGGCCCGGTGCGTGGCCCAGAAACGGGACCTGGTGGAGCAGGACGAGTTTGACACCGGCGCCCGGCAGCTGCTCAACCTGGGCCACACCCTGGGCCATGGGGTGGAGGCTTGCAGCGGATACACGGTTTCCCATGGCCGGGCGGTGGCCATTGGCATGACCCTGGTCACCCGGGCGGCAGTCGCCTTTGGCAGGTGCCCCGCCGAGGTGCTGCCCCGCCTGCGGCGGCTGCTGGAGCGGTATGGCCTGCCGGACGCCACCGCCTATTCGGCCCAGGCGCTGTATGAGAAAACCCTGTCGGACAAAAAGCGGTCCGGAGACACCATTTCTCTGGTGGTACCCATTGCCTGGGGCGCCAGCCAGCTGGTGCGGATTCCCGTGTCAGAACTGCCGGCGTGGATAGAAAGGGGGCTGGGCCTGTGAACGTCACCATACAGCCGGGAGCGGTTGCGGGGACCGTAGCCGCCATTCCCTCCAAGTCGGCGGCCCACCGCCTGCTGATCTGCGCGGCCCTGGCAGACCGGCCCACCCGGGTGATCTGCCCCCAGCTCTCCCAGGATATTGCGGCCACGGTCCGGTGTTTGGAAGGGCTGGGGGCACAGCTCCGGCGCCAGGGGGAGGGCTATGAGGTGATCCCTCTGGACCGGACAAAACCGGTGGGAACCTGCCTGCTGGACTGTGGAGAGAGCGGGTCCACCCTGCGCTTTCTCCTGCCGGTGGCAGGGGCCCTGGGGGCCGAGGCCACGGTGCGAATGGCGGGCCGCTTGGCCCAGCGCCCCCTGGGGCCCCTGGTGGAGCAGCTGCGGAAGGGCGGCTGTGCCGTGACCCTGTGGGAGGAGGAGAAGCGTCTGACCATCTCCGGCCAGCTTCGCCCAGGGGAGTACCATCTGCCGGGAGATGTCTCCTCCCAGTTTATCTCCGGGATGCTCTTTGCCCTGCCCCTGCTGCCGGATGGCAGCCGGTTGGTGGTGGAGGGCGCGCGGGAGTCGGCCAGCTATCTCCAGCTGACTCTCCGGGCCCTGGCGACCTTTGGCCTGACGCCCAGAGAGCAGGAGGAGGGCTGGACGATTGCTTCCCAGGGGTACGCCAGCCCCGGCGTGGTACAGGTGGAGGGGGACTGGTCCAACGCGGCCCCCTGGCTCTGCCTGGGCATGCTGGGGGGAGAGGGCGTCACCGTCACCGGAATGGACCTGGATTCCCTCCAGGGGGACAGGGCGGTCTGCCGGGTGCTGGCGGCAATGGGGGGACAGGTCCGTACCGCCGCCGACCGGGTGACTGTACTGCCAGGACCCCGGGTTCCCACGAGAATGGATGCCCGCGATATTCCGGACCTGGTTCCCGTTTTGGCTGCGGTGGCAGCTGCCACCCCCGGCGTCACGGAGATCACCGGGGCCGCCCGGCTGCGGCTGAAGGAGTCGGACCGGCTGGAGACCACAGCGCGGATGCTGAACGGCTTGGGCGGGCAGGTGGAGGAGACGGCGGATGGACTTCTCATTCGGGGAAGGTCCCACCTGTCCGGGGGACAGGTGGACGCCGCAGGCGACCACCGCATCGCCATGGCGGCGGCGGTGGCGTCAGGGGCCTGTACCGGTCCTGTCACCATCACCGGTGCCCAGGCGGTGGAGAAATCCTACCCGACGTTTTGGGCGGAGCTCCGGTCCCTGGGAAAGCAGGTGGAGGAAACGCCCGTTGGGCCTTGACGGACCGCCTGGGATATTTCATAATGAGGATAGCGCGATGAGCAGTATTTATCACGGTCAGCTGACCGTTTCCATCTTTGGTCAGTCCCACGCCCCGGCCATCGGGGTGACGGTGGACGGCCTGCCGGCGGGTGAGCCGGTGGACCTGGAGGAGCTCCAGGTCTTTCTGAACCGCCGGGCCCCTGGGACGGGGAACTGGTCCACCCCTCGGAAGGAGGGGGACCAGCCGGAGTTTCTGTCGGGGCTCAGCCAGGGGAGAACCTGCGGTGCCCCGCTGACGGCGGTCATTCGCAATACCAATACCCGCTCTGGGGACTATGCTGATCTCCGGGACATTCCCCGGCCGGGACATGCCGACTATACCGCCCAGGTGAAATACGGGGGCTTTCAGGATGTGGCGGGCGGGGGGCATTTCTCCGGTCGGCTCACCGCCCCCCTGTGTATCGCCGGCGGGATCTGCAAGCAGATGTTGGCCCGTCGGGGCATCTGGGTGGGGGCCCACATCGCCGCCATCGGAGGAATTTGGGACCGGGCCTACGATCCGGTGGCCCTCTCCCGGGAGGACCTGCTGGCCCCCGGCAGGACGCGGTTTTCCGTCCTTGCCCCGGAGGCGGGGGAGCGGATGCAGGCGGCCATTGCCGCGGCCAAGGCCGACCGGGACTCTCTGGGCGGGATCATTGAGTGCGGCGTGGTGGGTCTGCCTGCCGGTCTGGGGGACCCCATGCTGGACGGAATGGAAAACCGCATTGCCCGGCTGGCCTTCGCCATTCCCGCGGTCAAGGGCGTGGAATTTGGCGCGGGCTTTGGCGTGGCGGCCCTGCGTGGCAGCCAGAACAACGACCCATTTTACATGGACGGGGGACAGGTAAAAACCCGAACCAACCACGCGGGGGGGATTCTGGGCGGTATCACCAACGGTATGCCCCTGGTATTCCGGGTGGCGGTAAAGCCGACCCCTTCCATCGCACAGCCCCAGGACAGCGTCAGTCTGTCCCGGGGAGAAAATACCACCTTAGAGATACACGGACGCCATGATCCCTGCATTGTCCCACGGGCTGTGCCCTGTGTGGAGGCGGCGGCGGCCATCGCCGTCTGTGACGCGCTGTTGGAGCAGCAGAGAAGGAGTGAACTGTTATGAACTTAGAGGAACTGAGAACAGAAATTGATGCCATTGACGACACCCTGGTCAACGCCTTTGCCCAGCGGATGGACGTGGTGGCCCGGGTGAGCCAGGCCAAGAAGGAGCAGGGACTGCCCACCCTGGACCCTGCCCGGGAACGGGCCAAGCTGGCGGACATCGCCTCCAAGCTGCCCCCGGAGCTGGCGCAGTACGGCTATGCCCTGTGGTCCATGCTCTTTGAGATCAGCCGGGGCTATCAGAACGCCATGAATCCCCAGCCCTCCGCCCTGCGCAAGGAGATTGAGGGGGCTATGGCATCTACCCCCAACCTCTTCCCTCCTTCTGCCACGGTGGCCTGTCAAGGGGTGGAAGGCGCCTACTCCCAGCTGGCCTGTGAAAAACTCTTCAAGCACCCCCAGGTGATGTATTTCGGCAGCTTCGAGAGTGTGTTTAGTGCCATTGAGAACGGGTTCTGTGACTATGGGGTGCTTCCCTTGGAAAACAGCACCGCGGGCTCCGTCAAGCAGATTTATGATCTGATGCTCCGCCACAGCAGCTTCAAAATTGTCCGCTCCACCCGCCTGAAAATTGACCATAACCTGGTGGCCAAGAAGGGCACTAAGCTGGAGGACATCAAGGAGATCTTCTCCCATCCCCAGGCCATCAGCCAGTGCTCGGCCTATCTGGAAAAGCTGGGTAAGGATGTGAAGATCACCCCCTGTGAGAATACCGCCGCCGCGGCGGAGGCTGTGGCCCAGTCGGACCGAAAGGATGTGGCCGCCATCGCCTCCCACAGCTGTGTGGCCCTCTATGGGCTCGAGCGCCTGGCCGCGGACATCCAGGACCGGAGCAACAACTACACCCGCTTTATCTGCATCTCCAAAAAGCTGGAGATCTATCCCGGCGCGGACAAGACCTCCCTCATGGTGGTGCTGCCCCACCGGCCCGGTTCCCTGTACCAGATTCTGGCGCGGTTCTATGCCCTGGGGCTGAACCTCATCAAGCTGGAGAGCCGCCCCCTGCCTGACCGGGAGTTTGAGTTCATGTTCTACTTTGATCTGGAGACCTCGGTCTATTCCGACGAGTTTATCCGCATGGTGGACGACCTGTCCGCGGTCTGTGAGGAGTTCCAGTACCTGGGAAGTTACAGTGAGGTGATTTAATGCGATGCGGATTGTTGGGAGAGAAGCTGGGGCATAGCTATTCCCCGGAACTGCATGCCTTTTTTGGGAACTATGACTATGAGCTCTTTGAGGTCCCCCCGGACCAACTGGGCGATTTTATCCGGGCCCGGGATTTTCAGGGCTTGAACGTGACCATCCCTTATAAGACCACCATGCTGGCCATCTGCGACGATCTCACCGAGGCCGCTGCGGCCATCGGCAGTGTGAACACCGTGGTCAAGCAGCTGGACGGGTCTCTGCTGGGGGACAACACCGACGCGGCCGGGTTTGAGGGCATGGTCTGGAAGAGCCGGATGCGGATTCTGGGCCGGAAGTGCCTGGTGCTGGGCTCCGGCGGGGCCAGCCTGTCGGTTCAGTATGTCCTGCGAAAGCTGGGGGCTGGGGAGATCGTGGTGATCTCCCGCACCGGCGAGGACAACTATACCAACCTGGACCGGCATCGGGACGCCTCCATCCTGGTCAATACCACCCCTGTGGGCATGTATCCCAACACCGCTGCGTCCCCTGTGGACCTGCGGGAATTTCCCCAGTGCGAGGGGGTTCTGGACCTGATCTACAACCCCGCCCGCACCGCGCTGCTCCAGCAGGCGGAGGCATTGGGGATTCCCTGTCTGGGCGGGCTGTATATGCTGGCGGAACAGGCCCGGTGCGCCGCCCAGATTTTTACGGGAGAGGTCATCCCCGCCATCCGCACCAAGGAGGCCTACCACGCCCTGAGCCGCCGGAAGGAGAACCGAATCCTGATCGGTATGCCCGGCTGTGGGAAGAGCACCGTGGGGCAGGCGCTGGCCCAGCGCCTGGACCGGCCGTTTGTGGACTGTGACCAGGAGCTGGAAAGAATTTTGGAGATGCCGGTGGGCGAGTACATCACCCACTATGGGGAGGAGGCCTTCCGGGCCCAGGAGACCGCCCTGCTTACCCAGCTGGGGAAGGCGTCGGGACTGGTGATCGCCACAGGTGGCGGTTGCGTGACCCGGCCGGAGAACTATCCCCATCTTCACCAGAACGGCGCCATCATCTTCCTGGAGCGGGAGCTGTCCAAGCTGCCCAAAAAGGGCCGCCCCCTGTCCCTGCGGGGGAGCCTCCAGGATATGTATACCATCCGTCTGCCCATGTACCGGCGGTTCGCGGACATCACCGTGGCCAACGACGGCCCGGCGGAGACTGTGGCCCAGACCGTGGAGGAAGCCTATGAACATTTTAGTGATTAACGGCCCCAACCTGAATCTGCTGGGGGTCCGGGAGCCGGACCTCTATGGGAAACAGGACTACACCGCCCTGGTGGCCCTGGTGGAGGAGACCTGTGCCCAGGAGGGGATGGAGGTGGAGGTATTCCAGTCCAACCACGAGGGGGCCATTGTGGACCGGATTCAGGCGGCTCTGGGGACTGCCGACGGCATTGTAATCAATCCCGCCGCCTATACCCACACCAGTGTGGCGATTTTGGACGCGCTGAAGGCGGTGAACCTGCCCGCGGTGGAGGTGCACATCTCCGATGTCTCCCAGCGGGAGGACTTCCGCCAGGTTTCCTACGCTGGCATGGCCTGCGTGCAGACCTACATGGGATTGGGGCTGGAGGGCTACCGAAAGGCCATCCTTTTCCTGAAGGACTATTTGCAGCACCGCTGACACAGAAAGGAAAACGGCCAGACTGTGGTCAATTCCACGGTCTGGCCGTTTTTTGTCTTGTCATGGTTCTGCCGCGATCCGGCGGCGGATGTAGTCCTCCAGAAAATCCGTGGTGCCGGAGAGCCCCAGGCGGGAGGAGTTGATGGTGAGGTCATAGGTGTCCCCATGTCCCCACTGGGTGGGACAGTGTTCGTTGTGGTAGGCGGCGCGGCGCTTATCTCCCTTGCGGATAAACTCCAGCGCCTCGTCCTGGGTCAGGTGATGGGCCTGCTGGATGCTGGCCACCCGGTCTGCCAGGTCCCCCCGGACGAACAGAGAGATCAGCCCGGGAAACTCCCGCAGAATGTACCCCGAGCACCGACCTAAGACGACAAAGGAGTCCCCTTTGGCCGCCTTTTCCCGCAGGAAGAGAAACTGCATGCCGGCCAGTCCCGCCTCGGCGGAGTTGCTGAGGCCCCGGATACTCCGGGAAAGGTAGGGATGCCGGGGCGCCTCTTCATACTTTCGCAGCGTCTCCGGGTCCAGCTCCCGCTGGGCCGCCAGCTCGGCAATGAGATTTTTGTCGTACAGCGGCAGGGAGAACCGCTCCGCCAGAGCCTCCGCGATCTTATGACCGCCGCTGCCCACCTGTCGGCCCAGGGAAATGATCAGTTGCTTCATGGCAAACCCTCCTTTTTGTCGCTTTCTTTTCCTCCATTATGGCAAAGGCGCGAAGAAAAATCAATGTGAAAGGACGGGAAAACCCTTGGTTTTTTCTTAAAAACACGTTTTTAAGACGTACACTTGTCCATAAAAAAGGAGTGGCGTTTCTGACTGCCCAGATGGGAACGTTGACAGAGCAAGGACAAAAATGCTATATTCTGAATAGAACATATGTTCTAATTTGGCAAAATAAAGGAAAATGTTTAGAGCAAATGGAGATGATTCATGAGAAAGCAGGCAAGCAGGAGCAGTCCGCCTAAGCAGAGATTACATACCGTAAAGCAAAGAAGATATTTCTTCCGCTGGTCGGGGTATTCTTTGGCAACAACCTTGTAGGAAATGAGGCTGGCCATTGAGGCGATGAGAGAACCAAGTCCCCCTAAGTTACATCCGATCATCAGTGCTTGCCATTGGGAAGTAAACCCGGATAGTAATAGAGCGGTTGGTACATTGCTGATCACTTGACTGGTCAACATAGCCACCGGTGCCACGTGATTTGTAAGGAGGGAGGCAAGGAAAGTCTGGAAGTCACCAATGCATCCGAGGTTTCCAATGAAAATAAAAAGAGCAAAAAATGTTCCCAGAAGGGAATAGTCAAGGTCAGCCAGTACACTTTTGTCTGTGAAAAAAAGAAAAATAAAAATGCAAAGGGCGATGAGAATAGGAGGGATGGTTTGAAAAATCCCTAAAAGACATAGGGAGAAGCCGACGGAGGAACATAGAAAGCACTTTGGGTCCGGTGGCTTTGCTGGGGAGAAAGACATCGGAACGGAGGTGGACCTCCGGAAAAGGATGAGAAGCGTCAAGCAGAGCGCGGATAGTAAGACATAGGGAAGCATGAGTTGGCAGAGTTGTCCAAAATGAAGGTTAAACTTGGTATACAGGTATAGATTCTGGGGGTTTCCCATCGGGGTTAGCATACTACCTAAATTTGCAGCGACGGTTTGCATGACGACCAGAGGGACTATGAGGGATTCTTGATTTGCCATTTGCAGCACGGTGAGACCGAAAGGAACAAAAATAAGTAAGGAAACATCGTTTGTAATTACCATGCTGGAGATAAAAGGTAAAAAAACGAGAGAGAATAGCATTTTCCGGGAGGTAGTGGCTCTCTTGATTAAGTGATTCCCAAGGTAGAGAAACAATCCGGCTTTTTGAAATCCTTTGGTAACTGCCATCAGGCTAAACAAAAGAAATAGTGTGTCCCAATCAACATAGGCAATGTAAGAAAGATTGGGAGGGACAATCATGGAGAAGATGAGAGCTAATGCAATTGCGATACACAGAATCGTTTCTTTCTGAACAAACCCAATACAGCGTTTTACAAATTTTGACATAAGGACATGAACTCCAGGAAAAGGAAAGAAATGAAAAAGTGACCGATTATAAAATCGATCACTTTCTTGTGGTGGAGGAGGATGGATTCGAACCATCGAAGTCGTCGACAACAGATTTACAGTCTGCCCCCTTTGGCCACTCGGGAACTCCTCCATATGAAATTGGAGCTGGTGGACGGACTCGAACCCCCGACCTGCTGATTACAAATCAGCTGCTCTACCAACTGAGCTACACCAGCATAGGTACTCATCCGCAGCGAGGATTAGTCTAACAGATGGCAGCTGTTTTGTCAATAGTTTTTTGAAAAAAGAAGGGATTTTTTGTGGAGTGAAACCGGAGGCAGGTGGGGAAGGAGGACATGGAAGCTGAGGAGAAGGCAGAGTGGGTTTCCCTTTCGGGACAAGCAGCGGGATTTCCCCTGGGCAATCTGCCCCGTATGCGGACAGGAACAGTATCAGGAGGATCTGCCGCTGGAGGAAGGCCGGTGCCTGGCGTGCCGGCGGCGGGCGCGTAAGAGAGAGGAGGATGCTATGACATTGCGGGAGATGTCCGTGGAGTACCGGGCCCAGGCCCAGGCGCTCCGGGGACGGATGCAGGAGCTGGAGAAGGCGTGGAAACAGACGAAGGACCCGGCGGAGCGGGCCAATTTGGAGGGAAGAATCTGGACGCTGGAGGTCCTCTGGCGGGAGACCCGGGATCAGGCGGTTTTGCTGGAGCGTTACTATGAAAGGGGGTACCACCGCAATGAAAAGTATACGTTATAGGAGAGGACGGGAAAACGAACGGGACCTGGCGGTGTACACCCGCCTGATGGCCGAGGACAACGGCAGCCAGCTCCAGCAGCTGCGCCGAAATCTGGCCCAGGCGCTTCGGGAGGAGGTGACGGAGCGCCAGAAGCAGGTCCTGTTTTTATACTATAACCAGGGGCTTACCATGCGGGAGATTGGAGCGGCGCTGGGGGTGGACCGGAGTACGGTGTCCCGCACCATAAAGCGGGGAGAAGCCCGGCTCCACCGCTGCCTGCGCTATGGCGGGGCGGCGTTGCTCCGAGGGTCTCTGGGGGAGGAGGGAAGAAAAAATTTTCGGCACGCCGTTGACAAACGGGTTTTCCGGGGAAGATAATACAGACACGAAGTAAGCCAAAGGGGGAAGGCGGCATGAAAGAAAATCCGATCCGGGACCTGTTGGCCCAGGGAAACTGGGGGGAGGACCAGGCCCTGCTCCAGGGGCTGAGGCAGTGGCAGTATGCACCTGTGCTCTGGCAGGCCTATGAGACCTTGCAGGAGGAGGCTTTGTTTCACAGCCAGGTGCATGGCCCCGGCCACATTCACCGGGTTCTTCTCCTGGCGGCGCTGCTCTGCTGGAAGGAGGGTGCGCCGGAGGAGATGGTCCGGCAGGTGTTCCGGGCGGCCAGCTATCACGATGTGGGAAGGACCTTTGACGGATATGATATCTACCATGGGGCTCGGTCCGCCCTCCGTCTGGCGGCGCTGACAGGCCAGACGGGGGAGGCCCTGGTGGAGCTGCAGGCGGCGGTGACCGCCCATTCCCGTCCGGACCGGGAGATGGCGTCCATTGTGGCCTCGTTCCAGCCGCGGGACCTGCCCCACGCCATGGCGCTGACCCGTCTTCTGAAGGATGCGGACAACCTGGACCGAGTGCGTCTGGGCGACTTGGACCCAAAGTTTCTCCGGCATGACAGCGCTAAGGACTTAGTGGGTTTTGCCCAGCGCTTGTTTCAGAGGGACCAGGCGGCACGAGAACCATAAGGATGCCCAGCGGGATGGCCGGCAGTAAGCCGGCTGTCCCGTTTTTTGTCGAATCTGCCTGAAAACGCCCCTGGAATGTTGTGCAGTCGGTGCAGCGGTTTGGAAGAAAGAAACCTTTACATTTGCCGGGTCGAATGATACAATAGCCGCGTTGGCCGGCCCCCAATCGCTTTTGAAGGGCCGGGCGGCAAACGGATGGTATTCCGAATAGGAAACTGTACCGGCATATTCCCTGCGGGTCCGCTGCTCCGGCACGGGACCCATCGCGTCACCCTGACCTGTGGAAAGGCAAGGTGATCGGATGAAGATTGGATTCATTGGAGCGGGAAAAGTTGGCTTCTCCCTGGGGCAGTTTTTTGTCCAGGGTGGCCTCCCAGTGACCGGCTATTACAGCAGGCACCGAGGGTCGGCCCAGGAAGCGGCGGCATGGACTGGCACGAAGCAATACGAATCTTTGGAGTCGTTGGTTCGGGCGAGTGACGCGTTATTTTTGACCGTTCCGGATGGAGCGATTGCCTCAGTGTTTGCACAGCTGAGGGAATTTGACCTGGCAGGAAAACAGATTTGTCATTGCAGCGGCGCACTGACCGCCCGGGAAGCCTTTCCCGGGGTGGAGGAGACAGGCGCCGGTCACTATTCGATCCACCCGTTGTTCCCCCTCTGCGACAAGACCGTCGCCTGGCGGGAATTACCGGGTGCTTTTTTCTGCCTGGAGGGCCATGGCCCCCACCTGGACTGGTGGGCGGAGCGGCTGGCTTCTCTGGGGGCCAGGGTGCGGATTCTCCCCAGCCGGGGAAAAGAGGCCTACCATGCCGCCTGCACCGTGGCCAGCAACCTGATGTGTGCGCTGGTTCAGGAGAGTGTGGCACTGTTGCGGGGCTGCGGGTTCTCCCAGCGGGAGGCCCTGGACGCATTGGCCCCCCTGATGAAAGCCAATCTGGCCCATCTTCTCCAGGTGGGTCCCCAGCAGGCTTTGACAGGGCCTGTGGAGCGAGGGGACACTGCCACGGTGGCCAAACATTTGGCCTGCTTGACCGGGGAGGATGCCCGGCAGGTTTATCGGGGGGCCTCCCGCATGCTGGTGGAGTTGGCACGAAACAAGCACCCGGACATTGACGCGGAGTCTATGAACGAGATACTAAAGGAAGGATCGAACCGATGAAACAGAACAATGTTGTCACCTTAGCAGCCATGAAAGCCCGGGGGGAAAAAATCTCCCAGCTCACCTGCTACGACTATTCCACCGCCCGGCTGATGGACCAGGCGGGCATCAACATGATCCTGGTGGGGGACAGCCTGGGGATGACCATGCAGGGCTATTCCGACACCCTGCCGGTAACCCTGGAGGAGATGATCCTCTATGGCCGCAGCGTGGCCCGGGGATGCCGGAATGCCTTTGTGGTTTTGGACATGCCCTTTATGAGTTACCAGGTCTCCCCGGAGCAGGCCCTGGCCAATGCCGGCCGAATGATGAAAGAGACCGGCGTGGACGGCGTGAAGCTGGAGGGCGGCGAAGGGATCTGCCCCCAGATCCGGGCCATCACCGCCGCCGGCATTCCGGTCTGCGCCCATGTGGGGATGACCCCGCAGTCCTACCACGCTTTTGGGGGCTTTACGGTACAGGGCAAGGGGGAAGCCGGCGCGGCCCGTCTGCTGAAGGATGCCTTGACGGTGCAGGAAGCTGGGGCCTTTGCCGTGGTTCTGGAGTGTGTTCCCCCTAAGCTGGCCGCGCTGATCTCCCGGAAGCTGGACATCATCACCATCGGCATTGGGGCCGGCGGGGGCTGTGATGGCCAAGTGCTGGTCTACCAGGATATGCTGGGGATCACCGAAGGACAGACGCCAAAGTTTGTCAAGGCGTTTGCCCAGGTGGGACAGCAGATGATGGAGGCCTTTCAGGCCTATGACAGCCAGGTGAAGAGCGGTGCTTTTCCCGCCCCGGCCCAGACCTATGCCAAAAGCGACTGCGGCGATGAAGTGCTGAACCGACTGGACGAGAGCCAGTCGGCCCCGCTGCTGTCCGTCTGTTCTACGCAGTGAGGAGGAAGACCATGCTGATTGCAACAACCTGTTCTGAGGTGCGGGCCCAGGTGGCGGCCTGGAAAAAGGAGGGACTGACCGTGGGGCTGGTCCCCACCATGGGATATCTCCATGAGGGCCATGCCAGCCTGGTGGAGGAAGCGGTCCGCCAGTGCGACCGGGTGGTGGTGTCCGACTTTGTCAACCCCACCCAGTTTGGCCCCAATGAGGACCTGGAGGCCTATCCCCGGGATTTCCGCCGGGACTGCGCTATTCTGGAGGCCCACGGCTGCCATTTGGTGTTTCATCCCACTGTGGAGGAGATGTACCCGCCCGACGCGGCGACCTATGTGGAAATGCTATCTGAGATGCCCAAACAGCTGTGCGGCAAGACCCGCCCCATCCATTTCCGGGGCGTGTGCACCGTGGTGGCCAAGCTATTCAATATTGTCACCCCGGACAAGGCGTTCTTTGGCCAAAAGGACGCCCAGCAGCTGGCCATTCTCCGCCGGATGGTCCGGGACCTGTCCTATGGAATCACGCTGGTGGGCTGCCCTATTGTCCGGGAGCCCGACGGACTGGCCAAGTCCTCCCGCAATACCTATTTAAGTAAAGAGGAACGCCGGGCCGCATTGGTGCTTTCCCAGGCTGTGGCCCTGGGGGAGGACCTGGTGGCCTCCGGGGAGACCGATGCCCGCAGCATTGTGACGGCGATGACCGACCACATTGCCGCAGAGCCCCTGGCCAGAGTGGACTATGTCTCCGCTGTGGATGGGGAGACCATGGAGCCGGTGGATCAAATTCGGGAAGGGGTTCTGGTGGCGCTGGCGGTCTATATTGGAAAAACCCGTCTCATTGATAATTTTCTTGTGGAGGGCAGATGATATGACGGTGGAGATGCTGAAGGGAAAAATCCATCGGGCCACGGTGGTCCAGGCGGAGCTTCATTACGTGGGGTCTATCACCGTGGACCAGGCACTGCTGGAGGCCGCTGGGATTTTGGAGTATGAGAAGGTCCAGATTGTGGACATCGACAATGGCAGCCGCTTTGAGACTTACACCATCGCCGGGGAGCGGGGCTCGGGGATGATCTGCCTCAACGGGGCTGCTGCCCGGTGCGTCAGCGTGGGGGACAAAATCATCATCATGTCCTATGCCCACATGACGCCGGAAGAGATTGCCCGGGGATACCACCCCAATGTGGTTTTTGTGGACGAAGAGAACCAGGTGGCCCGGGTAACAGCCTATGAAAAGCACGGCCTGCTCAAAGACATGGCCTGAGCCATTCCCCCTGTGGGGACGTGAAGAAGGATGCGTCGGTATGCCGGCGAGATTGGAGCGAGAGATTCATGGAAAATCTGCAAGGAAAGTGCGTCCTGCTGTGTGTGTCCGGCGGCATTGCCGCCTATAAAATGCCCAACGTGGCCAGCGCCCTGCGGAAAGCGGGGGCGGAGGTCCATGTGGTGATGACCCAGAACGCCACTCAGTTTATTACCCCCCTGACCTTTGAGTCCCTGACCAACCACCGGTGTGTGGTGGACACCTTTGCCCGGGACTTTCAGTATGACATTGCCCACGTCTCCCTGGCCACCGCTGCGGACCTGATTTTGGTGGCGCCGGCCACCGCCGATGTCATCGCCAAGCTGGCCCATGGCATTGCCGATGACATGCTCACCACGGTGGTTCTGGCGGCCCGCTGCAAAAAACTGGTGGCCCCGGCCATGAACACGGCGATGCTGGAAAACCCCATCACCCAGGACAATCTTGCTGCCTTGGAGAAGTACGGTTTTTCCATTATCCCCCCGGACAGCGGCCTCTTGGCCTGCCAAGCGGTGGGCAGTGGGAAGATGCCGGAACCGGAGGTTTTGCTGGACCACATTGCCCGGGAACTGGCCCGGGAGAAGACCCTGGCCGGGGTTCGGGTGACAGTGACGGCCGGCCCCACCCAGGAGGCCCTGGACCCGGTGCGCTACCTTACCAACCACAGCTCCGGCCGGATGGGGTATGCCATTGCCCGGGAGGCCATGCTCCGGGGGGCGCAGGTGACCCTGGTCTCCGGACCGGTGGACCTGCCCTTGGTTCCCTTTGTGGAGACCCGTCCGGTGACCACGGCGGCGGACATGTTCCGGGCGGTGCGGGATCTGCTGCCCGCCACGGATGTCCTCATCAAGGCCGCCGCTGTGGCGGACTACCGGCCGGCCCAGGTGGCCTCGGATAAGATGAAAAAGTCGGACCAGGACTTGTCCATCCCCCTGGAGCGCACCGATGACATTCTGGGATGGGTGGCGGAGCACCGCCATCCCGGCCTCTTTGTCTGCGGCTTTTCCATGGAGACCCGGGATATGGTGGCAAACTCCCGGGCCAAGCTGGAGCGAAAGAAGCTGGATATGATTGTGGCCAACAACCTGAAAGTGGCCGGCGCGGGCTTTGGGACCAAGACCAATGTGGTCACCCTCATCACCCGGGAGGGGGAGCGGGAACTGCCCCTCATGGGAAAGGATCAGGTGGCGGCCCATCTGCTGGACGAGATTCAGCGGCGCCGGTGAATGCCCAGTGCCGAAGGACCCAGGAAGTGTATACACTTCCTGGGTCCTTATTTTTCTCGGAACAATCGCCTGCCAGCCTTTGCCCTTTCCCTTCAACTTTCGCCTGACCGTTTTTCCAGAACGCCGCCCCTTGCCGCCGAAGAAGACGGGACAAGGGAAAATGCTGGAGAAAGCCCCCATCTTTCCCCATGCACCGTCCGACAGCCTTTTTTTCCTCCGGTGGGTATAATCTGGGCACACGATGCATAGAAAAACAGGTTCGCCAAACACAGGAGGGATCATCCATGGCAACGAAAGAAAGAGCGGGGGGACGGCTGCTTCGGTTCCCACGCCGGGACACCGTCAATCTGTCCCGACGGGCCTTCATGGGCATGGCAGAGGCGGGGGTGGGATTCCTCCTGGGGGCTGTGCTGTCGGGGGCGGAGATCTTTGGGCTCTATTCCCCCTTCGGGGTGGCCGCGGTGGCGGCGGCCGGGTCGGGGATCAGCGGGTTTTGCACCCTGGCCGGGGCCTGCCTGGGGTACCTCTGTCTGGAGGGGATGACCGATGGGATGCGCTACGCGGCCTCCGCCATTTTGACATATTCCGTGGCTTTCGCCTTTTATGATGCAAAGTTTTATAAACGGGCCTGGTTCATGCCTGCCATTGCCGCAGTGCTCAGCGCCCTGACGGGGATCATCTGCCGAGGAGGCGAGGGCTGGTACGGGGAGGACCTGGTTTACTTTGTCACAGAGGTCCTGTTCACGGGGGCGGCGGCCTATGGCTACCGGATCATTTTCACCCAGTGGCCCGAGGCTCTGGACGGACCCAGAAACTTAACGCCAAGGCAGAGTATCGGTCTGATGATGTTGGCGGGCACGGTGCTCATGGCCCTGGCCCGGGTGGAAATTTTGGGGACCTTCTCCATGGGCCGCCTCCTGGCGGCGGTGGGGGTGATGCTGGCGGCCCGCAAGGGCGTGGGGGAAGGGGTTCTGGCCGGGGCCTGTGCCGGGGTGGCCCTGGACCTGGCCTCTGGAGAACAGCCCTATTACAGTATGGTTTTTGCCCTGGCGGGCCTGGCCTGCGGGCTGTGTAAGGGAACCCGAAAGATCGTGGCCGCGCTGGTCTACGTGCTGACCTGCTTTGTGGCGGTGCTGTGGAGCTGGGACGGGGGACTCCATGTGGGCCTGCCCATGGAGGCGGTGGTGGGGGCCATTGTCTTCTTGGTGCTGCCCGTCCGCCCGAAGAAGGAACAGGCCCTTCCAGCCGCCCCGGGGGCAGGGCGGGGACCGGACCTGGAGAGCAGCCGGCAGGCAATTTCCCGTAAAATGGGGGAGATGGCCTCGGCCTTCCATGCCCTGTATGATACGGTGCAGGAGACCCTCCATCCCGAGAGCGCCAATACGGAGAATCCAGCGGAAATTTTTACCAGTACGGCGGACAAGGTGTGCGCCAAATGTGTGCTGCGCACCACCTGCTGGCAGAAGGAGTACCAAGACACGCGGCGGGCATTCAACGATGCCACCGGCCCCATTCTGGAACGGGGCCGGGCATTGGCCACGGACTTTTCCGGGCAGTTTAGCGCCCGCTGTGTCCATTTCCCGGAGCTGTTGGGGGAGGTAAACCGCCAGCTGACCGCCTTTCTCCGCCGGAGGCAGGCCCTCCGGCGGACTTGGCAGACCCGGTCCGCCCTGTGCAGTCAGTATGCCCGGCTGGACAAGTTCATGCGCAGCGCGGCCACGGAGCTCTCCACAGGGCTGACCCCCGACCTGCCCCGGCAGGAAAAATTGGACGGGTTTCTGCGGAGCATGAATCTCTCCGGCGGGGTGGTATACTATGACAAGGAGGGACGTCTCCGGGTGGAGGTTCCCGCCGCAGAGGAGCTCAAAACCCGGTCGGCCCGCCGGGAGCTGGCGGAGATTTTGGGTACGCCTCTGCGGGAGGGAGAGGAGGAAAACAACCGAATTTTGTTTGCCCAGGCAGAGCCCTTTCGGGCCACCGCCGCCCTGGCCGGGGCCCCCAGACAGGGGGAGCCGGTGAGCGGAGACACCGGCATCTGGTTCCGGCGGGAGGACGGGATGCTGTTTCTCCTCCTCTGCGACGGTATGGGGTCCGGCCCGGGGGCGAAGCAGGAGAGCGCCCAGGCGGCCAAGCTGATTGAGCGATTTCTCCGGGCGGGCATGGACCCGGCGGAAGCGGTGGAGACCGTCAGTTCCGCCCTGTCCCTCCGGGGAGAGGCGGGGGGCAGCACCACCATTGACCTGCTCTCCGTGGACTTGTTCACAGGGCGGTGCTGTGTCCATAAGCAGGGAGCGGCCCCCACCTATGTCCGGCGGGGAAGGCAGATCAAATGCGCCGTGGGGAGTTCTCTGCCCGCCGGCATTGTGACAGGGGAGCAGGCAAAGCCCGATGTCCATCGTTTCCGGGGGGAGCAGGGGGATTGGATCGTCATGGTGACAGACGGAATTCTCTGCGGACGGGAGGACATTTGGATTCGGGACCTGATGACCGCCTACCAGGGGGACAGCCCCAGTGACCTGGCCCAGCGAATTTTGCAGCAGAGTGAGGAAATCTGTCAGGGAGAGGACGACGGGACGGTACTGGCAGTGCATTTGGAACGGGGAAAGGAGGGCTGAGGCAGAGAAATCCGGCAGAGCAGAATCGGGAGAGGAGGCTGCCTGTGTTGACAGACCGCAGGGGCGCGTTGCGCGCCCCTGCGGTCTGTCAATTTTCCTGGCAATTTGCCATCCGGTATGGTATGCTGTTGATGACTGGTTTCCACACCCCGGTCCAACCGGCGGAGAGATGTCTCTTCGCCGCTGCGTGGCCCGCGCACCACGTTCTAAATACGAAAATGGAGGCAATTTATTTTGACGCGCACAAATACCCACTTGTTGGCCCTCAATGGGGTCATCGCGGCGGCCTACGCCGCCCTCACTTATGTGGCTGCGGCCATGAATCTGGCCTATGGCCCGGTGCAGTTTCGAGTTTCCGAGGCTTTGACTGTGCTGCCCTTCCTATTTCCTGGCACCTGGCCGGGGCTCTTTGTGGGCTGTCTGGTGGCCAATTTAATGAGTCCTTACGGTCCTTTGGATATCCTCATCGGCTCGGCGGGCACGCTTTTGGCGGCATGGCTCACCCAGAGGACCAACCACCCGTGGCTGGCGCCGCTGCCCCCGGTGCTGAGCTGCATGGTTCTGACCGGGGGGATGCTGACCTGGTACGAGGTGGGCTTCTCCGCCCAGTTCCCCGCCCTGTTTGCAGCCAACGCCCTCTGGGTTGGCATTGGAGAGGCGGTGGTATGCTATCTGCTGGGCATGCTGCTTCTCCGGGGACTTCCCAGGGTGCCCTCCCTCCGGCGCTATATTCCGGAAGCCCGCCAAGGGCTTGCCCGGGCCCGAAAAGAGTAGGATCGTTGCACAAATGGTAGAAAAAGCAGGTCCCCGTGCGCGGCGGGGACCTGCTTTTTTAAGGAAGTGCCTGGGGCGGCGCCGGAGAAAAGACGCCCGGGGTATGGAGCAAGGCCTCCAGTTGTTCCGGAGTATCCGCCAGGGCCGCCGCACCGGCTTCCCGCATGGCCTCGACCTGGCCGTAGCCCCAGGTGACGCCGATGGTGGGGATGCCGTGGACCTTGGCCCCCAGAACGTCAAAGGCGGTGTCCCCCACCATCACCACCTGGCCGGGGTCGCCGATCTGGGCGAGAAGATAGGAGATGACGTCCTCCTTGGTCTCCCGGCCTGCGTCCAGGGAGGCCCCGCAGACGCGCTCGAAGTAACGGGCCAGCTGGAAATGCTCCAGCACCTCCTGGGCGGTGACCTGGGGCTTGGAGGTGGCCACGAAAAGACGGTATCCCGCACCTTGCAGCCGGTCCAGCAGGCCGGCAATGCCGGGGTAGGGGGTGTTTTCAAATTTTCCAATGGGGACATACCGGGCCCGGAAACGGGCAATGGCCTCGTCCAGGGACGCCGGGGGAACCCCGAAGCGGGCAAAGCTCTGCCGCAGGGGCGGGCCCACAAAGACCCGGAGCTGATCGCGGTCCGGCACCTGGATGCCAAAATGGGCCAGGGCCAGCTGGGCGCAGTTGATGATCCCGGGACCGGAGTCGGTCAGGGTTCCGTCTAAATCAAAGAAAATGGCGCGTGACATAGGGGGTCTCCTCTCGACTGGAATGACGCTGTTTGGGTATTATACGACAATGGGCGGCGGTTTGCAATGGGGGCATTTCCATTGACACAGGCGGGGAAGGTGTGCTATCCTAAAGCAAAAGAAATGCTTTCTTCGGAAACGAGGTATTCTCTACTGGCGGTCAAAGCCCGCGAGCCATGCGCTGATTCGGTGAAATTCCGAAGCCAACAGTTGGTCTGGATGGGAGAAGAAAGAGGTTCAGGCGTGTCGCCGGCGGCCTCCCATCCCCTTGTTGTCTGGAACGTGAGCTTGGGATGGCATCCGGTGGCCCAGAGACCAGGGGCGTATCCGGGTGCTTTTTTTGCTGCCCGTCCGCCCCGCCGTGGAAGAAAGGAGCAGGAACGATGGAACAACCCCAACGGAAACAGAATCCCCTGGAGACCGAACCCATTGGCCGTCTGATCCGCCGGTATTCGATCCCCACAGCCCTGACCCTGATGGTCAACTACTTGTACAACATTGTGGATCAGATCTTTGTCGGCCAGGGGGTGGGGGTCACGGGGATGGCCGCCACCAACGTGGCCTTTCCTCTGACCATTGTCACCATTGCCCTGGCGCTGATGATCGGGGACGGCTGCGCGGCGAATATGAGCCTCTGCCTGGGCCGCCGGCAGCAAGAGGAGGCGGACCGGACCGCCAGCCATACCGTGACCCTGCTGGTGGCCGCAGGGGTTTTCCTGGCGGTGGCGGGAAGCCTGTTCGCCCGGCAGATTGTCCTGCTGTTCGGGGCCACGGAGACGGCTTTTCAGGCGTCTCTGGATTATACCCGGATCATCGTCTGGGGGCTGCCCTTCCTGCTCTTTAGCTCTGCCCTCACGGCCATTATCCGGGCGGACGGCAACCCCAAATACACCATGAAGTGCATGATTTTAGGGGCGGTGATCAACACGGTGCTGGACCCTGTTTTCATTTTCGGTCTGCACATGGGGGTGGTGGGGGCCGCCATTGCCACCGTCATTGGACAGGTGGCGGCCGGCGGTCTGTGCCTGGTCTATCTGCGGCGGCTTCAGTCGGTGCGGATTCGCCGGGCCTGGCTGCGTCCCACGGCGGCCCTCACGGGCCGGATTTTCAAGCTGGGCATCCCCAGTTTTCTCACGCAGATTATGACCGCTGCCGTTCAGGTGACCATGAACAACTTGATGACCCGGTATGGGGCCCAGACGGCCTATGGCGGGGATGTGGCGCTTTCGGTTTATGGCATGGTGATGAAGGTGTACCAGATTGCCCACGCCATGTTTGTGGGGGTGTCCTCGGCCACCCAGCCCATCAACGGCTATAATTTCGGCGCCAAACGGTATGACCGGGTGCGGGCTACCTACCGTATGGCGGCTACCATCGCGCTGGTGGTGTCCGTGGGCTGGTTCGCGGTCTATCAGCTCTTCCCCCGGGCCATTGGCACATTGTTTGTCTCAGGGGACCCGGTGTACCTGGACGCCTGCCAGCACATCTTCCGGGTTTACATGCTGGCCTTTTTCCTCTATGGGATTCACATGGCCACTTCCTCCTTTTTCCAGGGGATTGGGAGACCCGTGCAGGCTCTGGCCATTCCCTTGGTCCGGCAGGCTGTGGTGCTGATTCCCCTGGCGCTGCTGTTGTCCCAGGCCTTTGGTTTCAATGGGGCGCTGCTGGCAGCCCCCATCGCCGATGTGGTCTCCTTTCTCCTCTCCCTGGCGCTGGTACTGCGGGAGTTCCGGCGTTGGAAAAAACAGGGCTGGCTCTCGTAAGCCGGCGGAGATGGAACCAAACCGCACACCGCGCCGTCCAATTAGGACAGCGCGGTGTGCGGCTTTTCTATGGAGAACCGGGGCTCCCTCAGGGGCGGTCCTGCTTTCGGAACACGTGAATCCGAAAAGAGATGGTGGTGTCCAGCTGGGGCAGCCCAGCCAGGCGGAGGGCGCCCTGCCGGGGCGTTTTCCAGAAATACGGGGTCATTTGAAACAGGTCCAGGATGGCCTGGGTATCCGGCAGATGGATGGTGCCGTCCACCGCCTGAATTTCCTGGTAAGAGAGGCCGGGGTATGGGGTTTCTTTTTCCTCGTTGGGATAAGGCGTGTCATAGAGCACCTGCTTGAGCTCCCACAGGTGGCGGGCGCCGGGAACCACATAGCAGTAGAGCCCGCCGGGCCGCAGCACCCGGAGAAACTCCTCCAGGGCCAGGGGGGAGAAGCAGTTGACCAGCAGGTCGATCTGCTGGTCGGCCACCGGCAGGTCATAGACGGAGGCCACGGCAAACTCAATGCTGCCCTGGCGCTTAGCCGCCCGGCGCAGGGCGTGCTTGGAGAGGTCCACCCCAGCCATCCTGGGGTGTTTTCCCGCCTGGAGCAGGGCCTGGAAAAGGGCGGCGCTGTAATATCCCTCTCCGCAGCCGGCGTCCAGGATCTGAGCCCGGTCCGGTGCGTAGGCCAGCGCCAGACGGGTCAGGGCATCCCGGAGCGGGTCGTAATAGCCCCCCGACAGGAAACGGTTCCGGGCAGCGGCCATGGCCTTGTCGTCTCCCGGGTCTTTGGAGTGGAGCTTGTTGGCGGGGAGGAGATGCACATACCCAGCGGCGGCCCGGTCAAAGCTGTGGCCCCGGGGGCAGAGATAGCGGGTGTCCTGCCGGTCCAGGGGCTGGGCGCAGAGGGGGCAGCGCAAGAGACTTTCCATGGGATCGCTTCCTTTTCAATGGATGAGATGGGTCAGAGGGACACGATGGTCTTGACCAGTTCAGGGGGCTTGTCCCTCATGAGGGCAAAGGCGGTCTCCACCTGGGGCAGTCCCTGGAACCGGTGGGTGATCAGCGGGACCGGGTCCACCCGGCCGTATTGGAGCAGGGCCAGGAGCTTTTCCATCCGGGCCCGCCCCCCGGGGCACTCACCGCCCCGAATGGTTTTGTTCCCCATGCCGAAGCCATACCGCACATTGGGAATGGGCAAGTCCCCCTGGGTGGTAAAATAGTTCACATTGCCCACGGTGCCGCCCCAGCGGACCATGGTGACAGCCTGCCCCAGGGCGTCGGGACCGCCGCCGGCACAGATGCAGCAGTCGGCGCCCTGCTTGTGGGTGAGCAGGTGGATTTGCCGGGTGACGTCCCCCTCTTTGTAGTTGACCAGGTCGGTGGCCCCGTAGAACTGGGCCAATGCCAGCCCGGCTGGCCGGCTGCCGATGGCCAGGATGCGTCCGGCCCCCCGGAGCTTTGCCCCGGCAATGGCCATAAGCCCCACAGGCCCCACGCCCATGACCACCACCGTGTCCCCGGGCTGGACGTCGGCCAGCTGGGCGCCGTAGAGGCCGGTGTTCAGCATGTCCGCCGCCATGACAGCCCCCTCCCAGGAGACCCCGGGGGGAATCCGTGCGGCATTGGCGTCCAGGTCACGGATGCGGACGTACTCGGCCAGAAGACCGTCCTCTCCGTTGGACAGCTTCTGCCCGGTGATTAGCCCCGCGCAGTGCTGGTGGGCGCCCAGCTGGGAGGGGACGGTCCGCCAGTCGGGGGTCACAGGGGGCACCACCACGATCTCTCCCACCTGGAAGTCACGCACCTGGTCCCCTACGGCCACGATCTCTCCCAGACCCTCGTGGCCCAGGATGCGGTGGGGGGCCAGACAGCCGATCTCCACATTGTGGACATCAGAGGTGCAGGGGGAGACCAGCAGGGGGCGGATGATCCCGTCAAAGCCTGTGGCCTGGGGCGGCGCCTTCTCCACCCATCCTGCCTGACCCTGGGACAGGTAAGCAAATGCTCTCATAGGACAACCTCCTTTGGGGCGCGATCCCGGCGTTGGGATGGCCGATTTTTTACCAGTGTAGCACAGTGGGGGCCTGGGGCGCAAGGGCGGAGACGGGCTTTGACTTGTGTTTTCCCCAAATTATGATATAATGAGGACCTATTGCAGGGGAGAAGGCGATTCTTGTCCGGGGACGGAGGGGCCGCCTTCTGCCGTGCACTGTGTCAAGAGGACAGACCGGCGCTGTTTGCCGGAGAAAGGAGGGACGCATGCAGGAACTCATAGCCCGTTTGGGCGTGATTTTCTCCCAGCTTGGCGACCAGGTCCGGGCCGCGGTGGAAAACGCGGACACCGGCGCGGCGCTGGGCGCCGCCATTGATGTGATTCTGCCTGTGGCCTGCGGGATTCTGCGGGTGGTGGCGGTCATTGTCGCCATTGTGATCATTGTCCGCTGCCTAATGTCCCTGTTCCGGGAGAAACCCGGAAAGGAAATCTGGGGGTGGCTCACCCTGGGAGATGGGACCCGTCTGGACCTGTGCCATTGGGAGAACGCCATTGGACGGGGGCGATGGGCGGATGTCAGTCTGGATTTTCCCACCGTCTCCCGCAGCCATGCGGCCCTGCTGCGGGACGACAAGGGGAGCTGGAAACTCCAGCCCCTGCAGACCAAGAACGGAACCCGGCTCAACGGAAAGAAAGTCACCCACACCGTGCCGGTGAAGACAGGGGACGTCATTGACTTGGGCGGCATCGGCCTGTCGTTCTACGCCATCAGCGAGAAGGAGGAGCGGGAGCAGGCGATGCGCTGGGGGGTGGCGGAGCGGCCCCTGAGCCCCGGCAGAACCCTGGGATACCTGACCGTTTTCCAAATCATGATGGCAGTGCAGTGCCTGCCCGACCGGGAGAGCCCGGAGATCGCCATGATCGGGGTGGCCTTTGGCATTCTCATGGCGGCCATGTGGGGGACCTATCTGCTCTACCGCACGCTGAAGCGAACGGCCTTTGAGGCGGAGACCATCGCCTTTTTTCTGTGTACCATTTCCTTTGCCGTGACGGCGGCCTATTCCCCGGAGGCCCTGCTGACCCAGACCATCTGTGTGATCGCGGGCATCGCGGTGTTTCTGGTGCTGAGCCTGCTGCTGCGGGACCTGAAGTCCACGGTGTCCCTGCGCTGGCCGGTGGCCGTGTTTACCTGCCTGCTGCTGATTTTCAATGTGGTGCTGGGCTCCCGGATTTTCGGGGCCAAGAACTGGATCTCCCTTGGCCCCATTGGATTCCAGCCCTCGGAGTTTGTGAAGATTGCCTTTATTTTTACCGGCGCTGCCACGCTGGACCGGCTGTTTGCCCGGCGAAACCTGATTTTTACCGTCCTCTTCTGCGGCTTCTGCATGGGATGCCTGGCCTTGATGAGTGACTTTGGCACGGCGCTGATCTTCTTTGTGGCCCTGCTGGTCATCGCCTTTCTCCGGTCTGGAGACCTGGGCTTCCTGGCCCTGATGGCCACGGCGGCGGGGGCAGGCGGCTGGATGATTCTCCAGTTTAAGCCCTACATTGCCAACCGTTTTGGGGCCTGGCGGCACGTCTGGGAGCACGCCGCGGACTCCGGCGGCTTCCAACAGACCCGCACCATGTCGGCCATTGCCAGCGGCGGCCTCTTTGGCAAGGGAACCGGGGAGGATGCCTTCCTGAAGAACATCGGCGCGGCCAACACGGACCTGGTCTTTGGGGTCATCAGTGAACAGTTTGGCCTGATTCTGGCCCTGTGCACGGTGTTTATTTTGCTGGTACTGGTGCTCTATGCCACCCGTTGTGCCGCCACGGCCCGGTCCAGCTATTATGTCATCGCGGCCAATTCCGCCGCCGCCATGCTGGTGTTCCAGGCGACCCTGAATGTGCTGGGTGCGGTGGATATCCTGCCCCTGACCGGTGTGACCCTGCCCTTTGTCTCTGTGGGCGGCTCCAGCATGATCTCCTGCTGGGGGCTTCTGGCCTTTTTGAAGGCGGCGGACACCCGGCCCAATGCCAGCTTTACCCTGAAGCTGCCCAAACGCATCCGGGGTTGGATTCCCCCGGACGCGGACCGGATGTACGATGACCGGTACAACGGCTGGTATGACGACTACGATGAGGATGCCTATGAGGACTATGGGTATGACGACGGATACGAGGACTATGACGAGTATGAGGACTACGACGACTACGACCAATTTGCGGAGGACTGGACCCAGGACCGGGGCGGCTGGGAGGACCTGATCGACGGCCCCCTGTGGCCGGAAGGGGAGGACCCCTTGGCCGATCCCCCGCCGGCCTGCGGACGGTCGGATGAAAGGAGGCGGCGCAGATGAAACGACTCAGACGGCGGACAATCATCGCTCTGGTGCTGGCCGGGGCGCTGGCCGCCGGGGTGCTGTTCTTTTGCTTCCAGCTGATCGGGAAGGGCAATGACTGGGTGGGCTTCTTCGGCACCCGGTACTATGATTCCGGCGCCATCTATGATAGAAACGGTGTCCTCCTCTACGACGGGCAGACCAAAAGCTATGCGGAAAACCAGGCTACCCGGGTGTCCACCCTTCACCTGGTGGGGGACCAGAATTTCGGCACCTCCCTGCGCTCAGTGCTGGCCAGCCGGCTGACAGGCTATAATCTGGTCACCGGCACCTCCCTGGGCAGCCATGACGTGACCCTCACCATTGATGCGGCCCTCAACGAGACGGCCTACGCCGCCCTCAACGGACGCAAGGGGGTGGTGGCGGTGTATGACTATACCACGGGAGACCTGCTGTGTGAGGTGAGCTCCCCCTCCTACGACCCCAACAATCCCCCTTCGGACATCAACGAGAACCCCGCCTATGAGGGGGTGTATTTGAATCGGTTCTTTTCCAGCACCTATCCCCCCGGCTCGGTCTTTAAGCTGGTGACCACGGCGGCGGCCATTGAGCAGAAGAAGGACCTGGACCAGTTCCGCTATACCTGCACTGGCAGTCTGGAAGTGGACGGAGATGTCATCACCTGTCCCTATGCCCACGGCGAGAATATGGACATCAAGCAGTGTCTGGCCACCTCCTGCAATGGGGCCTATGCCACCTTGGCCATGGAGCTGGGGGGCAAGACCCTGGGAGAGTACATGGAGCAGGCGGGCCTGCTGGATTCCCTGGCAGTCTGCGACATCCATACCGCCAAAGGAAGCTTTGTGGCCCAGGAGGATGGAAGCGCCTTTTTGGGCTGGTCGGGTGTGGGGCAGGACAAAGACCTGGTCAACCCCTGCAATATGCTGGCCTTTATGGGGGGCATTGCCAATGACGGCGTGGCGGTGGTGCCCAAACTGGTGGAGCGGGAGACCATCACCGGAACGTCCATTCCGGCGGCCTTTCCCGACGGCAAGGACACCTATTCCATCTATGGAGAGGAGACCTGCCGGCAGCTGAAAGAGATGATGCGCAACAATGTGGCCAGCCAGTATGGGCAGGCCCAGTTCGGGGACCTGGCGGTCTGCGCCAAGTCCGGCACGGCGGAAGTGGGCGGGGGACAGGAGCCCCACGCCTGGTTTGCCGGCTTTATCGACGACCCGGAGCATCCCTTGGCCTTCCTGGTTCTGGTGGAAAACGGCGGCGGCGGCGCCCGGGTGGCGGGTTCCATCGCGGCCCAGGTTTTGGCCCAGGCAACTGCGGAGTAAGAGAAAACGCCTCCCTTCAAAGGGAGGCGTTTTTCTTGGGTTGCGCTTTTTCCAGTGCCCGCAGAACCCGGTCCAAGGTGTGCTCGATGTCCTGCCCGCCGCAATCCACCGTAATATGGGCGTATGTCTCGTACAGGGGAATGCGCTGTTCGTAGAGCATTCGGAGGGTCTGGCCCGGGCGGAGAACCACCCCGCGGTTTTTGAGGTTGCCCAGCCGGCGGGCCAGTGCCTTGTAGCCCAGCTTCAGGTAGACGACGGTACCGATTTCCCGGAGATGGGCCATGGCCTCCGGCTCATAAACCACGCTGCCGCCGGTGGCGATCACGGCGTTTTCCGCCTGGAGGCCGGCGCAGACGGTGCCCTCCAGGGCCAGAAAGCCGTCGATGCCGTGCTGGGCGATCAGCTCCCGGAGCAGGGCCTTTTTTTGATCCTGAATGACAAGATCTGTGTCAAGAAAGGTCATGCCCAGGGTTTTGGCCAGCAGCACCCCCAGGGTGCTCTTGCCCACACCGGGCATGCCGATGAGAATGACGTTGTGCATGGCGCTCTCTCCCTTTCTGTTTTTGGAGATAGCCTGAGTATACCACCGGAGGAATTAAAAGGGAAGAGGAAAAACCCCAGTGGCAAAAAGCCAGATCACCGAGGCGACCCCGCCGCCCGCCAGGGCGGAGACCGCGGGAATCCAGATCCGCCGCCGTTTCCCCTGGGGGGAGGTGCGAAGAAGATAGGCGTCGGCCACTTCCTGGGCCCGTTTCAGCACTTGCTCCTCCGGCGCGTCCTCTGCGCCGGCCTCTTCCCGGAGCAGAAAGATGGCCTGTTCAAACCATTTTGGGTCCGGGGACTTGACCACCACGACCCGTCGGGAGACTCCTTTTACCATGGATACCACTCCTTTCCGTTTCCCTCAGTATGGACGGGGCGGGGCCATTTTATACCAGGGGGGAAGGGAGGATTACCGGCAGAGCGCGGGGTGGTAGAGCTGGGGCTGCCGGTGGTGGAGGTAGTTGAGAAAATCGTCGGGGGCGGTGGTGTCCTCCATATCTATGAGGGCATAGAGGGTGGTCTCCTCCTGGGTGCCGGCCTCCGCCAGAATGCGCCCGGTGGGGTGGAAGGCTCCGCTCTGGCCGCAGTAGTGGAACCGCTTTTCATCTCCGACATAGTTGCAGTAGAGGGTATACGCGCGGTTCTCCATGGCCCGGGTCCGCATGTACAGGAAGTGGTAGTCCTCATAGGGGCTCATGTTGGCCGCACACATGCAGATCAGCTTGGCGCCATCCAGAGCCAGCGACCGGGCAGTCTCGGGGAACTCCCCGTCATAGCAGACCAGAATCCCCATGCGGCCGAAGGAGGTGTCAAAGGCCCTGAGGCTGGTGCCTGGCGCGAACATCTTCTCCTCCCCGCCAAAGAAGTGGGTTTTGGCCTGGAACCCGGCGGGGGTACCGTCCCGGTCGATCATGACCACGGCGTTGTAGGGCTTGCCGCCGGGGTTTGCCAAGGGCATGCCCATGACCACCCCCAGGGAAAGGGCTTTGGCTTTCTGGCCCAGGACGGTGAGGGCGGGGCCGTTGGGGTAGGGCTCTGCCAGCTGTGCCAGCTGGTCCCGGATGAGATAGCCGGTGAGGAACATCTCGGGGAAGAGAATCAGGGACGCGCCCCGGGCGGCGGCGGCCTCCATGGCGCGCAGGGCCCGGTCCAGGTTGCCCTGCTTGTCATAGGGCAGGGAGGTGGTCTGGACGATGCAGGCGGTAAAGGGGGACATAAAAGCATCTCCTTTCAGGTTGTCTGGGTAGAAAAAAGACGCGCCGGAGATGCGGCGCGTCTTTTGGTAGAAACCGAAATCAGTCGGTGACGTAAGGCAGCAGAGCGATCTGACGGGCGCGCTTGATGGCCTCGGTCAGCTGGCGCTGGTGCATGGCGCAGGTGCCGGTGGTTCTGCGGGGCAGAATCTTGGAGCGCTCAGAAAGGAAACGGCGCAGCTTGGCGGAGTCCTTATAATCGATGTGCTCGACCTTATCGACACAGAAAGTACAAACCTTACGGCGTTTACGGCCGCCGCGAGGGCGTTCTCTATCCATAGCCATGATAGCAAACCTCCTTAAAATAGAATGAGAGTGGTCTGACAGGGTCTCTCCCGGAGGAGAGGATCAGAAAGGCAGCTCCCC
This sequence comes from Evtepia gabavorous, assembly GCF_003425665.1. Lineage (GTDB taxonomy): Bacteria > Bacillota > Clostridia > Oscillospirales > Oscillospiraceae > Evtepia > Evtepia gabavorous. The sequence goes on from NZ_QQRQ01000006.1 coordinate 79,652, forward strand.
ATCGTCGTCGGTGAGATCAGCAAACTGATCCACCGCAGGGGCCGCGGTGTAACCGCCGCCGGAGGGGGGGTAGCTGTTGTTGCCGGCGGGGGCACCGTAGCCGCTGCTCCGGCCAGCCTGGGGGGCGGGTGTGTAGCCGCCTTCTCCATCCCGGCGGGAATCGCCGAAATAGACGTTGTCGGCCACCACTTCCGTGGCGTACCGGCGGTTGCCGTCCCGGTCGGTGTAGTCGCGGGTCTGGAGCTTGCCCTCCACCACGGCCAGACGGCCCTTGGTGAGGAAGCGGGAGACGAACTCTCCCGTCTGACGCCAAGCCACGACATTGATGAAATCGGCCTTCCGCTCCCCGGTTTCCCGGTCCTTGAAGTCCCGGTCCACCGCCAGGCGGAAGGAAGCCACGGCCACGCCGTTCTGGGTGTGGCGCAGCTCAGGGTCGGCCACCAGCCGGCCCTGGAGGAAGATCTTGTTCAGCAAAGCAAGAGCCCCCTTATTCGTCCTTGCAGATGATCATGGAACGCATCACGCCTTCGGTGATCTTCAGCACACGGTCCAGCTCAGCGGGGAGCTCGGGCGCGGCGGTGAAGGTCATGAGGACATAGTGGCCCTCGTTCAGGTCGTTGATGGGATAGGCCAGACGGCGCTTGCCCCAGTCGTCGATGGCGGCCACCGTGCCCTGGGTTTCCACCAGAGTCTTGAACTTCTCGATCATTGCGGCGATGGCCTCTTCGCCCAGCGCGGGGTCCATGATATAGACCACTTCATAGTTTGCGTTTACCTTTGCCATGGTTCGTTGCACCTCCTTATGGACATTTGGCCGGCAATCCTCGTTGCCGGCAAGGATCTGCCTGCATAGAAAGACAGGCTATACTATTATATCGAAAAGGGGGAATTTGTCAAGGCTTTTTTCCTTTTCCCGGGTTTTCCGGAAGGGAGCGTGTGCTGGGGCAGGCATAATTTGCTTTCACCGGGACATACTGCCTGTGAGGTGATATCCATGGAGTTGAACAAACTGAGCAATGAGGCGTACAACGCCTATGTCCAGAGCAAGGCCAAGCCCTCCCCCATGGGGAAGAACATGGTGTGGGCTTTTCTGGTGGGGGGACTGATCTGTGTGATCGGGCAGGGGCTGCTGGACTGGTACCAGACGATGGGACTGTCCCGGGAGCTGGCGGGCACGGCGGTTTCCGTTACCCTGATTTTCCTCACGGCGCTGCTCACAGGGATTGGGGTGTTTGACAGCTTTGCCAAGCACGCCGGCGCGGGGACGCTGGTTCCCATCACAGGGTTTGCCAACGCGGTGGTGGCGCCCGCCATGGAGTTTAAGCAGGAGGGACTGGTCACCGGGACCGCCGCCAAACTCTTTACCGTGGCTGGCCCGGTGCTGGTCTATGGGATTTCCGCCAGTGTGCTCTATGGCCTGATTCTGTGGCTGATCCAGGTTCTGTAAGACAGACTGCCCGTGCCTTCCCTGGCACGGGCAGTCTGCTGTATGGGGCTTGTCTCCGGCGGACGAGTGGCCTGCCGGGCTGTTGTGGCTCTGTCTGCCCGAAAGCCATGGGGGATTGGATGGGGAGCGACCGATTCAAAAAAGAAGATCCAGGGCGCAGAGGGCCAGCACGGCGGCCATGGCCCCGTTGAACGCCCGGGTGTGCCGGCGCAGAAAGGACTGCAGCAGCCCGCCGGCCACTGCCCAGGTGAGAAAGCCCGCAGTGCCGAAGAGGGTGAGGACAAAGGGCTGTATGGGGAACAGGGCGCCGCTGCCGGCGGGCAGGACGTAGCCGGTATAGATGGTGATGGCGTACAGAATAATTTTCCCGTTGACAAACTGGAGAAAAAATCCGCTCCAAAAGGTAGACCGGGGACTGACATCCTTTGCAGGGGTGCTCCGGAGCAGATGGAGGGCCAGCCAGAAGAGATAGAGGGCCCCGGCGAAGGGGAGCACCTGGGTCAGCGCGGGGAGCAGCCGCTCCAGCTGGTAACAGCCCAGCGCGCAGACCGCCATCACGGAAAAAAAGCCGGCGACAATCCCGGCCAGGGTGGCCCGCCCCTGGACCCAGCCCTTCTGGCCCACGGTGTGGAATGCCAGGATGTTGTTGGGGCCCGGCGTAAAGCTGGTGACTAAGGCGTAGGGAAGGTAAGATAGAACAACCGAAAAAAACACTTGAGATCAGCCTCCTTTTCTGCTATCCTACACGCGAGAAAAACTGAAATCAAATTGAAAGTTTTTATAAAACGATGCAAAAAAATTGAAATGAGTGAGGCGGCCTATGGATCTCAAGTATTTGAATACCTTTCGGGTGATTGCGGAGGAGGGGAGCTTTACCAGGGCGGCGGAGCGGCTGGGTTATACCCAGTCCACCATGACCTTTCAGATGGGACAGCTGGAGCAGGCCCTCTCCGCCCGGCTCTTTGAGAAGGTGGGGCGGCGGATGGTGCTCAGCCAGGCGGGGCGGCAGCTGCTGCCCTATGTGGAGCGGGTGCTGGAGGCGGTCAATCAAATGCACTGTTTTACCCAGGACCTGACCCAATGCCGGGGGGAAATCACCATCGGGGTGGCGGAAACCCTGCTGTGCTACCGACTGCCGCCGCTGCTGAAGGCCTTTCACCGGCGGGCGCCCCAGGCCCGGCTGCTGATCCGCTCCATGGGCTGCTATGATATCCGGGATGGGCTGATGGATGGGTCGCTGGATGTGGGGCTGTTTTATGAGAACATCGGGGGACTTAGCAGCCAGTTGGTGACCCATCCTGTGGGAACCTTTCCCGTGGTGCTGACGGCGGCGCCTCAAGTCAAGGCATTGGGCCCTGATTTCGTGGCTCCTGACCATCAAGTCCCCCTGCCCTTCCTCATCAACGAACCCAACTCCATTTTTCGCCAGATGTTTGAGGGATACCTGCGGGAAAAAGCCATCCGAATGGACCACACCATTGAGCTGGGGAGCATCCCCACCATCAAGCACCTGGTGGAAAACGAGGTGGGGGTGACCTTTCTGCCCCGGTTTGCCGTGGAGGATGCCCTGGCGGCAGGGCGGCTCGTGGAGCTGGAGACCGGGATGGAGGAGCCCGTGCTCTCGGCGGTGTGCGCTCATCACAAGAGCAAGTGGATCAGCCCGCTGATGGCGTGCTTTTTGGAGATTGTCACTGCAGCGGGCGTATAGCCCCCTCCGCCGCTGAGAAGCAATGACTTCCCAGGCGGGGGAGGCTCCCGCCCCGACTGCTTAGGGGCAAGGGCCCCAACAAAACGCCCCTCCCCAAGACGAGATGTCTTGGGGAGGGGCTTGTGCTTTGCAGGCAGCGTTATTTGAACTTTACCGCGGTGCCGTAGGCCATGACCTCCGCGGCACCCTGCATCACGGCGGCGGAGGCGTAACGGACGTTGACCACGGCGTCCGCACCCAGATGCTCCGCCTCCCCCACCATGCGTTTGGTGGCCAGGGCGCGGGCGTCGTTCATCATGTCGGTATAGGCGCCCAATTCACCGCCCACCAGGGTCTTGAACCCCTGGGTAATATCCCGGCCGATGTTTTTGGACTGAATGGTGCTGCCCTTGACCAGGCCCAGCATTTCCAGCTCCTGGCCGGCAATGTAATCAGTATTGACTAAGATCATCTTCTTCTCCTCCATTGATTTCTCGAATTCTTGCACAGGCTGCCACGATCACCGCGACGGCGGCAGCGGTCAGCAGGAGGGCCAGCACCCAAAACAGAGGGTGAGAGCCCAGCAGGGTCCAGATCCAAGCGACCCCTGCGATCTGGACAGCCAGAGGCGCCAGCACGGCTGCCACAGACAACCACACACCGACCTTTTTCCCACGGTGTATATCCATGTTTTCCGACTCCTTTCCCGGCTACTCAAGGTCCAACTCCGGCGGTACATCAAGCTCGTCGGAGACATACTTGCCGTTTTTCTTCCGCTGGCGGACGCATTCTGTGAGCAGGTATTCAATCTGCCCGTTCACTGAGCGGAAGTCATCCTCGGCCCAGGCCGCGATGGCGGCGTAGAGCTTGGCGGAAAGCCGGAGAGGGATCTGCTTTTTCGCGTCCTTCTTGCCCTCAGCCATCTTCAGCACCTTAATACAGGCTGCCGGTGTTCACCACGGGCTGGGCCTCGTGGTTGCCGCAGAGCACCACCAGAAGGTTGGAGACCATGGCGGCCTTCCGCTCCTCATCCAGCTCCACCACACCGCTCTGGTTCAGACGCTCCAGGGCCATTTCCACGGTGCCCACGGCGCCCTCCACAATCATCTTCCGGGCGTCGATGATGGCGGAGGCCTGCTGACGCTGCAGCATGGCGGCGGCAATCTCCGAGGCGTAGGCCAGGTGGGTGATCCGCGCCTCTAAGATCTCCAGACCGGCCTCCTGGACCTTGGCCTGAATTTCCTCCCGAATGCGGGCGGCCACCACGTCGCTGGACCCCCGGAGGCTGCCCTCATCGGGGACGCCGTCGCCGGTGGTGTCCACGCCGGGAGATACATCGTAGGGGTAGAGCCGGACGATGTTCCGCAGGGCGCTGTCACACTGGAGGGAGAGAAACTCCTTGTAATTGTCCACGTCAAAGACCGCCTTCCCCGTGTCCACCACCCGCCAGGTGACGGCGATGCCGATTTCCACAGGATTGCCCAGGCAGTCGTTGATTTTCTGCCGGGCGTTGCTGAGGGTCATGATCTTCAGGGAGATCTTCTTGGTGACAGCCTCCTTGGGCAGGGAGACCGAGCTCCCGCCCAGGGCGGCCAAGACCTTGGAGCCTTTGGCGCTGTCCACGTCGCCGCTCTGGCTCAGCTGGGTCTTGGCGGCGGGGTTCACCGCGGTGCAGAAGGGGTTGACGAAGTAGAACCCCTCTCCCTTCAGGGTGCCGATATAGTTGCCGAACAGGGTGAGCACCAGGGCTTCCTGGGGGCCCAGTACCTTCAGGCCCAGCAGGGGCAGCCAACCTAAGCTCAGGTAGAGGATGCACAGGACCAAGGGGGCGATCTGCGCCTCGTCCGCGAAAAAGATGGTGCCCAAAACGGCGAGAATGTACAGGACAATGGTGAGCAGAAGCACGAGCATACCGTGCTTCTTATTGGATAAAATAATTTCCGTCATAGACAGTCCTCCTGGTTGATCTATTTGATATCAAAAAAATATCATATTGATTTTTCGCTGTCAAGAGGAATTTGAAAAAATCAGGTGGAAAACTTATCCCAGACCCCCGGGAGGCGTACACAGGAAAAAGGCCAGCAGCAGGGGCAGACTCACCCCCAACACCAGGCCGGGGAGGACCCAGGGCGCGCAGGCAAGCAGGCCGGTGAACAGGGGAAGGCCCAGGCACAGCAGCAGGGCGGCCAGCAGACGAGTCAAAAGGGCGGGCAGGGGACTGCCGCCGGAGAAGAGCAGGGGGAAGAGATCGGGCAGCTGAGAAAAACAAAAGGTCCAGAGAGAGGACCACAGTGCGGCCAACAAACTGGACGGGAGAGAGAGGGGGTGCATATAGATTCTCCTTACGAGGGATAGTTGATATCCAAATGGATATCACATGGGCATTATATCGTCGGGGCGGATTAATGTCAAGATATCCAAATGGATATCAATGGAGGAATTATGGGATACTATAAACGGATCCGCGATCTTCGGGAGGACCATGACCTCACCCAACGGCAGCTGGCGGCCAGACTTCGGATGACCCAGACCCAGTATTTCCGCTATGAGCAGGGCTACCGGGATATCCCCAGCGACATTCTGATTGCCCTGGCCGATCTCTACGGCACATCCACAGATTATATCTTGGGACGCACCGACGATCCCCGGTTTTCCGGGGCCAAGGGGAAGTGAGCCGGCCTGGGGAGGGAATGGCGCCTTGCCAAGAGTGGAAAGATATGGTATTCTATAAAGGTATCCCAGCAAGCAAATCGACGTTTAAGGGGACTTTGCCTTGAAGACAGCCATTGTAACTGATACCAACAGCAGTATTTCTGCCAAAGAGGCCCAGGAGATGGGCATTGATCTGATCCCGATGCCCTTTTTTGTGGATGGGGAGACCTATTTGGAGGGAAAGGACTGTACCCCTGAGACGTTCTTTCAAAGGATGAAAGCGGGGGCGGAGATCAGCACCTCCCAGCCTGCCCCGGAGGAGATTACCTCCCTGTGGGACACCCTGCTGAAGACCCATGACGCGGTGCTCCACTTCCCCATGTCCTCGGGGCTGAGCGGCTCCTGCCACACCGCCAAAGCCCTGGCCCAGGAGTACGGCGGCCGGGTGCTGGTGGTGGATGACCGGAGAATCTCCGTCACGCTGGCCCAGTCCATCCGCAACGCCCAGGTGCTGCTGGCCCAGGGAAAGACAGCGGCGGAGGTCCGGGACATTCTGGAGGCGGAGCGGGATGCGTCCAGCGTCTACATCGCGGTGAACACCCTGGAGTATCTGCGGAAAAGCGGCCGGGTGACCGCGGCGGGCGCTGCGATGGCGGCGGTGCTCCATATTAAGCCCGTCCTGCAGATCCAGGGCGGAAAGCTGGACGCCTACAAAAAGGTCCGGGGAATGCTCCAGGCCAAAAAGACCTTGTTGGAGGCTCTGCGCCATGACTTGGCCACCCGGTTTTCGGGGATGAAAATGGCCGTGTTTTCCGGCTATTCCGGCGGCGACCCCACCCTGGGGGAGACCTGGCGCAGGGAGGTGCAGGCCGCATTTCCCGATTACGCGGTGGGGATGATCTCCCTCCCCCTGAGCATCTGCTGCCACACGGGAGAGGGCGCGGTGGGCGTGGCCTGTGCAAAACTTTGGTGAAGGGAACGCAGCGGTTCCGGCATCCACGCCGGGACCGCTGCTGTATTTTAATTAAAATTTAAGAAAAATCCTATCCTTTCTTCATTTTCCTCCCGTATAATCAAACCCAGAAGAGGAGGGAAGTCCATGAAGAGCAAGCGCAGGTTGGGGATCTGCTTGGCCGTGGGGATTCTGGTTTTGGCGGTGTCGGCGGCAGCGGCCTTTGGCAGCGTCAATGGGTATGCCCGGTATAAGCAGGCGGTGAAGGACCTGCTGCTGCGGGAGGACAATTTCACGGTCCAGGCCCAGACCCACCTGTCAGTGGACGGGGAGAGACTTCTGTCTGTGCAGATGGACTATGCAAAAGCCGGCCTCAACAGTGCCTATCACAGCAGGGAAGACCACGGCGGGGAGAGCCACCAGGAGTACCGCACCGTGCTCGACGGAGTACGTACCCGGTTTGCCGGGGACAGTTCCTTTTACTCCTGCGAGTCCATAGAGCGGGGGGAGGCCTTTTCCAACCTCCTGGGCTATGATGTGGACAACGAGATGGAGCGGCGCCTGGTGGACTTCGCGGAGACCGCGGTGGATCTGGTGCTGGGCGAGCTGAAGAACAACGTGGTACAGTTGGGCACCGAAGGGGATGAGACGATCTATCAGGTGCGGGTGGCCCGGAGTCAGATTCCCACCCTCCTCAACGCTGGACTTTCCCTGTTTGTCTATGACAACGTAGGTGTGCCGGTGTCGCGGTTTCTCACCTATGAGGATGAGATAGGCCTGCTGTTCCAGCGCTATGAGGCTGTCACGGGGGAAACCCTGCCGGAGGAATTCCGCGCCAAATACGCCAGCGGAGATTACGATGACGCCTGGTACCAGGCCAACCGGCGCCTCATCGAACGGCTGGACACCTTCAGCACGGACTGGAATGCGCCATATTGGACCCTGTTTGAGAAAAAGGACCAGGGTGTGCTCTATGTGAAAGCCGATGGCAGCGTCCAGGACTATGACACGGTCCAGGCATTTTTGACCGACCATCCTGAACAGAAGTACCACTATCTGGAGTATTACATGGGCGGCAGCGCTGCCCTCTGCGATGTGGTCTGCACCTTCCGGGTGAACGGGGCGGGAAAGCTGACCGCCAACCAAATACAGGCCAACTTGAAGACCACGGACAGCGCCGGCGGAAGCCACGCCATGCAGATGGTCCTGGACCTGACCATAACAGACTATGGCACCACCACCGTGGCTCCCCTGGATGTGGGGGACCGGGTGATGCGTTCCTGATACCAAGTTCTCTCTCATTTTGATTGGATCAAAGCGCCGCCGCCCTCCGGGAATCCTGTCCCCGGAGGGCGGTGGTGCGTTTCCATGACATGAGGGAAGGAGAACCGTGTATTTTTTAATGAATTTTTAAGAGTTTCCCCATTCTTTTTTTAGAGATGTACGGTATAATAACAACAGTCAACAAAGCCCGTCTCGGGGCGGTGCGCTGGCAGAACCGAGCGCGAAGGTCCCGTGACGCAGTGAAGGAGGAACTGAGGATGAAGAAGCGAAATCGATTGACCATCTGCCTGGTGGCCGGTGTGCTGATCCTGGCGGTATCCGCCACGGCGGCCTTTGGGAGCGTCAATGGGTACAGTAAGTACAAGGAGGCGGTCAAGGCCCTGGCCCTGGAAACAGACAATTTCACCGCCAACGGAACCCTGAAAATGATCTGTGACGGGAAAGAGGTCGTGCATGTGACGGAGGACTACGCCATGGACGGTCATAATATGTCCAGCCATAGCATCAGCAAGGACAGCATGGGGTCTCATGAGCAGTACGAAACCATTCTGAACGGCGTGAATACCTGGTTTGATGTGAACGACCGGTACTATTACCAGTCGGAGTATGAAACCGACAGCAGCAGCCTGGGAGGCAATCTGCTGGGGGTGGACCAGGACGACGAGATGGCCCGGCGCATGGTGAACTTTATGGAGATCGCCGCGGACACCGTGGTGGGTGAGCTGAAGAACAACTTTGTCCAGGTGGGCAAGGAGAACGGCGCCACCCTGTACCAGGTGGAAATTGCCAAGAACCAGGTGCCCTCCCTGGTCAACGCCGGCCTCTCCCTTTTTGCTTACAGTGTCGGCCAGTCCCATGACTACGATTATACCGTGAATTATGAGGATTACTCTGCCACCGCCATCCAGAACTATGAGAAGGTGACGGGGGAGACCCTGCCGGAGACCTTCAAAGAGGGCTATATCAACGGCGGGAATGAGCAGTGGTATGAGGACAACGCGGAGAACTGGGAAGAAAAGTATTACGAGGTCCTGGAGAAGAACAACGGCGGCATTGTCTACGTCAAGGCGGACGGCACCTATGACTACTATGCCGATTACGACGCCTTTGCCGCGGCAAAGCCGGAGCTGGTGGCGGATAACCTGGAGTCCTATATCGGCCAGGACATGACCTTGGAAAAGGTCCTGTGCAACTTCGGCGTGGACGACAAGGGCAACCTGACCTCCAACCAGATTACGGTGAACTTCAACACCACCGATCAGGACGGGGAACACCACACGCTGGTGATCACCGGGGATGTGACCATCTCCAACTACGGCACCACCACGGTACAGCCGCTGGATGTGGGGGACCGGGAGAAATACGCGTGAGGCATCCGCGGAGGCGGAAAGCAGACTGATACCATCGAGGGCGAAACCCCGGAGGCCAAGGGCCTCCGGGGTCGTCCCGCCCTCACAGGTCCTTTGGACCGCGGGAAAGGAGCACAGAATTTGGATACCGTTTTGACCTTGGACCACGTTTCCAAGATTTATCACAACGGCCGGGGCGCCCGGAACATTACCTTCTCTGTGGAGCGGGGACAGGTGGTGGGACTGCTGGGCCCCAACGGCTCAGGGAAGACCACCATTATGAAATCCATCACGGGGCTTTCCCAGCCCACGGAGGGGACCATCACGGTGTTCGGCGCCCCTGTCACCGACCGGGAGAAGGCGCTGATGCAGGTGGGGGCCCTCATTGAGCAGCCCGCTCTCTATGAAAATCTCACCGCCCAGGACCACCTGCGTATGGCGGCCCGATACTACCCCGGCGTGGACCAGGCCCGCATGGACAAGGTGCTGGAGATTGTGGGACTGACCCCGTACCGCAAGGAGCGGTGCGGAAAATTTTCCCTGGGCATGAAGCAGCGGATGGGCCTGGCCCTGGCGCTGCTGTCCGAGCCGGAGCTGATGATTTTGGACGAGCCCACCAACGGCCTGGACATTGAGGCCACCGTGGAGATGCGGGAGGTCATTCTCCGCCTGGCCAAGGAAAAAGGCGTGACCTTCCTGGTGGCCAGCCATCTGGCCGCGGAGATTGAGAAGATGTGTGACAAAGTGCTGGTGCTCTACGAGGGGGAGATGCTCTCCTTTGACACCAAGGAGGAGGCCCTGCGGCTCAACCCTTCCCTGGAGGACTACTTCCTGGCGAAGGTCCGGGACAAGAAGGGCTCTGTGGTCCTGTAAGGAGGAGACGATGGAACGATTTTTGGCCAGTTTGAGCAATGAGCTGTTTAAGCTCCGCAAGCGGAAAAAATATCTGGTGTTTCTGATCATCGGCGCGGTGATCTGCGTGGCCAGCGCCCTGCGGGTTCTGATTGTCAACTACATCACCGACGGGGGCGTGTCCCGGGAGGCCATTCTGGGGGGGCTGATGTCCTCCAACCTCCCCTTTATCCTGTTGATCTTCCTGCCTTTGATGGCGGTGATGGCCGCCAGCGACCTCTTTGTGGGGGAGCAGGTGGACCATACCCTCCGATTTTCCCTCATGCGCCCTGTGGGAAAGGGAAAGCTCTTCTTTTCCAAGGCGGCGGCGGTGTTCCTTTTGTGCGCCTTTGACCTGGCGGTGCTGTATGTGGTCAGCACCGTGGCCCAGGTGGGCCTGGGAGGGGGCACGGAGGGGATCCTCACCAGCCTGGGGGCCTGCCTGCTGGACCTGATCCCCCTGGCGGTGCTGGTTCTTTTCTTCTGCCTGATCAATCAGCTGGTGAGAGGGTCCAGCCTGACGGTCCTGCTGTGTGTGGTTTTGTACATCGGGCTGCTGGTTATGGGGACCTATCTGCCCGCGGTGGGGGGGCTGGTGTTCACCGGGTATCTCCGGTGGCACAATCTTTGGATTGGGATTGCCCTGCCCTTCTTCTCGTTGCTGCCCCGCATTGGCCTTCTGGCGGGGTACGGCCTGGTCTTTGGATGCTGCGGCTATCTCCTCTTTGACAGGAAGGAAGCCTGATGGTAAAATGGCGGGGAGAAATCCAAAAGGAGGCGGGCGCCATGCCGAAAAAAACCACCCTGAAGGGACAGTTCCTGCGGACCAGTCTGGCGATGCTGGTGCTCTCCCTGCTGATCGGCGTGGCGGTCATGGTGGCGGTGATGATTTTTTTCACCGTGCGGGTTCCCGATGGAGAGAAGTTTCTGATGGAGAGCCTGTCCTTCCTCTTTGGCAAGCAGACCATCGGCCCCAGCAGGATGGTGCCTGTTTTGGTGCTGGCGGGGGTTTTGCTGTGCCTGATGGTGACGGGGGTGTGCATTCTTCTCACCTCCCGGCTCACGGGAAGGATCACAGCCACCCTGAAAACCCTGCGCCAGGCGGCGGACAATCTGCGGGACGGAGAGCTGGATTTCCAAATCCTCTCCTGCGACGAGCGGGAGCTGGACGAGCTCAGCCACTCCCTGGAGAGCGTCCGCCAGCGCCTGAAGGCCACCGCGGTGGCGGAGGCCGCCGCCCAGGAGGAGCGGGGGCTGCTGATGGCCAATCTCTCCCACGACCTTCGCACCCCCATCACCGCCATCAAGGGATATGTGGAGGGGATTCAGGACGGCATTGCCAATACCCCGGAAAAGCAGCGCCATTACCTGGAGATTGTCTATAACAAATCTGTGATTCTGGAGAGGCTGGTCCGGAATATGTCCGATTTCTCGGAGTATGAGCTGGGACGGATGCAGTATCATTTTGAATATGTGGAGATGGGGCCCTTCCTCCGGGACCTGGCTGAGGAATACCAGGTGGACGTGCAGCAGAACGGCATGACCTTTACCGCCCAGATCCCCCAGGGCCATTACGTGGTGACCGCGGACCGGAGCAAGCTCAAGCGGGTGCTGGACAACCTGGTCTCCAACGCCATCAAGTATGGACGGGCAGGCGGGGCCATTGCCCTGACCGCAGAGGAGTATGAGCGGGGCTTGGTGATCCAGGTCTCGGACAACGGGAAGGGCATCAGCGCCCAGGCGCTGCGCCATGTGTTTGACAGCTTTTTCCGGGAGGACAGCGCCCGAACCAGCTCGGTGCCAGGCAGCGGCTTGGGGCTGGCCATCTGCCGGAGCATTGTGGACAGCCACCACGGCAAGATTTGGCTGACCAGTGAGGAGGGAGAGGGCACCCGGGCCTTCCTCTATCTCCCGCTCCAGAAAGAAGAGGGGTTGCTGTGATGAAAATTTTGATTATTGAAGACGACCAGAGTGTGGCGGAGCTGGAGCGGGATTACCTGGAGATCAACGGCGGATTCCAATGCGATCTGTACACCGACGGTACCCAAGGGCTCCAGGCGGCGCTGGCGGGGGACTATGCCCTGGTCATTGTGGATGTGATGCTGCCGGGACTGAGCGGCTTTGAGATCTGCCGGCGGCTGCGGGAGGTGAAGGACACCCCTGTCATCATCATCTCTGCCCTGGCCGACGACATTGACAAGGTGCGGGGCCTGGGGTTGGGGGCGGATGACTACATGACCAAGCCCTTCTCCCCCAGTGAACTGGTGGCCCGGGTAAAGGGACACATTCAGCGGTACCAGCGCTTGGTGGGCAGCCGGGAAAAGGCCCGGCCGGAGATGCTGAAGGTCCGGGGGCTGGAGATCGACCGGGAGAGCCGGCGGGTCTGGGTCAACGGCAAGGAGACCAACATGACCAGCAAGGAGTATGATCTGCTCCTCTTTTTGGCTGAGCATCCGGACACCGTGTTTTCCAAGGACCGTCTGTTTGACAGCGTCTGGGGGGTGGATGCCTATGGAGATGTCTCCACGGTCACGGTGCACATCAAACACATCCGGGATAAAATTGAACTCAACCCCGACCGCACCCAGTACATTGAGACCGTCTGGGGGGTAGGGTACCGGTTTCGCGGCTGATTTGCCCAAGGGCTCCTTTGCAGGAGCCCTTTCCTTTTGCCTGGCGGCCCTTTCGGGAGCGTGTACGGAGGAGAAACCGGACCCAAAAAGCCCCCTGCCCGGGGTTCCGCCGGGCAGGGGGCTGGCTGTTTTCAAAAAGTGCTGATGGGAATGTCCGGGTCCTCGCCTGTTTTCTCGATCTTTCGGATCTGGACGTAGTAGTGGTAGCTGTCGCTGACATGGATGCAGACCCGGTCGCCCACCTGATGGCCCAACAGGGCCTTTCCCACAGGGGACTCCTTGCTGATGAGGCCTTTGAGGGCGTCCTGGCGAAGGGTGGTGACCAGCTGGATGGTCTCTTCGGTCTCCTCCTCTTCCAGGTAAAAGGTGACTTTGTCAAACAGGGCCACCCCGTCCCCGGCGGCGGTGCCGTCGATGACCACGGCGGTCTTGATCATGTTCTCCAGATAGCGAATGCGGCTGTCGTTGCGGTTCTTCTCCCGCTTGGCGGCTTTGTACTCAAAATTTTCACTGAGATCGCCAAAGGAGCGGGCCACCTTGACCTCCTCAATGAGCTGGGGGCGGAGGACCTGAATCCGGTGCTGGAGCTCTTCCTTCATTTTGTCAATGTCAACCTGGGTCAGTTCGTCGTGCATGATCATACGCCTCTTTTGTATCAAATCCGTGGGGACTGTCTGCCGGTCCAGTGTCACGGTGTCCCTGAATTATAGCACGGAAGACCGGCGGGGGCAAGCCTTATGGGTGGAGACGGACGGTCTCATCCCCCTCAAAGAAGAGGGCCAGCGCACCGGGGCCGGCGTGGCAGCCGTTGGCGGGATCAAACGGCGCGATGAGAATCTCCTTGGGCGGATTGGTCTGGCGGAGGCGCTGGGCCAGGGCCTCCGCCTCCTGGGGGGCATTGCCGTGGGCGATGCACACCGTCTGGTCCCCGGGGTACCGGACCAGGGCGTTGTATTGGTCGGCCAGCTTCCCAATGGCCTGGGCCCGCCCGCGGGCTTTGCCGCACAGGACAATGCGGCCGTTTGGGTCTCCCTTGAGCAGGGGCTTGAGGCCCAGCGCCGTCCCCAGCATGGCCTTGGCGCCGGAGAGACGTCCGCCCCGGCTGAGGTACATCAGGTCATCCACCGTGAAAAGGTGGGCAATCCGGTGCCGGAGGGAGAGGAGGGTGCGGGCGGTGTCCTCCAGGCACATCCCCCTCTCCCGCAGGTCGAAGGCCCGGAGGACCAGTAGTCCCTGCCCCAGGGAGGAGGAGAGGGAGTCCACAATCTGGAGCTTCCGCTGGGGAAATTCCTCCCGCAGCTGTTCCGCCGCCATGCAGGCGGACTGATAGGAGGAACTGAGGCCGGAGGAGGCGCTGAGAAAGAGCAGGTCCAGGCCGGAACGGAGCAGGGGCTTTAGAAAGGTGAGAAACCGATGGGGCGGAACCATGGAGGTGGAGACCTCTCCCCGCAGCTTCATCGTCTGAAAAAAGGCGGCGCTGTCATAGCCCTCGGGCGCCAGGCAGAGGTGTTCTTTGCCGCTTATGGTATAGGACAGGGGGATGACCACCAGGCCGCGCCGGGCGATCTGCGCCAGGGGCAAACCGGCCAGGGAATCGGTAACAATGGCAAATGACATAATTTCTGCCTCCTTGACATATAATATACAACATTAGATTAACAGGAGATTGTGATTATGTCAAGCAGTAATGAACGTGAAATTTCTTGCACAGAGAACAGGAAAGCGCCCTTCCCCATCCGGAACAGGACAGCCGGGCGGGGGAGGGCGCTGCATCGGGCGGCGCTCAGCCGAACAGAGAAACGGTTTTGGTGGCCATACGCTGACCGTAGAGACGGAAGAGCTCCTTGCTCTCCTCCAGGTGTCCGTGGAGGGCCACAGGCCCCAGGTGGATCACGGGCTTGCCAAAGGAGCCGCCCCCGGAGTAGGTGAGCATGCCCAGAACCATCATGTGATTGAGGATGGTTTGAATGCCCAAATCCCCGCCGCCGTGGAGATAGTCCGCCGTGGCGAACGCACCCCCCACCTTGCCGGCCAACCCGGCTTTCAAAGCGGGGCCGTCCAGCCAGACCTTGACGGCACTGCACAGATCAGCCAGATAGATGGGTGTTCCCAGAACGACACACTTGCTCTCCTTCACCCAGGCGGCGTCCCAATTTTCAATGGGAAAGGCCTTGGCCTCCACCCCTGCCACGGTCATCATCCCTTCCGCAATGACTTGGGCCATGGTTTTGGTGTTGCCGGTGACAGAATGGTATAGTACGGTCATTTTCATCATGGGTTCCTCCTTTGCTTCTACTGCGAGTATGGGAAGGGGGACGGATGTGGGGCCCGCCTTCCTCTCTTACCATAGCATAGCACAAGATGGTGCGAACGGCAAAGAAATTAAGAGGAGGAAACGGCTCAGGGGACGAAGTCGCTGCTTTTTGAGTGGAGCTGATTGTAACACGACATCGCAGCGGCAGTATAACAATTGCCGTAGCGGGACAGCAATTCTGGCTTGCTGTAATCAAACATCAGGGAATCAGTGTCGGTCGTATTTACCCATTGATAAATGGTTTCCGTTCCGGTGGTTTTCCGATAAAAGAGAAGGTAGGGCTGACCAGTGCTTCCCCATTCTGTCAGCCAATTCTTTCCGTGGATGCGCTCTGAGGACATGCCTCCCACTAAGAGGCTGTCGAGATTCCCCTCTACACACAGGCGATATTCCAAGCGGTATATCTCGACCCCGTCGTTTAAGCTTGCAACGCCTGTGGGAATCGGTGTTAAGCCGGTAATTTTTGCCTCTGTGATGAGGCGGTTGTCTTTGTGCTCTGACCAGCTTTGGTTCAAAGCGTGAATTTTTTCGGCGAGGAAATCCTCGGACCAGGACACCACGGCATCGGGAACTTGGTCCGAAAAGGCATGTTCTATGACAATATCTCCTTTGGAAGAGATCGAGGCTGTGCGCCCTCCAGTGAAGGTGCAGCCTGCCGCCATCAGTACGAAGAGCAAAAGAGCAAGCACAGTACCGCGTGTAATTTTATTTTTGCCTTTTTGAACAACTCGAGCAATTCGCTCTCGAAGGAACTGACGATTGTCAGCCAGCGGAGCGGAAAGGATAAAGGGGTTTACGGATTTCTGGCAGGCCATACGGATTAAGGTCCTCCCGTAGGCGGCCCGCTCTTCCTGGCCCAGGCGCTGAAGGGTGGCTTCATCGCAGGCAGTCTCGCTGTCCCGGTGAGATAGAACGGCTGCCCACCAGACCAGGGGATTGTACCAATGCAGCGCCACACATATCCCCCGTAATAAGGACCAGAAAGCGTCTCCGTGGAGGAAATGTGTGGTTTCATGGGCGATGACATGGCGGAACACGGTAGGATCTTCCAGTGCCTCAGACGTCACATAGATGGCGGAAGGGAACAGTCCAAAAAGACAGGGGGAGCCAATGGCATCCGTCTTATAAACAGGAAGGCGGGCCTGTTTGCATTTTACCGCCTGCCGGGACCGCCGCAGGCGGAGGGCAAAGTGAAGGTTGACCGCCGCGAAGTACGCGCCGATCCCCAGCGTCCCGGCCAACCAGAAATAGAACAGCACCCGCGTCGGGGTTATCTGGTCAGGTGAGGAGATTGGCTGGGGCGAGAGGGAGGGACCTGTTTCTTGCTGGGAGGAGGCAAGAGATGTAATGCCGTCAAAAGAGGAATCTATCCCCGCAGTGAGCATCTGGACCGGCGGGACATTCATCACAGAAAATCCTGTTTCACCAAAGCTGAATGGCAGGAGAAGACGGAGTAGGACAATGGCCCAAAGAGCGTATTGCAGCCGACGGCTCATCGCTGCCGTTAGAATATGCCGCAGGACAAGGAACCCTGCAAGCAGGACGGAAGAACTAATGATCCATGTCAACATCATGCTTTTCCTCCAGTTCTCGTAATAGAGCGTACAGCGCGTCAATTTCTTCCTGGGGCAGGGCCTGTTTTTGGGTGAGCGAGGAGACCATGAGGCTTAGGCTTCCATGGTAAACGCGGTGCAGGAAATGTTTTGTTTCCTGCAGAACAGCGGCATCCCGCTTGACAAGGGGGCGAAAAGACTTTTTCCCATGGTCGGTATCACTGGCGACTGCCCCTTTGCTCTCCAGCCTTCGCAGTAGTGTCAGTGTGGTGCTGCGGCTCCAGCCCATTGTTTTTTCCAGGCAGCTGGTCGCCTCTCTGCCAGTGCATGGGGTATGGTCCCAAAGAAATTCCATGACATGCCACTCGGAAGAGGTCAGATGAATGTTCTCGGCAGACATGTTGGGAAACCTCCTTTTGTCTACGTCTGTAAACAAATTGTACTACATATGTTTACAAACGTCAACAAAAAGAGGAGAAAAGTTATTGGTAGAACACAAGATGCCCTCCCGACACACGACAGGTGTTGGGAGGGCATCTTGAACTTGTTGGTGCCGGTGACCGGACTCGAACCGGTACGGTGTCGCCACCGGTGGATTTTGAGTCCACTACGTCTACCAATTCCATCACACCGGCAGAGGGATGACTTGGAATCGCAACCAATTATACAACAGCTTCTCCCACTTGGCAAGAGTTTTTCTGCGGGAAAATTGAAATAAATGATAGGAAATGAGAGACAAGTGTGGTATGATAAACTACTGGAAAGAATTTCGAGGCTTGTACCGTCCTTCGGCGGGGCAGGCGGGAAAGAGGAGGGCCGGCATGGGAAAGCGGATGCTGGGCTGTCTGGTTCTGGCCATTTGCATGCTGGGGCTGGGGGGCTGTATGTTTGGAAACGTGGACGAGATGTACGCCCTGCCCAAGTCCTCAGAGGCCTATGTCAATCTTCAGGCGAAGATCAACCAGGAGAAAGGAAGCGCGGAGTACATTGCCCCCCTCAGCGGGGAAAACCGGCAGACCATTCAGCTGGTGGATGTGGATGGAGACGGCGTGCAGGAGGCCGTGGCGTTTTTCCGGGACACAACCTCGGAAAACCCCTTGAAAATTGTGATTTTCAAGCAGGATGAACACGAGGAATACCAGGTCTATACCCGGATTGAAGGGGTGGGCAGCGAGATTGAGTCCATCGACTACCTGGACCTGGGGGGAAGCGGCGGCATGGACATCCTGGTGAGCTGGCAGGTCAGCGGGGCGGTGCACACCTTGGTGGGTTACACCTTGGCGGAAGAACAGCCTGTGGAGATCATGCGCAGCGGATACAGCCAGTACCTGGCAACGGACCTGGATGGCGACGGCAAGGAGGAAATCGTCCTGGCCCAGGCGGAGAGCGGCAGCAAAGCCCAGCTGCGAATTGAGTACTACGATGGCCGGGACGGGATCATGGAACTGACCTCCACCGCCCCCCTGTCCGAGGGGACCACAAGCATCAGCAGCTGGACCGATGGATTCTTGGAAGGGGAGATTCCCGCGCTGTTTGTCACGTCCTTTTTTGGAAAGGACGGGCTCATTACCGACGTGTTTTACCTGGAGGAGGGCCACGGGCTAAAGAACATCGCCATGGACCCGGAGACCCGCCGCAGCAAGAATGTGTTTCACTACTACGCGGGGGTCCAGCCGGAGGACATTGACGGAGATGGATGTATGGACGTTCCGGTGGCCCAGTCTGTGCCGGCCTATGGAGAGAGCTCGGCGGACCGGTTCTGGTGGCTCCAGTGGATGCACTACCGGGTCGACGGAAGCCGGGACCTGGTGATGACCACCTACCACAGCGGGGATGGCTGGTACCTGGAAATCCCGGAGGACTGGACCGGGGAATTCTCGATGCGCCGGCAGGAGAGCTCCACCATTGGGGTGCGTACGGTGACCTTTGCCAGAGGGGAGAAGGCACAGACGGAAGCGGAGGAGAGCAAAACCGTCCCCTTCCTGGAGATCAGCTGTCTGGTGGGCAGCGACCGTACCCGCCAGGCCCGCCAGGGAAACCGGTTTATTCTCTATGCGGACAGCACCACCATCTACACCGCAGAATTTCTGGAGAGCGGCTGGGACTGCGGTTTGGACCAGGAGGGGCTGAAAGCCCGGTTCCATGCGGGCTTGGACGGCTGGAACACCAGGGAGTAAATGCCCCCGGAATACCAAAAACCCAGGGAGAGCCCCGTCTGAACCGGGCTGGGGAACCTCCCCAAATTTGAGGCAGGAGGAGCAGGACGATGAAAAAAATTCTGGTTCTGGAGGATGAGGCCAACATCCGCAGTTTTGTGGTGATCAATCTCAACCGAGCCGGCTATGAGACCATTGAGGCCGGGACTGGGGAGGAGGCGCTGGAGCAGCTCCGGCTGAACCCCGATGTCCGGGTGGCGCTGCTGGATATCATGCTGCCGGATATGGATGGGTTTGAGGTTTGCCGCCGAATCCGGGCGGGCAACTCCAAAATTGGCATCATTATGCTCACGGCCCGGACCCAGGAGATGGACAAGGTCACAGGCTTTATGACCGGCGCGGATGACTATGTGACCAAGCCCTTTTCCCCGGCGGAATTGACCGCCCGAATTGACGCCCTCTACCGCCGGATTGGGGGGGACATGATGGATGACGGAGAGATTCAGCAGCCTCCCTTTGTGCTCAACACCCGCAAGCGGACTCTGGAGAAAAACGGCCAGCGGATCAAGCTCACCCAGGTGGAGTATGCCATTATGAAGATGTTTATGGAAAATCCGGGGAAGGCCCTCTCCCGGGAGGAGATCCTGAAGTTCGTCTGGGGAGAGAACTATTTGGGGGAGTTGAAGATCGTGGATGTGAACATTCGGCGCCTGCGGGTGAAGATTGAGGATGAACCCACCAGCCCCGCCTTCATCACCACCATCTGGGGCTACGGCTATAAGTGGGAATTTTGAGGAACAATCGGGAGGAAGGGAGAGAGCCATGATTCCATTCCTGAAGGTGAAGGGGATCCGCCAGCGGTGGCTGCTCAACAGCATCAGTATCTTGGTGATGATTCTGGTGGTGGTGGTCGCGGCGTTCTCCCTGATCATCAAGAACTACTACGACAGCAGCATTCTCACGGACATGGAGAGCAAGGCCCGGATGGCGGCCAGTTATTTCAGCACGGAGGCCAGCAGCTACAATTACAACAGCAGCGGGGATTATCTCACCGCGGCCCAGGATTATGTCAGCTCCTTTGAGGACGGCACGCGGATTGAGCTGCAGTTTCTCAACCCCGGGGGCAAGGTGATCTACTCCTCCAACGGCCTGACCCTCTCAGGGACCATGCCGGGGACCGGGGACATCACCCAGGTGCAGAGCTACCAGGAGGTGGCCACCTGGAAGGGGGTCTCCAGCCAGACCGGCGAGCGGATCACCGCGGTCTCCGCCCCGCTGCTGTACAATGGGGAGCTGGTGGGGATCATGCGCTATGTCACCTCCATGCGGCTGGTGGACCGCCAGGTGCTGGTGATGACTCTGGTGGCGGTGATCCTGTCGGTGAGTATCCTCATTTTGGTCTATATTTCCAACATTTACTTTGTCCGCTCCATTGTGGACCCGGTGAAAAACATCACCGGCATCGCCCGGCGGATTGCCGGGGGGAGTTATGGCATCCAAGTGGAGAAAAAGTTTGACGATGAGGTGGGCGATCTCACCGACGCCATCAACGACATGTCCCTGCGGATCAAACAGGCCGAAAGCATGAAGTCGGAGTTTATCTCCTCGGTATCCCACGAGCTGCGCACGCCCCTGACCGCCATCACCGGCTGGGCGGAGACCATTATGAGCGGCGAAGCCCGGGATGAGGGGGATGTCCGAAAGGGCATGGGGATCATCGCCAGCGAGGCCCGCCGCCTGTCGGGCATGGTGGAGGAACTGCTGGAGTTTTCCCGGATTGAGGACGGCCGTTTCACCTTGTCCGTGGAGCCCATGGATATTAAGGCGGAACTGGAGGACGCGGTTTACACCTACCATGAGTTTCTGGCCGCGGAGGGGATTGCCGTGTACCATACCGACTGCGAGGAGGAGTTCCCCCCCATTCCAGGGGACCCCGACCGGCTGCGGCAGGTCTTCTGCAACCTGCTGGACAACGCGGCCAAGCACGGCGGGGCCGGCAAGCGGATTGACACCGCTATTTTCCCCGACGGCAATGAGGTGGTCATCACCGTCCGAGACTACGGCCCGGGCATTCCGCCGGAGGAACTGCCCAACGTCAAGTATAAGTTCTATAAGGGAAGCTCCACCGCCCGGGGCAGCGGCATCGGCCTGGCGGTGTGCGAGGAGATCGTCTCCCGGCACAATGGAGAGCTGATCATCTCCAACGCGGAGGATGAGGCCGGAGGCTGTGTGGTGGAGGTCCGCCTGCCGACTGGAACATAAGTTCGAAAAAAGAGCGCCATATTCTTGCATTTTTGGCTGGGGTCTGCTACAATCGCCCCAGAACCAAGGAAACACTGTTTAGGAGATACTATGAAACAAGAAAACAACTGCGCGCTGCCCCAGGAGGGCGCGTTTCGCACCACCATCGGCGGGCAGGCGCTCATTGAGGGAATCCTCATGCGGGGGCCGGAAAAACAGGCCATTGTGGTGCGCAACCAGGAGGGAGAACTGGAGGTCAAGGAGCAAACCCTGAAGCTCATCAAGGACCGCTATCCCATTCTGGGGCTTCCCTTCCTCCGGGGGGTGGTAAACTTTCTGGCCTCCCTGGTGGAAGGGGTGAAGGCCCTGATGTGGTCGGCGGAATTTTACCCTGACGAGGAGGAGGAGAAGCCGCCCTCCAAGTTTGAAACCTGGCTGGAAAAGCACTTTGGCAGCGAGGGGCTGATGAAGTGGGTCATCGGTTTTTCCGTGGTGGTGGGCATTGCCTTTGCCATTGCCCTGTTTATCATCCTCCCGACGCTGGCCACCTCCGCCCTGCTGTATTTCTTTCCCGACGCCCCCATGTGGCTGCGGAACCTGCTGGAGGGTGTGCTGAAGCTGGTGATTTTTTTCCTCTATCTGTTCCTCTGCTCCCGGCTGAAGGACATTCACCGGACCTTTCAGTACCATGGGGCGGAGCACAAAACCATTTTCTGCTATGAGCGGGGCCTGGAGCTGACGGTGGAAAACGCCCGCCGGATGCCCCGGCACCATCCCCGGTGCGGTACCAGCTTTCTCTTTGTGGTGATTGTGGTGGCGGTGCTGGCCTCCTGCGTGGTCTTTGCCCTGCCGGTGGTGCGGGAGGTGGCCGCCAATCCCATTGTGCGGATTCTTCTCCATCTGCTCCTGCTGCCCATTGTGGTGGCGGTGACCTATGAGATCAACCGCTTCATTGGCCGGCATGACAATCCGGTGACTCGGGCGCTGTCGGCGCCGGGCATGTGGATGCAGAATTTTACCACCTTCGAGCCGGATGACTCCATGCTGGAGGTGGCCATCCACGCCCTGAAGCTGGTGCTGCCCCGGGAAAAGGGGGCCGACGCCTGGTGAGGCCGGGCAGATTTGGTTCCAAGGAAAGGATTCTTTGAAAAATGATTGATTGGGGTGGAGATGTGTGGCGATCACCTACCATGATTTGTATTTGAAGACCCGGATGGCGCTCTCGTCAGCGGGGATCGAGGCCGCCCAGCTGGAGGCCCGGGAGATCCTTTGCGCCGCGGCGGAAAAGACTGCGGAGGAACTCTATCGAGACATTTCTTTGTATACCACAGACGCCATCGCGGAGAAAACGGAGGCCCTTCAGGCCCGGCGTCTGGCCGGGGAACCCATTGCCTATCTTTTGGGGGAGTGGTCCTTCTGCGGTCTGCCGTTTTTCGTCTCCCCGGCCGCGCTGATTCCCCGGGTGGACACGGAGATGCTGGCCCAGCTGGCCATGAACCGCCTGAAGGAGCACCCCGGCCATACCCGGATTCTGGACCTGTGCGCGGGGACGGGCTGCGTGGGCCTGACAGCCGCGGCGCTGCTGAAGAATACCCGGGCGGTGCTGGTGGACCTCTCCGACGGGGCACTGGACCTGTGCAAGCGGAACATCCGGCGGCATAAACTCACCGGCCGGGCGGTTTCCCTTAAGGGAGACGCGCTGCAGGCCCCCAGCCATGCCCTGGGACAGTTTGACGTGCTGGTGTGCAACCCGCCTTACATTCCCACCGGGGACCTGGCGGCCCTGGATACCTCGGTCAAAGATTTTGAGCCGCTGCTGGCCTTGGACGGCGGGGAGGACGGCCTGGATTTTTACCGGGGCATTACAGAGCTGTGGCAGCCGGCGCTGAAGCCCGGCGGCCATCTCCTCTATGAGGTAGGCATCGGCCAGGCGGAGAAGGTGGCCTGGCTGCTGGTGAAAGCTGGCTACGAGAACATCCGCATCACCCGGGACACTGGCGGCATTGATCGGGTGGTGGAGGGCCAGCGGCCCAAGGAGCGGGAGATTCCCGATATGCTCCACGAGACCATGGAGGAGGACGTGTAACAATGGCAGAGAAAAAGAAAATGATGGAGTCCGCGGCCCCTGCCGCGGACAAGAAGAAGGCACTGGAAACCGCCATGGCGCAGATTGAGAAGACCTATGGCAAGGGGGCCATCATGCGCCTGGGCACCAACACCCGGGTGGTGGTGGAGAGCATTCCCACCGGCTCGGTGGCCCTGGACCTGGCGTTGGGCATCGGCGGGGTTCCCCGGGGGCGGATCATTGAGATCTATGGGCCGGAATCCTCCGGCAAAACCACCCTGGCCCTGCACATCGCGGCAGAGGCCCAGAAGCGGGGGGGCGAGGTGGCCTTCATCGACGCGGAGCACGCTCTGGACCCCACCTATGCCCGGGCCCTGGGGGTGGACATTGATAATATGCTGATCTCCCAGCCGGACACGGGAGAGCAGGGCCTGGAGATCTGTGAGGCCCTGGTGCGCTCTGGGGCCCTGGACGTGATTGTGGTGGACTCCGTGGCCGCCCTGGTTCCCCGGGCGGAAATTGAGGGGGACATGGGGGACGCCCACGTGGGCCTGCTGGCCCGGCTGATGAGCCAGGCCCTGCGGAAGCTGGCCGGTTCCATTTCCAAGACCAACTGTGTGGTCATCTTCATCAACCAGCTCCGGGAAAAGGTGGGGGTGATGTACGGCAACCCTGAGGTCACCACCGGCGGCCGGGCCTTGAAATTCTACTCCTCTGTGCGGATGGAGGTGCGCCGGGTGGAGCCCATTAAGGCGGGCAGTGAGATCATCGGCAACCGGACCCGGGCGAAGGTGGTAAAAAACAAGGTGGCTCCCCCCTTCCGGGAGGCGGAATTTGACATCATGTACGGGGAGGGAATCTCCAAGTATGGCGAGCTGGTGGACCTGGCGGTGAAGCTGGACATCATCCAGAAAAGCGGCTCCTGGTTCTCCATGGGAGAGGAGCGGATTGGTCAGGGCAAGGACGCTGCCAAGCAGTACCTGCGGGACAACCCGGAAATCTGCGAGCGGGTGGAGGCGGAAATCCGTCAGAACTCCTTTAAGCTCCTGTCCAACCAGGCCCAGGCGGCGGCCCGGGCGGCCGGACGGGCCCCCCAGGAGGCGGTGGTCCACAGCGCCCAGCCCGCCGCGGCGCCGGCAGCGCCCAAAGGGATCGACGTAAGCGCCGACGACTTTGACGACGATGAGGATTGAGCGCCTGCTCCCCCCGGCCCAGCCAGGCAGACCCTGGACTGTGGTACTGGAGGGGGGAGATGCCCTCCGGGTCCCAGAGGGGACGGTGGCGGCATTTTCCCTCTACGATGGTCTGACCCTGGAGGAGGAGCGGCTGGCGGAACTGAAGTCTGCGGCCTTCGTGGCCACCCTGCGGGAAAGAACGGTTGCCCTCCTCTCTGCCCGGATGCTTTCCGCCGGCCAGCTCCAGGAGAAGCTGATGGCCAAGGGCGCCACGGACCGCCAGGCGGCGGAGGTGGTGGCCTGGGCCCTGGAGATCGGCCTGCTCAATGAGGAAGAATATGCCAAGATCCTGGCCCGGCACTATCAGGCCAGGGGGTATGGCATATATAAAATCAAAGACGAACTGTACCGCCGCCAGGTTCCCCGCCGGTATTGGGAGCAGGCCCTGGCGGAACTGGAGGACCCGGAGGAATTCATTGACGCCTTTCTCGCCCGGAAAGTCCAGGACCCCGGGGACAGGAAACAGATCAAAAAAGCCTCAGACGCCTTGGTGCGCCGGGGCTTTTCCTGGCGTCAGGTGTCTGAGGGGGTTGCCCGCCTGCGCTGGGGGGATTGACGGTCCCTGGTCTGGAACGGGCCCAAACGCGACGGAGAGGAGAAGACCATGAAAGTAGGATTTATTTCCCTTGGCTGTGCCAAGAATCAGGTAAACTGTGAGCAGATGATTTGGCAGACCTACGAGGCCGGCTATGAGGTGGCCTTAGGCGCTGCGGGCTGTGATGTGGCGGTGGTCAACACCTGCGGCTTTCTCCAGGAGGCCCGGGAGGAGGCCCTGGCGGAGATTCAGAAGCTGGTGGAGCAAAAACAGGCCGGTCAGCTGCAAAAGATTCTGGTCACTGGCTGCATGGCCCAGTGGTGGCGGGACCAGCTGGCCCAGCGCTGTCCCCAGGCCGACGGCTTTGTGGGGGTGAGCGGCTATGAGAACCTGCCCCAGGTTATTGACCAGGCCCTCCGAGGGGAGCACCCGGCGCTGTTTGGGGACATTGACGCACCCATTCCCGAGACCGACCGGGTGGTCTGCACCTCGGACTACTGGGCCTGGCTGCGGATTGCGGAGGGCTGCGACAACCGCTGCGCCTACTGCATCATCCCCATGATCCGGGGAAGGTTCCGCAGCCGCCCGGAAGAGGCCATTCTGGCCGAGGCGGAAAACTTGGCCCAGGCGGGAATGAAGGAGCTCATTGTGGTGGCCCAGGACATCACCCGGTATGGCCTGGACCTCTATGGCCGGCGCACCCTGGCACAGCTGCTGCCCAAGCTCTGCGCCATTGAGGGCATCCAGTGGGTCCGGCTCCATTACCTCTATCCCGATGAGATCACCGACGAGCTCATAGATGTCATCGCCCGGGAACCGAAGATCGTGAAGTATTTGGATATTCCCATCCAGCATATCAGCGACCGGGTCCTCCGCGCCATGCATCGCCGGGGGACGGGGCAGGAGATTCGCACGCTCTTTCGAAAGCTGCGGGAGAGAATCCCCGGCCTGGTCCTGCGCACCAGTTTGATCGCAGGATTTCCGGGGGAGACAGAGGAGGAGTTCGAAGAACTTTGTGAATTCCTGCTGGCCTTCCGGGTGGAGCGGGCGGGGGTTTTCCCCTACTCCCCCGAGCCGGGCAGTGCGGCGGCGGCCTTCCCCGACCAGGTGGACGAGGATGTGAAGCGCCGCCGGGTGGAACTGCTCACCGATCTGCAAATGCGGATTGTGGACGACTACTGCGCCGCGATGGTGGGCAAAGTGCTCACGGTGTTGTGTGAGGGCTATGATGAGGAGACCGAGCTTTTCTTTGGCCGGGGAGAGGCGGACTCCCCGGGGATTGACGGACTGATCCACTTTGAAGGAGAGGAAGGGGGCGTCCGCCCGGGCGAATTCTATTCCGTGAAAATCACCAACACCTATGACGGGGAACTGGTGGGTGTGCTGTATGAGGAGGAAGAGGCATGAACACGGCGAATAAACTGACCCTTTGCCGGGTGGTGATGATCCCCATCTTCATCGTCCTGCTCTATCTGGAGTTTGCCGGCCATCTGTGGGTGGCTCTGGCAGTGTTTATCCTGGCCAGTGTCACCGACTTTGTGGACGGATATGTGGCCCGGCACTACGACCAGGTCACCGACTTTGGTAAATTTATGGACCCCCTGGCGGATAAGCTCTTGGTGATGTCCGCTATGGTCTGGTTTGTGGAAGTGGGTTGGATGCCTGCGTGGGCATTCTTTATCGTGATTGCCCGGGAACTGGCGGTTACCGGATTGCGCCTGGTGGCGGTGGAGCAGGGGCTGGTCATTGCCGCCGGCAAGTCTGGAAAGGTAAAAACTGCCTCCACCATGGTCTGTATCTGCTTGCTGCTGGCCATTCCCAACGAGACTCTCCGGCTGGTCTGTGTGGCGGTCATTCTGGTGACGACGGTCTACTCCGGGGTGGAGTATTTTGTGAAGAACCGGCAGGTTATTTTGAATGGGAATATGTGAAAGCCGTCCTGAGACGGGATGGAAGCGCAGCCGCCTCCCCCTTTCGTGCCCCGGCGCGGACACGAGAGGGAGAGGCGGCTGGCGGTTTGAGAGGGGGGCTGGGCGAGCCCTCTTTTTTTATGTTCTAATCTCAATTTCCTCTTGCAATTTATAAAATATAGAGTAAAAATAAGAATCAGGCCAAGAAGAATGCTTTTCTTAATAGTTACTTTTGCGCACCTGTAAGCGGCGAAAGCGGGGCGGAGAGAGGGAGAAGGTCCCCCGGCACAGGTGCGCCGGGGGATTGGAGAATGGAAACGGGTTAGACGGAGGATTTTTTCCGTTTCTCAGCCTCCCGTGCGATGATCTCAATAAACTCAGAGACCTTGGGGTAGGTAAAGAGCGTATAGCCTGCCATTTCCCGGAGCTTGGCAGGGTCCTTCCGCCAGGCCTGCTGGATGATGGTGCGGATGTTCCGTTCCACGTTGTCGGAGGTACAGCGGCAGCGTTTTGCCGCGGGTTTATAAATTTCGTCGATCACGGCGGAGAGTCGGTTGGGGTCTTCCAGGTAGAGCTCGACGGAAGCCACGAGCATGGGAAAGCCCGCGTAGCGAGGGGTTACGCCAAAGGGCCGCATGATGTCTTGGATGATCGCATTCATAACAGTGTCTCCTTTGTGAAATATAGATTTGGCATTTAGAAAGAAGAAAATAAACCGTTATGCACGATTTGGTGGGGGAAATACCCGGTTATATGCCATGGTGAAGGGCGGGGAAATGTAGTGGCTCACAACGAATCACCTCCTTTCCAAAGGGGGTCTCTGCCCAACCGGTTAGCCGGCGTTGGTACCTTGGATGGGGAGCATGGCTTTTTTCAGGTGGGAGACCATGATTTGCAGAAAGTCAGAGACAGAGGGCGGCGCGAGCAAAGGGTATTCTGACAAGGCCTGGAGCCCCGGCCGGTTGACTTTCCAGGCGTGGTGGATCACGGTACGGATGTTTCGCTCCACATCGGACCGGTTGCATCCGTGCAGCTCCGCGGTCTCCCAGTAGACCTCCTTGGTGACCGAGCGCAGGCGGCTGGGGCGCTCGAAGCAGAGGCTGATGGCTGTGACAGCGAGGGAAAACCCAGCATACTTCTCTGTGATCCCCAGACTTCTCAATGTACTTTGCAGAATGAGCTTCATTAACAAAACCTCCTTGTTAGTTGGTAATTAAATCATACGACAAATTCCAACAAAAATGTCAAAAACGACTATTTTGGACATAATTCGACACATAGAAAGCTTGCAAAACAGAAAATCCCCTGACGCAGCACGTCAGGGGAAGGGAAGAAAGGGGATCGGGGAAGGGAAAGGCCCCTCTTGACACCTTCGATGGGGCATGGTAATATACTACTACCATAGTAAGATGGAAAACTTTATCTCGTGTGGAACGGGAAGAGTACCCTGTCAGATCCGGACAGAGAGGGGCGGCCACCGACTGCAAGCCGCCCTGCGGGGAGGGAGGGGAACGTGCGCCCGGGAGCGAGAGGGATGCAGATGCCCTCCGGTTTGGCACCGTTACCGGCCCTTTGAGTGAGAAACAAGAGTGGAACCGCGGTAGACATCGCCTCTTGACCCTGGGGGTCGGGCGGTGTTTTTTCTATGCGGTTTTCCGTCCCCTTTGGGGCGGCGCGGGCATAGCATGCTATGGTATTTGCTGAAATTTTTTGTGAGGTGACCGGAAATGTCCCATCTGAGTGAAACCCTGGCGGCCTATCAGGCCCGAGACCCGGCGGCCCGGAGTAAATTGGAGATCTTCCTTCTTTACCCCGGGGTCCATGCCACCCTTTACCATCAGGCGGCCCATTTCTGTTACTGTCACAAGATGAAATTTTTGGCCCGGACCATCTCCCAATGGAGCCGGTTCTGGACGGGGATTGAGATCCACCCGGGGGCGAAGATCGGACGCCGGCTGGTCATCGACCACGGCATGGGCATCGTCATTGGCGAGACAGCTGAGGTGGGGGACGACTGCCTGATCTACCACGGGGTCACCCTGGGCGGCACCGGAAAGGACCAGGGAAAACGCCACCCCACCATTGGCAACAATGTGCTCTTGTCCACCGGGTCTAAGGTGCTGGGGCCCTTTAAGGTGGGGGATGGCGCCCGCATCGCGGCCAACGCGGTGGTGCTGAAGGAAATCCCGGAGAATGCCACCGCCGTGGGCGTTCCCGCCCGGGTGGTTCGCATCGCGGGGGAGAAGACCAACTTTGTGGGGGATGTGGACCAGGTCAGCGTGACCGATCCCGTCCAAAAGGAGCTGGAGGCCATCAACTCCCGCCTGACCTGGCTGGAGAACTATTTAGACCGCACCCATCAACCGGAAGAGAAGAAAGACAGGAAGGAGAACCAACATGAAGCTGTTTAACACCATGACCCGGCAGAAAGAGGAGTTTGTCCCCCTCACCCCCGGAGAGGTTAAGATGTATTGCTGCGGCCCCACGGTCTACAACTATATTCACGTGGGCAACGCCCGCCCCATGATCCTCTTTGACGTGCTGCGGCGCTACCTGGAGTACCGGGGCAACAAGGTGACCTTTGTGCAGAATTTCACCGATGTGGACGACAAGATCATCAAGCGGGCCAATGAGGAGGGGACCACCTCCCAGGCCATTTCGGAAAAGTACATCGACGAGTACTTCAAAGACGCCCATGGCCTGGGGGTGCGGGACGCCACCATTCACCCCAAGGCCACGGAGAACATCCAGCAGATCATTGACCTGGTGCAGACCCTGATTGACAAGGGGTATGCCTACGCGGTGAACGGAGATGTGTACTACCGCACCAAAAAGTTTGCCGATTACGGGAAACTCTCCCACCAGCCCATTGAGGAGCTCCAGGCGGGGGCCCGCATTGATGTGAACGATGTGAAGGAGGACCCGCTGGACTTCGCCCTCTGGAAGGCGGCGAAACCCGGGGAGCCCTATTGGGACTCTCCCTGGGGACAGGGCCGGCCTGGCTGGCATATCGAGTGTTCCGCCATGTCCAACCGCTACCTGGGCAAGACCATCGACATCCACTGCGGTGGGGAGGACTTGCAGTTTCCCCACCATGAAAACGAGATTGCCCAGTCGGAGGCCGCCAACGGCTGCAAATTTGTCAACTACTGGCTGCATAACGGCTTCCTGAACATTGACAATCAGAAGATGTCCAAGTCTCTGGGCAATTTCTTTACCGTGCGGGAGGCTGCGGAGGCCTACGGGTACGAGGCGGTCCGCTTCTTTATGCTCTCGGCCCAGTATCGGTCTCCTCTGAACTATTCCCGAGACTCCCTTATCATGGCCCAGAATTCCCTGGACCGGCTGTACACCGCAGAGAGCAACCTGGAATTTTTGGTCAAGAACGGCGCCGATGGGGAGATGACCCCCCAGGAGAGGGCCTTTACCGAGACCTTTGACAGCTACCGGCAAAAGTTTGACGACGCCATGGACGACGATCTGAACACCGCCGACGCGGTCAGCGTGATCTTTGAGCTGGTCCGGGCCATCAACATCGCGGTGGAAAAGACCCCCACCAAGGCGCTGGCCCAGGCCTGCCTGGAGATGCTCCACGAATTTACCCAGGTCCTGGGGCTGCTCTATCAGAAAAAAGAGGGGGAGGAGAACCTGGATGCAAAGGTGGAAGCCATGATCCAGGCCCGCCAGGCGGCCCGGAAAGAAAAAAACTTTGCCGAGGCGGACCGCATCCGGGATGAGCTCAAGGCCATGGGGATTACCTTGATGGACACCCCCCAGGGGGTGAAATGGTCCAAGGCATGAACTTTGCCAGGATAGAAAAAGCGCACCGGGAGCCAGGCGGTCAGCCTGGCTCCCGGTTGTTGTGCAGGGAAACTCATTTTGAGGAAACTGGAAAAGGAGAGGAGAAAACGATGCGTGTGAAAGGAACATGGCTTGCCCTTTTGCTGGTCCTATGGAGCCTGCTGCTGGCAGGCTGTACCGGGGGGACACAGCCTGCGGTGGACTTGGGGCAGGTGGAGATTGGACAGTTCCGGACGGAGCAGCCCTGGGTGGAGCTCAACGGCAACCAGCCGGACTTTGCCCAGGAGGAGTACACCACCGAAGCCTTTGAGACCTATGCTCCGTTGGATGCCCTGGGGCGCTGCGGGACGGCCTATGCCAACCTCTGCCCCGCGCTCATGCCCACCCAGCCCCGGGGAGAGATCGGCCAGGTGAAGCCCGCCGGCTGGCACACGGTGAAGTATGACTGGGTGGACGGGAAGTATCTCTACAACCGCTGCCACCTCATCGGCTACCAGTTGGCCGGGGAGAACGCCAACGAGCGCAACCTCATCACCGGCACCCGCTTTCTGAACACCCAGGGAATGCTCCCCTTTGAGAATCAGGTGGCTGACTATATAGAGGAAACCGGCAACCACGTCCTCTACCGGGTGACCCCTGTCTACGACGGGGCCGACCTGCTGGCCTGGGGGGTTCAAATGGAGGCGTACAGTGTGGAGGACCAGGGGGCGGGGGTGTGCTTCAATGTCCTGTGTTTTAATGCCGAGCCCGGCGTGGCCATAGATTACGCCACCGGAGCGTCCTGGGCGGACGAAGGTGTGGGGAAGGGGACTTCCCCGGCGGCGGAGGGAGAGGCGCCCGAGATGCCCTACGTTCTCAACACCAGCTCAATGAAGTTTCATCTGCCGGACTGCGCCGGCGCGGCGCGGATCGCGCCCCAGAACCGACGGGAGACCACGGCCTCCCGTCAGGCCCTTCTGGACCAGGGGTATACGCCGTGCGGCAGTTGCGGCCCGTAAAGGGCGGAAAGCACGTCCCACAGTCAGGGGAGAAAAGGCATTCTGGCGGCTCTGTCTGTTCCCACTGATCGCTTCACGCCCTCTGCCGGTGGATACCAGCAGAGGGCGCAAAAGGTTATCGGTGTTTTCGGCGCGGTCCCCTGCCCGGGCGGGTGGGGGATTTGCCCTTTTTATGGGCGGGAGCGGTGGATTGGCCGCGTTTGCCGGCGGCGGGTTTGGCCGGGGCGGCAGCTTTGCTGGGCCGGAGCAGGCACTGGGGACCATAGCCGATGAGGTCTTCCCGCCCCGCTTTGTGCAGGGCCTCCATCACCAACCGGCGTTTCTCCGGCCGCTTCCACTGGAGCAGGGCCCGCTGGAGCTCCTTCTCGTGGGGGGATTTGGGAATGTAAACCGGCTGCATGGTCCGGGGGTCCAGGCCGGTATAATACATGCAGGTGGACAGGGTGCCCGGCGTGGGGTAAAAATCCTGGACCTGCTCGGGCTGACGGCCGGTCTTGTTGATCCATTGGGCCATGGCGATGGCGTCGTCCAGGGTGCAGCCGGGGTGGGAGGACATCAGATAGGGCACCAGGTACTGGTTTTTCCCATATTTCTGGTTCAGCCGCTGGTATTTCTCCCGGAATTTTTCGTAGGTGCCGATGTGGGGTTTCCCCATGGCGTCCAGCACGTGGCCCACACAGTGCTCAGGGGCCACCTTCAGCTGACCGCTGATGTGGTGCTTGACCAGGTCGGCGAAGAATTCACCATTTTTGTCCTGGAGAAGATAGTCAAAGCGAATCCCCGAGCGAATGAAAATCTTTTTGATGCCAGGGATCTCCCGCAGTTTTCGCAGCAGGAGAAGATAATCGGTGTGATCCGCGTCCAGGTTGGGACATGGGGTGGGGGCCAGGCAGTCCCGGTGCTTGCACAGGCCGTGTTTGCGCTGCTTTTGACAGGAGGGCCGGCGGAAATTGGCGGTGGGGCCGCCCACGTCATGGATATAGCCTTTGAACCCCGGGTGTTGGGTGAGGGCGGTGACCTCCCGGAGAATGCTCTCGTGGCTGCGGGAGGTTACCATCCGCCCCTGGTGGAAGGCCAGGGAACAGAATTTGCAGGCCCCAAAGCACCCCCGGTTGTGGGTGACGGAAAAGCGTACCTCTTCAATGGCGGGCACGCCGCCCATGGTGTCATAGACGGGATGGG
This sequence comes from Evtepia gabavorous, assembly GCF_003425665.1. GTDB lineage: Bacteria > Bacillota > Clostridia > Oscillospirales > Oscillospiraceae > Evtepia > Evtepia gabavorous. Next base: position 112,537 of record NZ_QQRQ01000006.1, read on the forward strand.
GCTCCCGAAGGTAGGGCAGCTCCGCCACTTCGTCCAGCTCCTGGGTGTCCAGGGGCATGGCGGGGGGATTGGCGATGAGGTATCGGTCCCCGTGGGGCTGGATCACCGCCCGGCCCCGGATGGGGTCGTGCTCGTCATACTCCACCAGGTTGGCCGCCGCATAGGCCCGCTTGTCCCGGGTGACCGTTTCGTAGGAGGCCACCGTCACAGCGGGAAAGGCGCAGACGCTGGGGTCTTTGGTGAGAAAGCAGGTCCCTTTCACCGCAGTGATCTCTGCTGCCGGTGTGCCGGCGGCCAGGAGAGCGGCCAGCTGCCGGGTGGCCCGCTCCCCCATGCCATAGGTGAGCAGGTCGGCCTGGGCGTCCAGGAGGATGGAGCGCCGGACCTTGTCCTCCCAGTAATCGTAGTGGGCGAACCGGCGCAAGGAGGCCTCCAGCCCTCCGATGACAATGGGGATGTCCCCAAAGGCCTCCCGGACCTTGTTGGCGTAGACAATGGTGGCCCGGTCCGGCCGCAGGCCCGCCCGGTTGCCAGGGGAGTAGGCATCGTCGTGGCGCCGCTTCCGGGCGGCGGTATAATGGGCCACCATGGAGTCGATGTTTCCCCCGTTGATGAAGACCCCGTACCGGGGGCGGCCCATATCGGTGAAGGAGGAGAGCTCCCGCCAGTTGGGCTGGGCCAGGATGGCCACCCGGTACCCCTCCGCCTCCAGCACCCGGCTGATGATGGCGGTGCCGAAGGAGGGGTGGTCCACATAGGCGTCCCCGGTGATCACCAGAAAATCATAGTAGTACCATCCCCGCTGCAGCATGTCCGCCCGGGAGATGGGCAAAAAATCACGATGCTTGTTCAATCCAACGCTCCTTGGTCGTCATAACCGATGTATTTTTCCATCTCATACAGCCTCCCGTAGGCCCCGGCGGTGGCGCCGGTGCGGCGGAAGCCATATTTTTCGTAGAAGGACAGGGCGGGCTGGTTGGCCTCTGAGCAAGACAGCTGGAGCCTCTCCCGGCCCAGAGGGCGGTAGAGGCTGACAGCTTTGCCGATGAGCTGAACACCCACCCCATTGTGCCGCTGTTCCGGGGTCAGATAGAGGAAGGAGACATACCCCTTTTTCTCCTGGGCGCCCCGGTTGGGGTCCAGCTGGAGCAGGCCCGCCCGGCGGTTGCCCGCCATGGCCATGGACAGGCTGCGGGGGTCTTCTTGCCAACTGGCATAGGCATCGTCCAGAAACCCGGTGCCGTTGTAGCGGTCCAAGCGGCCGTAGAGGTTCTGCCAGGCCTCCTCCCGGCAGGTTTGATAGAAGACTCGGTCTGCTTCCTGGGTCAGGTCGAAGGGGGCGAACCATAGGTTGACATCGGCCCGCTGATCCCCCTTTTTCCACCAGTGCTGCTGGGCCAGGGTGGAAATTTCCGGGGTCAGATGGGAGTTGTCGTCCATATAGACCACTTTGACTTTGCCGTCGGTGATCTCCAGCAGGGTGACTGCGGTATTGTCACTGTGTCCCATTTTCTTCATCCCCTCGGGACCGATGCCCAGGAACTCCGCCACAGTGTTGCGGATGAAAGTGCCGTGGGCGAAAACCGCCACCGATTGATTGGGGTGCTTGGAAGCTATGTCCAAAATGGCGGCCACGCCTCGCCGGCGGACTTCTGGGAAGCTCTCGCCGCCGGGGGCCCGGAAGTCGGGGGAGGCGGCGGAGAAGAGCCCCATCATGGTGTGGTCCGTCCGGTCAATTCCCGCCCAGGAACGGTCCTCCCATTCTCCCATGCCCAGCTCCCGCAGGTCGGCGCGGGTCTGGAGCGGCAGACCCTTGGGAACATAGATGGCCCGGGCGGTGGTCATGGTCCGGAACAGGTCGCTGGAATACACCGCGTCAATGGGGACATCGGCAAAGCGTTTTTGCAGGGCCTGGATCTGCCGGTAGCCGTTGTCGGTGATGAGACTGTTATATTGGCCGTGGATGCGGCGGTACAAGTTTCCCTCCGCCTCGGCGTGTCGAATGAGGTACAGTGTTGTCATGCCTTCTCCTCCGGTTCTGTAAAAAATTGCATTGTTGAAATGATAACACTTCATTATATAGTAACTCACATATTTTAGCAACAAGTTTTCCGGCAAAGAGGGACACACTAAATTTGTCTGCCTCAGACAAATTTATGGAAAGGAGGCGAGCCTATGTGCTGCAACAACTTCTGCACAGGGATGGTGGTGGGCATTGCCGCCGGCACCTGCCTGGGGATTCGCTTAAAAGCCAAGGAGAAGAAGATCCGCCGGGGCATTAACCGCGCCGCCCGCAACGTGGAACACGCCTTTGACAACATGACACGTTGAATATTTGGATTTTTCCAAAAAAATTTCCAAAACTCCCTTGACAAAAGCCCTCCCATCTGATAATATAACTCTTGCCTCAAGCGAGAGGCGAAACGAATCGGGGGTATAGCTCAGCTGGGAGAGCGCTTGAATGGCATTCAAGAGGTCAGCGGTTCGATCCCGCTTATCTCCACCAAAGGGTACGCAAAAAGGCTTGTTTTCGTAAGAAAGCAAGCCTTTTCCCTTTTCTGCGATGAAATCGGCATATCCGTGCCATCTCAGCCACTCCCTAAGGGGGCATTCCGTGTGGACGCACCCCTTTTTGTGTCCCAAGTTGGGACGGATTTTGCCGATCCCCTTTCTTAAGTCAATAAAAAATTATTTTATTTGAGATGTGCTTGAACTAAATCCAAAAATTCGCCAATATCGGCAAAGTAATTTGGATAAGCGGCCTTTAATTCACTAAACGACGCAGCGCGAACAAGAACAGCATCTATTTCATCTTCTGCATGATTGCTTTCAATCTGAGTATATAGAGTATTGGCTTCATCAATTTGGCTGGGAGAAAAATAACGAATACGGAGTTTTCGTGTGATATAGTTCAAAATCAGAACATAATACCCCTTTTTGTCTAATTTGACCCCATTTTCATGGTCAAGGGCGACTCTAATAGCGCTTAGAATTTCAAGCAAATGATACTGGTCGTTGATCTGTTCAATTTCTGAAACTAACTCATTTTCATCTTTAAAAGTACCGGGAATGATTGGACAATTTTCCCGCATCGCAAATAGTGAAGAAACTAATACAAAAAAGCGCTTTACATACCCTGCCCCTTGCCCTGCTTTCAATGCCTGCTTTGTAAACAATCCCATGGTTTCCAATGCAGTTGCCCAAACGTGCTGTAAGCGGCTGCGAAATTGGATTTCAACTAACATATTTTGGTTGTAAGCATCCTTTTTTTCGCTATGGTACTTGTATACAAGGTGAAGAGAGCGATAGCCTGATGGTTTTGGATTATGAATGTAATCATATGTACGTTTATATTCATGTCGAACACGGGATTTTTTGTATTCTTCTGCAAAGTGAAACACTTCATCAACAGAGGGAGTGATAAATCTGCATCCACCCAAGTCTTGCATTCGCCACAGATCCATTCTTGTTTCTCTTCTGAGTTTTCCAATGATTGAATCTAATCGCTTTAGACGCTCGACAACAAGGATATCGTTGCGAGGCGCAGCCATCCTCCGCAAGTGTATGTAGATAACGTGCATTGGATAGGCATGAGCTGCTCTCCAGTTATCAATCACTTGGGTTGCAAAAGCTAATTCTTCTGCTGTTGTGTTATCTTTGCGAATAATATTACCGGCATCATTGATTTGACGTTTTGAATATTCAACAATTTTCCATCGCTGCTGCTTTATTTCTGGCACTTTTATGTTTCTCCCTTACAGATGAAAATACTTTGTTTTTATTATATCAATCATCAATGGCAAAGACAACCTCCTACTAACATTCTTGGAAAACGTGACGCCGGAAGCACATAGGGGTGCTTCCGGCGTTTTGTGTCTGAAATTCGGGGCCAATTTAGGGCATGGGAAAAATTTTGCCCGGATTCAAAATCATTTTGGGGTCGAACACCGCCTTGATGCCCTGCATCAGGGCAATGTTGGTATCCCCTGCGGCCTGGGCCAGGTATTTGATTTTCCCCCGGCCGATGCCGTGTTCGCCGGAGATTTGACCGCCCAGCTCCATGGTCTTGGCGTAGAGCTTGGTCATAAAATCGTCCACTTGGCGCAGAAATTCTTCCCGCTCCATGTCGTTGGAGCAGGTGTAAATGTGCAGGTTGCCGTCCCCAGCGTGGCCAAAGGATTGCAGGCGGAAGTCATATTCCTTGGCCAGCTGATCCGCGAAAACCACATAGTCTGGAATCTTGGTCACGGGCACCACCACGTCGCACTCGTCCAGGAGCTTGGTCTGTTCCTCGATCCCCTCCAGGAAGGAGGAGCGGGCGGCCCAGGCCTCTTTTAACTTTTGGGGGGTGTCCGCCACCAGAACATCCAGGGCACTCTCTTCCAGCAGTAGGGTGGCCGCCCGTTCAATGGTGGGCTCCAGGGCCTCCATGGAATCTCCGTCAAAGGTGATGAGGAGGTAGGCGCCCACGTCGGTCCCCTCAATGACCCGGGGGAAGACTTGTTTTTCCAAATAGGTCTCGGAGGTAATTAGAATCTCCTTTTCAAAAAACTCAATGGCCTGGGGATTCAGATGGCTGTGGCGCAGTTTGGGCACGGTGGAAATGCAGGTGGGCAGGTCCGCGAAAGGCACCACCAAGCTGATGGTGGCCCCCGGCGCGGGGATCAGCTTTAAGGTCAGCTCGGTGATGATGCCCAGGGTGCCCTCCGAACCGATCATCAGGTGGAGCAGGTTGTAGCCCGAGCTGGTTTTGGAGACGGCGGAGCCAAACTGAGTGACCTCTCCGGTGGGCAGCACCACGGTCATGGCCTTGACGTAGTCCCGGGTGGCCCCGTACTTCACCCCTCGCATCCCGCTGGCATTGGTGGAGACATTGCCTCCCAGTGTGGCCAGCTTTTCTCCGGGATCGGGGGGATAAAGACATCCGTGGGACAGAGCGTCCTCCGCCAGTTGCTGGAGCAAAACCCCGGGCTGGACTGTGACCGTGAAATTTTCCAGGTCATATCCCAGAATCCGGTTCATGCGGGCGGTGCTGAGGACCACGCCTCCAAAAACAGGGACGCAGCCGCCCACCAGCCCTGTGCCAGCGCCCCGGGTGGTGACGGGGATGTTGTGTGCATAGCAGAGTTTCACCACCGCCGCAGCCTCTTCCGTGGAGAGAATTTCCACGGCAGCCTCGGGGGGATGGACCCCGTAGATGGGCATTTCATCCCGACCGTAGTCGGGATTGACCTCACTGCCGGCAGTGACCCGGCCGGGGACAATGGATTCCAGTTGTGCCAGGAACTCTTGGGTGACAGGTTGATAGGAAGCCATAACGGCCAACCTCCTTTTGCGTGTATGGGCGGACCGGTGCCCGACCCGATGAAAATCTAATGCCCACAGCCCGCCTGGAGGCTGTGGGGGGAAGAACTGTATTCTCCCGTTTGAACAGCATAGTATTTTGGCACAGAACGGGAATGATGTCAAGATAAGACGAAATGCCCTGCCGGACAAACTGTTCCATCGCCCGCCATGCAGTGGATGAAGATGGCGTCAATCAGGCGGCTGTGTCGGTTGAAATGGTTGGAGATCGCTTGATGTAGCTTATAAGGGGCCTTTTGTGCATTCCCTCCGCATCCCTTTCAAATCGGGGAAAAAGCCTCTGGCCAGTTCCCTTGACAAACCAGAGCGGGACTGCTATCATAAAAACAGAAAGGGCGCTGCAACAAGCGGTTTAGCCCTGTGAAGTGAATCTAATAAAAGCATTAGAAACCGTCACTTGGCCGAGTGGCGGTTTCTACCTTTGATGCGAATCGTTACGGTGTATCCGAAGATATGTAACGTAATCGTAATGGGCATGGGCCTCACCTCCTTTCGGAGGGTGTGGCTAAACCGCCTGCCGTTTTGTGCAGCGCCTCTTTCTGTCCCCTTTCGGGGCACGTTTATCATAGCATGCTGTGTTGAAGATTGTCAATGAGAGGGGATTGTTGCACATTTCCTCTGCATTCCTTTTGGATCGGATAAAAGGTCCCCGGTCTGTTCCCTTGACAAACCGGGGAAGGGTGATATAATAAAAACAGAAAGGGCGTTGCCACTGCGGTTAGCCCCACATATCTAACTTAGTTTCTAAGCTGACCGTTTGGGTGCCACCAAGCGGTCAGCACGCTTTTATGGAGAGTATGTAGGCCGCAAAGACCAAGCATACAAAAAACTTCCAGAGGAAGTTTCCCATCCAGCCTCACCTCCCTTCGCAGGGAAGTGGCTAACCGCCGTCTATGTAACAGCGCCTCTTTCTGGCCCCGCTTTGGGGCACATTCATCATAGCATGCTGTGTCGCAGATTGTCAATTTTTGCGGTCACTTTGACGGGGGCAGTTTTTTGTTTATAAGGGGATCAGAACAGTTCCGTTCAGGAGGTACTCCGTGTACCACTTTTTTGACCCTTACAGCAAATCTTTATAAAAATTTATAAAAAGACGCTGCTTAAAAGCAGCGTCTTAAAATTTGGTGTTATTTCTGTTGCAGCCGTTCAAACAGGCGCTGCATTAACTGCATATCGTGGGATTCCAGTGCTTCCGTAGAAGTCAACGCGTTGGAATGTCGCTGTGAATGGAGTGCCCCCTGGTCGAAAAACTGCATAGGGGTTATTCCGAAGTATTCGCATATATTAAGAAACTGCGCCATGGAGGGCAATGCCTTTCCTGATGTGATCCCCTGAATATAGTTTCGGTTTTGGCCCAGGTCTAAGCTCATGCGATATTCCGAAACGTCCTTTTGTATGCGGAGTTCCGTAATGCGGTTACGGATATAGCTTGCATAGTCCACCACGAGGCATCACCCTGTACAAGCATACAACTTTTTTCGACAGCAGTAGACAGAATGAATACCTTAAATTATGCGAAAATCGGCATTTCTGCAAGATTGAATCTGGAATCTGCTGGTGAGAGGTGGAATGCGGTTGTACTTTGCCGTATACTCCCGAAAGGAATAGAATCGCTTCGTGAAAAGGGTTGTCAAAAAGTGCTGCGCCTCTGTTTGATGTGTGGAAAGAATACCGAGGATGGTACCAGGGAAGGCTCTCAATCATGTGAGTGGCATCTTCTGTTGTGGAGGAAAGATTTCTCCGTGTGTTTAGGTTGGGGGCGGTTGTGGGGTGTTTCCATCGCCGTTGGAACGGCAGGGAACCTTGGCTTGCCCAGCCGGAGCCCCATTTCTTGGGAAGAAATGGGGGAAAGAACCCCCGGGGGAGGAGGTTCCTCCCCCGGGACCCCCTTCTCTGGTGGGTGCGTGGGGGAAAGGCTGTACTTCTTACAGGATACCTGGCCTGCGGCCCTCTCGTTGTCACGCTGGTAACGGCCCGCCCACCGGCTGGGCGGGCTGGGGATGTGAGTGGGTACCCTTTGGGAGAAGGCGGAGAGTAGCCTTTCGATTTTCCATGCTTTCCTACCGTCAACAAACCACTTCTCCCGCCCGCCCGAGCTGGTGGGCGGGCCATGAGGCGTTGGTCTTAGAGGCCGCAGGCCAGGTAGGCCAACAGAAAACCCACGCTGCTTCTACAACAGTCCAGAGAAAAAGGGTTCGGGGAAAAGAAACTCTTTTCCCCGGCGGGGTCTCGGGGCAGCGCCCCGAGTGTTCTTTCCCCTATTTCTTCCAAGAAATAGGGCCCCGCCCGGGAGGGCACCGTTCCCGTCCGTTCCAACGGCGAGGGAAGCCCCCCACTCCCCCCCTGCCGCCGCAAAACACAGCAACAAACCACCAGGATTGGAGAATAGGATGGACAGAGAAAATACCGCCGCAGAGTACCCCGAACTGCCCTTCCGCCTTGGCGACGAGCTGGACGGCCTGGGCCGGGTGATTAGAATTGAACAGGAGGGGCCGGGGGTATATTACGTGGCCGCCAAGGACCCGGCGGGGGCGTTCCGCCTGCCGGGGGAGTATTACGTGGTCCGGCGGGATTCTCCGGCCATCCCCCGGGAGGCAAAGACTTATGGGGTTCCCCTTCCCCAGTATCCCATGCTCCTGTCCTACGCCCTGGATGAGGCGGACAATGGACATAGAATCGTGCGCTATGAGCTGTATAAATACCGGCTTCAGCACGGCCTGCCCCTGCCGGAGCAGAGCGCCCTCCGTGACACCGCGGTATACGGGATGGAGCTTCACCCGGAGTATTTTGGACCCTACCCGGTGCCCCTCCACACGCCCCGGGGGAATACTGTGCGCCACAAGAGGCTGCTCAACGGGGTGTACTGGATCGAGACCGATCAGTGCCGGGAATTGCTGGCGGTCTGCTATCCCATCGGACAGGGGGACCTGCCGGTAATGGTGCAGGAGTGGGCCCTGCAAACCGACTATGACCGGACCCACGGCATCCATCATACCCTGGGCTATCTGTTTTTCGCGGGACGCCACCTCTGCGTGGCTCTGTTTGAGCTGATGCAGCTCCACCGGGAACTGGAGACCAACGGCATGGTGGACCCTGCGGCGCTGATGAACGCCATCTGGCGGGACAATCCCGCCTATGCCGTCGTCTATAACCTGGAGGAGGCGCTGGGGCTCCACGACACCTTTGGCCTTTTGATGCAGCAGGTGGGGGTGGAGCAGGAATTGGTGGGGAGCACAGAGCAGATGATCGTCTATTCTCCCGAGGCGGGGGTGACGTTCCTTCGCTTTCAGGGGTGAGAACAGAAAAAGGCGGGGGCTCTGGGTTTATCCCAGAGCCCCCGCCTTCTGAAACGGGGTCAGAGGCCAACCTGATACAGGGGAATCACGTTGATGACCGGCTCCTCGTAGGGGTGTACGGCCCGGATGGCGGCCACAGTGGCTTCCACCCGCTCTGTTTGACAGGTGACTTCCACCTTCAGTTCTTGCTCCCGGCTGAGAGCCCCTTGGGTTCCCAGATATGGGGTGGTTCCCGCCAGGGGGCGCCAACAGCTGGTGACCGGGGAATAGGACAGACAGCTGTCATAGGCCCCGATGTGTCCGGCGTCCACCTGCCGCAGAGCGGTTTCCAAGGGGGAGAGATGGGAGGCGGGGAGAAAGATCTCCAGCTTACAATAGGAAAACGGGCGCATGTGGGGTCTCCTTTCCCGGCGAGGGGGGTGAGACGCCCACGCCGTCTGGGTAATAGGTGTTGAGGGTTAGGATGCGGGAGTCGGGGTCCCAGTCCCCCTGCCAGGGATGCCAATGTCCCTTGCCCTTGGCGCGGAAATCATAGACCGGGACCATCAGCTCCCCAAACAGCAGCCGGGCCGGGGCCAACAGGGTGGAGGCATCAGGATGGGTTTCCAGGTCCCCGGGGCGGGTTCCCTGGAGACAGCGGTCCCATCCCGCCCGGTAGGCGTAGACCATGTTTTTCTCCAGGTCCACCTGCTGCCGGCGGGGAGACCAGCGGGCGGGATAGCCCACTGCAGGGGGCAGGGAACTCAGCCCCCGCTGAAAGCGCAGCTGGGCCTCTGCCTGAAACAGGTCCCGTACACAGGCGTAAACCCGTCCCTCCACCATCCGCAGGCGAAGGGCGGGGTCCAGCATCTGGACCATGGTGTCCTCGTCATAGTGGCGGAGGCGGCAGCGGAAGGTGGGGATGCCCTCTCCGGCCATGATCCTCTGGACCTGAAGGGCCATTGCCTCCGCCTCCGTCTGGGAGAGGGGGGCACGGGGATGGAAGCGGCCGCCGGTGTGGCCTGGGAGAATCCCCGTCTGAACAGCTGTCAGGGCGTACCCCGCCGTGCCGGCGGGAAACTGTGCCTGATCTGAAAAGCCCGGAGAACAGGTCGCCGCCTGGGCAGCGGGAA
>NZ_QQRQ01000059.1 GCF_003425665.1 Evtepia gabavorous
AGGCGGGGGTGGGGGAGAGAAAGGTGTTTCCCCACAACTTCCGGCATTTGTTTGCCCGGGCGTTTTACAGCCTGGAGAAGGATATGGCAAAGCTGGCGGACCTTTTGGGACACGCCAGCGTAGAGACGACTCGAATCTATATTATGGAGAGCGGTGCGGAGCATAAACGCCAAGTAGAACGGCTGGGATTGGTCATTTAACAACAAAATTCTGATTCTGTTGTAGTGTGGAGGAGACCTCTCCCTCTATCAGGGGCTCATCTCCCAGCACTTGGCAGCGAAACACAGAAAAAAGACATGAGAACGGGCTGGAGAAATTTTTTCAGGTTCTCCAGCTCCTTCTCATGTCTTCGTTTGTTTTTTCTCTTGATTTAAGACATGTTTTTATGCTAAAATATGTAAAAATATAGTTTTCTCTCCAGACAGAACACGCTTTTTCGGGAAGAGTTTTTCAAATGCTACCACAAAATCAGAATTTTGTGGTAGTGCGTCTGTGGGGAAGCGCCCACAAAGGGGGTGGAGGATGCGAGAGAGCTTGTATGACTACTGCACACGAACCCGCCGGCAAGCACTGCTGGAAGAGTGGGATGTGGAAGGCAACGGGGCACTGACGCCGTTGGCCCTTTCCCATGGCAGCCGCCAGAAGGTTTGGTGGCGCTGCGGGGCGGGGCACCGGTGGCAGG
>NZ_QQRQ01000060.1 GCF_003425665.1 Evtepia gabavorous
GCGGGGGTGAAACCGGACAAAGTATTTCCCCATAACCTTCGGCATCTCTTTGCACGGACATTTTATACCCAGGAGAAGGATTTGTCCCGGCTGGCGGATATTTTGGGACACACCAGTGTGAATACCACCCGTATTTATACTGCGGAAAGCGGCCTGATTCATGCCCGGCAGATGGAGCGGATGGGGCTGATTGTCACATAATTTCTCTTATGTGGTAGTTTTGATGCGTCAAAAGCCATAGATGTACTTAAATTGTACAGGAGACGTAGAGAAAAAGCAAGGGATACCAATGAAAATAGGAAACAAATTTTGTTTCCGGGTATGACAAACAGACCGGACAGACCTCCTGTTGCCCGGCCAAATTTTTTATGCCTGAAATAATAAAAGCAGTGTCGTTTTCCCTGGCATTTAGAACCGCTGAATCCATGGATTCATGGCTTGGCCTCTGCTATGACCACATAAGAGAAACTATGTGGTCAAACGCCGGAAAGAAGAACAATACAAGGAGGTAACCATGACATGAAACGAAGGTTATTGGCAATGGCGCTTTCGCTGGTTATGCTGGTGGGGTTATTCCCAACGGCGGCGATGGCGACGGACGATCCAGGTGGAGGAAACAGCAGTTCAGTCTCAGCCGACACCTCCACGCTAACCACGTGGGAAGCTGTC
>NZ_QQRQ01000061.1 GCF_003425665.1 Evtepia gabavorous
ACTGCATATCGCTCAGATAGTTAAAATCACAGAAGGTCACATCACTTGCTTCAAGCCCATAATCTTCTCTGATATCAAAAACAAGACCAATACGCATAGATCATCCCTCCCTACCTGCCGCCGCACAAGAACGATTCATAATGGGGATGACTTCCCGTTCATGTCTTATGCTGGCTTCAGAAACTGATTAAACGATTGATAATAAGAGATTATCCTCACTCCTACAACAAAGACGGGTATGCCAAACCGATGGCATACCCGTCTTTGTCACGCAAAATGTATTTTATTTCTGGGGTGTTTTTCTAATAGAATATCCCGCTGTTTTTTACCAGCCACATGGGTGTAGATTTGTGTCGTCAAAATGGAGCTATGCCCGAGCAACCGTTGAATATATCGAATATCTACGCCTTCT
>NZ_QQRQ01000062.1 GCF_003425665.1 Evtepia gabavorous
ACTGCATATCGCTCAGATAGTTAAAATCACAGAAGGTCACATCACTTGCTTCAAGCCCATAATCTTCTCTGATATCAAAAACAAGACCAATACGCATAGATCATCCCTCCCTACCTGCCGCCGCACAAGAACGATTCATAATGGGGATGACTTCCCGTTCATGTCTTATGCTGGCTTCAGAAACTGATTAAACGATTGATAATAAGAGATTATCCTTATAATATATTAAATTTTATCATAGTAAGGCAGAAAAAGCCAGAGCTTTCCAAAAATCTTTCGTTCAAGTCAAATGGCGTTGAATGTGGGAAAGAGCCTCTGAAATATTTTGAAAGACCTCTCTTGCATTTATAAACAACAGTTTGAAAATAGTCTGCTGGAGGATAAAAAGGAGCAGCAGCGAATCCCAATATCA
>NZ_QQRQ01000063.1 GCF_003425665.1 Evtepia gabavorous
GTGATATTGGGATTCGCTGCTGCTCCTTTTTATCCTCCAGCAGACTATTTTCAAACTGTTGTTTATAAATGCAAGAGAGGTCTTTCAAAATATTTCAGAGGCTCTTTCCCACATTCAACGCCATTTGACTTGAACGAAAGATTTTTGGAAAGCTCTGGCTTTTTCTGCCTTACTATGATAAAATTTAATATATTATAAGGATAATCTCTTATTATCACTTATTGTGGCATCAAATAATTACTATCCTTTGTTACAAGCGGTAAAATAAGGTCTGATCAGACTGACAGGAGTGGGAGAAATATGGAACGCCAAAAATATGATGTTGCGGTTTCTTACGCCAGTGAACAGCGGCCTTATGTGGAGCGGTTCGTCGCACGGCTGCAGTCCCAAAAAATGCGTGTATACTATGACCGA
>NZ_QQRQ01000064.1 GCF_003425665.1 Evtepia gabavorous
TGTAAACGATGGATACTAGGTGTGGGGGGACTGACCCCTTCCGTGCCGCAGTTAACACAATAAGTATCCCACCTGGGGAGTACGATCGCAAGGTTGAAACTCAAAGGAATTGACGGGGGCCCGCACAAGCGGTGGAGTATGTGGTTTAATTCGAAGCAACGCGAAGAACCTTACCAGGGCTTGACATCCCACGGCTGGAATTAGAGATAGTTCTTTCCCTTCGGGGACTGTGGTGACAGGTGGTGCATGGTTGTCGTCAGCTCGTGTCGTGAGATGTTGGGTTAAGTCCCGCAACGAGCGCAACCCCTATTGTTAGTTGCTACGCAAGAGCACTCTAGCGAGACTGCCGTTGACAAAACGGAGGAAGGTGGGGACGACGTCAAATCATCATGCCCCTTATGTCCTGGGCTAC
>NZ_QQRQ01000065.1 GCF_003425665.1 Evtepia gabavorous
CGGTCATAGTATACACGCATTTTTTGGGACTGCAGCCGTGCGACGAACCGCTCCACATAAGGCCGCTGTTCACTGGCGTAAGAAACCGCAACATCATATTTTTGGCGTTCCATATTTCTCCCACTCCTGTCAGTCTGATCAGACCTTATTTTACCGCTTGTAACAAAGGATAGTAATTATTTGATGCCACAATAAGTGATAATAAGAGATTATCCTCACTCCTACAACAAAGACGGGTATGCCAAACCGATGGCATACCCGTCTTTGTCACGCAAAATGTATTTTATTTCTGGGGTGTTTTTCTAATAGAATATCCCGCTGTTTTTTACCAGCCACATGGGTGTAGATTTGTGTCGTCAAAATGGAGCTATGCCCGAGCAACCGTTGAATATATCGAATATCTACGCCTTCT
>NZ_QQRQ01000066.1 GCF_003425665.1 Evtepia gabavorous
AGTTCTGCTGCCCGGATGTGGATGTGATCAACGTGTTTCGGATTGATGTGGAGAAGGAAGAGGCCGAAACGAAGGACTTGCCAAGGGAAGAAAAATAGGGTAAAATGAATTGGAAAAAAGGGGTTGACAGCCTATGAGCGCGAGCAATATACTCACGGCAGGCAGGCAGGCAGGCAGGCAGGCAGGCAGGCAGGCAGGCAGGCAGGCAGGCAGGCAGGGTAATTCCTGCCTTTTAGTGCTGTCTAAAACCGCATATTACCAGACAAAAAACGTCCGCCGCGACACAGAGAAACTGTGTTGCGGTGGGCGTTTTTTGCGTGTGTCTCAGCGTTTGTTTGGGGCAAAATGCGGCGCTGCCGCAGAAAAGGAGGAAGGTT
>NZ_QQRQ01000067.1 GCF_003425665.1 Evtepia gabavorous
AGATCATCTTGGTGATCTCGGACCGCTTAATGTTCCCCTCGGGCTTATAGGACCCGTCGGGATACCCGCCAATGATGTTCAGCGCAGTGCACATATTGACGGCCTCGGTGTTCTCGATCTTGTCCTGATCCGAGAACGCCGCCCCGGCGCCCATGACCATGACAGACAGCATCACAGCCACACAGAGCACCAGGCTCAGAACCTTCTTCTGGGGGAATCCCTTATCCATCAATGCTTCGCTCCGCAATTTCCCACGGATTTTACACGGAACTCCCACAAAACTTTGCAGTTATTATGTAATGAAAAAGGCCCAATGAAAACGATCCCGGTGCCTATGGTAAAGCACCGGGATATG
>NZ_QQRQ01000007.1 GCF_003425665.1 Evtepia gabavorous
GCCTGTCGCAAATCGTGCAGGAGGGGCGGTTCCGTGGCGGGATTGTCCCATATGGATACCGCCTGGAAAAGCAGGGGCGCTTCAATAAAAAGAATCATGAAGTCAACGAAATTCTGATTGACCCGGATGAAGCCGCTGTGGTGCGCATCATCTTTGAAAAATATGTCCATGAGGGCTTCGGCGCACAGCGGTTGTCCCGGTGGCTATATCACAACGGCTATCTCAATCGAAAGGGAACCAACTTCGCCAATACCACCATCATCAAAATGCTGAAGAACATCATGTATGTAGGCATCCTGCGCAGTGGGGAAACACGCTCAGAAATCTTTCCAGAGCTGCAAATCGTTCCTCTGGATCTGTATGAGCGGGCACAGGAGCTGATGGAGGCCAGGACAATGCACCACAATGAGGTGCCCTTTAACTCCAAGGGGAAGGCGCTACTCTCCGGAATGGTCTACTGTGCCCACTGCGGTTCCAAGCTGATGCTGACCACCAGCAGCGGCAGACGTGCCAAGGGTGAGCCCAAGCGGGAAACCCGCATCCGCTACGCCTGCCACTACAAGATCCGCCATCCTCAGGACTGTGATGGTCAGACCGGATACTCCGGCGAGAAACTGGACGGCATCGTTGATAAGATTGTTATTCGGCTTTTTGAACGGATGAAGACTGCCCCCAGGAGCCAGCTCATTCAAAAGCAACGGGAGAAGGAACTTCAACTGGCAAACAGTTCGGTGGCCAATCTGGAGAAGCTCCATGCCGCCACGGAGCGGGAGCTGGAAAGCTACAAAAAAGAGATCATCAAGACCATCAACGGGACTGGCAGTTTCGGAGCAGATATTCTCGGTGAGATGATAGAGGAAACCCGGAACAAACTGTTGGATCTGGCACAGGAATTGGAACAGGCCAAAGCAAAAGCGGCTGATCTGGAGAGTTCTGCCGTTGCTATTCAAAAGGAGTATGATAAGATCATGACCTGGGCCGACCTGTATGCGGGAAGCAGCATCGAGGGTAAGAAGATGATCCTGCGGCAGCTCATTGATCGAGTAAATATCGGCAAGAACTTTGAAATCGAAGTAGAGCTCAACATCAGTGTGATACAGTTCTTCGACTTCCTGCATCCAGAAGGGGACAGGAGTGTGTACTATCGCGCTTCCTGAGTGTATAAAAAACTCGGGAGATCTCAAAACGAGATCTCCCGAATGTGGCAAATGACCCTAATTGTGATACAAATGAACCCCTTTTTGCGTCAGGGGGTTCACTTTGTGTAAAGGGGGTTCACTCCGAACCGAGAGGGGTTCACTCTGTCCACCTCAAAAGCAAAGAACAACTCAACTGCCGAGCGAACTAACCCTGCGGAGGTAGCAGCTCTTTTATTGCTACCCGCAGTTCTGTCCCAACTTCATATCCTTCATTCTGATAATGAGACTCAAGCGTTTTATGGTAGAAAATTAAAGAAACGCCGCAGTGTGAGGATTCCTCCAATGCTGACATAAGACGTTTCCCTATGCCAGCCTTCCGGTTTTTCTCTTTCACAAACATAAACTGCGGGTACAAGGTATCGCAGAGAACTCCGCCATATATAAAACCGACAAGCTCTGTTCCCTCATATGCGACAAAGCAATTATCCCGGTACTCTTTATAGCGTAGCAAAGCCCCTGTTGTCGCTTTAACTTGTGGAGAATACCATTCTGAATCATCACACAGATCACCGAATTGCGGTATATCAGAGAACTCAAACTTTTTAATTTGAACGGAATCCTCCATACGTTTTGCACTCCTCAACTCCGCACCCTACCTTAAATAGAAGGGCACTACCTACAGTGCTTATTTTAGCACAGATAGTCGCACATTTCCAGTAAAAAAACAGCCAAGCCCACAGGCCACTACACCTGTGGGCTTGGCGCTATTCTGCGGTCAAACCGTAATCTCATGCCCTGTCTGGAACTTAAAGGTCAGCCGCCCGTCCCGGTGGACGGTCACGGTGTCGATGACCGTGAGCCAGAGTCGATCATCGAACTCGGTGATGGAATCGCCGTACTCCGCCAGCTCGAACATAAAACCGCCGATATCCTCGGATTTGGCTTCCCGCTGAGCCTTTGTCGCCTGGAGCTTCTCCAGCTTGGCCTTGGCGGTTTCGTACCGCTCTGCCAGGCCGTTGTAGCGTTCCAGGTAAGCGGCCTGGTCCTGCGCCGTGGTGGAATTCTCCTCGATGCACCGCTTGGTTAGCTCGGCCACCACCTCCATTTCGGAAAGGAGCGCCGCTATCTCGCTGTCCAGGGAGCCGGTATCGGTGAGCGCCGCCTGCATGGTGCGGCACTCGTCCAGCAGCCGCTCTTTGTCCGCTACCAGCGCATTGAAGGCGTCCAGGAACCGAGCCTTGATCTCCTCCTCGGTCAGGTGCGGTGTCTGGCACTTTTCTTCTCCGGTGAACTTGCTGTTGCACCGCCAGATAGTGCGCCGGTATTTGTCGGTGGAATGCCAGACCTTGGAGCCGAAGTAACCGCCGCAGTCTCCGCAGACCAGGCGGGAGGAAAAGATGCTGTTACCGCTGTAGCTGCGCCCGATGGCTTTCCTGCGCTCCAGCTCCCGCTGCACCAGTTTCCACTCGGCGGGGTCGATGATGGCCGGATGGCTGTTCTCCACATAGTACTGCGGCACCTCGCCTTCGTTTTTCTTCTGCTTTTTGGTGAGGAAATCCACCGTGAACGCTTTTTGCAGGAGGGCATCGCCCTTGTACTTCTCGTTTTTGAGAATGCTCTCCACCGTGCTTGCCGCCCACTTTTTCTTGCCGGCGGGGGTGGGTATCCCTTCCCTGGTAAGAAGGCTGGCAATAGAACCTGTGGTCTTTCCGCTGAGAAACAGGCTGTAAATCCAGCGGACGGTTTCCGCTTCCTCCGGCACAATCTCCGGCAGACCGTTGTCGCCCTTCCGATAGCCCAGGAAGTGGCTGTACGGCAGGCTGACCTTTCCATCGGCGAAACGCTTTCTCTGTCCCCAGGTGACGTTCTCCGAAATGGAGCGGCTCTCCTCCTGCGCCAGGGAGGACATGATGGTAATCAACAGTTCGCCCTTGCTGTCCAGGGTGTAGATGTTTTCTTTCTCGAAGTAGACCTCCACACCCTTCTCTTTCAGCTTACGGACGGTCACCAGGCTGTCTACGGTGTTCCGGGCAAACCGGCTGACGGATTTCGTCACGATGAGGTCGATTTTCCCATCGAGCGCATCCCGCACCATTTGGTTGAAGCCCTCGCGCTTTTTGGTGTTCACCGCCGAAATGCCTTCATCGGTGTAGACCCTTACGAACTCCCATTCTGGCTTGGACTGAATGAAGCGGGTGTAGTAGTCCACCTGGGCTTCGTAGCTGGTGAGCTGCTCCTCGCTGGAGGTGGAGACACGGGCATAGGCCGCTACCCGCCGGCGCACCACAGCGTTTCGCGCCAGGTGCGTGATGGGCTGAATGGTGGGCGGGATGACCGTTACGGCTCTTGCCATTTCTCACCCCTCCTTTGCGCCAGCGCCCGCTGCCGGGCGATTTCCTTCATTTCCGGCGTCCAGCTCTTGGCCCTGGATATGTGTTCCCAATGCCGCTCTGCCGTGGAGCCGTCTTTGAAATGGAACACCAGGGTCTTGTCCGGGGGGGCATCGATGCCCTTGACTCTTTACAGGAAGACGCCCTCATCAAACTGTGAAAGGCCGAGTACCTGGGCGGCAAGGTCGTAGAGCACCTTCTCCGGGATCTGGGATGTGCCGCAGGAAGGCAGATCTGTCTGCACCGCAGTTGGGCAGTTCCAGAAATGTCGCTTTCCGCCGGTACATCGCTTGTAGTTGCGACCGCACACCGTGCAGGTAATCATGCTGGTAAAGGCCGACCGCCGGCGGGGCCGCTTGACCGGGCTATTCTCCGTAATTCCGGTAAGAAGCTCCTGGGCGGCATCGAAAGTGGCCTGGTCAATGATAGCTTCATGGGTGCCCTCCGCATAGTATTGGGGCAGCTCACCCCGGTTCGGAATTTCCTTCTTCTCCAGATGGTTGTTCCGGTACTGCTTTTGCAGGAGCGCGTTGCCCAGGTACTTCTCATTGGACAGCATCTCCCGGATTCGCATGGAGTTCCACTTTCCGCCCAGAACACCAGTGAACCCTCTCCGGTTTAGGTCGATGGCCAGGCTGGTAAGGGATTCTCCCTCCAAAGCCCTGCGGAATACCTCTTGCACTACCGCTGCCTTTTCCGGGTCAACGGCCACGCGGCCCTTCTCGATTTTGTACCCGAACAGGAAGCGAAGGTTGACCAGCTCACCGCGCTCGAAGCCCCGGCGAATCCGCCACTTCTGATTCTCGCTGGCGGAGCGGCTCTCTTCCTGTGCGTAGGAAGCCAGGATGGTCATCATCAGCTCTCCGTCCGAACTCATGGTGTGGATGTTCTGTTCCTCGAAATAAACGTCAACCCCCAGAGCTTTCAGCTCCCGGACGGTTTCCAGCAGGGTCACCGTGTTCCGTGCAAAGCGGGAGATGGATTTCGTGATGACCATATCGATGTTTCCGGCGCGGCACTCAGCCAGCAGGCTTTGAAACCCATCCCGGCCGTCCTTGGTGCCGGTGAACGCTTCATCGGCGTAGACCCCGCAGTAAAGCCAGCCAGTGTGCTTCTGGATCAGCGCGCTGTAGTAGCTCACCTGCGATGACAAAGAATGCAGCATGGCATCCTTCCCGGAAGAAACTCTGGCATAGGCTGCGACCCGCTTCAGGCTGGGCCGCATGGGTGCGGGGAATGAAATTTGTTGAATGGTTCTTGCCATTCCGTCACCTCCTTGTCCAGTGCATATTACCTCTCAAAGGGCCTGTTATCCAGCGATTTCGGCGATTCAAAGCGGAATATACTACACGAAGATACCTCGTGCTTTTTGGCGATAATTGTATCAATTTTGCAGTAGTCATCCTCGCTGATGATGCCCTGGCGGAGCATATTCCTGGCAAGGCTCATGGCGGTCTGATAGGCGGTCAGCCGCTGGTACAGCTCATCCATCGGCGCTCACCGCCTTTTTTCCGAGCTGCGGCATAGCAGGTGCGGGAGCAGTAACGCCGGACTTTCGCACCGCTTTGAAACGAGCGCCCACAATAGGCGCAGTTAAAGGTGTAGAGGGTGCGCTTTCCACCCTTGTCGGGATGGTCGTTCCACCAGGAGATGCGGCATGAGTCCGAGCAAAACCGCTTTCGCTTTCGGTGGGGTGTCTGGATGATGGGCTTCCCGCACCTCTCACAGATGTCTGGAACGGCAGCGGCATTCTCGCCAGCGGGATGGCGGCGGAGGTAGGTTTTCACACTGTTGACCGGCAGGGCCAGGGCGGCGGCGATTTTCTTATACCCCAGCCCTTCCTGACTGAGTTTATGGATTCTGAGCTTTTCGGCTTCTGTCATAACAAGCCCCTTTCCGAGAGGCATAAGGCACTTCTCACCTTACAGCCACGGAAAAGGGCAAATATGAGGATGACAAAAAAATAAAGGGGTGCAGCCACGAAAAACATGACTGCACCCCTTCGGCTGGGCGGATATTCAGTTGGGGATCTTCAGCTTCTGACCGCTGTAGATGGTGTCGCCGTCAAGGCCGTTGAGTGCCTTGATCTCCTTGTAGCGAACGCCGCTGCCCAGATACTTCTCGGCAATGCCCCAGAGGATGTCGCCCTTGACTACGGTGTGGACGCGGTAGGTCACCGCCGCGCTCCCCGCCAGCGCCAGGTCGGAGACCCGCACCGGAGACATGATGGCGTTGGCGCCGCTCTCGTTTTTGTTGATGACCGCACGGTCGCCGGAAACCTCGTAAACATACCACTTCTGCTTCCGCACCCAGGCGGGGATGGTCTGGCCGCCGTAGTACTTCGTCCCGGTGATGGTCACCAGATCGCCGGCCTTAATTTTACCGCCGGGCTGCTCCGGCTCCACAGGCGTGTCCGGCACAGAGCCGCCCAGCTTGTCCTTGACCGCCGCACGGAAAGTGTCCATATTCTTCCCGTGCTTCGGCCACCAGTGCAGCACGTCCCCGTGGTTGGACGCGATGCCCAGGTCATGGCCTTCGCAGTGGCAGATGATGTCCTGCTCTGTCAGACCATAGAGCTCGCAGAGATACACGCAGAGATACACCGCCTCGTTGTAGACCTTGTCCAGATAGGCGGCGTCCGTGAGATAATCCTCGCAGATCTCGAAAGAGATGTGGGTGTCGTTGCCGGAACCGGCGCAGTGCCAGCCCCGGTAGTCCCACGGCAGGGTCTGGTAGGTTGCCACAGTCCCATCAGCCAGCTTGCCAATGAAGGCGTGGACGCACACCTCCCGGTCCATGGACTGGTTCCAGTGGTTGTTGTACTGGTTCTTGCCAAGCAGTCCGTCATCCGGTCCCACGTAGCGTTTGAGCCAAGGGTTGTTGGCGCCGGTGGAGTGTACCATGATGCCCTTGGGGGTGATTCGGCGCCCCGCCTTGTAGCAGGCGTTGTTGGTGAAAATCAGTTTATGCAGATTCATTGTCGTTTCCTCCTTTGTCATGCAGTTGTTCCAGCACGTCTTTCAGCTTCTCCGGGATGGGCAGGCCCAGGTGTCCGGCGTTCTCCAGGAAAGAGATGCCCTCATTGGACAGGTAGAAGAAGATCACCGCCGTGCGCAGAGCGCCGCCCTCTCCCAGCACATACACGTCCACCAGGTTGCCGATGCCCACCAGCACAAAGATGAGTACCTTCCGGCAGATGCCCTTAAAGCCCACGGCGCTGGACAGCTTCTTGTCCGCGATGGCGCACATCACACCGGTGATGTAGTCCACCAGCACGAAGGCGATCAGCGCGTAGAGAAAACCGTCCACGCCTCCCAGGTACCAGCCCAGGAAGCCGCCCAGGGCGGAAAAGGCAAGCTGGATGCTGACCCAGATTGATTTCATTGTCTCGTCCTCCTTTGATTTGAATATGGAAAAGACGCCCCCCCGGCGGGAGCGCCTTTGTCCTCATGTCAGCCATTCCGGTTTCTCCGGGATGGTTTGTGTGTTGGTACCGTCCAGCCATGCGCGGTACCAGGTCTTCAGCTCCGAGAGCTGCTCCCCGGTGAGAGCGTCATACCACAGCCGCCCCCGGTTGATGACGGGGAAGCACTCCGTCTGCCGCCGCTGACGGTATGCGGTTTTCGCCGCCTCTGCCTGTTCCGCAGCGGCCTGTGCGTCATCGAAGACCAGGACGCCGTCCTGCACCCGGTAGGCGGTAAAGTGCTCCTCAAAATGAGAGAGGTCAGCCGGTTCCGCCGCTTCCACAGCGTCCAGCAGATCCCCCTCAAGGGCGTAGCTCACCACATAGCCCTGTTCGTTCAGCAATACTTTCATAGGCGTCACCTCAGTTGACCCCGAATACACGGTTGATCTGTCCGTTGCCGTTGCCCATGGAGAGCGTCACCAGGGAGCCGGAATAGGACAGGTTGAAGGATTTGTAGTTGGACTCGTCCGCGATCTGGAAGGAGACAGCGGAGGTAGTCAGCATGATCTTCGGCACCACCAGGGACGCACGGGACGCCGAGCTGTTAGGCCGGCCTATGAACACATAGAAGTTGTAGTTCCCGTAATTGAAGGTGATGCTCCCGCTGGTCAGCGTCCCGTTGTAGAGGGATGTGGCGCTGATGCCCAGGTTTGTCCGAGCCGCCGCTGCGGTCTTCGCACCGGTGCCGCCGTAGGCAATCGCCAAGGCGTTGGTCAGCGAGATGGACGTCCAGGAATTCCGGTCATACGCCATTTTGACCGCATAGGGCGTCGCCGCCAGCGAACCACTGGTAGAGTTCAGGCTGTTGGACAGCATGGTGATGCCGTACCGGGCGGTGGTAGCCGGGAGACAGTTCAGTGCGATCCACCACGTCCCGTTATACACAAAATGCACCATCTGGTTGGCTGTCCACATATTTGCGTTGACGTAGTATCCGTTCGTTCCGCAGATGGCTATAGCCCCGGTCCCGTTCACATTCATGGACGGAGAGGTTGCCGTGTTGGCGTAGGTGAACTGCACCGCCAGCAGCGCCCCCTTCTCCAGCCTGAACTCATCGCAGGTGACCACCTTTGTCTGTGTGGCGGCGGCGGTTTCGCAGACGCCGAAGTAGGGTTTGTCAAAGGTGTAGTCGATGTCATCCGGGATCAACGTCCCCTCAATGCGTGTGTCTCCCACCACATGAAGCGCCGCCTCCGGGCTTGGGGTATTGATACCCACCATCTTCTTGCGAAGCGCCACCAGGGGCGTGCCCTGGGAGACAACGAAATACAGATCCAGCGAGGTCAGCGAATTGAGCTGGTCGCGGATCTGCAGGTGGAAGTCATAGGACGATTCGGAATCAAGGTTGCACAGCTCCAGATTGGAAAAGGAGAAGCTGGAACTGGTGGCGGTCACCGAGCTAAGGATGCTGGTGTAGCTGTTGTACGAGGACGCACTGGTGAGCTTATAGCGGTACCGAGCATAGAGCAGGCTGTTCTTCTGCGCCCCATCCACCGTGATGGGCGAAATGCTGCCATTGAACACGAGCTGCATCTCGGTCTCGATGTCGTTGGTGCGCCGCAGGGACACGTAGTTTACCCTGGGTTTCGAGTACGGCGCCACAGTGACGCTCTGGGTAACGGATGCGGTGTATCCCCGCGAGTCCGTCACCGTTAGGGTGATGTCCCGTGTGCCGGATGTGCCGATGGTCCCCAGGGAGAGGGCCGCGCCTGTGGTGTTGGATTTCGTCACGCCGCTGCACACCGCCGAATAGGACACGATGGAAGCGCCGTTCCTCGCCGTAGCGGTTCCGGGGGTGACTGTCAGCCGGGAGTAGTCCTGGATGAGCACCTGGTCGTTGTCCGTAATGGCGGTGGTGGTCGAGTAGCTGTCAGCGAAGGTGAATCCGGAGATGCTCGGCCCCGAATTTGCCTGTGAAGTTCGGATGGTGCAAGTACAGGTGGATGCGCTGCCGATCTGGGTACTTCCGCTCTTGGTTACCAGTTCGATGGTGGCGGTGAAGGACTTGACGCTGGCCATGGCGTTCAGCAGCGTTGTCCGCTCCGAAGAGGTCAGGGTAATGGTGCGGTTAGCTGTTCCCGCCGACCAGATGCGCCCCGCCAGGGACAGGTAGGTCGTGGAACCGTTTTTGATGGTGATATAGTTGGTGTAAGCGGCATTGTACACTGTCACCCGCAGGGAAAGGCTGATGGAAGCAGTGTCCGCCGCAAAACTGCCGCAGCTTAAAAGCACCGCGCCTCCCAGGGTCTTGGCGGATATTGTGGAAGAGGTGCCATACACCTGGTTGGCGCGCTTTCTTGCCCGTACCCGCACCGAGTAGGTGGTGTTGGGCGAAAGCGTGGAAAGGGTGACGCTGGCGCTGGTCCCCGCCGTGGTGGAGAACTGCGTCCAGGAAGTACCCCCATTCAAGCTGTACTGCCAGAGGTCGGCGGTGGCCGAGGAGGATGCGGAGATCTTAAACCCATTGGCAGTGATGCTGGAAACCGAGCAGGACACCGTGGGAGCGGAGCGGTCAATGCTATTCAGGGTTACGGTGGTGGAAGCTGTAATAGTTCCAATAGACACACCGGAATAAGTGCCGGAAAACCGCCACGAAGCGGAAAGTGCCACGCCGGATTTCGTTCCATCCGCATTGTGGCTGACCCTCACGGTCTTGGTCTTCAGCAGCTTCTTTTTCCAGCCGCTGGAGTAATCCTCGATGGCGGGTACGGTGTAGGTTTCGCTGACGCCGTTGATAGAGATGGTGGAGTCGCTTCTCGCCCCAACATCAAGGGTATAGTAGGACAGATACACTTTCAGGGTGACATCGGTATAGTTGGCGGTCACGCTCTGTGCGCCGCTCCACTCGCAGTACAGGCCGAAGCTGGAAACGGGATAGTTCTGAAATGTGCCGCTGAGAGCCATTGCTCCACCTCCTTAGTCCAGAATCACGATGTTCAGCCCCTCGGACGCTGTGGCCATGGGGACGAACTTCGTCTTGCCCACCGTGAGTTCGCCGTCCACGGTGGTTTTCTTTGTGATGGTCTCATCCTTGTTCAGGGAGAAAATCTTTTCCTCGTTGTAGTAGCCGGAGAATTCCGTATTGTTGATGACCGTCCGCTGGGCTGAGTCCGCGTTGGACACCTCGATGCCCCGGCGGTCGATCTTTACCTCGGAGGTGTAAATCTCATTGGGCGCCGGCGTCCATTTGTGAAGAGACGCCCCCTCCGTCAGCATGATGTCCGAGACGAACAGGCTGGCATCGCGGGAGTAGATTTTGATGGTGATGACGCTGTCCTGCACGTCCGGGAGCAGAGCGGTGTATTCCGTCCACTCAAAGGACACCGAGGTATTGAACAGGTCGATCTCCGTATCGCCGTTGATGACGGCCCGGACATAGGCGTTGTAGGTGGAGGTTTTCTTGGCCTTCACCGTCAGCCGGTAGGCCTGACCCGGCACGATGCTGTCCACCACCTGGGTCAGCGTACTGTAGGCGGCAAGCTGGAAGCAGGAGTTGGACACGGTACTGTTCTTGGTTTCCGCACCCTGCTGGGCGGTGATCGTCCCGGCATAGGTCCAGTCATCGGAAAGGCCGTTTAAGCCGGCGGAGTTGCGGACAAAGTTGATGCCGCCGCTGTACTGCTCCTGCATGGTGAGGGACAGCCCGTCCACCGACTGCTGAAGCTGGGACATCTGCCCCTCGATGAGCCGGAGGTTTTCCTGCTCCTCCGTCAGCTCCCCGGTGACGTCCTCCACCGACTCGGTGAGGTCGGCCACATAGCTGTTCAGCCCATCGATGGACTGCTGGAACTGGCTGACCCTGCCGCTGACCTCCTCCAGGGAGTCCGTGGTGGCATAGGCGCTGAACATGACCTCGCCGCTTTCCAGATCCCACCAGGAGGAACCGTCCTGGGACTGGATCACCCCGGCCTTAATGATGTTGGCGATGAGAGAGCCGGAGGTGATGAAATCCGCCACGATCTGCCCATCGGCGGTGATGGCGGTTTCATAGGGGCCGTTGTAGCCGCTGCCGGAGAAGCCAAGCCCCTCCACATTCCACCGCCAGACATTGACCGCATCCTCGATGGAGGGCTGGTCAAGAATCAGCAGCTCGTAAGGAAGGCCGCTTTCACTGTCGGTGTGCAGCACCACATAGCCGCCGGGCTGACCGGTGATGCGGTCGGTGGCGTTCTGGATGGCGGAGTTCATCAGTGCTGGGAAACGACCAGCCTTCTCCGCCGCTTCCTCCGCGCCGGCTTTGGCGTCCGAGACGTTGTTCAGCAGATTGGCCTTGCCGCTGCCCAGGGTGACGGACACATACTTCTCCGCCAGGGTGTCGTAAACCGTGGTGATGACTTTTGCCTTGGCGGTGATGCCCAGAGCGGAATGCCGGATGGTCACGGTATCGCAGAGGGACACCCGCTCCAGCACGGCGGCATACTCCGGCTGCTTCCACAGCGGCTCGAAAGAAACGGTGAGCGCGGGAACCTCCACCCCCAGGGGATTGTTCGCCAAATATGTCTGCGCCTTGGTGCGGAGAGCATCCTCGGTGATGGCTTCTTCCTCTCCAAAGCTGTCGGTAAAATCCCGGATGAGGGTCTTGCGCTGGGACAGCGTGGTGTCCGCAATGGGAAGCAGCACCTCGGTGAGGGTGACCACCGTTTCGCTCCCGTCCTCGGCGGAGATCACCGCGTAAGGCAGCAGGTCGGTGTACACCTCGGTGATATCACTGTCGTGCTCCAGCTCGGTGAGGTTTTTGCCGTACTCGATCACCACTTCGGTATGCTGGCCGCGCCCCTGGTGGTGGATGACGTGGAAGTTGTCCCACTCATACTCGCCGCCCCACAGATCAAGAAAGGAACCGGCCACGCCGCCCAGACAAGCACGGACGCTCTGGGGCTTGGCCACGGAGAAGGGCTTTGCCTCGGAGTAGTCTGTCTGACAGGTGAAGCTGTGGGCGGTGGCGGTGTTCTGAAACACGCGCTGCATGGCAAGAGCCGGTGAAATGCTCTCGCTGGACCAGGTCAAGGCGGCGATATTAGAGAGGTCGTAGGAGATGTGCTGGGCATACACCGTTACCACGCTATCAATGGGCGTGGTGATGCGGTAGATGCGGAAGGCCTGGTCATCGGCGGTATCATTGGGTTTGGCCTTGATGATCCGCTCAGAGGACAGCTCCCCATAGTTCCTCCCTGTGACGGGGTATTGGAGCACCAGCTCGTAGGTGCCGTTTCGCTCCTCGGTCACCTCACAGGAGATACAATCGGCCAGCACGCCGATGCCGTAGGTGGAGAAATCCACCGCATTTGCTTTGAACAGAACCGGAATCATAGTGTCACCCACCTCGGCTGTACCACCAGGCTGGTCACCGTCCCCACCCAGGAGATGGTGTTGACGCCGGGCTGCAGCCTGGGAAATCCGTCCCCGCTGACCTTGTCGTTCATGGGGGTCGTGCCGGAGTAAAAGTTCATCTGCTCACTGTCGCAGACGATGCTCCCGTCCAGCCCGGTAAAGACCCAGCTCTTGTTCTGACCGCCGCCCTGTATGGTCAGGGTAACCGTCCCTTCCCCGGTGAGGGTGAGGATAGGCAGAGACTCAAAGCTCTCCGGGTTGGTCACCGTGGAGCCGGACTGTGTGAGGGTGATGGGCTCAGTCCCCGCCACACTGTAACGGAAGGGCTGGCAGGAGAAGCTGACGGTGAACACACCGATGCGGTTGAGCTGATCCTCGATGTCCAGGCTCCCGGAATACACCGCCTTTCGTGTGTAGAGGGTATCATAGCTGTCGGACAGGGTGTGGTAGGCGTTCTGCTCCCCATAGAGCCAGGCCTCCTTGACCTTGGTGATCTTCTCCGCCAGTTCGGCGATGGACTTGGCGGGCAGGAACACGGAATAGGTCACCTGCACATTGGGGTAGCGGCCATTGGGCAGGATGAGGTCGCCGTTTCTGCCGGGGATGGACTGGAAGGTCACATCGTACTCCGGGGCAGAAAACACATTCTTGCTCTCAATGCGAAGCCCCATGTCCAGGGACGAAACCCCGTTATACACAAAATAGTTCATGCGAAGACCACCCCTTTCCGCTTGGCAAACTGGCCGGCGGTCACCATGATCTCATTGGTGAGCTGCCGGATGTCCTCATTGGTATAGTTGTTGAAGGTGCCGATGTTCAGCTGCAGGACGAAGCCGCTCTTCCCAGCGCCGCCGGAAACAGCGGAGGCCATGGCGTTTTCCATGCTGCCCTTCACGGAGAAATCTGTGGGCAGCGCCGTGGTCATATCCTTGGCGAGGTCCTGCATGACCCCGTTGATGTCCTTGCTCATGCCCTCGGCGGCTTTCACCGCCTGACCGCCGTTGTCCACAATGGAACCGGCAAGGCCCTCCACCAGCATTTCGCCCACCCAGGCCATTTCTTTGGAAGGCGAGTTGATGCCGAAGAAGCCCAGGATACCGTCCCAGATGCCGGAGATCCAGCCGGACACTTTGTCCCAGATCCATCCGGCCAGTGACTGGATGCCCTGCCACAGGCCGCGCACCAGGTTGGCGCCCACCTCGGCGATCTTGGAAACGCCCTGACCGAGGGCCGAAACGATCCCCGTGATGATCTGCGGGATTGCCTTCACGATCTCCGCAATGATGGTCGGGAGATTCGCAATCAGGGATACCAGCAGCTCCACACCGGCCTGGATGATTTGAGGGATGCTGTTGATAAGAGCGTTTACGATGCCGGTGATGATCTGCGGGATAGCCGCTACAATGGTAGTAATGATCTGGGGCAGCGCCTGGATGAGCGACACCAGCAGGTCGATGCCCGCCTGGATGATCTGCGGAATGGAGTTCAAAACGGCTGTGATAATGCCTTCGATGATCTGGGGAATAGCCGCGACTATGGCGGCGATGATGTCCGGCAGAGCCGCCACCAGCGAGGTCAGAAGCTGGATGCCTGTCTCAATGATCTGGGGGATGGCGTCCAGCAGGAAGGTCACGATGCCGTTGATGATCTCCGGCAGGGCCGCGATAAGCACCGGCAGGGCGTTGAGGATGCCCTGGGCCAGTCCCGTAACCAGCTGCAAAGCCGCGTCCAGGATGAGGGGCAGATTGGCGATAAGGGTCTGGCAGATCTGCACCACCATCTGCACAATGGTGGGAACCAGCTGGGGCAGTGCGGAAGCGATGCCGGAAGCCAGGGTTGCCACCACCTGCATTGCCGCCTGTAAAAGCTGTGGCGCCAGCTCGGTCAGACTGGTGACGAGCTGGAGAACAATGGACAGGGCGGCTGCGGCCAGTTTGGGCAGCGCGTTCACAATGCCGGTGACAAGGGTGGCGATGATATTCACCCCGGCTTCCAGCAGTACCGGAAGGCTGGCGAGGATGGCTTCCCCGATGACCGGCACAATGGTGGAGAGCTTCTCCATTAACACAGACACCAGGCCGGAGATGCCCTCGGCAAAAGTCTCGGCAGCTACGGCGGTGCCGTTCAGCACGCCCTGCAACCCCTCGCCCATGAGGGACACGAAGGGAATCATGGCGGTAAGAACATCCGCCGCCATGGTCTTCAGCGTGGTCATGATGGGTTCCGCAATGGCGCCCAGCTGGGCGTAGGCGTCTGTAAGGAGCGCCTGGGCACGCTGGGCTTCCATCACATCCCCATTGAGGGTTTTGTAGTTTTCCGCCGCTTCCTGGTACAGGCCGTTGAGGGTATCGGTGATGAGCGCGGCGCGTTCCTGCTCGGAACTGCAGCCATCCAGCGCCGACTGGAAGGCCTCCTCATTGACCCCTGCCCAGTTGAGGGCGTCCGCCAGCTGGCCGGTGATGGTGCCGGTCTTGGCGGTCTCATTGGCGGCTTCGGTCAAACCTTCAATGGGAAGGCTGTCCCCGAAGGTGGCCCACACGCCGGCGGCGATATCCGTCCACTGCGCCAGCTCTTCCTCGGTGGAGCAGAGCTTGGCGAGGTGGTTGACTGCTTCCACGCTGCGGTCCTCTTCGCCCAGGATGGCATAAAAGCCGGTGTAGGCTTCGCCGGCTTGTTCCGCCGTAAACCCGGCGGTGGTGAAGGCTGCGTCCAGCTTGGCATGATCCTCCCGGTATTTCCGTGTGGATTCCGCCAGGTCGAGGAAACTCTTGGTCAGCCCGGCGAGGGCGGCGCCGGCGGCGGCAACAGCGGCACCCGCCGTGACCGCCAGGCCTTTGAGGACGGAGCCGACCTTCTCCAGCTTGCCGGAAGCCTTATCGGTCTTGTCAGCGGCGTCATCGATCTCATCCCCGAACTTGTCCGTCTGCTGGGCTGCATCCCGCATCTCATCGCCCATGGAATCGATGGCCCTCTGGTTCTGGTCAAGCTCCCGCTCCATGTTGTTCAGAGAGGCCTGGGCATTGTTGAGCTGGATCTGCCACTGCTGGGTGCGCCGGTCGTTCTCCCCGAAAGAGGTGGAAGCGTTCTCCAGCGCCTTGCGCAGGGTCTCGATTTTCTTCTTCTGGGTATCGATCTCCTTGCCCAGCACCTGATTCCGGGCGGTGAGGGCTTCCACGGAATCATCGTTTTTGTCAAACTGGGACTGTACGACCTTCATTTCGGAGCCGAGGACCTTGAAGGACTGGTTGATGTCCGCCAGCGCCTTCTTGAATTCCTTTTCGCCCTCCAGCCCGATTTTCAGGCCAAAGTTATCCGCCATCCGTGGTCACCTCCTTCAAAATGGCATAAAAAAAGCCCGGATTACTCCAGGCAAAAGAAAAGAGCCGATGACTCGACTCTTTCCAAAACTCGATTCAGTTTCCTTGCATTTTTCGGAGCTGGGCGTCAATATCCCGCCCGCCGTACATGACGCAGAGCACCGTGACGGTTTTTACCTGGTGGTTTGGGATGTAGAACACCAGGTAATTGTCCACCGGCATGACCCGGAGGTTGCGGCTGCTCCATGGCTCTCGGTCGTAGACCCGGAACCGCTCCGGCATCTCATCCAGCTTGAGGATGTTCTCCTCCAAGCGGTCCAGCTGGCCATTGGCGTTTTGCTCCGACTGAAGCTCCACCGCGATATAGCGGTAGATTTCCCGCAGGTCGTGCTTTGCTTCCGGGGTCAGCGTCACCTCATAGCTCATACGCCCAGTTCTCCACGCAGCTCGTCAAACGCCTGCTTTGCAGGGATGACTTGCCCGGCCTTCATCTGGGCATAGCCCTTCTCCAGTTCCGTATCCATCTGTTCTGCCGTCATACGGCTGACGTCCAGCGGATGCTCCGGGAGCTTTACCTCGAAGGGCAGTCCCCGCTGGAGGATGACCTGCTTGTAGAACATGGTGATGGCATTGGACGCCGGGATGCCCAGGGCGCTGAGGATGGCTTCTGCCTGTTCCTTGACCTCCGGCTCAATGCGCGCATACAGATTTGCCGACTTTGCCATATCCAAGACTCCTTTCGGGATTTATGGTTTCTTCCTCGTCTCCATTGTACTCTGTTGTGCGGACAAAAGCAATACATTATTCAAATCCCGTAGGGAATCACATCGTCAATGGTCAGCTCCCGCTTGGGCTTCGCCAGGCCGAGGAACTGCTTGTGGCACTCCCACAGATCCAGCAGCAGGCCAAAGGGCAGGAGCATGGTTTGCTCCGGAGTAAAGCCCAGCTGGGCGGTGCCGTAATAGAAAAGCCGGGTAAACAGCTCGGCGTCTGTTACCCGACTTGCGCGTTTTTTGAGTCCATCTCGCTTTCGATATTCCGCTTGGTGCCCTTATACATGGCTTCCATGATGGCTTCCTTGTACCCCGCCAGCTCGAAGGGAGAGGTCAGCAGCTCCACGGCGTCCTGGGTCAGCGGCTCCTTTTTGTCCTCCGGGTGCTGGAGGTTGTGGATCAGCACGCTCTGATTGGCCAGCAGGGTGATAAGCCAGATGATCTCATCAAGCGCCATCTCAAAGTTCTCGGACTTCATCAGCCTGTCGCCCAGGTTCTCCAAACCGCCGTAGCGTCCGGCGATCTCCTTGGTGGCACGGGTGGTGAGTACCAGCTCATACTCCTTACCGCCGATGGTGATGGCGGCGCTTCGCTCCTTGCTCATGGGTCAGCCCTCCTTACGCGGTTTCCAACGTGCTGTAGTCCGGCTCATACACCTCTTCGTACCAGCCGGAGATGGTGGCAGGCAGCACGCCGGTATCGTCCTCGGACACCTCTGCCTTCCAGGGGTGCTTGCCCTGACCGTCCACCTTGTTGCGGCGGGTCACAGTGCCTTCGATGGAAGGGGTGGAAAATTCAATGCTCTCACCCTTGGTGGTGAGGTTGGTGGCGGGGATGCCGAACTTCACCCGGTAGAGCCAGAAGTAACGGTACTTGCCGTTGGCCTTCTTGGCGCGGAAGCCCACAGCCACAGGGGTGCCGCCGTCCTCACTGGTGGAAACCAGCACCTTATTTCCGTCAATGGTGGCGCCGGTCAAGTCTTGGGCAACGGTAACGCCGATGTCATCCACGCCCAGGGTCAGGGTGCCGCTCTGGAACTCCTTGACCACGGCGGCGGCGCCATCGTCCGCATACAGCGTGGCTTCCGCCAGCTCCACCGAAAGCTCGGCGGTCATGGCCTTTGCCAGGGGGTGGGGGTCGCCGTAGGTTTCGTTGCCGGAAGTATCCTCGGTGATTTTGGCATAGTACAGCTTGTCCAAGCCGATAGTAGCCATATCTCATTCCTCCATTTCACCGGCGAGCCGCCGGTGGCAATTCGCGCACCACCAAGCCAGGTAACGCATCCTTGCCGCCCGCGCCGCTGCGCCGTTTGTAATTTAAAGTTGGTATAGTTTCGCCACGTCAATGGCGTAGTGGTGAAAGCCGGTATCATCCTCATGGGCGATATACCGGCGGTCGGTAATGCAAAAATCCGCACCCAGCAGGGCGCGGACAAGCGTGTCTTTGATGGCGGTGTAGCTGCCCTTCACGAACAGGGACAGCCGCGCCTCCTGGGTGTCGTACCCTGGGGAATCATCGGCATGAAGCGCAAAGGTGTCCACCATGGGCGTGATGACCAGGTAAAGGTCGGGCGGCACGCCGGAAAAGACGCCGGTCTCCACCGGAATGGCGCAGGTATCCGCCACGGTCTTCAATTCAGAAAGCAGACTCACAGCTTCTCCACCTCCTCTTCCAGCTTGCGGATCATGGCGCTGGTACAGGCCTTCCGGGACGAGGTCTGGGCGGGTTTGAGAAAGGGCTTCGCCGGCTGGCCATTCTTGCCGTACTCGATGATATTGGCCAGCATGGCGTTGCTGCCGCCATCGGAACGCGGCTCGGCAAAGCCGACCTTGATGTTGTGGTTTCCGTCCCTGTCCACCAACGGCGGGGTCAGGCCCAGTGAGCGTTCCAGCTCACCGGTGGAGCGGGAGTCATATTTTGTCCCGCTTCCAATAACGGAGGAGAGGTTGCTTCGCACCTTTGCCAAAAC
The DNA here is from genome assembly GCF_003425665.1 of Evtepia gabavorous. GTDB lineage: Bacteria > Bacillota > Clostridia > Oscillospirales > Oscillospiraceae > Evtepia > Evtepia gabavorous. Next base: position 18,386 of record NZ_QQRQ01000007.1, read on the forward strand.
GACCTCGCCGCCGGCTTCCAGGACACGACCGGCGATCTCATCTGTTTTGCTGCCCAAAAGGGACAGCTTACGGAGGAACTCCTCCGGCATTTCTACTTTCACTTTAGCCACCTGGCTTCACCACCTTTGCCATGACCTCCAGATACATCCCCCGGCCCTTCACGTCTTCCACAGAGGTGATCTCGAAGCGGTCGCCATCGCAGAGGAGCGCAAGGTCTGTGGTCACGGATACACCGGGAATGACCCGGAAGCGGAACAGGTCGGTGGCTTCCCAAAAAGCCGCCATGTTTGCCCATCTCTCGCTTCCGTGCCTTCCTTCCCGGTATGCCCGGACGGAGGCCTGGGTGACCTCCTTTTCAGATTTGAAGCCCTCCGCATCCACGGAGACTTCCTTTTTTACCAGGTCAATAAAGGTGTTCATCTTTCCAAAGGACATACTCACACCTTCCATTCCCGGTCAAGCCGGAGAAGTAGGTTCACGGTGTGCCACACCTGCTGACCGGCCTGCACGTTATCTGCGAAAAAGCCGCCCGTGCTGCCATCCCTGGACTCGTAGAAGTGGGATGACAGCATGATGACGGCCTGTTCAGTAGTGGGCGGCATGGGGTGCTCCTGGTAGTACCCCGCCGCAATGTGCTGGTAGCTCTCCGCATAGGAGATGGCGGCGGTGATGAAGCGTTCCAGCAGCTTGTCATCGGCGTCATGCTCCAGGATGAGGTTTTCCTTGACCTTCTGCAAAAGCTCGTCCATCATCACCACCGCCTTTCTATTATGCAGACGCCTTCTGCGCCAGCACCTTGATGGCCTCCGACAGGATCAGCTTACCGTCCACGCGCTGGGTGGCCATGAAGCCCACCTGGCCGGTGGTGGCGAACAGCTCGTTTAGACGCTTGAAAGAGCGTCCCTGGCGGTCAGCGATCCAGTAGTAGCTGAAATCACCGAAGGCGATGGTTTTGGCGCCGGCGGCGATGGCGGGTACATAGGAAGAGGTGTAGACCGGACGGTTCAGGATGGTATCGGGGGTCCCAGCCGTGAGGGAGGGCTGCCACAGATACTGACCCTGGTTGTCCTTCAGCTTGCGGATGGCCTTGAACGTGGAGTCGTTCATCACCCAGACCGCCTTTCTGCGGTAGGGGGATTTCAGAGAATAGAACAGATCGATCAGCTCATCGGCGGTAATGGCGGTGGAGCTGGCGGCGGTAACGCCGGTCTGGGCGCCGCCGGTGGCCGCAAAGATGCCGGTGGCCTTGCCGCTGCCATCGCCCACGAAGAAGGCTTCCTCCTCCTTGGCGCCGATGCGGCGGGCAAACTCGGTGGAGATATACGAGGGCAGGTCGAACACACTGTCATTGAGCAGCTCATCGGACACCTTCAGGAAGGTACCCAGCTTGTAGGCGGACAGAGAGGTCTGGTCGAACACCTCATCGCTCTCGGTGAGTGCGTCCTCCTCATCCAGCCAGACAGCGGTGCCGTGACTGGTCACAATGGGGATCTTGCGGTCGCCGCTGGAGGTCTGGATGACCTTGGCCAGGCGGCGGAACACGTTTTCCTCCTCCAGAGCCTGCACCAGGGTGCGCTCATATTCGTCCGGCACCAGGTAACCGCCCTCGCTGTCGGTGCCTTCCTGCAGGGCGTTGCGGATCTCGTAGGGGTTGCCCTGCAGACGCATGGCGTTCCAGAAGTTCCGCTTGTACTCATCGGAAGCGCGGCCCTTCTTCTCGGCCTGCTGGTCGCCGGCGGGCTTGCCGGTGATGGGCTGGCTGACCGGCTTGTTCAGCTCGGCGTCCAGAGCCTCGCGGCGCTCCATCCGGGCGATCTCCTTGCCCAGATCGGTGATATCCTGCTCCATGCGGGAGTAGGCGGCGTCATCCTCGGCGGACAGGGTACCCTTATCGGTGCGGTGGGAGTCCAGGAAAGCCTTGGCGGCGTCCCAGGCCTTGGCGCGCTTCTCGCGCAGTTCCAAAATAGTCATGGTAGTTTTCCTCCTTTAATGTTTCAAAAGATTGAGCCGCTCGTAGAGATCGCCTACAGAGCGGCCCTTGGGTTCCGCCTTGGGGGCGGGTCGGTTGGTTTTGCATTTCTCGGCGATCTTGTCCATGAGGGAATTGACCACCGCCGCTTTGGAATACAGCATGGTGACCGCCGGGGGTTCCGTGTCCTCGATTTCGGCAGGGCGCTTCATCACCTCATCGGCGAAGCCCAGCTCCACCGCCTTTCCAGCGTCCATCCAGGTTTCCGCATCCATGAGGTGGGAGAGCTTGGCGCGGGACAGACCGGTCTTGATCTCGTAGGCGTTGATGATGGAGTCCTTGACGCTGGAGAGCATCTCGATGGCCTTCTGCATCTCGCCGGTATCGCCCATAGCCACGGTCATAGGATTGTGGATCATGAGCATGGACACCGGGGACATGAGGACCCTGGTGCCCGCCATGGCGATGACGGATGCGGCGGACGCCGCGATGCCATCGATCTTCACGGTCACATCGTGGGGGTAGTCCATCAGCATATTGTAGATTTGAGCCGCCGCCACACAGTCGCCGCCGGGAGAATTGATCCAGACGGTGATGTTCCCGTCCCCGGCCATCAGCTCCTCCTTGAAAAGCTGGGGCGTGACGTCATCGTCAAACCAGCTTTCCTCGGCGATGGTGCCGTTCAGATACAGCGTCCGTTCCGCCGGAGCCGTCTCTGTCTGGGCTTGATTCCTCCACTTCCAAAACTTCTTCATCGGCATTTTCCTCCTTTCCGTCATCGATGGATTCGGTATTTGCAAAAGCCCCCGCGTCCTTGAGCGGGAGCATATTGCCGTTGATAAGGTACAGGTCGCCGCCCTCTTCAGCGGGAATACGGTCGAGGTTTTCCAGTTCCCGGATGTCGTTGGCGGACATCCAGCCGTTCTGCCGACCGATGGCGTACCCGTTCATGCGGCTCTGATAGTCGCCGCGAAGCAGACCCTCCAGATTGAACTTCACGAAATACTGTGATTTCTCATCCGGCAGCAGGAGCGACCGGTGAATGGTCTGCTCCCAGCGGATCACCCAGGGGTCCAGCGTGTATTTTACGAACTCCAGAGACTGCTGCTCAATATTAGAAAAGCTCGACTTTTCCAGGTCGCCTACCATGTGGGGCGGCACTCGGAAAATTCGCGCGATCTCATTGACTTGGAATTTTCGCGTCTCCAAAAACTGCGCCTGCTCCGGCGAGATGCCGATGGGCGTGTACTTCATGCCCTCCTCCAGCACGGCGATCTTGTTGCTGTTGCCGCTGCCGCCGAAGGTGGACTGCCAGCTCTCCCGCACCCGCTGGGGGTCTTTTATGGTGCCGGGATGTTCCAGCACACCGCCGGGGGCCGCGCCATTGGCGAAGAACTTAGCCCCGTACTCCTCGCAGGCAATCGCCATACCGATGGCGTTCTTGGCCATGGCAATGGGACTGTATCCCACCAGCCCATCAAAGCCCAGACCGGGGATGTGCAGCACATCCGAGGGCGGCAGGTTGACGGTAACGCCCTTCATGGTGGGAGCATCCTCTGTGCTGGTGGTGTACTGGTAGTAGAGCCGACCTTTGGTGTCCCTGTCCACCACCATGCGGTTTGGCATCAGCGGATAGAGAGCAATGACCTCGCCCTTGCCGTTGCGGATGATCTGGGCGTAGGCGTTGCCCCACAGGAGCAGATGGGTCATGAGCGTCTCCCGGAATACGAAGGAACTCATCTCCGGGTTCGGCTCATCGTGGAGAAGATTATAGAGCGGATGGTCCAGCGCCTTTTCCTTCCCGCCATCCTCCTTGTAGCGGTAGAGGTGCAGCGGCAGACCCGCCACCGCTTCCGCCAGGATGCGGACGCAGGAGTACACGGCGGTCATCTGCATGGCGGAACGCTCATTGACGTTCTTGCCGGCGGTGGAGCCGCCGAAGAAGAAGCTGTACCCGCTACCGGATGTCCGGTTCTGGGGCTTGTCGCGGGATTTGAACAAGCCGGAAAAGATGCCTATAGGCTTGACCTCACTTTCTTTTTATTTTTGGATATCCAAATACTTGACAGAGCGAGGAGAAAGGTGTATTCTTTGATTACAGCCTTTCTGGATATCCATTAAATCAAAGGAGATGATAAAATGCTTGGTAGGCCTAAAAAGGAAGATAGCCGCGAAAAGCAATACCGTGTCCGCCTCAATGATAAAGAGGATGAAATGCTGGCTTTTGCCAGCAATGCGACTGGCGTTCCCAAGTCTGAAATCTTTAGAAAAGCTCTGCAGGAGTACTGTGAAAAGGTAAAACTCCAGCAGGCAGCAGAAGAAATTGGGGATGACACATCATGGGAAGATGACCGCATTAGTCTACAGCGCGCTGTTGAATGTCCCTATTGCAAAGCGAAAAATCGCATTGACCTGGAAGATGAAGGAACTGTTTCTACTTCCGAACGGCAGATGGGTGATGAGGTAATTTATGAATTTGAGAATGTGGAGTGTCAGTGCCATAGCTGCGGACGATCCTTCACGGTGTCTGGATATATTAGTGAGTACCCCATTGGGGCATTCAACGCTGAGAGTCTCCAGGTGACACCTATTGAACCTTTGCCAGATGAAACAACTCACGCTGTTGTTTGCCGCGACTGTGGTGCAGTGCTTGAGTCGGGTACAAAACAGAAGCTCTGCCCCGATTGCCGTGAAAAGCGCAAAGCCAAGTGGATGGAGCGCCTTAAGGCTGGGGCAAAGATTGTCGGCATTATCGGTGTAGCGGTGGGTGCTGCATACTTGGCTACAAAGGGAACCGGCGACTCCGATGAATCGACAGATGACTTTGAGCCGGAATCCCTGGGTGATGACTCTGGTCGAAAATTCAAACTCCTTATGAAATACCCCGATGGTACCGAGGAGGAAGAAGATGAACTCTTCGATTCCGAAGAAGAGGCAAAAGAGTACGGGGACTACATGATCTCCTGTTCACGGGAAGGTGCGGAAACACTTTATATGTCTAACCCAGGCGACTACCCTCTGGAGGATTATGAAGACCCCGATTATGAAGTTATCGAAACGGAGTGATCAACAATGTTGGTGCTTTGTATCAACTACGCCTGTGACTGGGTTTAAATAACAAACATGGGATGCCGGTATACCTGTCCCATGAAGGAAATCGATGGTGAGCTGTACTTCCGTTTTAAGAACCAGTGGCATCGAGTACGGGATTACACCTCAGAACTGACATCAGAATTTCGCTAATAGGCAACCTATAAAAACAGCAGCCCTCTGCTGTCATAGACCGACTCGCTGGTGTCGTTGCCGCATCGGATGGCCCGATCAAGGGCCATAACGGTGGCAACGGCGCCATCTATTTTTTCTGTGGACTTTTCCTTGTCCGGTTTGATGTTCCCCACCGGGTCGGTGCGGATGTAGATGTTGTCCATCATCCAGCGGAGGACAGGATGTCCCCCATGGGCGATGCGTTCCTCCAGCACCAGTTTCATTAGCTCCTTGGTAGGCGGGGACATATCCTTGAAGCCCTGTCCAAAGGGAACCACCGTGAAGCCCATGCCCTCCAGATTCTGCACCATCTGCACGGCGCCCCAGCGGTCGAAGGCGATCTCCCGGATGTTGAACCGCTCTCCCAGCCGCTCGATGAACTTTTCGATGTAGCCGTAGTGGACTACATTTCCCTTCGTGGTCTGGAGGTACCCCTGCCGCTCCCAGACATCGTAAGGCACATGGTCGCGGCGGACGCGCAGGTCGATGTTGTCTTCCGGTATCCAGAAGTAAGGCAGCACGGTGTATTTGTCCTCCTCATCCAGCGGCGGGAACACCAGCACAAAAGCCGTGATGTCCGTGGTGGAGGAAAGATCCAGCCCGCCGTAGCAGACGCGCCCTTCCAGATCGTCCTCGGAAACCGGGAACGCGCAGGCATCCCACTTGTCCATCGGCATCCAGCGCACCGCCTGTTTGACCCACTGGTTCAGCCGGAGCTGGCGGAAGCTGTTTTCCTCGGCAGGGTTCTGCTTGGCGGACTCACAGGCGGCTTTGACCTTGTCTATGCCCACCGTGATGCCGAGAGAGGGGTTGGCCTTCTTCCACACCTTGGGGTCTGTCCAGTCATCCCCCTCATCGGCGCCGTAGATGACCGGGTAGAAGGTGGGATCGATTTTCCGGCCTTCCAGGATGTCTTTGGCCTTTTGGTGTGTCTCGTAGCAGATCGAGCGGGTATCCGTCCCCGCCGTGGTGATCAGGAAGTAGAGGGGCTGCATCCGGGCGTCCCCGGAACCCTTTGTCATGACGTCAAAGAGCTTCCGGTTTGGCTGGGTGTGCAGCTCATCAAAAACCACACCGTGGATGTTGAAGCCATGCTTGGAGTAGGCTTCCGCCGAGAGCACCTGGTAGAAGCTGTTGGTGGAATGGTAGACGATGCGCTTCTGGGACGCGAGGATCTTGACCCGCTTGGAGAGCGCCGGACACATCTTCACCATATCCGCCGCTACCTCAAAAACGATGGACGCCTGCTGACGGTCGGCGGCGCAGCCATACACCTCGGCGCGTTCCTCACCGTCCCCGCAGGTGAGGAGAAGCGCCACCGCAGCGGCCAGCTCCGACTTACCCATTTTCTTTGGGATCTCGATGTAGGCGGTGTTGAACTGCCGGTAGCCGTTCTCTTTGACCACGCCGAACAGGTCGCGGATGATGCGCTCCTGCCAGTCGATCAGCTCGAAGGGCTTTCCCGCCCAGGTGCCTTTGGTGTGGCAGAGACACTGGATGAAGCTGACGGCATAGTCCGCCAGGGCTTTGTCGTAATGAGACCTCTTGGCCATAAAGGGTGTGGGGGTGTATTTCTTGAGCTTTCTAATGTCCGTCACCTCCGTAAAATGAGCATAAAAAAACAGCCCTTCGCGGCTGTAACGAGGAACAGAGCCTTCCGGCTCCATCCCTGTAGGGTGTTATGTCGTGGTTGTTTTAGTTCGCCTTGCTCATTGCCCAGGCCATGGCGTGCCCGTTGTCGATGAAGGTCTCATCCGAAACGCTGACCAGCTTGATGTCGCCTTCGCAGGTGTGATCCTCAGTGGTGAACCGGTACACAGCGCCGTAGTAGCTGCGCCCGTTGGAATCGTAGAAGTACCCGACGGCGAGGATGCGGTCGCCAAAGGTAAGGATGGTCCCCAGGTTGTTCATCAGCTTCATTTCCAGGTTTTCCGGGGTGGTGGCTTCGGGCAGGCGGTAGGCTGCGGTCTTCTGGGCGGTGGTTTTCTTCATGTTCGTGTCCTCCAATTCGGCGGTGTATTCCCTTTCGGTGTACACATATTCGCTCTAAAGGCGGATAATAGCAAGCGATTTCTCAAAATATACTACACAAACCTTGCCGGGTGAAACTGTGCAGCTTACGGGAAATCATCCCTTGAGGACATCGACCAGCCAGCCCGCTGTGGGGTGGGCTTCGCCGGTCAGCTTGTTGACCACCTGGTATTCGGTGTCGATGTAGTGGAGGGCCTTGCCAACCTTGACGAAAATGCAATCCTCATAGCCGGGAAGGTTGCTGCGGTAGACGCGGGCCACCCGGCTTTCGCCGTTGTAGGACTTGCCATCCCAGCCGTTGAAGGTGAACTCGATGCGTTCCTTGGTGTGGGTGAACAGTTCCTCAAAGGTGCGGCGGCTGATTGCAATGCGGTCAATCAGTTCAAAGTTCTCTCGAATCTGCCATGCTTTCATCATTTTGAATTCCTCCTGAAAAGTGGTGTTTTCCCTTTCGGTGTGTACATATTCGCTCTAAAAGCGAATAATAGCAAGTCAATTCGGAGGAATATACCACACAAACATGGCGTTCAGATATTGTGTGTTTTACAGCTTCATTCCGACCTCAGACAGCGGTGGATGGTCTGGATAATGGAGTCCTGCTCCTCAGGCGAAACGCCAATGCTGTCCAGCGCCTCCCGTGTGCCGCAGTCCGGGCAGATGAGGGTCTCGTTGTCCAGCCGGGAAAGCGCCGGAGGTTCGTAGTAGGGCTTGCCGCAGCGTGGGCAGATTGACAGGCGGCTGATGTTATCTTCCTTCATGGGGCTTCATCCTTTCTCTGCTGTACCGACAGGCTTCCAGGAGCTTGTCAACGGGGAATCCGAAGAACCGGTAGCCCTGGCCGCAGATGCTCAAGTAGCTGCTGGCGGGAATGCCGTAGGGTCGTTCCTCTCGCATGATGTACACGAAAGCCCTCCTGCGCCGGAGCTTGCCGGTGCAGATGCCTTTGACATCCAGCGTCATCTCGGTTTTGTAGTAGAAGCTGGGGTACCCTTCGTAGCGGTCCAGTGCCAGCTCATCCTGGTCGGTGACCTCCCAGACCGCAACGGGGACCGTGCATCCCTTCTTCGGCTCGACCGTGAGATAGGAGCCAGTCTTGCTGCCCTTGAACAGGAGCCGGTAGTCCTGCAGTTCCGAGGTGCCGATGATCCGCGCCCCAGGACAGCGCCAGCGCATTTGCTGGACGTTGAGGTTGCTGCCATAAGCGATGTAGTACCTCTTATCTGTCATTGCCCTGCTCCTCCTTTTCCACCTTTGCCAGAATCCTTTCAGCGCATTCGATGTAATTACCGATTGCTTCATCAAAGAGTTCATTCCATGTCACGCGCCGTCCCTCCACTCTGGATCGCAGTTTTTTCAGTTCTCTCAATTTTTCCACCAGTTCTTGCGGAAATCGTATGTTGAGTGTTTTTCTTTGTTCCATTTGGTATCCATCCTTTCCTGAAGGACTTAGGTTACTTGTCCTTCTACCACCGAAAGCCCGCGTCAGCGGGTTCGGGGGCCTCTGGGCGGCGTCCTTCAAGCGGCGGCTCTGCCGTTGCGGAAGGCTGCGTCACCGGAAAGGCGGCGGGTCAGGATGTCTCGTGCGGTTTCGAACTCCTCGCCGATGAAGCCCAGGCGGAGGAGCCAGGTGCGCATGGCGTATTTGGGGTTTTCGGTCTGCTGAGGCTTGGGACTGGCAGTTCGCACCGTCTTGGCCATCTGGCTGAGCGCCAGGCAAAGCTGGATGTAACTCTTCAGCTGGCCAGCGTGAAGGCCGTTGCGTTTACCATTGGAGGGAGCATCAAATTGGAAAAGCCGGAACTCGACCGTGCCTTTGGTGAAGGTGGCGTGGAGGTTGAGCATATGGTAGCGGCTGTCATTGTAATGGTGGCTTCTGCCGTAGTTAGTGCCCTGGCTTCTGTACCAGATGTCGGCAAGGTCGGCCATGGTGGTGGGCTTCCTGCGGTTGAGCTGTTCCAGGAAGCGAGGGTCTACTGTGCGGCAATACCGACTTATGCGGTAGTGGTCGAGATCGAGGGCTTCGGCCAGCAGGCTCTCATGGCTTGCCATGATGTTGGCCAGATTGCGCAGGGTCTGCGGGGTGTGGCCCTTGGCTCCAATGTGGATGTGGACTCCGCAGCCCCTGGTGGAGTCGCTTTTGGCTCCCGCCTTGCGGAGTCGGCGAATCATCTCCTGCAGGGTTTCCATGTCGGCGTAGGTCAGGATCGGGGTGACCATCTCACATTTTTCGCTGTCTGGGCCGGAAATGGAAACGTCCTTCTGGAATTTCCATTCGCGTCCCTGGCTGTCCCATGCGCTCCAAGTGCTGTACCCGTTGCGGTGGGCGGTGTTCTCATAGCGCCCGGTGCCAAAGAACTCGGCGGCGACCTTTGCCGCCCGGCTGCGGTCGATGTTGTTCATCTCGACCTCGACCCCAATGGTCTGCTTCTTCATTTCCTCGATTTGGATTCTCGTTTTCTCGTTCATGGTTCTACCTCCTGGTTGGTGTTGTTTTCCCTTTCAGTAGTGTCATATTACCTCTGAAGGCACACTATATCCAGGACTATTTGAGCCATAAACTACACGATCTTGTGGTCGGAAAACTGTGTATCTTACAGCGCCTTATTCCCCAACCTTGCAGCAGACATCTTCGCCAAAGGCCACGTTCAGGCCGCTGCCGTTGTCCCATGCTACCAGGATGCTCCCCATATCGTCCACACCCAGCACCGTGCCTTTCGTCCCAATAGGCGGAGCCTGGGGATCATCCATGCGGATGAGTTCCACCCGTGCGCCCTTGGGGTAGCGGGAGCGGAGGAGCGTCAGCGTTTCTTTACTCGGAAGCCGCATCGTCCGCCACCTCCTTCTGGGGTACCGCCTTGAAAGCGGAGCTGCCGGTCAGATTCCGTAGGAGAATCTTGCGCTCCTGTTTGTACTCCGGGCCGATGAAGCCCAATCGGAGGAAGCAGCGGAAGGCGTATTTGTCATTCCCGGTATCCCGCTCCTTGGCGGTGATGCGCTTCTGGTTCCTGGCCATCTCGCACAGGGCGCAGATGAAGTGGTCATAGGCCTTGACCTCCTCCGGCGTGGGCGTCCCGGCAAACCAGGGAAAGGAGACCTTCGTCTCACCGACTTCAATGGGTAGCTCCTCCACCCCAAGGGCTTTGCGGATCAGGCTGCCCTTCGCCGCCGTGATATCCTTGAGGTTTTGCAGCGCCGCTTCAGAGAACAGGCTGGCTGGCATGGAGATGCACAGCCCGTCCACCTCGGCGGGAGACGGCTCTACAGTCTCGGATACCTCGACCTCCTGCGGCTCGGCGGTGAAGCCCTGGCTGTCCAGCGTTTCGATGAGGTTTTTGATCTCCTCGCTGTCGGCCCGGTCATCAAAGGCGACGCCGCCATTGCGGTCGATGGTGAAGTAGTCCACCTGGTAGGCGAAGCTGGGCGCGCCCAGGTATTTAGCAGGAGCGCCGGTGATCTCGCTGATAGCGGTCACCAGCCGCTTGCGGTCGGCACCGGTCAGGTTGTATCGCAGGGTCATTTCTCGTTCCTCCTTGATTTTTGGTAGTCACATATTCGCTCTGCGGCCCCCAAATATCAAGTCAAATAGAAACCTGGGATTGTAGAATTATGCGGGAGATAATTGTGTACTGAACACAATGCCGGAGAGGACGAACCAGACGCAGGGCAGCGCCACGCCGTTGCCCCACATCTTGTATTCCGCCGCATCGGAGTAAGGGGCTTTCAGCCATTTGACGATCTGCCGCTCCGTCTTGGGCTTCACGGAGGGATTCACGGCTCTTCGGTGTGTCTCCCAGACCTCCGTCCAGAACGCGATGTCCTCCCTGGTCGGCTCCGGGGTTTCCAAGCCAGCGCACCACCAGTCCGGGAAACCCTGCAGCCGGGCGCACTCGGTGGGTGTCAGCCGCCGCACGGTGTAGCCGCTGTTCACAGCGGTGGGGTCTTTGTAGTCCCGTGCCATGAGTGTAGGAGAAGTTTCTTTTTCGACCTGGGCATAGCTTCCGGTGGTCATAGCGTAAACCACGGCAATCCCGCCTTGATTGCAGCCTGGGTTCCCGCCGCTGGTATCCAGAGTACGGGATGTCCGCGCTTTGTAGATCCCAGCGTGGGGATTGCTGGAGAGCATGGCCTTGGACTGGTCGGAGGAGATGCCAAAGGCCACAGGCTCGAAGAGGGCCTGGTCGTTGTTGCAACCCAGCGTAGCGGACTTGTCCTCCTGGATGAGCGGCCCTTTCCCGCCTCCCTCGCAGCCGGAGCGGATCTTCATCACCAAGGGCACATTCATCCCGCCTGTCCCCATGCGGGAGGTCAGCGTCTGAACGGTACCGTCATCGGCGATTTTGATTCGGCTGTCGATGGGGTGGCTCTCCAGCGCAATAGCAGCAGGAACCACGCCGGCCCGAAGCGTAGGGGCGCGCTCCGGCTCAAAACCGATACCCCGGCTGTCCGCCGAGTGTTCGGTGCAGAAGCCAGCGGCGTCCAGCACACAGGGCAGATGCCCATGGTGTTCCGCCCGGAGCGTGGCGGCGACTTCGCTGGACACGTCCATGCAGCTCCCGCCCTGGTCGTTCAGGCAGATGCCTGCCGCTCCAGAGCCAGCCGCAGGATTTCTGGCAGCTCTTTGCCACGCACGGAAGCCCTCCGCAGAATACCCTGACAGGCCTTCGGACTCAAATAGTACTTGTCCGGCACCCCAGCCTGCAAAATCTGCGACAAGGAAGATGCGGCGTCTTCGCTGGGGGACTCCCCAGTGTTGCGCGTCAAGAGTGCGGTACGCAACGCTCCACTGCTCTCCCATGTACAGGTCGGCGTAGGGCCAGAGGTTTTTTTCAGGCATAGGCACCTGGGCGCCCGGCTCCTTGATCCCGATGACCGCTTCGAGGACGGCCTTGAAGTCCTCTCCGTGATTGGAGCTGAACGCGCCGGGGACGTTCTCCCATACGATGTATCTTGGATATTTGCCATGGGTGGCATCCCTCATTTCCTGAATGATGCGGATGGCCTGGTAAAAGAGGACGGATTGCTTCCCGTCCAGGCCGGCCCTCCGTCCGGCGATGCTCATGTCGGTACAGGGGGAGCCGAAGGTGATGATGTCCACCGGCTCGATCTTCCCGCCATCCATCTGGGAGATGTCGCCGTAGTGTTTCATAAAGGGAAGCCGCTTTGTGGTCACCCGGATGGGGAACGGCTCGATCTCTGAAGCCCACACCGGGGTGATCCCGCAGAGCAGACCGCCCAAAGGAAAACCCCCGGAGCCATCGAAAAGACTACCGAGGGTCAAAGCTGTATTCAATTCCATGGGCGCCTCCTCAGAACAGCGGGATGTCTTCCGCATCGTCCCCAGCCACCTCCTCATAGCGGTAGGTCAAGCCGTCCCGCTGGAGGGATACACCGTCCGCATTGCCCACCTGCTCGATGTACCGCTTCACGATGACATCGCAGAACTTTTCATCCAGTTCGATGGTGCGGCAGATGCGGTCGGTTTGCTCACAGGCGATGAGGGTGCTGCCGGAACCGCCGAAGGGGTCCAGCACAATGGCGTTGCTCATGGAGGAGTTGAGAATTGGATAGGCCAGGAGCGGGATGGGCTTCATGGTGGGGTGGTCCTTGTTCTTCTTGGGCTTATCGAACTCCCAGATGGTGGACTCTTTCCGCCCGGTGTACCACTGGTGTCTGCCTTTCTTCTTCCAGCCGAAGAGGATCGGCTCATGCTGCCACTGGTAGGGCGAGCGGCCCAGTACCAGGGACTGCTTCTTCCAGATGCACGTCCCGGAGAGGTAGAAGCCGGCGTCAGAGAACGCCTTTCGGAAGTTCAGCCCCTCAGTGTCCGCATGGAACACATAGATGGAGGCATCGTCCGCCATGGCTTCCTCTGTATTCTGAAACGTCGCCAGCAGGAAATTATAGAAGGCGGCGTTCTCCATGTTGTCATTCTTGATCTTCCCGGCGCCGCCCTCGTAGTTGACATTGTAGGGCGGGTCGGTGATGACCAGGTTGGACTTCAAGCCCTCCATCAGCAGGGCGAAGGTCTCCGGCTTGGTGCTGTCCCCGCAGACAAGCCGGTGCCGCCCCAACGTCCACACATCCCTGGCTTTGGTGATGGTAGGCTTCTGCAGCTCGGCGTCCACATCGAACTCGTCATCCTTCACCCCATCTTTCAAGCTATCCTTGAAGAGGTCATCAATTTCGGCTGGGTCAAAGCCGGTGAGGGATACATCAAAATCGGCGCCCTGCAGGTCGGAGATAAGGAGCATCAGCTTGTCCTTGTCCCAATCGCCGGAGATTTTGTTGAGGGCGATGTTGAGAGCTTTTTCCCGTTCCTCATCCATCTCCACCACCACACACTCCACCTCGGTGACGCCCATGTCCATGAGCACCTTCAGCCGCTGATGACCGCCCACCACCCGTCCGGTGGACTTGTTCCAGATCACCGGCTCTACATAGCCGAACTGCTCCATGGAGCGTTTCAGCTTGTCGTATTCCGGGTCGCCGGGCTTTAAGTCTTTGCGGGGATTGTAGTCGGCGGGGATGAGGTCGGCGGTGTGTTTACGTTCAATCAGCATACTTTTCCACCGCCTTTCTCAGTTCCTCAGTCTTGTCGAGGTTCTCCCAGCTGAACTTGTAGCCGTTGAAGTGTCCGTAGGCGGCGGTGTCGGCGTAGATGGGAGCGCGGAGATGCAGCAGGGACATAATGGCGGCGGGCCGCAGATCGAACACATCCAGCACCGCCAGCCGAATCACATCCTCGTCCACCCTGGCTGTGCCAAAGGTGTCGATCTCCACAGCGGTGGGTTCCGCCTTGCCGATGGCATAGGAGATGGACACCTGGCATTCCTCCGCCAGCTACGCGCCCACCACGTTCCGGGCGATAGCTCTGGCCATGTATGCGGCGCTGCGGTCCACCTTGGTGGGGTCCTTCCCGGAGAAGGCTCCGCCGCCATGGGCAGCAAGACCGCCGTAGGTGTCCACCATCAGCTTCCTGCCGGTCAGTCCGGTGTCGGCGGCGGGACCGCCCTCCACAAACCTGCCGGAGGGGTTGATGAGGATCTCCACATCCTTGGGGAAGTCGAAACGATCCAGAATGGGATACAGAACCTCCGAGATGATCTCCCGGCGAAGCTCCTCCAGATCCTTGTCCGCATCGTGCTGGACGGACACCACGATGTTCTTGGCGCTCACGGGTTTCCCATCCTCATAGGCCACGGTCACCTGGGCCTTGCCATCAGGGCCGACGCCACGGATGGTCCCATCGTGCATGGCGTCATCCAGTCCTTTGCAGATTTCATTCGCGAAGACCACCGGGACGGGCAGACGGGTCCAGGTCTCCCTGGTGGCGTAACCGTACACGGTGCCCTGGTCGCCAGCGCCGGTGGATGCGAACACATCCTCGCTGCTACCGTCCCGCACTTCCAGCGCGGAATCCACACCGCCGGCAATGTCGGGACTCTGCCGGTGAACATAGACGAACACGATGAATTTCATGGGGTTGTAGCCCACCTTGCGGAGGACTTCCCGGACCACCGAGCGGATGTTGATCTTCGCCGCGCAGGTGATCTCCCCGCAGACGAAGATTTTTCCCTTGGTGGCCATGACCTCACAGGCGCAGCGGGAATAGCGGTCGTGCCGCAGGCACTCGTCCAGAATGCTGTCGGCGATCAGGTCGCACAGCTTGTCTGGGTGGCCGCGCCGCACGCTCTCAGCCGTTTTGTATTTTGTCATATCAGTTTCCTTTCCGAGCGGACAGCAGCCGCTCCATCACATCGTCCTGGGGCGTGGCCCCGCCATACTCGCTGGAACAGTTCTCCTTGACGATTTGGTAGATCTCCATCCACAGGCGGTTGGTCTGGGACATGAAGTTCTGACTCATCGCCACATAGGGGCTTTGAATGGCGTTCCCCGTGGTGGGGTGCTTGGCGAGGAACCCGTACTCGGTGATGGCCTCCTCACACTGTATCCAGCGGGCCACGCTCATGGCGTATCGCTCCAATAGCTGCGGGGAAACGAGAGCGGCGCAGCCCCGCTCCGCCAGCCAGGTCCAGGTCTTTTCATAGACCTCGGCGGCGACCAGCGTCTTGCCATCCTTCTGGGTGGCGGACAGCATGGCTGACGGTTTCGGCATGGGCTGACCTTCTAAATCGGCTGTGTCCTGAAAGTCGATGACAGTCAGCTTCCTTCTGCCGGGATTGCCCTCGGCGATCTTGTCTACGAGGGGCTTCTTCTTTGCGCCGGCACCAGCACGGGCACCGCCGCAGTTGGTACCGTCTTTGGCCACAGGCTACCTCCTTTCTCGGCCTGGGGTATATACCCCCTTTGAAACCGCGATTTTGTGCGCGAGACCCCCAGCCCGTTGCACGGCCCACAGGCTGTAGAGATTTTTATTCCCCTACCGTCAGTTTTGTGCTATACTATGTTTGTAACATTAGTTGGTTATGGTGACAATCATGTCCCTGCTCAACGGAGTCCCAGTCGACACAGTTTCACTCTTCTTGACGGTAATTCAAACAGCAATTGCTATTGGAAGTTTAAAGGGGGAACTCGCGATGGTAAACGGGTATAACACGGTGGTATGCGGCGCGCACGGAGTGGCCTCGTTGTAACTGTGGACTCCGCAGGGGAAATGTGAGAAACCTTAACAAGTGCCCATAGCAGGTTCGAATCCTGCCCGCTCCGCCATATTGGAGACTACCCTTCGGGGTGGTCTCCATTTTTTCTGTGCCAGCGATCCCCGCGTTGGGCGTGGATTCTGGCGTGACAGGATTTACAGAGGGCAACGAGGTTGTCCCGTGCGTGTGTGCCACCCTCGGAAAGAGGTACCTTGTGATGCACCTCCTCAGCGGGAGTCAGCCTGCCATCCCGCTGGCACAGCTCGCACAGCGGGTGCTCCTGGATGTACCGGTCGCGGATGCGCTTCCAGGCGCGGCCATACCTACGGCGTACAGCCGGGTCACGGTCGTACTTCTCGTAGCGTTTAGCTTCCGCCTTGGCGTGCTCCTCGCAGAACCTGCCGTCCGTCAGCTTGGGACAGCCGGGGTACGAACAGGGGCGCTTTGGCTTTGTGGGCACCATTCCACCTCCTTCCGGGCATAAGAAAAGCCACCGCAGGGGTGGCCCCACGATGGCTTCGCTTGATTCTTTTGGCAATTATAATGGTACCACGGGGCGGCACTCTCATTCAATACATCGAACTCTCATGTTTCCTGGGGACGGGAAATTCCCGCAGCGCCCAGTCGTGGAGACGGTAGATGTGCTGGATAGAGTAGCCCATGTCCACGGCGATTTTTTCCCAGGGCATGAAGCACAGATACCGCTTCTCCAGAAGGAGCTGGTACTCGGCGTTGGGGATGGATTTCACCCGGCGGGTGATTTCCCGCTTCAAATCCACCAGTTCATCGATGTCGTGGTTGATCTCGTTCTGCAAATCCACGATCTTGACCACCGCTTCCGCCATCCGGGACTCGGAGCGGTTGGGGTTGCGCGGCATCCCCGTAAGGGTGGCCGTGGCATGGGTGGCCAAATCATTGAGAGCCGCGACCTGCTGGATTTTGGCGTTGATCCGGGCGTCCAGAAGCCGGGCTTGGGATAAATATTCTTTCGCTGTCATTTTCGCACCTCCAGATCCGCTTTGACTGCGTTGATCAGAGCCGACTGCGCCCGTTCCTTCTTTTGAAGGGCGGACATGATCCGCTCATCAATGGTGTTCTTCGTGATAATGTGATGGATGACCACAGTTGTGTCTTTCTGCCCCTGCCGCCAGAGCCGGGCGTTGGTCTGCTGGTAAAGCTCCAGCGACCAGGTCAGCCCGAACCAGACCAGGGTGGAACCGCCGGACTGCAGGTTCAGCCCATGGCCGGCGGACGCCGGGTGGATGACCGCCACCGGGATCTTGCCCTGGTTCCAATCGGCGATATCCCGGCTGGTCTTGATCTCCCGGACGGTGAACCGCTCCCGGATGCGCTCCAGGTCGTGCTTGAACCAGAGTAGGCCACCAGGACGGGCTTGCCGTTAGCGGCTTCGATGAGGTCCTCCAGGGCGTCCAGCTTGCGGTCGTGTAGCCGGAGCACCCGCTTGTCCTCCCCGTACACCGCGCCGTTGGCCATCTGGGAAAGCTTGTTCGCCAGAGCTGCCGCGTTCCCGGCGTCCACCTCTTCACCGTTCAGGGAGAGCACCAGCTCCGCCCTCATGGTGTCGTAGGATTGCCGCTCCTTTTCGGAGAGGTCGACCTTGACCTCGTTGACCACGCATTCCGGCATATCCAAATAGTCGCCGGCCCGCATGGAGATGGTGATGTCGGAGATCCGCTCATAGATGGCGTCCTCGGCTCCCGGCAGGGGCTTGTAGGAGAACACCACCTGGGCGTTGCGCTTGTCCGGCTGGAAGTAGGCGCTGCGGTACCGGGTGATGAACCGACCCAGGCGTCTGCCCATGTCCAGCACCCGGAACTCCGCCCATAAATCCATGAGTCCGTTTGAGGAGGGGGTGCCGGTCAGGCCCACGATGCGCTTCACGCCGGGCCGCACCTTCAGCAGAGCGCGGAACCGCTTAGCCTGGTAGCTTTTGAAGGAGGACAGCTCATCGATGACCACCATGTCATAGTCGAAAGGTAGCCCGCTGTCCTCCACCAGCCACTGGACGTTCTCCCGGTTGATGATGTACACACTGGCCCTCTGCAGGAGCGCCGCCTTGCGCTGGGCTTCGCTGCCGACCGCGACCGAGTAGGTAAGCCCTCGCAGGTGGTCCCACTTCTCGATTTCACCGGGCCAGGTGTCCGCAGCCACGCGGAGCGGGGCGATGACCAGCACCTTGCGAACCAGGAAGCTGTCCAGACAGAGGTCGAAGATGGCGGTCAGGGTAATGACGCTCTTGCCAAGGCCCATGTCCAGGAACACCGCCGAAACGGGATGCTCCAGGATGAAGTCCGTGGCGTAGGTCTGGTATTTATGAGGACTGTATTTCATCCAGTATCCCTCCAATCTGCTCTGGGCTGTCGATGCGGTACACCGGAAAGCCCAGCGCTTCCAACTGCTGCTTCCGCCTTATCTGCAAAGGCCGGAGCGCCTTGCCCGGCGATTTCAGCTCAATGAAGGCGATTTTCCCCTTGGGGAGGAGCACCAGGCGGTCTGGCACTCCATCAAACCCTGGACTTACAAACTTGGGTGCGAGACCGCCCATGATTCGGACGGCCTTCACCAGTTTGGCTTCAATGGCTTTCTCCCGCATATTGGCCTCCTGTGTTCCGGGAACCGAAAAATCCCCTTATGCGCGTATATGCGTGTTTCGCGTGCTGATGACCCTTATTTCCTTTATCTTTCGATATATAATAAATGTTGGGAACACAGGAACGCTGCCCCTGGGAACTTGTTCCCGAAATTTGTGCCTGAGCGTCTCTTCATTGGGAACACCCCTTCGGAACAAAGACGTACTGCGGCCCGTAGAGGGGGATGCGCACCTTGCTCTCCGCCCGTTTCCAGCCCAGCCGCGCCAGGATACCCGTCAGCTCATTGCTGTCAGTGCGACGCAGGTTGGCCCGTTCCTTGCCGAAGCACTCGCACCAGATCTCCATGTTGGACACACTGGTGCGCTTCACCGTCCCCTTTTCCTGCAAGTTGCCGAAGTCGGAGCCGGCGAGGAAATTGCGGCGTTCAAAGAGGTCCATCTCCGCCCAGCGTTCCGGCAGAAGGGTGTCCATATATTCCCGCACCAGCCCCTCGCGCTCATCGGACTCCATGGCTTCCCGCTGCTCATCCTTGGCCAGCGCGTCCATTTCGGGAGAGAGGTAGAGCTTCTCACCCTGCCGCACATACATGAGAGCTTCCGCCCAGATCTGGAGGATCTCCTCGTGGGTCAGGTTCCAGGACTGCTTCTTTCCGCTGCCGGGGGTCTTGACCGGCCAGAAGCGGCGGTTGCCGGTGGTGTCCCGCAGATACCCGGACTCGGCGTTAGTGGTGCCGAAGAACACGCACTGGCGCAGATGGGGCGTGGCCCGTTTGCCGAACGCCGCCCGGTAGATGTCGTTCTGCCGGGAGAGAAAGGAGCGCAGGGTCTCCACCTCAGCCTTCTTCAGCCCGGCCAGCTCACCGATCTCCAAGATCCAGTACCCCTGGAGCTTCTCGGCGGCGGTTTTGTCCTTGGTGTCGCCCAGGTTCAGGCTGTCCGAAAACCACTCTCCGGCCAGCTTGGCGATGAGGGTGCTCTTGCCCACACCCTGGGGACCGTTGAGCACCAGCATGGAGTCGAACTTGCAGCCCGGACGCAGCACCCGGCTGATGGCGGCGCAGAGGGTCTTCCGGGTCACCGCCCGGACATAGGCGGTGTTGCCGGCGCCCAGATAGTCCACCAGCAGGGTGTCCACGCGGGGAACCTTATCCCATTCCGGCAGACTTTCGATGAACTCCCGAATGGGATGATAGGCCCGGTCATCCGCCACTTTGGTCACGGCGATGTCGTAGTTCCGTGCGGAGAAGGTGCCGTAGTGGGCGTCCACATAGCTGATAAGCTGGGCGTCATCGGCGTCCCGCCAGAACTTGGAGGGATGCTTCCAGGGCACCTCGCCCTTGATCTCCATCCCGTCCAGGAGCTGGTTGAACACCACGCCCTTGAGGTTGGGGTCGTTCTCCAGAATGAGGGTCAGGTTGTGCAGGGTGTTCTTCACATGGCCGGACTTGTCCAGCTCCAGGCCGTTCTGCCAGTCCTCATCGGAAAACTCGGCGCTGGCCTGGGCGATGCGCTCCTCGGCGAAGACCGCTTTGACCTTATCGTCCGCCAGGGCAAGGTCGCTCATGGCTTTGAAGGAGGGTAGCTTGCCCGGCGGGGTGTCCAGCCCCACGTTTTCGTCCAGCTCCCGGAATTTGTGGAGCCGCACCAGGTCGAAGGCGTTTAACAGCTTTCCGCAGACCGGATCGGTGGCGTGGTGGCTGTAGGCAAACTTCCCATCGTACACCACTACGCCGGCGGCGGAGTCTGCGGGGATGTAGTCATAGCGCCCATTCATAGCGGACGGTTCGTAGACATCGGTGAGGAAGGCTTCAATGGCTTCCTCAATGGTGTAGGCGCGGCAGAAAGCGCCCACGATACCGGTCTTTTCCAGAGGGTCGGCCTGCTGGGTGATGCTCCGGCGCACCGCTTCGGACTGGCGAGAGGAAACCGGCCAGGTGGAGGCGTCGTGCCAATCGGCGTACTTGGCGAGATAGGCGTCCGGGTCCAACAGCGGGCCTTCCTTGGTTTTGTAGAAGAACTCGCCGTTTGCGGAGGTGGAAGGCCAGTACATCAGGCGGCAGGCTTCATAGGTGGTATCGTCAAACAGGTCGATGCCGATCTCCTTGGCTACCATCCGGGCCACAGCCGGATACTCCTCCTCGGTGATATCGCGGGCCAAGGGGATGATCATCCGCAGCCGGGGATGCTCCGGCGTGTGTTTATGGGTGGAGTAGACGCAGCACTGAAAGTCGTGGAGCAGGTCGATCTCGTCCCAGACCCCAGGTTTGCCGTAGTCCATATCCAGGGTGAGCATGGAGCGGCAGAGTACCATGCCGTTCTTGCGCCTCCCCTCCCGGAGCTGACCGCCCACGAAGCCGCCCACGTCCTTGATGTTGTCCTGGGCGCCCTTCTTCAGCTTGCGGTATTCCTCCACGGTCTCCGTGGTGCGGATGGTGGAGCCGACCCTGGCGCACAGGTCTTCCCAGGAGATGTCCCGGTTCTTCCACTTCTTATCCATGCGGCTGTTGCCTACAGCGATTTTCATACGGACACCTCCTGGCAGTTCTCCGTGAAATAGCGGATGGTCTGGCCTTTGCGCCTGGCCTTCTCGATCTCGATGCTCATGCCTTTGGAGACGGTGTCCCCGAACACCCACAGCTCGGCGCATTTGGTGAGCAGAACGATGTCCATGAACAGGGCCAGATCCCGCTCCCTGGGGTTGGCGTCATCCATGAACTGGGGAAAGTACAGATGGGGCGCGATTGGGATATACCCGGCGTCCACGGCGAAGCGGCAGTAGCGCACCGCCTTTTCCTGGTTGCCCTCCAGATCCCCGGAGAGCGGTGAGCAGATATACACGACCGGACGGAAGGAGCGGAGCTTGCGCGCCTCGTTCTCAATCCGGGTCAGGGCTTCGTAGGCCGTAGGGTCGTAGTAGCCCTCACAGTTGAATTTGTTGATTCCCATAAGGGTCACCTCAGTCTTTCTGATAAAAGTCGCAGACATAACCGTCTGCCCGGAGCAGCAGCCCTTCCGCCCAGGCGGGGGTCTGGCCCATGATAGCGCAGATGTCATCCAGGGATGCGTCCGCCGGAGCTTCGATGACCGCTTCGTCATGGACGTGCATGACGATTGAGTACCCCGCCGCTTCCAGCCGGCGCATGGCTTCCACCAGGATGTCGCGGGCGGTGGCCTGGACGATGTTCTCCACAAATTTGGGGCCGTAGCTCTCCAGTCGCAGCCACTTTTTCTGTTCGCCCACACCCTCGTAGGTGACGGACTCGCTGCCATAGCGGTTGACGCCCATCTTGGGCTTCACATACACCAGCTTTCTGCCGGAGGGGAGCGCGATGAACATCATGCCGCTTTGGTAGAAGAAGCGGATGCCGTGCGTCTCGGCGGGAACTCTGTCCCGGACGCAGGTAGCGGCGGCGCGGTCTACATCCCACCAGAACTTCACGATCCGGGGGTTGGACTGCCGCCATGCGTCCACCAAGGGCTTCAGCTCTTCCTCGGTCAGGCCGTAGTTCAGAGCGCCCATGGCTTTCAGCGTCCCCACCGAGCCGCCGTAGCCCAGGGCCAGCTCCGCGATTTTGCCCTTCTGCCGGAGATGGCCGTTAACGCCGTGTTTGACCACGGGGACATGGAACATCTGGCTGGCCGAAGCGCAGTAGATGTCACCGCCCTGGGCGAACACCTCCTGCCGCCACTGCTCTCCGGCGATCCAGGCGATGACCCGCGCTTCGATGGCCGAAAAGTCCGCCACGAAGAAGCGGCATCCCGGCTTGGGGATAAAGGCGGTGCGAATCAGTTCGGAAAGCACCAGCGGGACGGAATCGTAGAGCAGCTCCACGGCGTCAAAGCGCCCGTCCCGCACCAGTGTCCTGGCCTGTTTCAGATCGGGCAGATGGTTCTGCGGAAGGTTCTGCACCTGGATGAGCCGCCCGGCAAATCTGCCGGTTCGGTTGGCTCCGTAAAACTGGATCAGCCCACGGGCGCGGTCATCCGGACAGACCACCGACTCCATGGCGGTGTATTTCTTGACGCTGCTTTTGGCCAGCTCCTGCCGCAGGGACAGGGCCAGCTCCACCTCGCCCTCCGCATGGAACAGAAGTTCCAGTACGGATGCTTTGGAGAGGGACTCGGCTTCCACACCCTTTTCCGCCAGCCACGCTTTGAGCTGGGCGGGGCTGTTGGGGTTCTCCAGCCCGGTGACCGAGCGGGCCTGTTCCAGATGGGTGCGCTTGAACCGCTCGTCACAACGGATGGCCTGGGTCACCAGGGTGCGGTCCAGCAGAATGCCCCGGTCGTTGATGCGCTGGTCGAGATGGTAGTTCTCCCACTCCTCCTGGGAGACCGGGAAACGGGACAGTCTCTGCTGGATGGACATCTCCGTCTCTACATCCCGGAGGTTGTAGGCTTTGAAGGCGGCCCACTTCTCCGGCGCGTCTGTAGGAAGGCGGCGAAAGGTGGAGCCATCCCTGGCCTTCGCCGGTGTGCAGAAATAGCGCACCAGGTCTTTGCCCTCCTTGAGTTTCTGCTTCTCCAGGCCCAGCACGGCGCCGGCCCCCTCCAGAGAGAGGGGCAGACCCAGGGTAGCAGACCACACCATGGTGCAGTACCAGGAGTCGGGGTCCAGGTATTGTCCGACAGGGTACCCCAGGTGCCGGGAGAGACACACCCGCTCGAACTGTGCGTTGAAGGCCCACTTGGACACCGCAGGGTCTGTCAGCGCAGCCAGCACATCGGCGGGGATGCGTTCGCCGATGGTGAGATCCACCACCCGGACGGGGCCGCTGTCCACGGAATAGCCGAACAGCAGCACTTCAAACTCCGGGACCTGGCAGTAGCGGTACACGCCGCACTTGGCCAGCGGCTCCGGGGAAAAGGTTTCAATATCGATGGATAGCGTTTTCATAGGATCTCCTTTCCCGCAACGTAAGGGCGGCAGAGGTCGCCCTCCGCCACCCTCGCCGGATGGTTGTTAGGAAAGGAAATCGTCATCGAAATCGGTGGAGAAGTCATCAGCGGCAGAGGAACGACCACCCAGAGGTTCACCGTCCCGCACCTTCTGGATGTTGCCCAGGCCGCAGGCGATGCTGCGGTTGCCGTTGGAGTTGAAGGCGTAGAAGTTGATGGACACACGGGCGTAGCAGCCGGAGTAGACCTCGGCGCGGTCCAGGATGGGCTGCACGGAGCGGTCCACAATCTGGGGTGCGGTGGTGCTGTTGGCGTTCACGAAGTAGGCGCCCTTGTAGGCTTCATCGTCCCGCTCCAGATCACCGTCCCGCAGGGGGAGCTTCAGCGCGGCCTTGTTGGGGATCTTCCCGCCGAACTTGGCGGCTCCGTCCTTGATGGCGGCGTCCACGGCGGCGTTGATGGCATCGATGGTCTTGGTGTCGGTCTTGGGGATGATGAGGGAAACGCTGTACTTGGGGTTGCTTCCGTTGATGGAAGCCGGCTCCCAAACGTTGGCGTAGGACAGGCGGACAACACCGGTGACCACCTTGGTCGGGTTCTTGTGATTGACAGACATATCGTTATACCTCCGTAATTTCAGTAAATTCTTGGGCGGCATCCATCGTGCTGATGGCCGGACGCCTGTCGGATACCGGAACCAGGGTCGGCCTGCCCTTGGGCTTTTCGACCAGGCTACCGAGCACCTCGGCAAAGGCCTTTTTGCCCATGAGCTTCTCCATCTCGGTGATGGGGATGAGGGTCTTCTTGAAGATGTCGTGGTACCCGGCGGCGTTGGCGGCGCGGATCACGGCTTCCTCATCTGTGTACTTGCGGTTGGTGCGGCTCTCCACCAGCTTGAATCCGTGCCACACCTTGCCGTGGTGGATGGCGGCGTCCTGGGCGTAGGCTTCGATTTCGCCGGCCCACTTGGTCAGGCCGGGCAGACGGGAGAGTATGTCCTCGATCTCCGCATCGGTGAGGAGCGGCGGCATGGCGAACTCGTACTTGGCGAGCTGGAGCTTGGCTTCCGCTCTGGCGCGGCACTTCACCGCCGCCTTGCAGAAGGTACACCAGGGGCCAGGAACATAGTCCCCTTCACCCTGGTAGGCCATTTCCGCTTTAGTCTTGAGGGTGTGTTCCACCCACTCCATGAGCTGCTCCACGGAGATGGTCCAGGTGGACACGTTCTCTCGGCGGGGCTGGTAGATGCTCATGTCAACCTGGGTAATGTCATAGAGATGGTCGAACTGTCGGAGCGCGCCCAGGGCGTACAGCATCATCTGGGGATTTTCCTCTGCGTCTACCAGGACGCCCTGCCCGTACTTGAAATCGATGATGTGCAGGAGCTTGTCCGCCACGATCAGGCAGTCGCCGGTGCCGAAGCCGTCCGGCACATAGCAGGAGAAGTCCAGCCGCTGTTCAATGAGGACAAGAGGGTCGGCGCAGAGCGCCTTGGCTTCCTCCAGCTGTTCCAGCACAAACTCCACATACCCATCGGTATAGGCGTCCATTTCATCGCAGTCATATGGGCTGACGGGCTTCCGGGAACGCAGCTTCAGTGCCTTTTTGAGCTTGTGCTCAGCCAGAGCGTGAGCAGCGGTGCCTTCGGCTGCGGCTTCCGTCTCCCGGTCGGCGAACTCCAGCTCCAGCCGCGCCGAGGGGTTGCAGTGGAGCCATCGATGGGCGCCGCTGGCAGAGAGAACAGCGTGTTTGGAGGGCGGCATCAGAGCACCTCCGCATCCTTCAGCAGAGCCGGGTAGTGCTTGGGGTCCACCGACGACAACTTCGGAGCGCCGTACTTCTGCAGCAGTTCCCGGACCGCTTCGGTCTTCCCGTCATGGCTTTTTTCAGCCAGCACCGCCCGAACCTGCTCCAGCGTGACCGCCGGCTCCTTGGGAGGAGACGGAGCGGCCTTCTGTACCGGCTCGGCTTCCGGGGCTTCTCCCTGGGTCATGGCGTCCGCCAACGACTGGAGACTGTCGGCGAGGGAGCGCATATCCTCCACCACATCCAGGAGGAGTTTGATCTTACTCACAGGCCGCACCTCCCTCCGACAGCTCGGTGATGTCCAGGGATTCCACGGTGTTGCCGGGAATGAGGATCATCACCCGCTCTTTGCGGCCCAGGAGCCGGGTGAGCATCTTCTCCCGCAGGGTCACACTGCGGCATCTGACCACCCCGCCGTTCTGCGGCTCCTTGGACACGCTGATCTTCAGCTTGTGCCTCATGGCGTTCATCCTTTCTGGAAGGCTGCTTTTCTTGCTCCTTCCGACATACGGCCAGGAGAAAGGCCGAATATGAGGGTCAGCCCAGAAGTTTTTTCAATTTCTTTTTCACGGTCTGCAAACGGTGGGAAATGGCGGACTGCGTCACGCCCGTCCGGGCGGCGTAGTCGTTGACGCTCACGTTTTCAAAATAGATGGCCCGGACCATTTCCTGCTGGTCGGGGGAGAGCTGCCGGATTGCGGCGTGGAGCCGCTCCTCATCGGTGGGGCCGGCAAAGAGAGCTTCTAAGCCGGAATCCTCTACGGCGTAGTCCATGCCCTCGTAGACCTTGCCCTCCAGCGAGTAATGCCGGCGGGTCTCCTTATGATCGTTGTTGTACTCCTGGCGGTCCAAGTCAATGAGGATCTCGCCCCAATCATCGGGGATTTCGATAGAAACAGTTTCTCCGTCAGAAAAATGGTAGCGGTACGCAAACATAGTGAATGCCCTTTCCCGACGAGAAAAGGGCACCACAAAAGGCCAAAAAACTCGCCGTTTTTTTTAACGGGAGCCTTTGGCTCATTTTCAAATATTGGTTGTCAATCGACTTATCACGGCCTCACCTCAACGACTTACAACTTTGCGAAATCCAACAAATGGCCTTGAGGTTTTCACAGGGCATATCTAATCGTTTATAGCGTCAGCCGCCATAGTTGGTAAGGTTAATTAGGTCGAAAGCAGAAACTTCCTGTGCTCATGGTCATACGAGCACAGGAAGAGATTGTATTTTTGTATTTCTTGCGATATAATATGAATTAGTTGGGTTTGATATGGACTTCCTAATGCAATAGGTTTCTGTTATCTTGAAAGATGTCTGAGATTTGGAGGAACAACTTGTGACAACAAACGAATATCCTCGCCTGTGCGGAGGCACTTTCTTCACGTTGGTGTTGCAAGCCCTCCGGCAACGAATGAAAGCGAGAGAACATTATTCTGGTGATAGCGATGGCCTATCCGATCCAGAAGTGCTGGTGGGTCTGATTAAGGTAATCAATCCAGATTACACAGATCCCGGCAAGGAGAATCTGAAAGTCACAGCGAACAACTACAAAGCCTGCAAAATATCGAACAGCACATACCTGCCTTTTGATGATGAACAGGTAATATCGGCATTTGATTCCAAAGTGAGAACGGCCTATCAATCCGTTCTAAATCGAATGATCGGATTCGTGAATGACTTCCTTGATATAAGTGAGGTGGTACATAAGGACGTCAATCTTGTACGAGCGCTCATCGATTTGGTCCAACAGGATCAAACCATCCAGGCTGGGGACGAGTTCTTTGTCGAGCCAAATGGAGAGAAAAAGAAAAAGGCCGCACTTGGCGACCTTAAGGAAGTATGCCTCCCATCGTTCCTACTTGGCATTTGGCATTATGTTGTTGTAAACCGAAAGGACAACAGCATCGGCAAGAAGACCTATGATGCATGGTGTCCATCTACAGGCGGAGGTCAAAGAAAATATACAGCTCACATGGGCGAAGGAATTCTGGAAGGTCTGATTACCTATTTAGTGGATACTGTAGATAAGCCAACGACGGATGCTGAGCCGGTCGAGACTGTCATCATTGAGGATGAACAAAAACAGTCGGTCCAACAGACCGTAAACAATCCCTTCGTATTTAATTTCAACCAGTATGGCAACAACGGTACACAGATAGGCCATGTTGAGAATTACTATGGCGGTAAGAAGGAGGATTGAGCCTATGAGCGATGATACACAGATTGCGAAGATTGGCAACAATCTTCCTCAACCGGGCCGGCCGCAGCAGCCGATTCAGGCAAACCTGAATCAGTACGGAAACGATAGTACACAGATTGCGTATGTTCAACACTACGACGCCACTACAAATCAGACGGTGCTCATTATGCAAGGCGCCCAGCCAGCCGGTGGAACTGTCGTTGGACAAGGTGTCACATTCAACTATGACTGTTTCAATTTCTTTGTCCTCGGAACCGAGCAATATGACGGCCCAACATTCATTGTTCCAAAGAATCGGGCTTTAACAGAAAGCACGTCGGACGAGATGAAGGCACGGTGTGCCGCACTTACTCCAGAGGCGATTGAGATTGTTAAGACTTTTCCAGCACTGTTTTGTAGTGAGAATCATAATTTCACAAAAACCGATCCCGATCACATGGCCTATTACGGTTATGTGACGGATATAAAAGTGCAGGATAATGGAATCAAAATATATTTCACCAAACTGAATGCACTGCCTCAGCAGGTCTTGATAGACCTTGCTGCAGATCTATGCATTGGCGGTGCAAAGGCTTATAACGAACTCAGTCGGACGCATTGGGCAATCAAGCGAATTAATCTGGTGGAGGTTCTTGAAAAAGCAGGATACAGAGTATTCAAACTTTAAGCTTCACGGTTATGCAAAAATGGAGGTAACACGATGAGCCGCGAATATGAAGAAATGCAAGTTGAGAAGTGGGTTAATCTGGAAGATGTGGCTGAGCATCTAAGCATTAGTCAAGATACAGTTCGCACATGGATAAAAGAAGGAAAGCTGCCCGTGTACAGGGCCGGTAAACGATATAAATTTAAAATTTCCGAAGTGGATGAATGGGTTCGCGAAGGGAAAATTCAGGAGTGAGATTAGATATGGAAATAGGAGGGTGAAAAACGGATGCAACGTAAGGTTCCTTCGGCAATTGCGAATATTACGCTCAATAGAGCAACCTTTACAGATGTCTTGATAGACGGACTCACATTCGTCAACTTTTTCTATGGTAATAACGGTGCAGGGAAATCTTCTATCGCCCATGCTATAGCAGAGGATGATGGTGTTGTCTGGGCCGATGGCAAAACCGTCGACGACTTTGATGTGCTCGTTTATAATCAGGATTTCATCAACGACAACTTTGTAAATTACGGTGATCTCAAAGGCGTCTTTATCTTTGGTGAAGAGGATATCGAGGCCAAAAAGAAAATCGCTGAACTCACAAATCAGAAAAAGCAGAAAATGGATGCTCGTCAGACCGCGCTTGATGAGTACAAAAAGAAGTCAGACGGTCTCGCATCTGCACTGACGCAGTTCCAGGACACATGCTTTTCTAAGACGGCCAGTATTCGTCGTCGCTTTGAAAAGTGCATGGACGGTAAGAAGCAGAAAAAGAACTTTGCAGAAGCCGTTCTCGGTGAAGTGAAACCGATTGACCACGATCTGGCAGAGTTGGAGCGTCTTTATGACGTTGCCTTCGATGATTCGGCCAGAGCGTATCCAGAGTTCAAAAAAGCAGCTGCTACCACCTACGGTAGCCTCCCCGGAAAGGATCTGCTCGACAGGATGATTGTCAGTAGCAGCGATACGCCTTTCGCAAAATTCATGAAGGCCCTTGGTGACACTGCTTCTGACTGGGTTCGTGATGGCCATACCCATTATGCTGGTGCAGCTGGCGGAAAATGCCCGTACTGCCAGCAGAGGCTCCCTGCGAACTTTGAGGCAGATATAGCTGCTACATTTGACGCTCAGTACCAGCAGGACATTCGTGATCTTGGTCAGTTCCAGACTATATATGAAAGAGAGACCAGAGAGATTGTCCGGGCGATTCAGGCAAATGCCAGCGACGTTATGCCGACGATTGATCTGATGGCTTATCAGGAAAAACTCGCCTTGCTGGAGAGCAACTTTGAAATCAATCGCCAGCGTATAGCTGAAAAGGTCAAAGAGCCTTCGAAGACTATCTCACTTGAGGACACTGACACGCTCCTGCTTGAGATCGGTGCCATGATCGATGAGATCAATAAGCAGATCAAGGCAAACAACGATGTTGTTTCTGCTAAGCGGTCCAGTAAGACGAAGTGCAAGACGGAAATCATGCAGTATCTTGCGTTCATGCTTGCCGCTGATGTGAAAAGTTACCAGGACGAAGTGGCTCGTCTCCAGAAGGAAATCGAGGACGTCACAGAGCGTGGAAAGAAGCTCAAAAAGGAAATTGGAGATCTTACCACAGAGATTTCTGCCCTGAACAAGCATAATGCAAACACTGAAGCGGCCATTGATAGTATCAATAAAATCCTGCGGGACTCCGGTTTCCAAGGCTTCGGCATTCGTGCCAAGACCGGTGTAGAAAATGTATATGAGGTTATCCGCGAGGATGGCTCCGTGGCCGAAAACCTCAGTGAAGGCGAGCGTAACTTCATCGCATTCCTGTACTTCTACCATCAGGTTCGTGGCAGCATGAGCAGCGAGGAAATCAAAGAGAAGATCGTCGTTATCGATGATCCGGTATCCAGCATGGATAGCACAGCCTTGTTCCTCGTCAGTGCAATCGTCCGTGAGATGGTCAACGTCTGCCGGAACAATACCGAGTACCTGAATCCGAAAGTTCCAGGCGACTACATCAAGCAGCTGTTCGTGCTGACGCATAACGTGTATTTCCACCGTGAAGTCACTTATCAGCAGGTTGGATATTATAACTGTACGTCTTTCTACATGATTCGGAAAAACGACAACATTTCCACCATCAAACTCTGTAAGCGGCAGAGCAAGGAGATTCCGTCTGAAGAGGAGAATTATAATCCGGTTCAGAACTCCTATGCTGCTTTATGGGACGAGCTTCGTGACCTCCAGTCTACAATTCCGGCATTAAACGTGATGCGACGTATTCTGGAATATTATTTCCTACAGCTTTGCGGCTATGAAGGAAGCGATCTTCGCGAGATTGTGCTGGATGAACATCGGAATAAGTTCATTAAACAGGTCGAGGGTGAGAAGCCGGATATGACCGACTACCAGCTGGCGTCTTCTTTGCTGGCCTATATCAACAATCCTAACGGCATCAGTGACGGGCTGAACTATGTGGAGGATTGCGAGGATGTTGAGGCTTATAAGAGGGTCTTCAAGATGATCTTCGATGCCCTCGGTCAAATCCAGCACTACAAAATGATGACTGGCAAAAGGATCGAGTCCTGATCATTTTAGACGGATGAGTATGTATGATAAGGCAGCAAAGCTCTGCCGAATGAAAAGCGAGGTAACCAGCATGGCTGATAAAAAGATAATCGATGCAATGTGGGACGATTCTCCGGTAGACGTTTCTACAGAGGTGAATTTTATATGGTCCATCGCCAATAAGCTGCGTGGTACATATCAGAGCGATAAATACAAGGATGTCATCATTCCGATGGTCATCATCCGCCGCTTTGAGTGCGCTCTTGCGCCCACGAAGGCCAAGGTCGTGGAGACCTATAAGGCGAATCCAAATTATCCGGCGAAAGCGATGTACCGTCTGTCCGGATTCCAGTTCTACAATACCAGTGAGTTTGATCTTGCAGAGCTGGTCAACGACTCCGACCACCTGGCGGCCAACTTTAAGGCATACATCCAGGGCTTCTCTGCCAATATTCAGGATATTATCCGCAGCCTGGATTTTGACAAGCAGATCGACAAGATGGACAAGAACAATCGGTTGCTCTCTGTGGTAAAGGCGTTCTCTGAGTTGGATCTCGATCCGCACACCATCGACAACGTGAAGATGGGCTACATATTTGAAGACCTAATCCGCAGATTTTCTGAAAATGCGGAAGCTGGCGACCACTACACCGGCAGGGACATCATCAAGCTGATGGTCAACATCCTGCTGGCGGAAGGCTGTGATGATATCTTTGATGACGGAAAGGTCATCACCGTATTGGATCAGGCGTGTGGCACGGGTGGTATGCTCTCCACCAGCTATAATTTCATCAAGCGCTACAATCCCTCTGCCGATGTGCGTCTGTTCGGTCAGGAAATCAACCCGGAGTCCTATGCCATCTGCCTGGCCGAGATGATGATTAAGGGGCAGAACGCCGAAAATATCTGCTACCAGGACACCATGAAGGCCGACCGCTTTAAGGGCACGAAAATGCGCTTTGTTATCGAAAATCCGCCGTTTGGAACCCCGTGGGGCGGCAAGGACGCTGCCGAGGGTGTGGAACAGGCGGTTCAGGACGAGTACAAGAAAGGCTTTGACGGACGCTGGGGCGCAGGTCTGCCGGGCTCTGGCGATATGCAGATGCTGTTTCTGCAGTCTGCCGTAGACAAAATGGATGAGCATTTGGGCCGTGCCGCCATCATTGAAAACGGCAGTCCACTGTTTTCCGGCGGCACATCTTCCGGCGAAAGCCAGATCCGCCGCTGGATGCTGGAAAACGATTTGATTGAGGCGATCATCGCCCTGCCGGTGGATCTGTTTTACAACACAGGCATTGCCACCTATATCTGGGTGCTTTCCAAGAACAAGCGCCCCAAACGCAAAGGAAAGGTCCAGCTAATCGACGCCTCCAGCTTTTTCAAGAAGCTGCGCAAGGCCCTAGGTGACAAGAAAAACGAAATCTCTCCCGAAGACCGCACCGCCATTACCAAGCTGTATGCGGACTTCGCGGAGAACGAATATTGCAAAATTTATCCCAACGAGGAGTTCATCTACCGGGAGTATGTAGTGATGCAGCCTCTCCAGCGCAGCTATGCCATTACGGCGGAGCGCATGGAAGCGATGTTGTCCAAGGGGTCGCTGTCCTCCCTGTATGACCAGGCGAAGGTCGATGAGATAGAAAATATGGAGGAGCCGACCGGCAAGGATTTAAAGAAGTTGGAAAACTACCAGCACAATCAGCCGGTCTATGAAGCCATTATCGCTGCACTGAAAGAAGCTGTATCGGATGAAATCTATCTCTCCCCGGCGGCATTCATGCCGGTGCTGACTCGTGCGCTTGCCAATGTGACCGCGGACAAGAAGCTGCTGGAGAAGATCGCAGACGGGCTATCTGCGATGGACAAGTCCGCCGAAATTCAGCGGGACCGCAAGGGAAATATTCTCTATGATAAGGAGACCAAGGATACGGAAATCGTCAAGTGGGAGGAGGACATCAAGGACTACATGGCCCGCGAGGTGCTGCCCCATATCCCGGACGCCCAGTGGTTCTTTGAGGAGAATCTGGGAGCCAAGAAGCCGGTGGTCAAGACCGGTGCGGAGATCCCCTTCACCCGCTACTTCTACAAATATCAGCAGCCAGTGCCCAGCGAGGAACTGGAAGCCAAATTTATGGAGCTGGAGCTTTCGGTGTCGAAGCGTGTGACGAAGCTGTTTGAGTGAGGTGGTGGTAGTATGAGAAAGATGAAAGATAGTGGAGTTAACTGGATAGGGCTGATTCCTGTCGATTGGAAGATTGATAACCCGAAATATCACTTCACACAGAGGAAAGATCGTGCACCACAAGGAATGGTACAGCTTACCGCCTCGCAAAAATATGGAGTCATTACTCAGTCTGAATATGTGGAGCGAACAGGTGCAAATATCGTTACAGTTCAAAAGGATTTTGATATTTTAAAGCTCGTATGTGCCGGGGACTTTGTAATACACATGAGAAGCTTTCAAGGCGGACTGGAATATAGCGAGAAGACTGGTAGCATTAGTTCTGCGTATGTAATGCTGATTCCTCACAAAACAATTCGTGTGCCGAGATATTATAAATGGTTTTTCAAATCAAGTAACTATGTTGATGCGTTAAGTAGCACATCAAATCTTGTACGTGATGGACAGGCAATGCGATGGGCCAATTTCATCCAACTGCCGATTACGTTACCGCCGGAAGAGGAACAAAACCGAATTGCTGATTACCTCGATGCCAAATGCGCCGAAATCGACGCCCTCACCGCCGACATTCAGACTCAAATCGACACTCTGGAGCAGTACAAGCGCTCCGTCATCACCGAGGCTGTGACCAAGGGGCTGGAGCCGGATGTGGAGATGAAGGATAGTGGGATTGCGTGGGTGGGGATGATACCGGCACATTGGCCTCTGCATCCTGTGTATACCTACTTCGGCGAGAGAAAGAACAAGAACAGATTCGGCGTGGAAGATAACTTGCTGTCTCTGAGTTATGGCAGAGTTATCCGCAAGGACATCAATACCAGTGACGGTTTGCTTCCTGAAAGCTTCAACACCTACAATATTGTTGAAGCTGGAGACATCATCATCCGCCCGACTGACTTACAGAATGATAAGCGTAGCCTGCGTACTGGCCTGGTTAAGGAACACGGTATTATTACATCGGCGTATATTGACCTGTGTCCAATCAAGGAAGTAGATTCGAGATATTTTCACTTTCTGCTCCATGCCTATGATGTTATGAAGGTGTTTTACAACATGGGCAATGGTGTGCGTCAGGGATTAAACTATTCTGAGTTTTCCCGATTGATGGTATTTGAGCCATCGTATGACGAACAGGTAGCTATTGCGGACCACCTTGATGCGAAATGTGCTGAGATTGATGACACTATCGCCCAAAAACAAGAACAGCTCTCCACATTGGAGGCTTACAAGAAATCTCTCATCTATGAGTATGTGACCGGAAAAAAGGAGGTGTCCTGCGGTGAATAATGTGTTATCTGAAAAAGACTATCAGAAATTCCTCCTGGAGCGGCTGGCAGACAACGGCTATGTCATCCGTAAGGCATCTCATTTCGACCGTCTGTTTGCGATGGATCGAGAGATGCTAATGAAGTTTCTGGCTGACACCCAGCCGGACACGATGGATTATCTGCGGAAGATATACAAAGATGACCTGGAGGACACCATCGTCAGCTTTATCAACGCAGAGACGACTAAGGCCAGGGGCAGTCTGATTGACGTGCTGAAGCACGGCATTGAGATCTCCAACCGCCAACTGGATCTGATGTACACCAAGCCCGCCACCACCTTTAACCCGGAGCTAACGAAGAAGTATGGGCAGAATATCTTCTCCGTCATGGAGGAGGTCTGGGCCAGCGACAAAGAGCGGATCGATGTGGTCATTTTCCTGAACGGTCTTGCAATCATCTCCTTTGAGCTCAAATGCAACACCGCTGGACAGTCCTATCAGGACGCTATTTACCAGTACCGCACCGAGCGCAACCCTAAGACCCGTCTGTTTCTGTTTAAGTCAGGCTGTCTTGTGAACTTTGCGATGGATTTAGAAGAAGTCTACATGACCACCAAGCTGGCGGGCGAGGCCACTTTCTTCCTGCCTTTCAACATGGGCAACGGTGAAGGTGTGACCGCCGGGGCGGGCAATCCGGCTTTTGAGGACAGATACAGCGTGTCATATATGTGGGAGGATATTTTGACCAAGGATACCGTGCTTGACCTCATCAGCAAGTTCATCTTTGTAGAGGTCAAGGAAAAGGTGGACGATGAAACCGGCAAAGTGAAGCGTTCTGAGAACCTCATCTTCCCGCGCTATCACCAGCTGGATGTCATCCGTAAGCTCCTCGCCGATGTTCGGGAAAACCGTACCGCTCAGAATTATCTGATCCAGCACAGTGCCGGTTCCGGTAAGACCAATTCCATCGCTTGGTTGGCTCACCGCCTGACTTCGCTCCACGATGCCGACAATAAGATCATCTTCGACAATGTCATCATCGTTACCGACCGTGTGGTAGTGGACAGGCAGCTCCAGAAAGCCATTATGGGCATGGAACATAAAGCCGGGCTGATCCGGGTGATGGACGATAAATGTAATTCCACTGATTTGGCGATTGCCCTCAACGGTAACACAAAAATCATTGCCACTACCATCCAGAAGTTTCCGTATATCGTGGACAGCGTGAAGGGGCTGAAAAATAAGCGGTTTGCCGTCATCATTGACGAGGCCCATTCCTCCACCGCCGGTAAGGATATGGCCGCTGTTACGATGTCTCTGGGCTCCGGCGAGCAGTTTGATGGCGATGTGGAGGACATGATCTCCGACGAGATCAAGCGCAACGGCAAACAAGCCAATGTGTCCATGTTCGCCTTTACCGCCACTCCGAAGCCTACCACCATTCAGCTCTTTGGTCGCTTGAACACCAAAGGTCAGCGGGAGGCTTTCCATGTCTACTCCATGAAGCAGGCCATCGAGGAAGGTTTCATTTTGGATGTATTGCAGAATTACACCGAATACTCGACCTTCTACCAGATCAATAAGGAAATTGAGGATGATCCCCGCTGTAAGACCAACGCAGCCAAGCGACAAATCGCCCGCTTTGTAGAGCTGCATGATACCAATATCTCGCAGCGGATCGAGGTCATTGTAGAGCATTTCCGCACCACCGTCATGCAGGAACTGGGTGGCCAGGCCAAGGCAATGGTTATCACCGCCTCTCGGCAAGCCGCCGTGAAGTATCGTCAGGCGTTTGAGGATTACATAGTGAAAAAAGGGTATGAGGGCATCCACGCCTTGGTAGCTTTTTCTGGCAAAGTGAAACTCCCAGATGATGAAACCGAATATACAGAGGCTTTTCTGAACGGCTTTCCGGAGGATCGGCTCACAAAAGAATTTGATACTGATGCCTACCAGGTGCTGTTGGTTGCAAACAAGTATCAGACTGGATTCGATCAACCGAAACTATGCGCCATGTATGTGCTGAAAAAGCTGCGTGGGGTGAATGCGGTCCAAACGCTTTCACGCTTGAACCGTATCTGCCCGCCTTACGATAAAAAGACTTTTGTCTTGGACTTCGTGAACAGCTATGAGGATATGAAAGCTGCATTTGCACCTTATTACACGACTACGCTTCTGTCAAATTCCGTGACGCCAAACGCCATTTACGACCTGGAGGCCAAGATCGATGCCTATGCGCTATTTGATCCTGCGGATATCGACAGTGCAAACGAGATCCTGTATGCGGAAAAAGTCACCGGCAAGCAGAAGCAGCGGCTGACCTTCTTCCTGCAAAAGAGCAAAAAGCTGCTGGATCACTATGAGTATGAGGAACAGCGAGAAGCGGTTGCGGCCATGCGCAGCTTTGTCCGCTACTACGAGTTCTTGTTGCAGGTGTCTTGCTTTGAGGATGTCGAACTGCACAAGAAGTATAACTTTATCGCTTACCTGCTGGCGTACATCAATATCAAGCATCCTGGTGCCGGTTTTAACCTTGACGGTAAAATTAAAGCATCCAACTTTATTCAGAAGAAGGGTGAAGAGCACGTTTCTCCAAACCTGGTGGCAAAGCCGGTGATGAAACTGCCCACGGCCGAGCACTTTGGCCTTACGGAAGACAAGGAGCAGCGGCTGTCAGAGATCATTGATGAGATAAACAGCCGCACCGGAAAATCCTATGATAACGATGTGGTGGTCAAGGCCATGCTTCAGATCAGGGATATTCTGATGAAATCAGAGAGACTTAAGACCAGCGCAAAGAATAATACGCAGACAGACTTCGAGTTCTCCTACTTTGATGACATTGACGATGCTCTCATCGAAGGGTTGTCCCAGAACCAGGATTTCTTTTCCCTTCTGCTTTCCAATGAGGAGATGAAACGGCAGGTTTTGGGTATCTTCTCCGAAGAAATCTATAAGAGTTTACGAGACGCATAGTGAGGTGATTGTATGTTTGAGCAGTTCCGTTTGACAGAGGTACTGGTACAGTACAAACAGAATTTCGTTTCAAAGTTGTGGGGCGAAGAAAAATATAAATGGGAAGCCGTGAAGTGGTTCCAGGATAATTGGGATGTGAATGCTCCTGACTTTGCAGAAATGTTAAACCGCTCCCTGGACAAGACCTATAATCTGCTGGCGTCTGCTAACAATTTCCCGAAAGGCATGATTGTTGGCTTTGCTAAATCTGCGCCTGAAGAAGTGCGCGCCATGTTTTTATCGCTGTATGATGAAAGCAAAGATGTGTACGAACGAATCAATGCGTTCAAAATGCAGTCGACTGTTCTGCTGGAGAAGTATGGAAACGGAGCTGCACAGCACTATCAGTACGAAAATGCCATCAGCACATACCTTTGGCTTCGTTTTCCAGACAAATACTACATCTATAAATTCGGCGAAGTAAAAACAGTCGCCAGCGAATTGGAATCGGACTATCGATTTAAGAAAGGTGCTTATGCCGACAATATTCGGAATTTTCTGAAGCTGTATGATGAGATCAGCGTGGCGCTGAAAGAAGATACGGAATTGGTGAACCTGTTCCAATCTCAGCTTACGGACACCTGCTATCCTGATCCGCAACTGAAAACGCTGACGATCGATGTCGGTTTTTACATTAGCAGATATTATTCTCAGAAAGAGGCTTCCGCTGCTGCGACTACAGAATGGTATGGTTCAGATTATGACCCAGGTCTTTCTGTTGATGACTGGTTGAAACTTCTGAAGGATGAAGCTGTCTTTACCACCGGTGCCCTTGAAATTATGAAACGTATGAAGGATTACGGTGGGGTGGCTTCCTGCACACAGCTTGCCGTGAAATATGGAGAGACAAAGAACTTCTATAATTCAGGTTCTGTTGCATTGGCAAGGCGGGTATGCGATTCCACCGGCATCACCCCGAATGCCAGAGAGGACGGTTCTATACAGTGGTGGACAATCCTATACACAGGCCGTGACGCAGGAAAGGATGAGGATGGAAGTTTTATTTGGAAGTTAAGAGACGAGCTTTCAGCAGCCCTTGATAAAGTAGATCTAAGTAGCATCGAATTGTATGTTGCAGCGGCTCCCGGAGAGCAGGATCACGGCTATTGGTGGCTGAATGCCAATCCAAAGATCTGGAGCTTTTCCGACATTGCGGTTGGCGAGGTTCAGGCATACACACTTTATAATGAGAACGGAAATAAGCGTCGTATCTTCCAGAACTTCCTTGATGCGAAGGCTGGGGATATGATCATCGGATATGAATCGAATCCGGTGAAGCAGATCGTCGCCATCGGTCGCGTCAGCGCAGAGCAGGACGGCGAGAAGCTGTTCTTTGAAAAGGTCGAAGGCCTGACTTCACCGATTGATTATGCGACCTTGAGAGGATGCCCGGAACTGGAGCGTATGGAGTATTTTCAGAATCCGCAAGGTAGCCTGTTCAAGCTCACCAGAGGCGAATTTGACTTCATCTTCGATTTGATTCGTGAGGAAAATCCGGCAGCGCAGGAAGCCTCCATTGATGCTTACACAAAGAGCGATTTCCTCGATGAAGTGTACATGACCGAAAAACGCTACGAGAACCTTGTGGCTGTTCTCCGCAATAAGAAGAACATCATTCTGCAGGGTGCTCCCGGTGTTGGTAAGACTTTCGCCGCAAAACGTCTGGCGTGGTCCATGATGGGCGAAAAAGATGATAGCCGCATCGAGTTCGTACAGTTCCACCAGAACTATTCCTACGAAGACTTCATGATGGGCTATAAGCCGGTCGAGGACGGCTTTGAGTTGAAGTACGGTATTTTCTATCGTTTCTGCCAGAGGGCTGCCAACCAGCCGGACAAGGAGTTCTTCTTTATCATTGACGAAATCAACCGTGGCAACATGAGTAAAATCTTCGGTGAGTTGCTGATGCTGATCGAAAAGGACTACAGAGGCACAAAAGCGACTCTGGCCTATAATGGTCTCTCGTTCTCAGTGCCGAAGAATCTTTATATCATCGGCATGATGAACACGGCAGACCGTAGCCTTGCTATGATCGACTACGCGCTTCGTCGTCGTTTCAGCTTCTTTGAGGTGGAACCGGGCTTCGATTCCGAGGGATTCATTCATTATCAGAACGGTCTGAACAACGAGACGCTGAATGAACTTATTAACAAGGTGAAGGACCTGAACCGTGAGATCACTCTTGACAAGTCGTTGGGTAAGGGCTTCTGCATCGGCCACAGCTATTTCTGCGGCAGGGATGTATGCACCGAGGAATGGCTGCACTCCATCGTTGACTATGACATTCTTCCGATGCTCAGCGAATACTGGTTCGACGACGCCAATAAACTCCAGCGTTGGGAGAACATTCTGCAAGGTGTGTTTCAATGATTAAAGATAAGAGCATCTTCATAAAAAATATATACTATATGCTTTCGTATGCCTTCACGACACTGAATCAAGGCGGCTATGAGGATATTGCCACTGAAGAGTTTGAGAACATGCACAACCTTTTTGCCGCAATTCTGGCGAAGGGCATCAGCAGACAGTTGAAACAGGGTCTGTATCGGGAGTACCTGAACAGGAAAGAGGATGTTGCTGATGTTCGTGGCAAAATCGATATACCGGGAACCATACAGAATCGCCTCGCCAGGAAACGGGTACTGACCTGCGAGTATGACGAGCTTTCCGAAAACAACCTTCTAAATCAGATACTCAAAACGACTGTTATGCTTCTACTCCGGCACACGCGGGTAGATCAAGAATACAAGAGTGATTTAAAGAAGGAAATGTTGTTCTTCTCGAATGTTGACACAATCGATCCAACCACGATCCGCTGGTCGGCTATTCGGTTCCAGAGGAACAACAATACCTACCGTATGCTCATCAGTCTGTGCCAGCTCATTTTGGAAGGAATGCTTCTGACGACTGACTCTGGAGAATACAAGCTGGCTTCCTTCGTAGATGAACAGCGCATGAACCGCCTGTACGAGAAGTTCATCCTCGAATACTATGCTAAAGAATGTCCGCAGGTGACAACAACGGCCTCACAAATCCCATGGGCTTTGGATGATGGTATTGGGACGATGCTGCCAGTGATGCAGAGCGACATCATGCTGACCAAGGATGATACGGTTCTCATCATTGACGCCAAATACTATACGCATACGACGCAGACGCAGTACGATGTCCACACACTGCACTCTGGCAATCTGTATCAGATTTTCACTTACGTCAAGAACAAGGATACAGGGTTTGGTGATAAACCGCATACGGTTTCTGGTATGCTCCTTTATGCCGCAACGGATGAGGCTATTCAGCCGGACAACAGCTACCAGATGAGTGGCAACAAGATTAGCGTCCGAACGCTTGACTTGAATCAAGAATTCTCCGAAATTGCTACTCAGTTAAATACGATTGTGGACGAACATTTTTCTGCCAGTTAAAGCTCTATTGGAATTCCTTTTAATCTGCAAAGATGAAACGATAGCCCACAAATTAAACGATACCCATAAATCAAACGCTGGCCGCTACTGCTCGGCGCCTTTGCAGACTGGGTAGGCAACAGGCTATCGCTTTATCTGATGGAGGCTGGGACTGATAAAAGCCAGAAACCCCTTGAAATCAGGGCTTTTGGGCAAAAAGAAAGCACCGCAACCTTGATACCCATTGTATCAAAATTGCGGTGCTTCTTTGGTGGACCCGAAGGGGATCGAACCCTCGACCTTACGGATGCGAACCGTACGCTCTCCCAGACTGAGCTACGGGCCCAAATCAACAGTTCCAAAAACAGAACAGGAAAACAAAGCAATATGAAATTATAGGTGTGGCAGAAAACCGAACCCTTTGCGCTCCCAACCGCGCTACAGGCCCAAATGCTTTAAGCAAGACTATATTATATCAGGAGAATTTAAAAAGTAAAGTCTTTTTTGAAGAAAAAACCGGAAAAATTTTAGAGGCGGGGAGAGAAATAGAGAAGCCCTGTGTGAAAAACAGAAAAAGAAGTGAAAGATTTTTGAGAGAGCTTCTTGATTCTTTTGGGAAAATGATGTACAATACAAGCCAACAGTCTGCCAGATACCGTATCGGTGTCGGGCATGGCCGCACTAGTCGGGGAGATAGCGGTGCCCTGTACCTGCAATCCGCTGTAGCAGGGATGAATCCCGGACCCCCGGAGGCCTCTTGTTTCGTTAGTTGCCGGTAAGCGGTGATGATAAATCGGTCCTGCGCAACGCAGCACTGTGAACCGTGTCAGGCGGGGAACCGAGCAGCACTAAGCAGAACGCCGCGTGTGCCGCGGGTTTGCCGGTTTTGAGCTGGCTGCCGGTGAGACAGGAATGAGAGGTCCTTCAAAGGCCGGTGTGCGGTCCTGCCGGATCCCGAATGTGTCTGGCGGACTGATTTTTGTGGGCAGAGGAGGAGAGCGGGTGTATCAGGCGCTTTATCGCAAGTGGCGCCCCCGCACCTTTGACGAGGTGGTGGGGCAGCCCCATATCACAGAGACGCTGAAACGGCAAGTGGCGACGGGACGTTTATCCCATGCCTACCTCTTTACGGGAACCCGGGGGACTGGAAAGACCACCTGTGCCAAGATCTTGGCTCGGGCGGTGAACTGTGAGCATCCTGTGGACGGCAATCCCTGCAATGCCTGCCCCGCCTGTCTGGGAATTGAGAACGGTTCTATCCTGGACGTTTTAGAATTGGACGCCGCCTCCAACAACGGGGTCGATCAGATTCGCGCGCTGCGGGACGAGGCGGCCTATACGCCGGCGGCGGTGCGTAAGCGGGTCTATATTGTGGATGAGGTTCACATGCTGTCCACAGCGGCATTCAATGCGCTGCTGAAGATTCTGGAGGAGCCTCCGGCCCATTTGATGTTTATTTTGGCCACGACCGAACTGCATAAGGTGCCCGCCACCATCAAATCCCGGTGTCAGCAATTTGCCTTTAAGCGGATCTCTCCTAAGGCGTTGGCAGGGCGACTGGATTATGTTGCCCGCCAGGAGGGAATTCCGTTGTCAACACCTGCCGCGGAGCTTCTGGCCCGTCTGGCCGATGGTGGGCTGCGGGATGGATTGTCTTTGCTGGATCAGTGCAGCGGGGCAGAGGGAGAGCTCAACGAAACCGTTGTTTTGGACGTTTTGGGATTGGCGGGAAATCGTCGAACCGCCGAACTTTTGGACTGTGTGGCCCGGGAGGACACCGCCGGCGCGTTGGAGGCGCTGGATGGCCTTTATCGGGATGGTAAGGACATGGGGGCGTTGCTGGGAGAGCTTGCGGCATTGGTCCGGGATCTTCTGATTCGGAAAACCGCGCCGGAGGGCGGCCAGGGACTTCTGACAGGAGGGTATGAGGAGCGCACCATCCGACAGCTGCTCCAGCGGTTTACCTCCGGGGAGCTGGTGCAGATCATGACTCTTTTGCAGAGAGCACAGGCAGAACTGTACCGTAGCAGCAGCCGGCGCTTCGACGTTGAGCTCTGCCTAATTCGGCTTTGCGACCGCCGTTTGTCTGAGACCGAGGAGGGGATTTTGTCCCGCCTCAGCCGTTTAGAGGAACAGCTGTCTCAGGGAAGCATCCCGATACAGCAGGAGAAAATCGTCTCGCCGCCAGAGGAGAACGCTTCTTCAAAGGAACCAATTCCTGCGGAGGAGACACCGCCGTGGGTGCCGGTGTCTCCCCAGGAGGAAGAGGAGACGTTTGTCTTTTCGGAGGAGGATGTGCCCCCTTGGGAGGACGCTGGATTTTCCTCTGGCCCATTCGATGTGCCGGCTCTGTCTCCCGACGTAAAGATGGACAGAGAGAAAAAAATGCTGACGGCGAATGATGAACAGCGGGGGAGGCATCCATCGGAAGAGGTGCCTTCAGGACAGTGGCCGGCCTTTTTGGCTACCCTGCGGGATTTGCCGCCTATGGTGCATTCCTTTTTGCACAAGCCAGAGTCTGTAACGGGAACCTTTGAGGAGAGGACCCTTACGCTGTGGGTGGATTCAGAACTGACGAAAGGATTCCTCAGCAGGGGAGATACCCCTTCCCTCCTGGAACGTGCGGCAGAGGCCTATCTGGGGCAGCCCCGGCGGGTGGTTTTCAAAGTGGGAAAACCGGAACCGGCGGAACGGCGGAATCCCTCTGCCTCTCAAGCATTGTCCCATGCGGAAGTCCAGACTCCGCCGGAAGGGGATAAATTTGATGATCTGCTGGCCTTAGGCCGGCAATTTGGAAATTTTACCGTGAAATAAACTGGATTAAAGGAGCGAGAACACGATGGCAAAAGGTTATGGACGTCCCCCAATGGGCCGGAAAGGCGGCAAAGGAATGGGCATGGGAATGCCCGGCCTGAACATGGATATGATTAAGCAGGCCCAAAAAATGCAGGCAGATATGGAGCGAACCCAGGCGGAGCTCCAGGAGAAGGAATACACCGCCACGGCGGGCGGCGGCGTGGTCTCCGCCACAGTGGATGGCAAGCATACGCTGAAGGCATTGACCATCGACCCCGAGGCAGTGGACCCGGAGGATGTGGAAATGCTCCAGGATATGGTGATTGCTGCGGTCAATGAAGCGGTTCGGGCGGCCATGGAGGACATGAGCTCCAGCATGGGAAAAATTACCGGCGGAATGAATTTGCCCTTCTGAGCGGGAGAAGAGGAGGAAGGTTCCATGAAGATTACATTGCTGGAGCCCCTTGGCATTCCAGAAGAAGTGTTGGCACGGTATCAGTCCTGCCTGGAAAAGAGGGGACACCAGTTCACCGCCTATGGAGAGAAGACCACTGACCCGGCTGAGCTCATCCGCCGCACCGGGGAGAGTGAGATTGTCATTCTTGCCAATAACCCCTATCCTGCGGAAGTGGTGGAGGCTGCGCCAAACCTTAAAATGCTGGATGTGGCATTCACAGGGATTGACCATGTGGCCCTGGATGCCTGCAAGCGAAAGGGCGTAATGCTCTGCAATGCCGCTGGATATTCAACGCAGTGTGTGGCGGAGCTTGCCATTGGCTTGACCATCGCCTGCCTGCGGAACATGCCGGACTGTGAAACGGCTGTCCGAACCGGCGGCGTAGGCGGGGCGCTCCGTGGCCGCGAAATTGGAGGGTGTACTGTGGGCATTGTGGGAACCGGCGCCATTGGAACCATGACAGCCCGGTTGTTCCAGGCTTTTGGTGCCAAGGTTATTGCCTATTCCCGCACGGTTCGTCCCGAGGTAGAGGAGATGGGGATTTCCTATGTCTCCTTGGAAACACTGATGGCGCAGAGTGACATTGTGTCCCTGCATTTGCCCAGCAATCCTCAGACCAAGGGGATGATCTCAAGGGCCATGCTGCAAAAGATGAAACCCACGGCCATTCTCATCAATGTGGCCCGAGGCGCTGTTGTGGACAATACCGCTTTGGCGGAAGCACTGAACCAGGAAAAGATTGCTGGGGCTGGTATTGATGTATTTGATATGGAACCGCCCCTTCCGGAAACGTATCCTCTTTTGAGGGCAAAACACACCGTTCTAACCCCTCATGTGGCCTTTGCCACAGAGGAAAGTATGCTTCGGCGTGCGGAGATTGTGTTCCGGAATGTGGAGGCCTACCTGGACGGGTGTCCTGAAAATGTGTGCCCCCTTTGATGGAAGAAGAGAAGAAGAAACTCCCTTTGTACTCTGAGAAACGGAGACAAAGGGAGTTTTTATATGCTGCATTATTCCGGGCGAGGGGAGAAACTATCCGGGCAGAGTTCTCGTACTTTGGCTTGAATGCCTTTTAGGTCTACAAAAGTATCCGGACCTTTCAGGGGGTCCCGCAGGACCGCAGAGGGGTGATAAATGGCAGTCATTTG
This sequence comes from Evtepia gabavorous, assembly GCF_003425665.1. Lineage (GTDB taxonomy): Bacteria > Bacillota > Clostridia > Oscillospirales > Oscillospiraceae > Evtepia > Evtepia gabavorous. The sequence goes on from NZ_QQRQ01000007.1 coordinate 63,236, forward strand.
CACGCCGGCCCGGTCGAACCATTGCCCATGCTGCTTGGTAATACGAAATCCCTTGTCAATGATCCGCATGGCGGCGATTCGGCCCAAACAAACGATGATTTTGGGGCGGATCAAGGCCGTTTGGGCGCGGAGATAACCAATACAGGCGTCCTGCTCTGTGTTCAAGGGGTCCCGATTGCGGGGCGGGCGGCATTTGACGATGTTGGCGATGTAGACCTTGGAGCGGTCCAGGTCAATCAGGGACAACATCAAATCCAGAAGTTTTCCGGCGGGGCCTACGAAGGGCTCCCCCTGCAAATCTTCCTGCTCACCGGGACCTTCTCCAATGAATAAAATGTCTGCCTGCCGGTTTCCCACGCCGAAGACAACGTTGGTGCGGGTCTCTGACAGGGGGCAGTTTTGACATTGCCGGCATCGAGCCTCTAATTCTTCCCAGGTGACCATAAGGCGCCTCCTCGTCCGTGCTTGGCGAAACATGAAGTTTCCCGTCGATGTTGCAAACATTATACCAGCCGGAGGGAGAAAAGGCAACGGGGATCAGGTTTTTGGCTTCGACTTAAAGAGGACAGCGGCAAGGTAGCCGAAGAAGACAGCAGCGGTGATCCCCCCTGCGGCAGCGGTCACGCCGCCCAATAAGGTCCCCAGGAAACCGCTTTCTGCGACTGCCTTGGACACCCCGCGGGCCAGGTTATATCCAAAGCCTGTGAGAGGGACCGTAGCACCTGCACCGCAAAGCTCTACCAGATGTCCGTACAGTCCTGTGGCGCCCAGGATGACACCCACCACCACGTAAAGAACGAGAATTCGTGCCGGGGTGAGCTTGGTTTTGTCAATCAAGATCTGTCCGATGAGACAGAGAATGCCGCCGCAGAGGAAGGCGGCCAAATAGGTGCTGGCGTCACTCATGACGCACCTCCTTTCTCCGTGGTGATGGCCACGGCATGACAGATTCCAGGGATGCTCTCCCCCTGCATGGTCGCGGTGGGAGAGTGGAGGGCGCCTGTCCCGCAGAAGAGCAGGTTGCGGTAGGTTCCCCGCCGCATTTCTCGGAGAAGGTGCCCTGTAAGCACTACGGCACTGCATCCGCAGCCGGACCCACCGGCATGGACATCCTGGGTGGTGGGATCGAAGAGAAGGACACCGCAGTCGTCATAGCGGCCTCTCAGGTCAATGCCATCCCGTTGGAAAAAGTCTGTGACAATTTCCTTTCCCAGGCTGCCCAAGTCGCCGGTGACGATGAGGTCATAAAAGTCGGGGGAGCGTCCGGTTTCCTCAAAATGGGCGTGGAGTGTGGCGTAGGCGGCGGGGGCCATGGCGGCCCCCATGTTGTTGGCGTCGGTAATCCCCTTGTCCACAACTTTGCCTGTGGTGACATGGGTAATAAAGGGACCGGTTCCTTTGCGGGACAGAATGACCGCGCCGGACCCTGTGGTGGTCCATTGTGCAGTGGGCGGCTTTTGCCCACCGTACTCCAGGGGGTTGCGGTACTGGCGCTCCGCCGAGCAAAAATGGGAGGAGGTCAGAGCCGCTGCGTAGGAAGCAAAGCCGCCGTCCACCAGCATGGCCGCCAGAGACATCCCTTCCGCCATGGTGGAGCAGGCGCCGTATAGGCCGAAAAAAGGGGCGTTCTGTGCCCGGAGGGAGTAGGAGGTGGCAATGCACTGATTCAGCAGGTCTCCGGCAAAGACATAGTCCAATTGATCGGATGAAATCCCCGCTTTGTCCAGGGCATAGGAAAGGGCCTGCTTCTGCATTGCCGTCTCTGCTTTCTCCCAGCTTTTTTCAGCGAAGCTGTCATCCTGGCTGGCGAAGTCAAAGCAGCGGCCCAGGGGACCTTGTCCCTCTTTCTTCCCTACGGCACTGCCAAAGCCGGCAATGGAGGGAGGGGAAGTGAGGCGGACGGTCTGCCGCCCAAGTTTTTTCGTGTCCAAAGCATTCTCTCCCTTGATTTGGATTGTGCCTTTATTGTGTGTTTTCCTGGCAGAATTATTCAAGAGAGGCAAAAAGATGTTTGGCTTCTACAACAGCCCGCCGCCAAAAAGAAAGGCCTGGACTTTCCGGCCCTTGCTGTACTATAATAAAGCCATCACCGATTGACAACGGAAGAAAGGATCTGGAGTTATGGCAAACGCAACATTAGTCACACAAAAAGTGCAGGAGATCCACCTGAGCAATAAATTAGAGAAATCGGGCCAAATTCAGCTGGACAGTTCATTTTCCCTCAACGTGAGTTTTTCCTCCGACGGCAGCCGCTGCGTGGGAAAGCTTCAGCAAACCCTCCGGGATAAGGAATTTGTGGGAGGCAAGTTTACCATGACAGTGGAACTGGTGGGTATTTTCAACTGTTCCAATGCGACGACAGACGAGGTGAAGCGCCAAGTGCATGGGGAGGTCTATGACCAGCTTTTTCCGTACATGCAGTCCCAGTGTGCCAGCCTGGCTGCTGCCTCGGGGGTTCCCGGATTGATGCTGCGGAAGGTCCCCATTGATCCGAACAACATTGCCATCAATAAGAAGGGCGGCCCAGACAACGACCGGAATCCCGACGGGGGGCCCAAACTGACGCTGTTGGAATGAAAAAGACCCTTTATCAGGACCTGTGGGAAGGGGCGGCCGGTATGGAGCCGGCAGTTGCCCTGCGGTGCGGGGACCAAAGTCTTACCTTCGCCGCCTTCTTTCTGGAGATTCTTCGGGCGGAAGCAGGGCTGCGGGCGCTTGGCGTGCAGTCAGGGGATTTGGTGACCATTTTATCCCTGAACACCCCTGAGGCGGTGATTGCATTTTATGCCATTGACCGAATCGGCGCGGTGGCCAACTGGGTTGATATGAAGCTGAGCCCAGCCGAAGTAGAGTTCTATCTGACACGGGCAAAGTCTAAGGTCGTTCTGGTTTTAGAACTAATTTTCCAAAAAGTATACGCCAACCGTGGGCATGCGCCGGCGGAACATTTTGTGGTGCTTCCTCTGGCTCCCTATCTCACGCCGGAGCTGGGGCGGAAACTCCGGGTGGGCGTCTGGGAAGGGGAGAAGGGACCGGGATGTGTCTCCTGGAAAGAATTTCTCCAAGATACAGGGGAATCTGTTCCGGAATCTGCCCGCTGGGAGGAGCCGGTGGCCATCACATATACCGGTGGAACAACAGGCCCGGCCAAGGGTGTGATGCTCTCCCGCCGGGCGTTTCGGGCCTCCCTGGAGCAGTATACCCAGGTGGGGACGATGTACGGGAGGGGGGGAGCCACGTTGGTGCTTCTTCCGCTCTTTTCAGCATTCGGCCTGTGCCAGTGTGTTCATGTGCCGCTGTGCCTGGGTATGACGATTATCCTGTACCCCATGTTTCGCCCCGAGCAGTTGGGAGAGATGCTGCGGCGCTATCGTCCGGAACAGGTCAGCGGAACCACCTCCTACTGGCAGCTGCTTCTCCAGGACCCGTGGGCGGACCAAGCCGACCTGTCTTTCCTGCAGGTCCCACGCTGCGGCGGCGATGCCATGACGGCGGCGATGGAGCGACGGATCAATGATTTTTTGGCCCAGAGAGGCTGCCCCGCCCGGCTGATCAAGGAATATGGAATGTCTGAGGTGGCCGGGATTGTCTGTGTCAGCTATGGGGACTGGGAGGCGGGGGATGTAGGACGTCCCCTGCCGGGCTGTCGGATCATAGCAGTGGACCCTGAGACCGGAGCGGCCTGCCCACCGGAGGGGCAGGGGGAGCTGATCATTCAAAGCAATACAGTGATGAATGGATACTACGGCGTGCCGGAGGCGGACGCTGAGGTTCTCCGTCCTGGCCCCGATGGGACCTTATGGGTATGGACCAAGGATTTGGGCCATCAAACCGCCGACGGCAGAATTGTGGTCACGGGGCGAAAAAAGCGCATGATTTCCCGCAATGGCTTTAAGATATTTCCTTCTGTCATTGAGGAGTGCCTTTTGCAGGAGGATCAAGTGGAGGCCTGCGCAGTGGTGGGAGGCAGGAATTCCAGAGGAGAGACCGTTCCTGTGGCCCATATTGTCCCCCAACCAGGGACCGATCAGGAAACCTTGGAGCGGGCACTTCGGCTGCGCGCCAAGCAGGCGCTTAATACGTATCTGATTCCCGGTATGTACTGTTTCTGGTCACGGCTTCCTTATACGGAGCGAGGAAAGCTGGATTATCGAAAGCTGGAAGAAAGCCAGAACACCAAGCCGTAAGAAAAAGCTGCGTTGGTCCCGCACGCATGAAAAAGTGTGGCGTATGGTCTTATGGCTTCGTTTCTATATTGTGCTGGGGAGATTGTGTTCCATCCTCTGCAAGATCGGAAGACAGTGCCTGCCGTTGGGCGGCATTTAAGTTTCGCGTGGCGTCCAGTGCACGCTGGGCGGCCAAGAACCCCAGGGTGGTTCCGAGCTGGGTGATGACGGAAGCTGCCGCCGCCAGTTGTTCTTCGTCGAGACGTTCCGACAGGAGATTGGCAAGAAGGGTGACGATGGCGTTTCTTCCGCTGGCATCCATAGTTTCATCACCTCAGAAATATTGTATGCGGCAGAGCTGACATCTGCCTTTCCTGGAAACACGGGTTCCCGCCGGAACCCGTGTTTTTGCATGAACGCATCTCTGTGGGCATAGGGTAGTGCAGGAAAGCCGGCAGGGAGGGATTCTATGATTTATGTGGTGCAGAGCGGAGATTCTTTGACCAGTATCGCGAAGCGGTATGGGGTCTCTTTGGAACGCCTGCGCAGCGACAACGGCCTTTTGCCGGAACAGCCCCTGGTGCCAGGGCAGGCATTGGTTGTTTTCATTCCGAAGGAGACCTACCAGGTTAGGTCAGGAGACACGATCTATGGCATTGCCCGGCAGGCGGGAATCTCGGCACGGGAGCTGATCCAGAGAAATCCGTCCCTTGCCCAAGGGGCGCCTCTTACGGTGGGGGAGCATCTTACCCTTCGCCCGAAGGAAGAACCGGAGGGTTCTCTGATGGTCAATGGCTATGCCTATCCCCATATAGAACAACGGGTTCTCCGGCAGGCTATGCCATATCTGACGGACCTGTCTCTCTTTTCCTATGGATTTCGGGAGGATGGAGCACTGGTTCCCTTGGCGGACAGCCGCCTGCTTGCGGAGGCCTCCCTGTTTGGGGCAGGGGCAGTTCTGGTTTTGACTTCCATAGATGAGAGCGGGACCTTTTCCTCCCAGCGGGCATCCCATCTGTTTCAAGATCAGAGGCTGCAGGAGGTTGTGCTGGACCAATTGCTCCAAGTGATGCTGGAGAAGGGATACCTCGGGCTGGATGTGGATTTTGAATATGTGGAGGAGAGAGACAAAGAGGCGTTCTTTCACTTTTTGGGTAGGGCCCGGGAGAGGCTTCATCAGGATGGCTTTTTCCTTCACGTCGATCTGGCGCCCAAAACCCACGCCCAGCAGTCTGGACCGCTGTATGCCGCCCATGATTACAGTGTCATCGGTGCCATTGCGGACTCTGTGCTGCTGATGACGTATGAGTGGGGATATGCCTATGGCCCACCGATGGCGGTGGCCCCTCTGCCCCAAGTGGAAGAGGTATTACAGTATGGTGTGACAGAGATTGCTCCGGGAAAGATTCAGCTGGGAATCCCGAACTATGGCTATGATTGGACCCTTCCCTATGAGCCCAGCCGCCGGGCTGCCACCATAGGGAATCAGGAGGCGGTTCGGCTGGCAGGACAGGTGGGGGCAGAAATTCAATTTGATACGGTATCTCAGGCCCCCTATTTCCGATATACACGGGAGGGAATTGCCCATCAGGTCTGGTTCGAGGATGCCCGGAGCATTCAGGCAAAGCTCCAACTGGCGCTGCAATATGGGATTGGCGGTGTGGCTTATTGGAATTTGCTGCGGCCTTTTTCCCAAAACTGGGCGCTGCTGAGCCAGAAAATCCGGATTCTCAATCGGCGTGAAGGTCCGTAAATAGAGAACAGGCGCGCTCTCTGTATTCAGAGAAACACGCCTGTTTGGGGGGAGATCATTCAAATTCCATCAGCATCTGCGCGGAGGGATTGTTGTTGCCCGCCAGACGTACCATGTCATATCGCGTCATATCTCCCATGTTCATTTTGATGCGGACCAGATTGGACTCCTGGGCTTCGGGGACGATGTCTGGAACAATGGCGACACCGTGGCGGGCCCGGACCATCAGCATTTGTGCATTGGTACTGTTGGTTTGGGCGAACCGTTCCGGCACAACACCAAATTCCCGGAGAAGCATTTGGCGGAGCATGTCCATGGAATTTGGCCCGGTATCTTCACAGTTTGTAATGAGACATTCCCCCCGCAGCATGGAAACCGCATCTCCCTGGGGATACTTGGCGGCAATGGCGCGATCAGCGACCAGGTAGTTGTAAGCCTCAAACATGGGTCGGGAGAGAATGTCCTCCTTGGCAAAAGCGTGCTCACAGAGAACGTTGGCCAAAATCACGTCCAATTCCCCGGATTTTAGTTTTTCTGTCAGCGCACCGTAGGGGTATTGAAAAATATCCACTTTAATTTCTGGATGAGCAATTAAGAAACGGGAGAAGAAATCCTCCGTATGTCGGGATTCGTACATGCCGATTCCCACTTTAACGTGGCCGCGATACTGCTCTGCAATGGCGATGAGGCGCTTTTTGGTGTCTTTGTCATAGCGCAGCATAAAATTAACCCGTTCATAAAAAAATTGGCCCGCATCTGTCAGCGAGACGGAATGGGCATTGCGGTTAAACAGACGGACCTGCAGTTTTCCTTCCAGAGAGGCAATATACTGGCTGATGGCGGTTTGGGATACAGAGTGTACTGCGGCAGCTTGCGTGAAACTCAGACACTCGGCCAATGTAACAAAGTATTCGATTTTTTTGTTGAGCATAGCATAGGCTCCTTTTCAGACGCAGTATCGTGTTTTCTCCTTCTGATTGTGCAATAATTATGTGAAAAAGTCAAATCATTCTTTTCCTCGGCGAGAAGATGGGAATATGACAGTTTGGCTCTCGCCATAATTCGTCAGGCTGGGAAAGGAAATGTGATAGAAAGAAATATTATTTCATTAAGAATTGACAGAACGTCTGGTATCTGGTAACATACTACAAACGCCAAGTGCTACTTTTCAAGACGGGAGGAAACAAGTGCATGAAGATTCTCCTGAATCAGGTGACGGTGTTTCGAAAGGGAACTGCGGAGAAGCTGTCTGTTCTCGTGGAGGACGGTCGTATTGTTTCTCTTTCCAAGGAGGCTCCCACCCTTTCTGACGCCCGTGTGATTGAATTAAAGAATGGTTCTTTGTTTCCCGGTTTCGTAGATGTCCATGTTCATCTCCGTGAGCCGGGTTTTTCGTACAAAGAAACCATTGCCACAGGGACGCGGGCTGCGGCCCATGGGGGATTTACCGCCGTGTGCCCCATGCCCAATTTGAAGCCGGTGCCGGACAGCTTGGCACATCTGCGTCCTCAGTTAGAGGCTATTGCCCGGGACAGCGTGATTCATACCTATCCCTATGGCGCCATTACCGTGGGAGAGCAGGGGGAAACGCTGGCCGCATTGGAGGAGATGGCCCCCCATGTGGTGGCTTTCTCTGATGATGGAAAAGGGGTGCAGGACCCGGAAAAAATGAAGCAGGCCATGCGGCGGGCGAAGGCACTGGGCAAACTGATTGTGGCCCACTGTGAGGACGAGAGCCTCATTCAAGGCGGTTATATCCACGATGGTGCCTATGCAAAGGCACACGGACATAGAGGCAATCCCTCCGCCAGCGAGTGGAAGCAGGTGGAACGGGATTTGGCGCTGGTACAGGAGACAGGCTGTGCCTACCACGTCTGCCATGTGTCCACCAAGGAATCGGTGGAGCTGATCCGCAGTGCCAAGCGGGAAGGGCTGGATGTGACCTGTGAGACCGCGCCGCACTATCTGGTATTCCATGATGGAATGCTTCAGGAGGACGGGCGATTCAAAATGAATCCTCCCATTCGTGGGGAGGAGGACCGGCAGGCACTCATTGCCGGAATTTTGGATGGGACAGTGGATATGATTGCCACGGATCACGCGCCGCATTCCGCCGAAGAAAAAGCGGGGGGACTGGAAAAAAGCCTCAACGGCATCGTGGGCCTGGAAACGGCCTTTCCTGTGCTCTATACGGAGTTGGTGAGACCGGGGGTTCTCACCCTTGCACAGCTGATTGACCTGATGCACACCAATCCGGCCAAGCGATTTGGCATCGGTGCGCCCCTGGAGGAAGGGGCAACGGCTGATTTTACGGTATTTGATTTAGATGCGGAAGAGACCATTCAGCCGGAGCACTTTCTTTCCATGGGAAAAAGCTCTCCTTTTGCAGGCCGGAGCGTATTTGGAACGTGCTTATTGACTATCTGCGGCGGAAAGATCGCCTGGCAGGCGGAGGGGGGAGCGTCCCGATGAAGCGAGGAAAGTTTACGGTTCTTCAGAATAAGGAACTGGCGCCGGCCACGTTCCGAATGGTTTTAGCGGGAGACACAGAGGCCATCACCGCGCCGGGACAGTTTGTGAACATCGCGCTGACAGGGAAGTTTCTCCGCCGCCCCATTTCCGTCTGTGACTGGAATGAGGCGCAGTTGACTTTGATTTATAAGGTAGTGGGGCAGGGGACGGCACAGATGAGTCAAATGGTGCCGGGGACGGAGTTAGACCTCCTGACTGGCTTGGGTAATGGCTATGACTTGGAGAAATCCGGGGACAAGCCCCTGCTGATTGGAGGCGGGGTTGGGATTCCGCCGCTGTATGCCTTGGCCAAAAAGCTCATTGCACAGGGCAAATCGCCTCGGGCTATTTTGGGGTTCAACCGGAAAGAGGAACAATTTTTGACTGCGGAGTTCCGGGCATTGGGGATTGCAGTCTCTTTGACCACGGTGGATGGTTCCCTGGGGATCAAAGGCTTTGTCACAGATGCCATGCCCCAGACAGGATATACCTATCTGTATACCTGTGGGCCTGCGCCCATGCTTCGGGCCATCGACGAAAAGGCTGTGACCTCGGGACAATTCAGCTTTGAGGAACGGATGGGCTGTGGGTTTGGAGCCTGTATGGGATGTACCTGTCAGACCAAATATGGCAGCAAGCGAATTTGCCGGGAGGGCCCCGTGCTGGAGAGGGAGGAAATTCTATGGTGAAGACCGCAGTGACATTGAGCGGCGTTTTACTGGACAATCCCGTGATTCCTGCCAGTGGTACGTTTGGATTCGGATATGAATTTGCTCAGTGGTATGACATCAACTGTCTGGGTGCCATCAGCATCAAGGGAACCACCCGGGAGCCTCGATTCGGCAACCCGGCCCCCCGGATCGCGGAGACGGCAGGGGGAATGCTCAATGCGGTGGGACTGCAGAATCCTGGGATTGACCGGGTGGTGGCTGAGGAGCTCCCCAAGCTGCGGGAGGTCTATCAAAAGCCGATTTTGGCCAACATCAGTGGGTTTTCTTTGGATGAGTACGTGACATGCTGCGCCAAGGCGGATGCCTCACCCTACACGGACCTCATTGAGGTCAATGTGAGTTGTCCCAACGTGCACCACGGGGGCATGAGCTTCGGAACGGACCCGCACATGGTTTATGATGTAACCCGGGCGGTGAAGGAAGTGTGCCGAAAACCAGTATATATGAAACTCTCTCCCAATGTGACAGATATTGTATCCATTGCCCAGGCCTGTGAGAAGGGCGGGGCCGACGGATTGAGTCTCATCAACACTCTCATGGGCATGCGGATCGACCTGAAAAAACGGGCGCCTGTTTTGGCCAACACCACAGGCGGTCTTTCCGGACCAGCGGTTTTTCCCGTGGCGTTGCGGATGGTTTGGCAGGTCTACGAGGCGGTCCATCTGCCCATCATTGGGATGGGCGGCATCCAAAGCGCGGAAGATGTCCTGGAAATGATGCTGGCCGGAGCGACCGCTGTGCAGGTGGGGGCGGCTAACTTAGTCAATCCGTTTGCCTGTCAAGAGATCATCGACAGCCTGCCCGGGCTCATGGAGCGCCTGGGCATTCAAGAGATCAACGAAATCATTGGAGGTGCCCACAGATGGGAAAAGATGTGATCGTAGCCTGCGATTTCAGCAGCAAAGCAGAAACCTTGGCATTTTTGGACCAGTTTTCTGGGAGAAAGCCCTATGTCAAAATCGGCATGGAGTTGTTCTATGCCGAAGGCCCGTCCATTGTGCGGGAGATTAAGGCAAGGGGGCATCAAATCTTTTTGGACCTGAAACTCCATGATATTCCCAACACAGTAAAAAAGGCCATGGCGGTTCTGTCCCGACTGGACGTGGATATGATAAACCTTCACGCGGCGGGCACCCGGGCGATGATGGAGGGTGCGCTGGAAGGGGTAACCCGACCGGACGGCTCTCGTCCCTTGGTGATTGCGGTGACCCAGCTGACGTCCACCAGCCAAACGAGAATGCAGGAGGAACTGCTGATCCCCAGAACGATGGAGGAGACCGTCATGGCTTATGCTGCCAACGCGGCCCAAGCCGGATTGGATGGTGTGGTCTGCTCTCCCATGGAGGCGGGAAAGGTCCATGAGGCCTGCGGCAGAAACTTTGTGACCGTAACCCCTGGTATTCGGTTTGCGGAGGGAGACAAGGGGGACCAGGTCCGTGTGACAACACCGGCCCAGGCAAAGGACCTTGGTTCCGATTATATTGTGGTGGGCCGTCCCATTACCGCTGCGGCAGACCCGGTGGCCGCCTATGAGCGTTGCGTGAGAGAATTTACAGATTGAGGAGGCGATTGCCATGAAGACAAAGATTGCGAAAGATTTGCTGAAGATTCAGGCGGTGTTTCTCCGTCCGGATGAACCCTTTACTTGGGCCAGCGGGATCAAAAGTCCCATTTATTGTGACAACCGCCTGACCCTCTCGGATCATCAGGTCCGTTTGGATGTGGAGAACGGCCTGGCGGAATTGGTTAAAACCCATTATCCCGAGGCGGAAGTCCTCATGGGGACCAGCACTGCGGGGATTGCCCACGCTGCCATTACCGCCCACCTGCTGGCGCTCCCCATGGGATATGTTCGCTCTGGCGCGAAGGATCATGGACGGAAAAACCAAATTGAGGGCAAGCTGGTTCCCGGACAAAAGGTGGTGGTGATTGAGGACCTGATCTCCACCGGCGGCAGTGTGCTGGAGGTGGTGGAGGTTCTGCGCCAGGCGGGGGCAGAGGTTTTGGGCATTGCCAGTATTTTTACCTATGGAATGCGAAAGAGCGTGGAACGCCTGGCCGAAGCTCAGGTGAAAAACGTAAGCCTGACCGATCTGGACACGGTGGCCCAAGTGGCGGCGGAAGAGGGGTATATCCGGGCAGAAGACCAGGCGCGGCTGCTGGCTTTCCGGGACGATCCCTCTGATACCCGTTGGATTCAGAAGTAACCGGCTGACACGGCCTTGTTTGTGTCTTACCGTGAACAGAAAGGAAGGGGCAGTGTATGAAGCGAGATTTGATTGACATCACGGATCTGACGGTGGAAGAGATTGACGAGCTGATTGCCAAAGCGGAGGATATCATCGAGCACCCCGAGGTTTACCGGGAGAAGTGCCGGTATAAAAAGCTGGCAACCCTTTTCTATGAACCTTCGACCCGAACCCGTTTAAGCTTTGAGTCAGCCATGTATGAATTGGGGGGACAGGTGCTGGGGTTCCATGAGGCCCAGAGCTCTTCCGCCACCAAGGGAGAAAGTGTGGCGGATACCGCGCGGACGGTAAGCTGCTTTGCGGATATCATAGCCATGCGCCATCCCAAGGAGGGTGCGCCGCTGGTGGCGTCCATGAAGGCTACGGTTCCGGTGATCAATGCCGGTGACGGGGGACATCACCACCCCACGCAGACCCTGACGGATCTGCTGACCATCAAACGGGAGAAGGGAAGACTGGATTCGCTGGTGGTTGGCTGCTGCGGTGACCTGAAATTTGGCCGGACGGTCCATTCCCTGATTGGTGCGATGTCCCGGTATCCGAATGTTCGTTTTGTGCTCATTTCCCCTGAGGAGCTCCGTGTGCCTGAGAGTGTGCGTACCGACCTGCTGGAGAAAAACGGCATTGACTATGAGGAGACCACTTCTCTGGAGGAGGCTATGCCCCAACTGGACATCCTCTACATGACCCGGGTGCAGCGGGAGCGGTTTTTCAATGAGGATGACTATGTCCGCTTGAAGGACAGCTATATCCTCACCCCAGACAAGCTTCGGACAGCCAAGTGGGATTTGGCCATTTTGCACCCGCTGCCTCGTGTCAATGAGATTTCCATTGCCATTGACGATGATCCCCGGGCCTGCTATTTCCGACAAGTTCTCTGTGGGAAGTTCATCCGAATGGCGCTGATTCTGAAATTGTTGGAGGTGGAGTGAGATGATCATAGGGACCATTGTAGATGGCATTGTCATTGACCATATCCCCGCAGGGCGGGGCATGGACCTCTACCGGGATCTGGGCCTGGATAAGCTGGAATGTGAGGTGGCGGTCATCAAAAACGCCTCCAGCGGCAAGTATGGGAAAAAAGATATTTTGAAAATCAATGAGGTCATTGACCTGAACTACGACATGTTGGGTTATATTGATCCTCACATTACCGTCAATATTATCCGCGGCGGAGAGCGGATGGAGAAAATTCATCCCCACCTCCCAGAGACGATTACGGGTGTCATCCGCTGTAAAAACCCTCGCTGTATCACATCCATTGAGCAAGAGCTTCCTCATATTTTCCGGTTGACCGACCGGGAACATGGTGTTTACCGCTGCTTATATTGTGACACGAAGGGCGGAAAACGATAAACGAGTAGAAAAGACTTGCCAAAGGCAAGCCTTTTCTTTTCTAAAGGAGAATTTGCCTTAGCCTGGACAGGGAGAGAGGGCTTGTGGTCCTTCGTGGAATATGGTAGAATGATAAAAATTGTGGAGGGGAAGGAGGCGGTATTTTCATGCCGCAAATCGTAAGCAATCTGCCTTGGCTTGTGATCTGGGTGGTTGTCTTTTTGGTACAGAGCTACTTCTTTCGGAAGAAAAATTCCTTCGGGTCCTTGATCCTTTTGTGGCTGACCTTATTGGTGGGGATTTTTTGGGACCAGGCCCTCCGTGCGTTGGTACCGGGGATTCCTGAGATGTGGCTTTTTGGAACCCAAATTTGGATTCTCTTTCTCATTGTGGCGGTGCGGCACTACCTGAACTATCGAAAAGGAGGCCGTGGCCGGGATGCTTCCGGGGACAAAGCGCCAGAGCATCCTATGGAACCAGGCGAGGAGGGGGAGACTTCGGGTTCGTCCACGAAAACAGAAGAATAAAACAAGCCGTGAGGGATTGCTGTGTCGAAGCCCCTCACGGCTTGTTTCTGTATGGGTTGGAAGCAATCAACAGAAGCTTTGCTTTTCTGCTGAGTTGTTTGATCTCCCACTCTCGCCGCATTGCTTCCGTTTTGCTGTCAAAGACCTCGCAGTAGACCAGATGTACTGGGCGGCGGGGACGAGTATATTTCGCTCCAGTGCCGGCATTGTGGGATGCCAAACGCCTCTTTAGGTTGGTGGTCCAGCCTGTGTACAGAGTGTTGTCAGCGCAAAGAAGAATGTAAGTATAGTTTTGTTCCATGGCTTTTCCCTTGCTTCCTGCGAAAAAATGTTGTAAACTATTCAATTAAGGAAGTAAAATCATTGGTTTCCCGGGAAATCCGGGTGAAAATCGTTGTCTTTTTTCTGGACTGGATGGGAAGGAACGGAGGATGGCGGCTCCCAATAGGGGAAAAGAGGGGTATCCCTGGAAAACCAACATAGATTATACCGAAAGGGAAGGGACGACGCAACCGTTTTTGTGGTCGATTCTTTCCGGTGGGACAGCAACCCGATAGAAGATAGGAGAACAATTTTGAAAAATCACTATGAAAAAGAAGTGAATCTCACCTCCACTTACTCTGACCGCCGGTGTGAACTGGGGATCTTTCAGGCCGCTTTGCTTTTGCAGGATGCGATGACAGAGCTGTTTCATCAGTACCGCTGTGATGCCATTCGACTGTCTCGGACGCATCAGGTGGTTTGGGCTGTGGCGCGGACGAAAATCTGCTACGACAAAGAAATGCTCTGGATGGATCATATCCGGTTAAAAGTCTTTCCTGTAAAAGTATCTCCCATTTCCATTCATTTGAATGTCCTATTGGAGACATTGGACGGAGAACCCCTTCTCCGGGCACGGCAGGAGATGTGTGCCATTGACGTGCGGGACCACAGCCTTCGACGGGTAGACAGTACGCCATTTCCTATGGACATGGATTTGCTTCGGCCCGTAGTCACGGCGCCCTGCCGGAGAATGAAGCTGAAGCTGGGGGAGGAATGCTTGGTCTATTCTTATCAGGTCCGTACCATGGACACGGATTTGAACCACCATATGAATAATACCAATTATATTCGACTGATTCTGGACGCCCAGCCATCCTCGTTTTGGGATAGGTATCGGGTACAGGAATTTGATGTGCACTATGTCAATGAATCGGTGGAAGGAGAGGAGATTCAGGTTTACTGCCAGACGGAAGCCCAGGAAATGGCTGTGCAGATTAAGCGAGGTGAAACGACACTGGTGAAGGCGTTTTTGCAGTTAGCGCAGCGGGAAAAATCAGAATGAAACGCTCTATTGTCCTGCATGGCCAGCAGGTTTCCTATGAACTGACGAGAAAACCCGTGAAGTATGTTAACATTCGGGTACGGGCAGACGGTTCCGTGAGCGTCTCGGCGGGAGAGTGGGTTTCCGAGGGACAGATAGAGGCGATTTTACAGGCGCGTGCATTGTTTCTCCTGCGTGCTTTGGAGAAATTTTCAGCACAGGCAGACCGCCGCCCGGCGCCGTTGAGCTATCGGACTGGGGAGCTGCTGTATTTACTGGGAAAACGATATGTCTTAGTGCTGGAGCAAGGGGAGAAAAATACGGTCTGTCAAAAGGAAACACAGATTGTCTTGACGGTGAAGGAACCGGAGAATGCCGCCCTGCGGAAAAGGGTTATGGAGGCTTTCTTGAAAGCCCTGTGTCTCTCGGTGACGTCTTCCCTCTGCGGTGCCATTCAGCCATCTATGGCGCATTTGGGAATTCCTATGCCGGAAATCCGAGTTCGTTCCATGACATCCCGTTGGGGGAGCTGTACGCCGGGCGCCCGGCGGGTTACCTTTGCCCGGCAGTTGGTGGAGGCGCCGCTGACCTGTATTGAATATGTGGTTTTCCATGAGCTGGTTCATTTTCTCCATCCAAACCACTCCAGACAGTTTTACGCCTGTCTGGAGGCCTTTGTGCCGGACTGGAGAGAGCGGCGACAGGCCCTCAATGACTATACGTACCGATAATATTTTCTGTCTCATTTCACAGCACAGCGTCAAACGCTGTGCTGTTTTGTTTGGAAAAGAAAAAGGAAAATTTCCCAGGCCAGTTGCATTCTGCCGGAGAATCCGCTACACTGAACCCATAGGTTTTACAGGTTGCACAGCGGCCGTGTGAAGTCATATGAAATTACCCAGAGTTGGGAGGAACCAGAAATGAAGCAACCCTTTCGAGCTATCATTCCCTTGCTTTTCAGTGTGGCGCTCCTTCTGAGTTTGACCACCACGGCCAGTGCTGCGTTTTCTGACTTTACAGATGTCAAAGGACACTGGGCAGAGGGCACCTTGCACCAGGCCTATGATGACGGTATCCTGAAAGGATATGACGCCAAGACCATGGCGCCCAACCGCAGTGTGACCATGGTGCAGGCGGTGACCATTCTGTGCCGAGTTCTCCATGTGACGGGGCTGGGGGATATTTCACAGTTTGAGATTCCGCAGGATGCTTGGTATGCCCAAGATGTGGCGAAAGGGGTTTACGCTGGATTGCTGGAGGAACAGGATGCCCAGGTCCTAAACGACCCCATTCCCCGGGGACAGGCTTTTATCTTGTTTGGCCAGGCGTTTCAAGTGGTTGGCGCACAGCCGGATTTGTCTGTACTGGACCAGTTCCCCGATACTGCGTTTCTGACAGGAGAACAGGCCCGTGCCGCAGCGGCTTTGGTGGAAGCGGGAATCGTCTCCGGCAGTGGGGGGGCGCTTCAGTTGGACCGCCCTCTGACTCGGGCGGAGTTTGCCACGATTCTGTATCGTTTGGCCGATCAATATATCCCAGCGGCAGAGTATGAAGGGCATATTGGAACCGGATCGGTTCTTTCCGGAGATGCGGAGATCGTAGGGAGAACAGTCGGCGATTTGTGGTTTGATCAGTCCTCTTCGAATATTCACTTGACGGATGTTACCGCGTCTTCCGTTACCATTCGCGCAGACCGGCTGGAATCCCTGAGGCTGGACGGCACAGGGAAAATTGGACGGTTGGTGTTGGCCGCAGGGACTGGAGACGTGGCGCTGACGCTGCCAGATACCTATTCTTTGGAAACCCTGGCTGTGGGCGAGGGAACGGGCGCGGTATCTCTTGCCGGAACGGTCTCCCGGCTGGAGGTCACAGGGGAGGCCCGGACCATTTCCATTGACAGTTCTTTGGACGCGCTGGTGGTTTCAGGCAGTGGAAACACCATTTCTGTGAAGCGTGGGTGTGCCATTGGACAGATTGTCATTCTGGGCACAGACAATGTTCTGACGCTGGATGGGACCTCGGATACCCTCTTGCTGGCGGGACGAGACAATACTGTGCGGGGCAACGGACGTGTCACAGAGGTCCAGTTAAATACGCGTTACTACACCCTTACCGTGTCCAAAAAGCAGCTGATTCCCTGGACAGGATATGATATTAAAAACGTCGAAGTGGAAGTGGAAGCCCCTGCGAAGCTTCCTGCCGGGGAGTCGTTGAAAGCAACGGCCCATCTGACGGTACCCGAAGAAGACCTGGGAAAGCTGTGCACTGGCTCCTGGTATCTCAATGGGGAACTGATGTCCCAGGCGCCTGTACGCCTGGGACAGGGAGACCCGGTTTCCGACTTTCTCCCCAACTATACCCATGATCTCAAGTTAGACGGAACAGTAAAATTTGTTTTAAGCTATGAAAACAATGATGGGGACACCTTTACCAAAGCGGCCTCTGCACCTGTTGCACTGGAGACCTTCCCGGATTTGGGTCTGGCTGACGCGGAGATCGAGGTGGTGCTGCCGGAGGTTTTGGAAGCAGGACAGGCGCTGATTGCCACAGCAGAGGTTAATACACCGGAGGTGGGACAGTCCTGCATGGGCTACTGGTATGTGGACGGAGAGGAGGTGGCTTCTGGCCCCCTGACCCTTGGAAGCGGTCCGGCAACGCTGGTGTATCGCTATGATTATTACTACGGTATGCCGGAGACCAGTACCGTCTCTTATCGTCTGACATACACAACCCAGGATGGCAGAGCGCAGGAAGTAACCGGGGCCTCTCAGCTGACCCTGGAAAATTTCCCGGATAACGGCATCGCCCGGGCGACAGCCACACTCCAAGCCCCTGCCAAGCTGGAGGCGGGAAAGACACTGGAGGTGACAGCTTCCATTCAGTATCCGGAGGCGGGGAAGGCTTGTACGGGGACTTGGTATGTGGACGGTGCGCAGGTTGCTGTTCAGCCGGTTTTGCTGGGTACGGATACCCCGAAGCTGTCTCACAAATACAAATATACTGAGGATATGAAGCTGACCTCGGAGATCAAGTTTGTCCTCTCCTATACCACAGCCGATGGCCGGGCACAGAAAGTTACTGCGACAAAAACCATCCAGCTGGAAAATTATGATTATCTGTACTACCATGGTCTGACCGCTGAAGATGTGCTGAAGACTGTCACCAGTGGTTATGCCGGCAACTATACATTGGCATGGGCGCAGTCTCACGATTATAAACCAGAGATCAAAACTGCTTGGGTCAATCTCAAGGGATATAAGAGTGATACAAAATATCTTGTTTGGGTCAATTTGACCTACCAGCGTGTGAATATTTTTGAGGGATCGCAAGGGAAGTGGAAGCTCATTCGAACCTGCCTGTGCGGCTCGGGCACCAATGCCACGCCTACTATCCGCGGGGTCTTTACCACCTCCTATAAGCAGTCGGCCTGGGATTATGGATCGTACTACTGTGGCCCTATTGTCCGGTTCTATGGCTCCTCTGGCTATGCCTTCCACTCCCGGCTGCAATACTGGCCGATGAATTCTGACCGGTACTACGATGCCCGAATTGGATTCCCGATCAGCCATGGATGCCTGCGGATGTATAATGAGGATATCTGGTGGATGTACAATAACATTCCCAATGGAACCACGGTGGTGGTCTATTGATGGGGAACGGGAACCAAGGAAAGTCGGAGAAACAACGAGTAAAGTAAGATGGCGGCTTTCTATATACAAAGGAGAAAATGGTCCCCCCGGCTTACAGCCGGGGGGACCATTTTATAGGTGTGTTTTTTGGTTGTTATCTATTTTTTGCACTGGTTTTTGTGAGACAAAGGTTTCAAACAGACGAACCAGCATTTCCCAGGTGTTTTGATCCAGAACGCCGGTTTGCGGAAGGCCGGAGTGTCCCTGGAGCCAGCGAAGGTTAGCTGTGGTGTCCTCATCCAGGACACCTGTGGAGGGGGTAGATGCGATTCCCTCCAGAATTTCAGCCAATGCACGGAACATATCTTGGAGAGGACGGAGTAGGGGAGAACTTTGGCCGGGGTGGATCAGTTCCGCACCTTGGGAAAAAATGGTGACAGTGCGGGGCGGTGCCAGATGACTGTAAGCCTGCAAAAAGGCGTTCATGATAGCGTCCCAAGTTCGCCGGTCTACGATACCAGTCACCGGGAAACCGTTTATCTTTTGAAACATCATTACCGCTTCCAGGGTTTCTTCGTCAAACCGGCCGGTGGGACGGAGAAAGGGGAGGGAACGGTTCACAAAGGCGATGGTACGCAGCATCTCCTGCAGGGTACTGACCGGCCCCAGGGAAAAAGCAGGGGGAAGTGAGGTGCTCATGATTCGCTCCTTTCTTGGTCATTGTCACTGGCCCCCAGTTCCAAGGGAAAGCCAGGGAACTGACCGGGCCGGGCAGAAAAATAGGAATGAAGGAGCTCTGGCTCGACTTCTCCAGAAGAGGGACTTTGGTAAGGGAAAAACTTGGGGTTGCTGAGAACGGTTCGGTCGATGCCAATGAACCGGTCTATAATAACGTCCCAAGTTTCCTCATCCACCGTTCCTGTCTGTGGCAGACCGGCGTCTAACTGAAGTGCTTGCACTGCGGCCTGGGTCTCATCTCCGAAGACGCCGTCAATGGTAAGGAATGGGATGGTGAGATAGAACTGTGCCAGAATCGAGAGAAGATACTGGAGAAGGGTGACGCTTTCTCCCCTTTGTCCATAGACAATGGCTTGGTGGTATTCGAAATCCAACTGAAAGAAGGTCTGCCCCTCGCTTACCAGTTCAGACAAGCGAAGAATTCCGGTATATAGATGGACCATCATGTACCAGGTGGATTTTCCAATGATCCCATCCACCGTTAAATTGAAAATGTGCTGCAGTTCCCGTACTGCGTCTTCAGTGGAAGAAGAAAAAATTCCGTCCACCTGCCAAATTTTTGGAATGGCGGGGTAGGCAACAGAAATACGGTTGATCATGATTTGAGCGACCTGGACCTCTGGGCTGATGTCTCCCAGGCGAAGGGGGGCGCCAGGATAGGAATATTGAATGTCTTGCATGGGGGCGTTTGTCACCAACTCAATGTTGTCACCGTAATAGTGACGCAAAATTTGTACCGAATCATATCCCTGCTGGGCCATGTTTTCACTCCCCCACTGTGAGAGTCCATCACAGACTGTGGTAGTGCCGTTGCAGAAACTGGCAGCCAGCGGCTCCACAAATCCCTGCCGTCGGATATAGACGGTAAAGAGCTCATCCACTAAGGTGCTGACGCTGTCAAAGATGTTTCTTCCTTTGATGAACTTTTGATCGTAAGCTGTGGACGCTGTGATATTGAAAGAGTATCCCTGACTGGGATAGAATTCCGTATAGACGCGATTTAGCGCAAAAGAGACTTGTGCCAGAATGTTGGCGCGAAGGGCGGAGTTGTGCCAAGTTGGGTAGACCTCGCTGGAAGCTACGTTTTTGATGTACTCTCGGAAGGAGATAGTCAGATTTTCCGCGTCGCTGTCTGGTGTACCTAAATGAACGGTGATATAGGTTGGAATATACGGTGTGACGATAATTGGCATAGAACCGCTCCTTCCTTTATAGGTCCTGTGGAGAGATATCCACTTTGCTGGCCGGCCGGCCGCCTGTTTCCGCCAAGGGGATCAGGGGCAAATCTTGAATACTGGCGATTCCAGGGAAAATTTGAACGTTTTGAATGAGCAAAAGCTGGTAGCCAGGGCACTCGACCCAGATATCGCAGAGGGAAAACGGAGTTTCCTGCCCGGGGGATTGGCTGTTTTGGGCGTCTGGCGTCTCAATGATGGTGGGGACGGTGTTGCCGCTGCGGTCACTGGTCTGAATGTTGATCAGCCGCTGACGTCCGCCCGGCTCATGCTGAAGAATGGAGACGGCGGCATCTTCCACAGGAAGTTGGCTTCGGCTGGTGAAGACACGGGTCATTAAAGTTCCGGAATAGGGCATAGCAATGACCTCCTTTCTCCCCAGTCTATGCGCAGGGCCGGTCCCCGTTGCAGGTCAAGGGAGAAGATTGACATTTCTACGAATATCCCGTAAACTGGGACAAAAATAAGCAGCCAGTCCCTTCTGCCAGCGATTTGGTATGGGGCGGCCGACGTTTTGGGGGGAGACACATGTTGAAGGTTACCTTTCTCTACCACAGTGCGTTTTTGGTGGAGCTGTCCCACTGCAGCCTTCTGTTTGACTGGTATGGGGGAGCAATCCCTGCATTTGACCGCCATAAACCACTCTATGTTTTTGCCAGTCATCATCATGGGGACCATTATTCCCCGGAGATTTTTTCCCTTCTGGGAATGGACAATGTCTGGTATGTACTGGCCAATTGCATTCGCCTGTCCGCCAAACGGAAAGCAGCCTTGGGTATTGAGGAGACGCATGTACTTCGGGTGTCTGCAGGGCGGACATTCCCGTTGGAAGAACTGCGGATTACGACCTTTCGTTCCACAGATGCCGGCGTTGCGTTTCTCGTTGAGACGGAGGGAAAAACCTTATTCCACGCAGGGGATTTGCAATGGTGGCATTGGGAAGAGGAACCGAAACACTGGAATGATGAGATGGAACGGGAGTTCAAAAAGGAAGGCGCAAAGCTGATGGGGCGGAAAATAGATGTGGCTTTCCTGGTTTTGGATCCCCGTCAGGAGTCGTACTTTTGGTGGGGATTTGACTGGTGGATGCGCACCATGCAGGTGCAGTTGGCCTTTCCCATGCACAGTTGGGAGTCTTTTTCCTTGACACAGAAGTTGAAGGCGCTTCCATGCAGCGAACCGTATCGGGATCGCGTGATGGAGATTTTTTACAATGGGCAGTCGTTTCTTCTGGAGGAATGAATGGGGAATGCTTGCCTTTTTCTTGCGTTGACCGTCTCTATATCGTATAATTAACCTAACAGTATGAAACGAAAAAGAGAGATTTTTTTCGTGGGAGGAAAGAAAGATGAGAAAGTATATCTTCCTGGCTGGCACGTTGGCACTTCTGCTGGCAGGCTGCGGGACCTCTGCGCCGGAGCAAACAGAAGCGTTGACTTCCATTGCGGCTTATCCGGAGACCATGCATTTGACGGTGGGAAGCCATGAGGGGATTCAAGTGGTACTGACCCCCTCCGATGCCTCGGAGCAGGAGCTGGTCTGGGCCAGCAGCAATAAAGCTGTGGCCACGGTGGATGAGGCAGGAATGGTCTCCGCTCTGTCCCAGGGAACCTGCACGGTGACGGTTGCATCCAAAGCATACAGCACGGTCTCCTGCCATGTGGAAGTCATTGTGGGGGAGGATGGCACCTCTGATGCCGCTGATAACTCTGGCGATGCTTCAGAAGAGGCGGAGGTCTCCTACGTGGAGGAGACCAATGCCGCTGCGGTGTACCCCACCTATTACCTGTCAGAGCGTGAAGTGGCGGCCATGGATGGAGAGCAGATTCAATTTATTATCAACCAGATCTATGCCAAAAACGGCTATGTCTTCCAGACGGGGAGTATTCAGAGCTACTTTAGTCGGATGCCCTGGTATGTGGCAGTGTCCAATGACGCATCCCGCCTGCAGATGTCATCCCTGGACCGCAGTAATTTGAATCTCTTGGTTCGTTACCGGGACAGCGGCGCGCAGGAAACCTCCTCCCTGGGATGGATTTGGACCCGGCACGCAGTGGATCAGGCTTTGACAGAGGATTACATTCGGAATCTGTCCCGCTATGATATTCAACTGCTCATCAATACCATTTATGCCAAGAACGGTTATATTTTTGAGACAGACACCCTCCAGATGATGTTCCAGGGACAGCCTTGGTACCACGGTTGGACCAGAGAGACGGATCAGTTGGAGTTCTCCTCGTTGGATCAGCAGAATCTTCGTTTACTGACTGCCTACCGTTAAAGATTCTGAAAGGAGAAGAAAAGAATGGAGTATCGTATTATCCCCATGGAGACCTACCCGCGGCGGGCGCACTTTGCCTATTTCAGCACAATGGCACAGCCGTATGCCGGTGTGACCGTTTCCGTTGAAATTACCCACTTTTTAGAGAGCGTACAGGAAAAGGGCAGCCCTTTCTTCCTCTCTTTCCTCTACTGCGTCTCCCGGGCGGCCAATCAAGTTCCAGAGCTTCGGCAGCGAATTTGGAAGGGTGAGATTATAGAATATCAAAACTGCCCAACCTCCCACACGGTGGCCTTGCCGGATGGGACCTACTGCTACTGCATGTTGCGCAGTGAAAAACCATTTCAAGAATATTTGCCGGAGGCGGTACAGGCCCAGGAGGCAGCGAAGCGCCGGCAGAGCTTGGAGGATGGAACAGAGGAGGAGTCTCTGCCTCTTTTGTTTGTCTCCTCCCTGCCTTGGATCACCTATGATGGCATTGTGCAGCCCACGCCTTCTCCCGCCGACTCCAATCCCCGGATTACTTGGGGGCGTTACCGCCGGGAGGGAACACGGGCCTTTCTCCCGGTTTCCCTTCTCTGCCACCACGCATTGGTAGACGGTCTGCATATGGCCCGCTTTTATCAGAATTTAGAGGCGGAGCTGGAACGGTGGAGCGGATAAGAAAGCTCCCTTCCCAAAATTACATGGGAAGGGAGCTTTTTCTGTTAGGAGGGATAGGGCTCTTTGAATCTCCGCTCGTAGGCTTCCTTGAGCTGATCCCGGAAGGAAGGGTGGGCAATGGCAATGAGTGCTTGGGCCCTCTGACGAAGGGTTTTTCCACGAAGCTGTGCGATGCCGTATTCCGTGACCACATAGTGGGTCTCAAAGCGGGAGAGGGTCACTGGGCGTCCCGCCTCAAATTGATCGACAATTCGGGAGGCTTTCCCGCCCATTGCGGTAGAGGGCATGGCGATAATGGATTTCCCTCCCTTGGAGAAGGAGGCACCCCGGACGAAATCCACAAACCCGCCCGCACCGCTGAAAATTTTATCGGCAGAGATGGCATCTGCTGCAACCTGCCCGATCAGGTCTACGCTGAGGGCGGAATTGACAGAGACCACATTGTCATTTTGGCCGATGATACGGGGATCGTTGACATAGTTGACAGGGAAAATTTGAAGTTTGGGGTTTAGGTGCGCATACTCGTATAATTCATCGCGGCCATAGAGGTAGGTGACCACGGACACCCCTTTGTTGATCTGCTTCCGGCTATTGTTGATGTTGCCTGCCTTGAGCAGGCCCAGTGCCCCGTCACAGAGCATTTCCGAATGAACTCCCAGGTCGTTTTTCTCCCCCAGGAAATGAAGAATGGCGTCGGGAATGGTGCCAATGCCCAGCTGAATGGCAGCACCGTCCTCAATCAGGCTGGCACAGTGCTGTCCAATGCGCTCTTCAATCTCTCCCACAGGGAGAATGGGACGGTGGAAGAGGGGCTCATCACATTCTACGGCCAGGTCAATGTCATCGATATGGACCAGAGTGTCACCGTATGTCCGGGGCATGTAACGATTGATCTGTGCGATGACCAGTTTGGCACATTCGGTGATGCACTTCGTATAGTCCACCGTCACGCCATAGGAACAGTACCCCCGTTCATCGGGAGGGGAGAGGGTAATTAAGGCTACGTCAATGGGAAGAAACCCTTCGTAAAAAAGGCGGGGAGATTCCCCGAAGAGATTGGGTGTGTAGTCAGCTCTTCCCTCGTTGACAGCATCCCGGCTGCCCGGCCCGGCAAAGAGCGAGTTATGCCAGAAGTGTCCCGCCATCTCCGGTCGGGTGTATTTGCAGGGGCCCAAGGCCAGCATGTGACAGATTTCCACCTGCTGATAGGCCTGATAGTTGTCCAGCATGGCGTTGACCAGGGCCTGGGGTTCCCCCACACTGTGGGCCAGGGCAACCCGGTCTCCGGAGTGAATATACTGCACTGCCTCTTGGGCTGTGACGAATTTTGCCATAACCATTCTCCTTCCTGTTGTCCGGCGGAGGCCCCGCCGCATCCTCATTTGCAGTATAACGGCCTGAAAGGAGAATGTAAAACGCGGAATCTTGAAACCAGGTATCAAGAAAATTGAGGGCATGGGCTCAGAGAGGCGCAGCCTGCTTGATGTGATGAAGAAACTGCCGGGCCGCAGGTGGAAGGGCCTGCGGGTTTTTGCAAGCCACACCAATCTGCCGGGTGGCAGGTGGAGACAGTTCCCGTTTGGCCAGACGATAGGGTGTGCGTTTGAGAAGGAGTTCCGGCAGAATGCTGATCCCCAGACCGCGCTCTACCATAGCCATAACGGCGTAGTCATCCTTCGCGGAATAGGTGATTCTGGGATTGCAAAGGGTTTTGCGAAAGATTTCTCGGGTCTCATTGTCCAGGGAGTCCGGACGGAGGATGTATGGCGCCTGCTTCAGTGCTTCCACAGGGAAGGTATCTTCTTCCGGGGCCTGGTCCTCGGGGAAAATTGCCAAGATACGTTCCTCCAGCAAAAGGGTACATTCAAAGTGACTGTTGGTTGGCAAACGGAGAAAACCAAGGTCGATGCGGCCCTCGCTGAGCCATCGCTCAATATCCTCGTAACTGCCCTGAAGAAGCTCAAACGTAATGTTGGGATGCCGCTGGGAAAAGGTGTGAAGCAGGTCAGGAAGAATATGCACGGAAACACTGAGGAAGGTGCCGATGCGCACCTGTCCAATCTCTAAGCCATGGAACTGGGCGGCCTGACGGGTGACCTCTTGATTTTGCTGGCAGACAGCGCGGATGGCGGGAAGAAGGGCCTCTCCCTCCGGTGTAAGCCGCACGCCGAACCGGTCGCGGGTCAAAAGTTTCAGACCCAGCTCGTCCTCCAATCCGGTAACAATGTGACTGATGGCGGACTGTGTGTAACCGAGGACCTCGGAAGCCTTGGTAAAGCTGCCCAGATCTGCTGTCTGCAATAAGACTTCGTACTTTTTAATGCTCATGGTGGGTGCCTCCCTGTTTTTTTCAATCGTATCCCTCACGTGTTGTAGTATATCATAAATCTTGTATCCTGTCCTGATTGGGGGTATGAAGGGTTTTGAAATCAAGTTTCAAAAAACGTAGTTTTACAAATCCTACGGAGCAAGGATATACTGACTTTAGAGATTCCCGGCGGGAAAGCCGGAAGAAAACCAACCGAACAGGAGGACTGACCATGCAGAAGCAAGCGATGCCGCGCACATCCAAGGAATGGGTGGATGAGATGCTGCGGGACCATTACCGGGATGCCCGGCAGGCCAAAGAGGACGGGCGTCTGGTGTGCTGGAGCACCTCCATTGCGCCCCAGGAATTGCTGACTACCATGGACATTGTGACCATGTATCCGGAAAACCATGCTGCGGCCATTGGCGCGCGCCGGGATACAGAGCCCTTTATTGCCTATACGGAGCGCAAGGGGTATTCTTCGGATTTATGTTCCTATGCTCGGGTCAACCTGGCGTATGCGGAGTTGCAGCACAGTGAGGCGGAGAATATGCCCATGCCGGATTTCCTCCTGTGCACCAGCAATATCTGCCACACGGTGATCAAGTGGTATGAAAACTTGTCCAAAGAGCTTAATATTCCGCTGATTATGTTTGACACGCCGTTTAACCACACCGACCAGGTGCAGGATCACAACGCCAAATATATGAAGGGACAGTTGTATCACATCATTGACCAGCTGGAGGAGATTACCGGCCGAAAGTTCGACTATGAGCGGCTGCGTGAAGTCATGGAGATCTCCAATGAGACGTGTTACTGGTGGAAAAAAGCCACGGAGCTGGCAGCTGCCCACCCCTCACCGCTGGATGGGTTTGACATCTTTAACTACATGGCCATCATTGTTTTCGCCCGGGGGACCACCCAGGCGAGGGATCTGTTCCATCTCTGGCACGATGAACTGCAGGAAAAAATCCGCCTTCACCAGGGACCTTGGAAGGATCAGGAGGAAAAATACCGGGTTCTGTGGGATGGGATTGCTTGCTGGCCCTACCTGCGTTACACTTACAAAACCTTAAAAAAATTGGGCATCAATATGGTGACCTCAACTTATCCCAAGTCCTGGACGGTGAGCTATGAAACCGGGGATATTGAAGGAATGGCACGGGCCTATTCCGGCAATGTCTATCCCAACCGGAATTTGAACTACGACGTGGATAATATGGTGGGCCTGGCGCGGAAGTTTGACCTGGATGGGATCATTTTTCACTCCAACCGCAGCTGTAAACTGATGGATTTCCGGCAGTATGAGGTGCAGCGCCGGGTTTTGGAGGCGTGCGGGGTTCCCTCTGTGATTTTTGATGGAGACCAGACGGACCCGCGGCTGTTCTCGGAGGCCCAGTATGAAACCCGGGTGCAGGCACTGGCAGAGATGATGGAGACCAACCGGGCGAAGAAAGGACGTGCGGCACAATGAAAACTTTGGAGATGATGATTCAGACACTCTGTCAGGCAGGTCGCTGTCCGGAAGAAACCATTCGGTCCAGTGTGAAAGAGACGGGCAAGCCTGCCGTGGGCTGTTTCCCTCTCTTCGTTCCAGAGGAGCTGGTCTATGCTGCCGGGTTCCTGCCGGTGGGGCTATGGGGGGGCATTTCCTCTTTCCAGAAGTCCAATCAGTACATTCAGAGCTTTGCCTGCTCTATCATGCGGGCCAACCTGGAACTGGGGCTCTCTGGAAAATATGATATGTTGAAGGCTGCGCTCATTCCGTCCCAGTGTGATACGCTGAAATGCGTTTGTGAAAACTTTAAGGTGGCGGTGCCCAAGGTCCCCGTCATCGGCGTCACCATTCCCAATAACCGGACCATTCAGGCAGCCCATGGGCAGTTGCTGGATGAGTTTGACTATCTGTCCCAGGCGCTGGAGCAGGTGCAGACAGCGGACTGCCGCCCCATGCCTCTGGAAGAGGCATTTGCGGTCTATGAGGAATACCGGGCCGTTATGATGGAATTCATTAACACTGTCCCAGATTACTTAACAACCATCTCTCCTAAAGTTCGTCACCTGATTCTGAAGGCAGCTTGGTTCATGGATAAAAAATACTATACCGCCCAGATGCGGGAACTGTTGGACGCGCTGAAAGCGCGGCCTAAGGAGGATTTTACTGGCAAGAAATTTTTGGTCACTGGTATCATGCTGGACGCGGAACCGGTTCTGGAGCTTCTGGAGGAGCTGGGGGTGGCGGTAGTGGATGACCTTCTCTGCCATGAATCCATGCAGTTCCGTACGCCAACCCGCGCTGGCGGAACCGTAGAGTCCAAACTGGCCTATCGTTTCCTGGACCTGAAGGGAGCCTCTCCTCTCTATGAGCCGAGAAAGCCCCGTGGAGACCTGCTCGCGCAGCTGGCCAGGGAGCGAGGAGCAGATGGCGTGTTATTCTGCCTGATGAAGTTCTGCGACCCGGAAGCTTTTGACCATCCCTTGGTCAAGAAAGACTTGGCAGCCCAGGGAATCCCTCTGCTGAGCATAGAGCACGACCAACTCGTCGAATCCACAGAGCAGCTTCGCACCAGAATACAGGGATTTTTGGAAATTAATCTGTCTTAAAGAAGATAAAAGGAGAGATTGCGGTGTATTTGGGATTGGATATTGGTTCCTCTTCGTCAAAGGCAGTTCTGCTGGGAGAAAATCAGGAATCCTTGGCGGCCCAGGTGGTGAATTTGGGCACGGGCACCAAGGGTGTGGGGCAGGTGCTGGAGGCAGTCTATCGCCAGGCGGGGATTGGGCCAGAAGAGGTTCGTTATACGGTGGTAACAGGCTATGGACGTATGACTTACCAGGGGGCGGATCGGCAAATTACGGAGATCAGCTGCCACGCCAAAGGAGTTTTTCACCTCTCCTCCTCTGCCCGAACCATTGTGGATGTGGGCGGGCAAGACACCAAGGTCATTCGTCTGGGGCAGGATGGAAGCGTGGAGAACTTCGTCATGAACGACAAATGCGCCGCCGGGACGGGCCGTTTTTTGGAAGTAATGGCCCGGGTGCTGGACTGCCCCATTGCCTCCCTCTCCCAGCTGGCCCAACAGGGAGAGGAAGTGGTTCCCATCAGCAATCTCTGCACGGTATTCGCTGAATCAGAGGTCATCTCCCACCTCTCCGCCGGTGTGTCCCAGGCCAATGTGGCGGCGGGTGCCATCGCATCCATTGCCACACGGATCACCGGGATGGCTGGGCGTGTCGGGGTGGAGCCGCAGGTGGTTATGACGGGCGGCGGCGCACTGAATGGCGCTTTGGTGGAGGCCTTAAGCAAAAGTTTGGGGCATCCCGTTTGCATTTTGGACAATCCTCAGGTGATGGGGGCCTTGGGTGCGGCAGTTTTTGCCTGGGAAAGCGCCCAAAAACAGCATAATTGAGTAGCCGCCGACGGAAGAATGCTCCGTCGGCGGCCTTTTCATTGACTTTGTATAGGCAGGCCGGTATACTGGGCTGTAGAAACACCAGAGAAAGGGGGCAATTTGTGTGCCACTTACGATTGTAAAACAGGACATTACCACGATGCATGTGGATGTCATTGTCAATGCGGCCAATTCCGCTCTGGCCCCTGGAGGAGGGGTCTGCGGTGCGATTTTTGCCGCAGCAGGGTATGCGGAGATGGCGCGTGCCTGCCGGAAGTTGGGAGGCTGTCCCACAGGACAGGCAGTGATGACAGAAGGGTTTGCACTGCCAGCGCAGGCGGTGATCCACACGGTGGGCCCCATTTGGCGCGGGGGAGAGGCGGGAGAGGCCGTGCTTCTGGGCAGCTGCTATCGTACCTCCCTTACTTTGGCGGCAGAGGCGGGCTTTCATTCCATTGCCTTTCCTCTGATTTCCGCCGGTATTTATGGCTATCCCCTGAAGCAGGCGTTGGAGATTGCCGTGTCTTCGATGCAGGCATTTCTCACCGAACATGAGATGCAAATCTATTTGACGGTGCTGGAGGAGAAACTGATCCCACTGGCGGAGTCGTTTTTGCGGAGAAAAGGGGAGGAAGTATAGCATGACAGAAGTGGTTGCGGCCTTGATTTGGGAAGGAGACCGCTTCTTGGCCTGTCAGCGCCCACCTGACAAGGCTCGAGGCCTGCTGTGGGAATTTGTGGGTGGCAAGGTGGAGCCGGGGGAAACCAAAGAGGCTGCCTTGGTGCGGGAATGTCAGGAGGAGCTGGGCGTCGTTGTGTCAGTGGGGGATCTGTTTATGGAAGTCACCCATTCGTATCCCGACCTTACTGTGCATCTGACCTTGTTCCATGCGGTGATCGTGCAGGGAGAGCCCCAAAAGTTGGAGCACCAGGACATTCGCTGGATCACCCGAGAAGAGATTTCTCAATACCCCTTTTGTCCGGCTGATGATGTGATTTTGGCCCGTTTGCAGGCAGGGGAGAGGGGAGCGCAGAAATGATTCTTTATTTTTCAGGAACAGGAAACAGCCGGTACGCGGCAGAGTTTTTGGCCCAGGCATTGGGAGACCAGGCGGAGGATGTAGGACTCTGGATCAAGGAGAGGCGAAAGGGTGAATTTCGCGCTGACCGTCCCTGGGTGGTTGTGGCCCCTACCTACGGATGGCAGCTGCCCCATGTGCTGATGGAGTTCCTCCAAACGGCGGAGTTTTCCGGCAGTCAGATGGTATACTTTGTCATGACCTGTGGGGGAGATATTGGAAACGCAGCCCAAAGCATCCAGTCCCTTTGCAGGAGAAAGGGACTTGCCTATCAGGGGGTGCTGGAGGTGATTATGCCGGAGAACTATATTGCTCTCTTCTCCGCGCCGGAAAAAGCGGAAGCCCAGGCCATTTTGAGGAAAGCACTGCCGACCCTGAACCAGGGAGCGGTTTGGATTGCAGAGGGAAAGCCCTTTCCGGAGAAGCGGGTAACCTGTCTGGACCGCCTGAAGAGCGGGCTGGTCAATCGAGTATTCTACCAGTTTGTGATTCGGGCGAAGCCTTTTTACAGCACAGAGGCCTGCACTGGCTGTGGCCGCTGTGTAGAGCTCTGCCCCCTGAATAATATTCACTTGGCAGAGCGGCATCCCCATTGGGGGAATCGATGTACCCATTGTATGGCTTGTATCTGTGGATGTCCCGCAGAGGCCGTCGAGTATGGACGCCGGAGCCGGGGAAAGGTGCGCTATTGGTGTCCAGAAGACCACAGGGCATGAATCAGAGATATATGCCCTATGAAAGGAGGAAAGCAGATGCGGCTGATTATTTCACCGGCCAAGAAAATGAAGGTGGACACCGACAGCTTTCCTTGTCACAGGCTTCCGGCGTTTTTGCCCCAAACCCAGGAAATTTTGGCGCGTCTGCAGACGATGTCGGGACAGGAACTGAAATCCCTTTGGAAGTGCAGTGACAAAATTGCTTTGCTGAACCAGCAGCGGCTGGCCTGCATGGACCTGCATCGTATGTTGACACCGGCGATCCTTGCTTACGAGGGAATTCAATATCAGTACATGGCACCTGGTGTGTTTAACCAGGAAGAACTGGCCTATGTGGAAGAGCATCTGCGGATTCTGTCAGGGTTTTACGGCCTTCTGCGCCCCTTTGATGGGGTGACGCCTTACCGTTTGGAAATGCAGGCCAAACTCGCCGTGTCCGGTGCCAAGGATCTTTACGCCTATTGGGGGGATACCTTGGCCAAGGCCCTTTCTCGGGAGACGCGGGTGATTGTCAACCTGGCATCAAAGGAGTACAGTCGTTGTATCGCGGCATACTTGCCCCCGGAAGTCACGATGATTACTTGCATTTTCGGGGAGGAGAAGGATGGAACCGTGGTGGAGAAGGGAACCCTCTGCAAAATGGCGCGCGGAGAGATGGTTCGCTATCTGGCCCAGGTCCAAGGGAAAACGCCGGAGCAAATGAAGGCATTTGACCGCTTAGGCTACCAATTTCGTCCCGACCGATCCGATGAGATAACCTATGTATTTTGTAAGGAGGATAAAGCCAATGTTGGAAGTTGGAACGAAAGCGCCTGATTTTATACTGCCGGACCAGCACGGCAATCCGGTTCGATTGTCTGATTTTTTGGGACAGAAGGTGGTCCTGTACTTCTATCCTCGGGATAACACCCCAGGTTGTACCAGGCAGGCCTGTGCGTTTGGGGTTGCCTATGGGCAGTTGCAGGCGAAGGGCGTGGTTGTAATTGGTATCAGTAAAGATACTGTCACCTCCCATGAAAAATTCGCGGCGAAGCATGCGCTTCCCTTCCTGATCCTGTCTGATCCAGAGCATCGGGTGATTGAGGCGTATGATGTCTGGAAAGAGAAGAAGCTCTACGGAAAGGTCAGCATGGGAACCGTGCGTGCCACCTATATCATGGATGAGAACGGCGTTATTGAAGCGGCTATGCCCAAAGTAAAACCAGATACCAATGCATCGGAAATCCTGGCCTACCTGGAAAAGAAGAACGCCGCAGACATTCAATAAAGTGTCTTCTTCCCGTAAGAGGGAAAGACAGTTTTATCATGATACTCTGGTCTAAAACATGAAATAACCGGTGAGGGAATTCTTTCCTCACCGGTTATTTCATGTTTTCCTCTTGTTCCCTGGGAGTAAAAGCGTATTTCCCGCGACACAGTTCATTGAGATATTCTTTTTTGAGCCAGATTGCCAAAGCTTCTCGCTGGGTTGGTGTTAGGTCCTCTGTGGAGGTTTGAATGCCCTGAACCCATAGGTAGCTTTCGCACCGGATGTCTTTGTCCATGCTGGATCACCTCTCTGCAAGTACATTATGCATGGAGAGGGGGATTCTTTCCTGTGTTTTCACATAGGTTTTGAAGCAGAGAGGGGGAGCAGTATGGAAACATGGCAGGAAGCCGCATGTTATATCCGCGTGTCCACGGAGGATCAGACGGAATATTCTCCAGAGGCGCAGCACCGGGCGCTGGAACACTATGCCAGGCAGCACCAGCTGACGATTTCTCCGGAGCATGTGTACATTGACGCTGGCATCTCTGGCCGCAGGGCGGAAACGCGTCCCGCCTTTATGGCCATGATTGCAGCGGCGAAGAAACGTCCGCCTCCGTTTTCTGTGATCTTGGTTCATAAGTTCGACCGTTTTGCCCGGAACCGGGAGGACAGTATCGTCTATAAATCTATGCTGCGGCGGCAGTGCGGAGTGCAAGTTGTCAGTATCACAGAACACCTGGAAGACGACAAAATGAGCCTGATTTTAGAAGCCATGCTGGAGGCTATGGCGGAATATTACTCGATTAATTTAGGGGATGAGGTGCGAAAGGGGATGCGGGAGAAAGCCCGCCGGGGCGAACTACAGACGGCCCCACCTTTTGGTTATGGGGTGAAGGACAACATACTCCAGCCAGTTCCCCGGGAGGCTTTTGTGGTACAGGAGATTTACCGGCGCTTTTTAGCGGGGGAGGCTATGGTATCCA
The DNA here is from genome assembly GCF_003425665.1 of Evtepia gabavorous. Taxonomy (GTDB): domain Bacteria; phylum Bacillota; class Clostridia; order Oscillospirales; family Oscillospiraceae; genus Evtepia; species Evtepia gabavorous. The sequence continues at coordinate 96,084 of NZ_QQRQ01000007.1, forward strand.
TTGCCCGATGGACCCAGCAGATGGGGATGCTGACCCACCGCGGGAATCCCCTGGACAGCCGAAGCATTCGGTACATTCTTTCCAACCCGGTTTACGTGGGAAAGCTGCGTTGGCATGGGGAGGGAGAACAAGAAGGCGGGTCGATGCTGGTACAGGGAAAGCATACGCCGCTGATTGAGGAGTCGGTCTTTCAGGCTGCCGGGATTCGTTTGGATGCACAGGTGGCACGTTCTTCAAAGCATGCCCGACCTTGGGGGGAGAGGAAACACTGGCTGGCCGGTTTGGCCCGCTGTGGAGCCTGTGGGAGCGGTCTTGTTTTTTCGAAACCTCACTATCTCACATGTGGACGATATACGAAAGGGAAATGTAGTGTTTCACAGCATATTGTGGCGGAGACGTTAGAGGCTGCGGTCTTATCCCGTATGCGTTTGGATGCGGCGGGGAAAACACGGTTTTCTGTGCAACCAGTGGTATCTGACACCCAGCGCCAGCAGGAGGCTCTGAGAATGGAGTTAGCGGCTCTGGAAAAAAAGTTACAGCGGTTACGGGATGCGTTTCTGTGCGGTGCGGAAGGAATCCAGGAGTATAAGCGGGAAAAGGAACGTTTGACAGCGCAGGCAAATCATCTCCGACAAGAATTGCTCTCTTCCAGCCGGGAGGTATGTGCGGCCTCGGAGCAACATGACGAGATACAGAAAATTGTAACCACATTGGAGGACCCTACCTCTGGCACGGAGGAGAAATACCGGGCTGCCCACCATGTATTGGAATCCTGTATCTGGAACAAGGAGGAGGGGGTGGTTCGGCTGGTCTATCGTCTTCGGCTGTAATCCGGAGAAAAGTTTCTTGTACGCAATCGTAGCCTATTGCACTCAGGTGGTCCTGACGGGGAGCTGGGCGCCTCCCTGCGGTATCTCTCCCAGCGCTACGCCATGCCCTATCCACAGATTCAAGGCTTGCTGACGGACATCGGCACAGAGGAGTTGGGGCATCTGGAAATGGTGGCATCCATCGTACACCAGCTGACCCGAAATCTGACGGATGAGCAGATTCAAAGTGATCCGGCCTTTGCCTCCTATTTTGTGGACCACACCACAGGGATCTATCCCACGGCAGCTTCTGGGTTCCCCTGGACGGCGGCCTCCATCGGTGTAAAAGGAGATCCTATCTGCGATTTGACCGAAGATATGGCAGCAGAACAGAAAGCCAGAGTAACCTATGACAACATTCTGCGGTTAGCCAAAGATGATCCCGATGTCACCGATGTGATTCGCTTTCTGCGGGAACGGGAAATTGTGCATTTCCAGCGTTTTGGCAGCGCGGTGCAAATGGTGCGGGAACACTTGGATCAGAAAAACGTGTATTACACCAACCCTGCTTTTGACCAATAAAGAGATGGTGGCCCAGCGGAAGAATCCGCTGGGCCACCATTAACCTTAGGAATTAGTTTGGCTCAAAGAACAGCGCTATTTTTATTTTGTAGCTGGTACATTTCATAATAAATCTTCCCTTGATGAAGAAGTTCTGTGTGAGTACCACTTTCCGCCAAACGCCCATTCTCTATCACTAAAATGTTGTTGACTTGGTTAATCAGATTATTAAATTTATGTGCAATGATAATACCCATCTTATCCTGGAATAACTTTTGGTAGAGCTGAGAAATCTCATAATCAGAAATTGCATCAAGGGCAGAATTGGGTTCATCCAAGAAAATAACATCTGCATCTTTAGAAAATGTTCTTGCAATTGCAAGTTTTTGCCACTCGCCAAAAGAAATCTGTTTTCCTTCATCGAACCAATACCCTAACTGGGTATCCAAATTTTGTTTGCTGTGATCAATGATATGACCGATTCTAAATTCATTGCTTAGGTCTCGCAGTTCTGCATCTTTATCCATTAAATCGAGGTTTCCATACGCGATATTTTCGCGGAAAGTCGCGTCGTACTTAATAAAATCTTGAAACAAAGACGCTATTCTTTTGCTGTAATGCTCTTTTTGAATGGACCTCAATTCGATTCCATTGACATAGATATTGCCCTCATAATTATCGTATAACCCCATAAGTAATTTTGCCAAGGTTGTTTTTCCACTTCCGTTTTTTCCTACAATTGCATAACTATTTCCTTCCTTGAATTCAAAATTCACATTTTTTAACACATAGCCTCCTGTGTCATACTTGAAAGAAAGGTTTTCTAATTTCAGACTGTGAATTTTATCTATGATGATTTTTCCTTCATCTAAAGTTTTTGCATTTTCCAGATCAATAAAACTATAATATTGACCAATATAAAGGTTTGACTTTTTAATCGAAGATATATTTTGTAAAATAGATTGAATATTTGTCTGGTTTGAGATTGCAGCTCTTGTGTAAGCCACCACATCTCCCAATAAAATCCCGCCGACGAAACCACAGTAAATAATATACGCGAAGATCGCTCCTGTAATAATTTGCTCAATGATACTAAGACTTGTCATTTTGACCATTGTTTCTTTTGCAATGGCAGCATCTTGTTGATTAAATTTTTTATATAAATCGTCATATTTTTTGATAAAATAATTTAATAAATTATAAGTCTTTAGCTCTTTGAAATGTGTTCCGTTTGTGACAATAAAACTATAATACCATGCTTTCCGTTCTTGATTGGTTCTTGCCTTGATAATGCAGAATTGCTTTTTATTGATTAGATTTGTAATAAGAAATTTTATAATTGGCATAATTACAATGATAAGAATGATGATATAATTAAAATGAAGAAGAATTACAATATAAGATAGAGATGTGATAGCTTGACCAATCAATGTTGTAAAGGATGTAAACTGTGACATCAGCGTCCCACCGTTTGCACCTTCGGCTAATTTGATTTTGTCATAAGTATTACTATTTTCATAATGCCACAAACTCAATTGACTCGCTTTTTGCATGATACAATCTTTGATGTGTAAATTGAACTTAAGAGAAAATTTTGTAGTGTAATAATTCATGAGGCCACTTATAATGGTTGAGGCCAGATCGATGCAAACATAGAGCACAACCAGCTGGAGAATAAACGTAATGCTCTGAATCCCTTGCTGAATTAAATTGATAATTTGCTGCATAATCAAAAGAGAAATTGCTGGGGCCAAGCTTTGTATGATCGTTACGGCAGAAGAAACGAAGAGATATCGCTTGTCTACCTCAAACATACTTTTTATAATTCTGGGAAAAAGAATGAAAAAACGATATTGATCTCCTGTATTTTTCATTTCTTTACCGCTCCCTTCTACCGCGATATCATGCGTAAACGCATCAATCAATCATAAGCAATTTCCCTGTCTTTGTTGTTCTCTTCAGTGACAGCAGGGTAATCGCGATTCCGACTGAGCCAGTCAAAATCGATAGATCGTTCAAGTGCCCCTCAATTAGAATTGATTTATTACGAATGTCTGTAAGATTCAACTCATTCTCATTATTTTTTCGATACCCTGCAATCATTTTTTGTATATGGCGTTCCAAATTTGTAAGTAGCTTGGGATTTCTGTAAGAAGAATAGGCACACATTTGAATTGCTACCAAACTGGAAAAACCGTGACACAAGGATGGACTATATAAATCATATGTCTTTATGTTCTGGGAGAAAAAACGTATCATTGTTTCAACATGTGCCTGTTCCTTCTCTTTCCACCCCATATAGCCGGCAACTTTTTGCAACCCTCGCATTACGCCTGCGTTCCCATAGCACCATGAGGAGCTAATGTGCAAATTCTCTGGTTTACACGTGCCGTTCCAGTATTCTTCAACGGTCATAGGTCCCGGCCAACAAGGTATTTTTTCCTCATTGACTACTTGAAACACTTCATACAAATGATAGACTTTCTCGATTCCATCTTTTAGCCCTTCTATGTTGAAACCTTTTGCATGGGCTTTTGCCAGCGCAATTAGTGGTCCCAGCATACCATGCGCGAGCCCAAAGTTGATATTTCCACGTTTAAATTTTTCCTGATTAAAATTAGGGTTTTGATTGGGCTGTAAAACATGAAACTTGATTATTGATTTGCCCTCAAACTTTGTGTCTCTTGTAAGGGCCACTAAGTACTCAATACATGCTTTCAAAATGTGCTTCTCTTCTTTGGTATAGTCGCAGTCTAAGAGATAATATACAGCCCCCGATATGCCACTAATCATGTCATGGTTGGAATCGCAAACTGGAGCTTTTTTCAATTGTAATAATTTTTTGTCGATTGCCAAAAACAAGAGTTGATTCATGCTCTTTGCAAATTTCTGCAATAGGTTGCTCTCCTGACAAAAAGCATTCACAGCAAAGCATTGAGAACCTAACCCGCCAAACATGGCTGTTCGGTGTTGGTATCCGTAGTTTTCTATAGATTCCTTTATATTCTGACAAATCAAGTATCCTAAATCTGTCCACCTCTCTTTTTCTTTTACATAAGGCAGGATATCAGCAATGAACAACAGTATGCTGTCATAATAATTGGGGTTTAAGGTTCCATTGTCTCTCTGGGAATCTACATAATGCAAGATTTCCTGAACAATTTCTGAGATATCTGTCTCTATAGATTTATTCCAAAAAATTTGTTTTCCAGTCATGATATGGTTCCAACCTTTCTCTGTTTGGCGCTTTCCAATCGCTGGACGGATGTACTGTCTAACCCATACAATATTTTTAGATATTTGCCACTTGAAAACATACCATAGACTTAACCCTTGGACAAATAGTTTTATCTATGGTGTCTCTCATGCTCAAAGGACATCGTTAGAAATTGCGAGGCATCTTAATATAAACGCAATTTTACAGACTTGCAGATATGTTTCTGAATATAAAAGATATGTTATCTGCAGTGTCCACTACAACTGGTTTGTAACCCTCCACAGGTATTATAGCAGGTATCTCCGCAAGAGCAGGAGTCCCCGCAGGTATAAATACTTGTAAAACGCAAATTTTCATCCTCTTTTTGCGTCTGAATGTTTTTAATATTCAGATCAAAATCATTATAGTTTCCCATTTTATTTCCTCCTTTTCTATTTGTCCAAGAGCTAAATCTATGATATGTAATCTTTAATAACATATTTTTGGCTAAAAACCTTCTAACATTGTACGGCTTTTCAACTTATATTTTGCTTCGAAATACTTTGGAGAATAAAAGCGGTGTGAAGAAAACCATCAGAATTAAGACGTAGACAAAAATGATATGCCAATATTCTACACCCCCATTTGGAGCCTCCATGCTTGCAAAATTCATCAAACTAAACATTACAATAGTGTTATGTAAAAAATGTATTATTACAGGCAGCCATACATTATTGGTCCGCATGTAAGCGTATGCTATAAAAATTCCGAGTGTAGTAGTAGAAATCAACCGTCCCAAAATGACTTGCACCAGCTCGATAGGGGATGTCATGGATACCCAAGGTGCAAAGAAAAAAATGACCATTGGCAGGTGCCAAAGTTCCCATAACACACCAAAGAGGAGCACCCCCTTGACGATGCCAAACTTTTTCTGCAACAGTGGTTGAAAATAGGAACGCCAGCCATATTCTTCCCCAAAGTGGTAATGGAAATTATACAAAAACAGAAATAATATAGCTGGTTGAAACAACTGTGAGAAGCAGGTTCGTAACGCGTCCATCACATTTCCTGTCGCCGTCAAAAGGATCACCAGCAGAAGGGAAACACAGTGCAAGACTACAAACAAAATCAATAGACAAACAGAAAGTTTCCAATTTTTACTTTTCAGTCCGTAAGCACTGCGCGCGTCATTGCTTTCAGATAAATACACGCTAATAAATACCAAAGCAGTAATGATAGATAGAACCATTCCACCAGTCGAAACTTGCTGAAACGGCAAGAAGAAAGTGGTAAAACACCACAAAAGAGTGATCCCTGTCAGCACTAAATAACCAATGAAGAAATTTTTTGGCATACAACGCTTGTCTTTATCACAGAGAAGTTTGGCGACCAGCAGACCGGCTGCGGGGCAAAACATCTGAGCGGATACAAAAAAGTCTACTTTCTTTCCCATATCGGTAAGAATCGCCATGGGAATTATCATGAGATATGGAATGCCATAGGTTACCAAGAGGAATATTAGAGGTTCTCTACATTCTTTTTGGGCGGAATGTGTCTCTGACTTTTTCATAGCAAGCGCTCCCTTTTTTCACAACTGCTAAAACATTATGCTGATGAACCATGGAATTTACAGTAAAATCACATAACATAGAATCAACTCTTGGACAAAAATTTTATCTATGCTTTCGTCTACCTATGAAGTGTGGACTTTTCTACGTAAGGAAGAGAAAAATATCTCTTTATCTGCAGTGTCCACTGCAACTCGCACCTACTCCCCCACAGGTGATACCGCAGGTATCGCTGCCAGAACAGCCTCCATCGCAAGATAACGCTTCAGTACAAGTCTTTATACTAAGTATTATAGTTGTTGTAATAGATGCGGGGCCAATATCATTTTCGCCTTGCACTTTTTTAATGTCAAGATCAAAATCATTATAGTTTCCCATTATGTATCTCCTTTCATATAATGATTGTCCAAGAGCTGAGTCTATGATATGTAACTACTGTAATATTCCATTTAGCTAATGTTCGTTAATGGGATTACGCTTGCCTTTTTCAATAATATTAGATAATCCTTCTCGCATAATGTTGAGATATTTTTGCTCTAAGCTTCTATCTCCTGTTAAGCGATTGCAAAACATGTGAATGACAGAAGAGATGATTTCTTCTTGATGCGCTGTTAATTGTTCTGCACATAATATCTTATTTCGATAATTTTTGATTGCATCATTTCTCTCTGTAAGGAGTGCAACTGTCTGCTCACTTAAATTTGAATCATTACAAGAGAGTAACCATTCTATCTTTTTAATATAAGATTGCTTTTTTTCCCGAAAGAGTTTTTTATTTTCTGCAAGCAACGGCGTCAAATTCACTTGCAGTAGCATTTTCTCCCAATGATCAAAAAAAGCAGTTAATATTGTGCTGATGCCCAATAGATAGGCATTTTCCAACCCTTCTGTTTCCTCGATATTAAATTCATCCAAAAGACCAATCACAAAACGGCTGTCAGCAAAAAACACCTCCTCTGCCGATGCAATGAGTTGACTGCCTCCGTACCGGTTGTTTTCTCTAAAATAAATATCAAATTGAACTTTGTTGATAAGCTTCCATGTTCGGAAATTTATCAACATTTTCTGTATTGCAAGCAAATGCTTTTGTGCTGTCCATTCGTTTTCGTATTTGAATCTCACTCTTAAATGCCGCCCGATTTCATCAGAGTAGCGGAGATAGAAAAATTTCGGGTTGCCAATAGAACCTAAGCAGGAGACAATGTAATTAAGGGTTTCATTCTCCCGATCGTCCAGCTGATAAAGCTTTGCATAGATCCATCCATCCTGTAAAAGCATCAAGGATCTGTTTTCATTCTGCAGCACATTCCACGGTTCGGTCTCTCTTGTAGGATATTTGGAAACGCTGGGACGAAATAAGGAACAACTAATCTCTGTAATATAGGATTTTCCCTTTATGTCTACACAAATGCTTTCGTTGAAAATATTTTTTTCTATTTCAGATAAACGTAGACTGTTGTTTTTCTGAATATGTTTATATAAAATTTCCATAGAATGTGCTTTATCTAAGTTTAAAGCTAATCTCCTGTCTCCTTCTGATAAGTAGACAATATCATCAATCGTGTACTTGCGACGAAGTTTTTGAAAGGATTCTTCAAAAGATTCCTGAGAATGAAGCGCAAAGAAATGTAATGGTAAGTTCCACCTTTTTGGAAAAACTACAACATCTTCCAACGAAATCCTCGGGAGAAAAACGTAATCATTTTGAAATAGTTGAAACGCTCTGGCTATGATACTGGTCTCTTCATCTGAGGAAATTTGCATTAGTAGTTGGGATACTTCCGACAAGGAAGATGGATTGACCATGCAGTTTTGGCGAACCTTGCAACGTTTTCCGAGCCGTTTGGATTTTATATAAAGTTGATTATATTGCATGCCTATCAGCAGGTCATCCAAAGGAAGTTCTTCTGCGTTGGAATTGTCATCATTTGTAGCAAGCGCAATATAATACTGGCTTTCATTTCTGTGATTATTGACATTGCTCATCCGCCCCTTTACACTTCCTTCTCTGATCTCTACTGTAACCAGAGCTTTATCTGAACAAACAAGGGAGCGATTGTTTTCTTTGTATTGATGGAAAAGGTCTGCATCCAATACACAGTTAAATCGATTGAACATATCCCCGGCAGCTCCACTTCCACCGATTGGCGCAAGCCACAAACGATAGTGTTCTTTTTCTTTGGAGACAAAGAAGTTGATGTCAAAAGATTCTGGATACCTATCTTCTCGACTTATTTCCAGGGATGAAAAATTATCTATAGATAAATTAATCTCCTCCTTCTGCGCCTGCAGACAATCCAAAATCTTTTCATCCACAATTTGTTTGATTTTTTGATCTTTTTCATCCTGAGATGGTTGATACTTTTCTAAGTAGGAAAGCCCGTTAAAGTCATTTTGGTCGATGATAGTACAAAACGGTACTTCTACATTGGATCCATATTCTTCCTGAAACTGCCGCTTAAACTTTTCTAACCTTGAGGGCACATCGACTTGTAGATATGTCAATGCTTCAACAAATTGTTCTACAATTTCTTTCACTTGATAAGGCAACTTGTTTTGCTGAAGAACCATACCCTTATTCACGGCCAGAAGGTCTTTCTCATTTTTCTGGTTAAGCAAACCATCCATCAAGGTATAGACAGACTCAATGGTTTTTGCATTCACCTGATCAATCTCCAATTCACCATTCATTTGGTTAATTAGTGTATTAATTTTTTGTAGCGTTTCCTTCTGCCGATTAATTCCTTCTATGGGCGCCAGAATTTTCAAGACATATTCCAATCCATTTTCGCAGTTTGCTGGAGCCCTCAAATTGCTAAGTAAAACTTCATTTTCCATGAGTGCATTGATCGTTGAAATAATTTTTTCCTCTGGAACACCAGGATATTTACTTTGAATGCGAGATTTTAATAAATCGTAGCGAATGAACGTCTGTGCCTGTTGTTTCACATAGGTGATCAAAGGCGTATTTCGCATGTGAGTTCTTTCGGTGACGGTTTCTTCTGGCATAAGAAAACCATGATTTGAGTGATGCGGGTTCTTTAATCGGTCTCCAGAAACATAGCAATTGTTGTTAAATCGTAACTGAAGTTGTGGATATACGGATGGATTATTCTCCATCTCATAAATAAAATGAGAGAGCCAAGAATAATCTGCTCGACATTCGAGAATGGCTTTTCTTTCGTCGATAACCAGAGGTTCTATATTTGGATTCTCACAAAACTCTCCCAACGCAGCCCCAGCAAAAAGGCCGTACGGCGTTGGTCTTGTACATGCTCGAATTAGGAATTTAATGCGTGCTAAATTTCTTGCTTTGCTTTTTTTGGTGCTACTCTGCAAATTTCGCTTTTTAGCATTGTACAATTCACGACTAGACAACAGAATACTTTTATCCATAAAATCACGGAAGGGGGTTTGCTGAAGAAAATTCTCCACATCATTGCCTTCAAACTGTACAAAATCAGAAAACACACTTGCTGGTAAACTCGGAGTCCTAACCATAAAAATGTCATTGCAAGAATATCTCATTTTATAAACCACCGTTCTATATTACACTGAATTTTATTGATATCTTACAATTATATACTATAATATATAATGTATTGTCAAACATTATTTTAAAAATATTGAGAAAATTAATAAATTAAATGGATCAATCTTGCAACCTAAAATCATTCTTATTGCTTTATCCGGCAGACGATGGACAACAGAGCAGGTTTCAACATCGTTAAACAGTAAACCAGTATATTGGAAATAGCGTAGCATTTCCAATATACTGGTCAATGAAATGATGATCTCTTATTTTGATATCTCAAAGAGGTTCGATTCAACTATTATTTACACGGTCACAGAATCTGACGTGACCGTGTAAAAATAACATAAAATAGTTTTTTCATTTCGAATTTTCGGTTGAGGATGGTTAGGTACCTTGAATTGCTACCTTAATAACGCCATCCCGTCGGTACTCAAAGAGGTCATAAGCCGCCTCGATCTCAGTCAAGGGAAATGTATGGGTAATCAGGGGAGTGGTATCCAGCTGCCCTGTCTGAATCAGAGAAAGAACTTCTTTACAATGACAACCATCTACCCCACCTGTTTTGAAAGTCAAATTCTTTCCATACATCTCTGGCAAGGGGAGAATCTGCGGGCGGTCATACATCGCCACAATGGTGACGATGGCATTGGGGCGGGCGCACTGCCAGGCCAGTTGAAACGAGTCCGAGCTACCGGCAATTTCCAGAACAACGTCTGCGCCGCCGTGTGCGCCCTCTTTTCGCACCACAGAGACCACTTCTTCCGGTGTGGTGGTCAAAACCTGAGGATATTGTGTCTGCACAAAGGCTCGACGCATAGGATCTGGCTCACAGACAATGATTTTCCTGGGTTCTTTTAAGAGAGCGCATAAGAGAGTGCAAATGCCAGTGGGGCCCGCCCCCAAGAGGAGCACAGTGTCTTCTGGACCGATCTCCGAAATGCGGGTGGCCCAAAATCCCGTGGCCAAGAGGTCACCTACAAAGAGAGCTTGACGGTCTGTTACCGTATCCGGGATGATGGTGAGACCTTGATCCGCATAAGGAACCCGGACATATTCTGCCTGACCGCCGTCAATTCGACACCCCAGTGCCCAGCCGCCGTTGGGATCGGTGCAGTTGTTGACATATCCGTGTTGGCAGAAGAAACATGTGCCGCAGAAGGTCTCCACGTTGACCGACACCCGGTCACCAGGTTTTACTGTGGAAACTTCCGCGCCGACAGATTCCACAATGCCAACCATTTCGTGACCGACCGTAACGCCAGGGATGGCTCGTGGAACTGTGCCGTGCTTAATATGCAGGTCACTGGTGCAAATGCTGGAGAGGGTTACCCGGACAATCGCGTCTCTGTCATGGCGCAGGACAGGTTTCGGCTTCTGGATAAGGCCGAATTTTCCAGGGGAGAGGTACGTATAAGATAACATGATGGCGCCTCCTGTTCATGGTGTTGTGTTTTTTCTGCGGGGCGCAGTCAAAAGGTAGCTGCGCCAGATTAAGTCCTGGATCATGGAATCCTCTAAAGATCCATCCAAAATAAGGCTGATCCAATGGGTTTTATTCATGTGGTAAGCAGGTACCGCAGCGGGGTAGGTTTGCCGCAAAAAATCTCCTGTTAGGGGCTCGACCTTCACATTCATCCAAGTTTGTCCCTTCCGCTGGTAAACAGCAGCAAACATTTTTTGGTTTTCTTGGTGTCGTATTATGGTCCAGTTTGCATCGTGGAATGGGGTGTCTGGATAAACGGAGGAATCGATGAGACAGGCGTGGATGGCTTCTTCCCGAGTCGTCATCACAATTACTCCTTCTCTTGTTTCCGTTTCAAGGTTCTCAGTATCTCTTTGTGTTCTGGGGGAATTCGAGTGCTCTCCAGAGCTTTTTGTATGGCCTTGTTGTGAGTCCATTGCTCCAAGCAGTGGGACTGCAGATAGGGAAGTGCTGCCTCATACTGTTTGGCCAGAGCGGTTGCAAAGTACCAGGCAATCATCATGTTGACATAGTATTCCTGCCTGTGTAGGGATGCAACCCAGGTTAAATATTCAGGTTGAAATGCCCGGTCAAGATAGAAGGACAATAACATACCGATTCCAAAACGGACGGTATATTCATGATCGGATGCAAGCCATTCCTTCACTTTGGGAAGCAGCTCCGGCAAGTGTTTTTGAAAGATCTTTGGACGCGTGAGATCGCAGGTGGCCCAATTATCGACGAAGGGCAGGAAACGGTCCAGTTGAGCGATGACCCAAGAAATGTCTTTTCCGTTGGAAATCAAGAGACCATGGAGGGTATTCTCATCATAGTACGTATGAGGCAGACTGGCCAGGAAATCCTCGGCCTCTGGTGTACCGGACAACTCTTTGGCCAGACTGCGAAGCTGAGGTGTTCGAACCCCGATGAGCCGCTCTGGGTCCACGGTTGGAAGAAGTTTCTTATGAAAATCTCGATAAGTTGGGTCCTGCCGTTGAAGCAGACGGCCCAAGATGATAGATTCCTTTGGATGTGACATTGTGCGCCTCCGATAGAAATGACATGATTTCTTTGGGTTCTGTTCAATTTTAGCGGAAGAAATCGGAAAAAGCAATACAGAGGTTTCTCGGCAGAAAACAAAGAAACACCGTCCTGGTATACCAGGACGGTGAAAGGCATCTGGTGGTTAGGCAATGCATGTGACTCGGACGGCGCGGAGCCGATTGACGTTTCTGGGATCTGCCTCTGTGTCATACGTTACCTGCTGACCTGGCTGGAGAGAGCGGAATCCTGTGCCCTGTATGGCGGAAAAATGGACAAACACATCTCCGCTTCCGTCTTCGTTGGAAATAAATCCAAATCCTTTTTCCTCGTTAAACCACTTTACTGTACCATGATTCATGTTGAGAACCTCCTAAAAAGTTTTGATCCGAAATTCAGAAAAGAAAAACCACCGGCAGCAAGTCAAAATGGAAGTTGACTTACAACCGGTGGTAATCAATCATACATTTAGAAATCTTTTATATTATACAACAGAGTAAAGGAGAAGGCAAGAGAATATTTTGAAAAAGAGAAAAATTTTCAGGAAAGGAGCAACGGTGACTTTTCTGAGTCCACAAAAAGAAAAAAGCCTTGATCCATTGAAGATCAAGGCTTTTCTTTTGGCGGAGAAGGAGGGATTTGAACCCTCGCGACGCTCAACACGCCCTACTCCCTTAGCAGGGGAGCCCCTTCGGCCACTTGGGTACTTCTCCAGATCCGAATTAATTGGTCCATCATAAGAAAATGGCGGAGAGAGTGGGATTCGAACCCACGGCCCTTTCGGGTCACTGGTTTTCAAGACCAGCTCCTTAAACCGCTCGGACATCTCTCCGTTTGAAACAGGGCGCCGGTTAGATGCGTTAATTATATTATCACACGAAATTGGGATTGTCAATCCTAAAAAAGGAAAAGTTTGAGAGAAATTTTTTGTTTCGAAAAGAGCCGCTATTCAAATTTTTGGAGGATTTTAGAAAAAAACAACATTTATGGAATTGAATAACAGAGAATAACAGAAAATGAGATGGAAAATGATGGAACTCCAGTCGGAAAACGGATATCGATGGAATAGAACGTCGGTTACTTTTCGACATTTCTGCGTGTGCAGACGCCGTGAAATGGTCATTTTCCGGGAGAAATCAGTCCATTTGGTAGAATGCTGTCGAAATAAGGCGAACGAAAGTTCTTTGCAAGAGAAGTTTTTGACATTACAATATAACTACAAAAGGTTACAAAATGAAATAAATTTAGGAGGAAGAGTGATGAGAGAGCTTTTCATTGGCCAGGTCGATCTCAGTAACCAGATCGGCCGGCCAGCGACCTGTGCGTATTGGATTTTGATTCGGACCATCCCTCCCCCTGTTTGCTGTGAGAGCTACGGAATCCGTATTCTGATGATCCAAACAGGAGAGCGGGAGGAAGTGCTGGACATTACAGTCCGGCCGGATCGAATTGAGTCCTTGGCTCAAATTCTGGTCGGCGGGGGCGTGACCCCTTGCACATTGAGGGAGGTGGTGGAAGACTGGCTATAAAAAAGCGGTGAAGAAGAGTGACAGAAGAGACGGTAAAGACGTAAACTGGATTAGACCAATTTTCATGCTGGGAGGACAGGATATGTCAGACTTTGCACGTGGAATCCAGTTTTTTTTGGGCGCAAATTCCGCAAGTGGATTTTCATCTTTATATGACCAATGGGTGGATCAAGCGAAGATGCAGGCCTTTTACACCATCAAAGGGGGCGCCGGCTGTGGAAAATCCACATTGATGCGCCGGGTGGCCGATGATATGGAGAAAGCAGGCTATTCGGTGGAGTACATCTGTTGCTCTGGAGACCCAGATTCTTTGGACGGTGTTTATTTCCCGGAGAAGGGGGCCGCATTGATGGACGGAACATCCCCTCATGTGATGGACCCGGCTTATACAGGAGCAACAGGACACTATGTCGATTTGGGGGCAGGCTATGACCGGACCGCTCTGTTTGCCATGCGGGAGGAAATCGTTGCGGCAACACAGGCATATCGAGCCTGCTATCCAGAGGCATACCGCTGTATCCGTGGAGCGGTGGAAAGCCGACGCCGCGGAAGCACCCCCCTTCATACAGAGGAGACGCTGGCAAAAGCAGAGAAACGGGCGTCTGGAATCCTGGCAAGAGAGCTGAAAACCACCCGGACACAGCCAGGAAAACGCATTCCCCGTTTTTTGGGCGGCCCCACTTGTCTGGGACGTGTGCTGCTGGAGGATACGGTTTCTGCTCTGTGTGAGCGAGGGTATGAAATTCGGGATGATTGCGCTCTGTCCGGCTTTCTTTTACACGCTTTGGAACGGAAATTTCTGGCGGGTGGGTATGATGTGATCGCCTGTCTCTGTCCAGAACAGCCCGACCGCTTAGAACATTTGTTGATTCCAGAGAAGTCTCTGGCTTTTGTGACCGGCCCAATGAAAAAGAAACAAGGCTTCCGGACCATTCGGACGGAAAGCCTTGTAGAGCAATCTGCTTGGCAAGAGGGCAGAAGCTTCCTGCGCCTATCCAACCGGGTGGCGGAGGAACTCATGGCAGAAGGGATGAGCCATTTGGCCCGGGCCAAGGCCTGTCACGATGTGCTGGAGGAGCTCTATCATCCCCATGTTGATTTTTCGTATGGGGAAGAGCAGACGGAAAAGATTCTGGAAGAGGTCCGGTCTCTGCCGGATCAGAAGCGCTGAGTTTCCCTTGCTTCCGCGTCTCTCTTGTGCTACAATGATGCAATCATTTAGACTGGAAGGAGGGCGGTGGCATGAATCCGCTGTCTATGGCGGAGCTTGGAATTTTGGACTGGATCGCGGCCCACTGTCACAATAGTTTTTGGGATGCGGTGATGCCCTTTATTACCGGTTTAGGGGATCAAGGAATCCTCTGGATTCTGTTGGGCGTTCTCATTCTTTTCTTCCAAAAAGGAGAGCGGGCAACCGGGGCGCAAGTTCTGGTGTCCCTGCTGTTTAGTCTCATTCTCTGCAACCTCATGTTGAAAAATGCAGTGGACCGGATTCGGCCCTGTGACCTCAACACCGCGGTGGAGCTTTTGGTGGCCCGGCCAGGGGACCCGTCTTTCCCCTCGGGACATACATCCGCCTCCTTTGCAGCGGCCACAGTTCTTCTGATGAACCGCTGGAAAGGAAGATGGATCACTCTGGTTGTGGCTGCCCTCATCGCGTTTTCCCGGCTGTATCTTTACGTTCATTTTCCCACTGACGTATTGGGCGGCCTGATTTTGGGGGTGTTCTGCGGATGGCTGGCAGTCATCCTCTGGCGAAGATGGGTCTCCCCCCGTTGGCCGGAATCCCCCACAAAACCAAAAGAAACCGCACCGTAATACACGGTGCGGTTTCTTCTTATTTTCCCAAAGCTGCGTTTTTCTCGCAGGCCGCAATGACCGCGTCCATCACTGCGGCGCGAACAGCGCGCTGTTCTAGTGTGCGGACCCCTTGGATGGTACTGCCGCCAGGACTGCAAACGTCGTTTTTTAATTGATCGGGATGTTTTCCAGTTTCCAATACCATTTGGGCGGCGCCTAAAAGTGTTTGGGCGGCGAAGCGAACCGCATCAGGCCGGGGAAGGCCACAAGCCACACCGCCGTCGGCCATGGCATCCAGAATGAGATAGGCGTAGGCAGGGCCGCAGCCAGAAACTGCCGCGCCAACGTCCATGAGAGATTCCTCCAGGTGGAAGAGCTTTCCGGCCTGGGACATCATGTTCAAAAAACCATCCATCATATCCGCAGTGACATTGGCACTGGTCTCGTAAAGAACGACCCCTTCTCTCACTGCCACAGGTGTGTTTGGCATGATGCGGATGACGGGATACTTCTGTCCAGCCATCTGCTGGATCTGGGCGATGGTAAGCCCTGCCGCCATGGAGACCAGGATGGGGGAGGTTTCCCGAGAAGCCAGCGTGGGGCGGATTCCCTCCAGCATACCGCCCATTAGGTGGGGCTTGACCCCCAGAAAAAGATATTGACTCTCCCGAGCCGCGTCTTCATTGGTGCCTGAGGAAAACCCCAATTCAGCGGCCAATTCCTGCGCCCGCTGGGGACTGTGGTCAGCTAAAATACCATCTTTCAAGGTCAGGCTGACCGCACGGGCAATTGCACCGCCCATATTTCCGCTGCCGATCAGTCCAAATGTATACCGCATGGGAATCACTCCTATTCTATTTTTGCTTTTAGGTGTTCTTTTGAAAAGGAAAATTCGTTTTCCGCAAAGAAAGAAAAAAGGAAAACTTTTCTTTTATTGTAGCACAGGGCATGCGGGCAAACAAGAGAAAGGAGGAGGGAAGCGCGGGAAATTTTCTCGTCAGAATGAAAAAAGGTGGTAAGAAAAGGAAGGGAGGTTTTGTCTTCCTCTCCAAGGTTTTCTATGGAAGCGCAATGGCGCTTGCGCCCGGAAGAAAGGTGGGGTAAAATTTAATCAAAACAAACAGGGGAGGGAACTTAGTTGTGCAAACAGATCTACGGGAAATCGCGCTCCTGGACCGCAGGGGCACCAATAGCGCCAAGTGGGATTCCCTTCTGGCGACCTTTGGGCAGGAGGACTTGCTGCCCCTCTGGGTGGCTGACATGGATTTCAAGGCGCCAAAGTGTGTGCGGGATGCGCTGCACCAGGCCGTAGAGCAGGGCGCATTTGGATATTATCGTGTCCCAGACGCCTATTATGAAAGCATCCTGGGTTGGGAGAAAACCCAACACGGTACATGCTTGCAGCGGGAGTGGATTCGGACAACATCGGGCGTTGTTTCCGGCCTTTTTCAGCTGATTCAGGCCATCACAGCGCCGGGTGACGGTATTTTGGTCCAGATCCCGGTATACTATCCCTTCTATCGAGTGATTCGGAATACAGGACGGAGGGCGGTGTACCATCCGTTGACAGAGCGGAATGGGATTTACACGGTAGACTTGGAACAATTTGAGCAGACCATTGTGGCACAGAGACCAAAGCTCTTTTTGCTCTGTTCTCCTCACAACCCTGTTGGACGGGTTTGGAGGGAAGAGGAGCTCAGAGGCATGCTGGCGTGCTGCCAGCGTCATCAGGTCCAGGTGGTGTCAGATGAAATCCACCATGACATTCTCATGCCGGGCCATCGCCATTGTTCCGCCACCCGTTTGTGGCAGGGGGAAGGAAAACCCATTACCTTTTTCTCCGCCAGCAAAACCTTTAATTTGGCCGGTATGAAAAATTCTATCTTAGTCCTCCCAGAGGAAGCACAGCGGGAACAGTTTGATGCCTTCCAACGTAAACTGGGGATCAGTGAGGGAAGCACACTGGATTATGTAGCGGTGACAGCGGCATTTTTGGGGGGAAAGGAATGGCTGGAGATGGTTCTCCACGCGATATTTCAAAATGCCTGCATGCTGCGGGAGACGCTGTCACAATTCCCAGAGGTGGTTGTGTCTCCTCTGGAGGGAACTTATCTGATGTGGATTGATTTGGCAGGTGTCGTTTCTCGGGAGACGCTCCACGACTTCGTTCAGAACGCCTGTCATCTGGCTCCGGACTACGGGCACTGGTTCTTCCCGGAAGGAGAGAAATCAGATACCCATATCCGGCTGAATTTGGCAGCCCCACAGCAGACCATCCAGCGTGCGGCTGAACAATTGGAAACCGTGCTCAAACGGGTTCTGCGCGCCTGAAGGCAGATAGAATCCGAAAAAATATGATGGAACTCCCAAAGAAAGGAAGCGTATTGTATGGAAATCCTGCACACCGACAAAGCACCAGCGGCAATCGGGCCGTATTCCCAGGCCATTGAGACAGGCGGTCTGATCTTTGCCTCCGGCCAGCTGGGTTTGATCCCGGATACGGGTGCCTTGGCACACAGCATGGCTGCCCAAACCGTTCAGGCCCTGGAGAATGTGATCTCTGTGCTGAAGGCGGCTGGTCTGACCCTGAATCATGTGGTAAAGACCACCTGTTATCTGAAGAGCATGGAGGATTTCTCCCTGTTCAACGAAATTTACGCACAGTATTTTAAGGACCATAAGCCGGCTCGCTCCTGCTTTGCCGTGGCGCAGCTTCCCAAGGACGCCTTGGTGGAAATTGAGGTCATTGCAGCGCGGTAACCGCACGCTCAAAACGGTATGGCACAAAGTGCCATACCGTTTTTTTCATAAAGGGAGAAAGGAGATGGTATGTGTGAAGCTGCTCCATCTATCTGACCTGCACATCGGAAAGCGGGTCAATGAATGCTCTATGCTGGAGGATCAGCGATATATTTTAGAGCAGATTGCACAGCTCGCCATAGAGAGAAAAGTGGACGGGGTATTGCTGGCGGGGGATCTCTATGACAAACCGGTTCCACCGGCAGAGGCTGTGATACTGTTAGATACTTTTTTTACGGCGCTCTCTCAGGCAGGAATCCCCGTCTTTGCCATCAGCGGGAATCACGACTCTCCAGAGCGGTTGAGTTTTGGCGCGCGTCTTTTGACCGGAACCGGCATCTATTTGTCTGCGGTCTATCAGGGGCCTCAGGAACCTGTTCTTTTGCGGGATGCCTATGGAGAAGTGGCCATTTATCTGCTGCCCTATTTGAAGCCGGCTCTCGTGCGCCATTCTGCGCCGGAAGCGGAGATTGCCACCTACCAGGATGCCGTTTCCTACGCGCTCCAGCAATGGACAGTGCCCCCATCGCGGCGCAATGTTCTGGTGGCGCATCAGTTTGTCACCGGGGGGACCACCAGCGAATCAGAGGAACATTCGGTCGGCGGGTTGGACCAGGTGAGTGGAGAACTGTTTGATCCATTCGACTATGTTGCCTTGGGACATCTCCACAGAGCCCAGAGCGTAGGACGGCCAACCCTTCGCTACTGTGGTACGCCGCTGAAGTACTCCTTTTCAGAGAGCGGACAGGAGAAATCGGTGACCTTGGTAACACTGGAGGAAAAAGGACGTGTAAAAATTGAGGCGATCCCCCTGTGTCCCATGCGGGATCTGCGGGAGGTGCGGGGGACCTATGAAACGGTTACATCCCGGAAATTTTATCAGGGCATGCAGGTAGAGGATTATCTCCATGTCATCCTGACCGATGAGGAAGATGTACCAGAGGCCATGGGAAAACTGCGGACTATTTATCCCAACCTGCTCAAGCTCAGCTATGACAATCTCCGCACCCAGTCAACGGGAGAAATTTTGGGGGCAGAGCGGCCTGAGGAGAAGACCCCCCTGGCCCTTTTCCAGGACCTTTATCAGCTGCAGAACAATCAGCCGATGCACCAAGTTCAGGAGGAATTTCTAAAAGCAGAGATGGAAAAAATCTGGGAGGAATCGTTATGCGGCCCCTTGTCTTGACCTTGTCTGCCTTTGGTCCCTATGCAGAGGAAGTCACAGTGGACTTTTCCCAGTTGGGAACCCGAGGCATCTACTTAATTACAGGAGAAACTGGCGCGGGAAAGACTACATTGTTTGATGGCATTACCTTTGCGCTGTATGGAGAAGCCAGCGGGACACATCGAGAACCGGTTATGCTCCGAAGCAGCTACGCGAAGGGTACAGTACCAACTTTTGTGGAACTGACCTTTCAATGCGGAGAAAAGCAGTACACCGTTCGCCGCAATCCAGAATATCTCCGGCCCGCGAAACGGGGAGATAAACTGGTGGTGGAAAAGGCAGATGCTCAGCTCTTGTTCCCCGATGGACACCCTCCTGTGACAGGGACGCGGGAGGTTACAAAGGCGGTGAAGGCGCTGATTGGGCTGGACCGGGCGCAGTTTAATCGGGTGGCGATGATTGCCCAAGGGGAGTTTCTCCAGCTCTTGCTGGCGAAAACCGAGGAACGAAGCAAGATTTTTCGGGAAATTTTCCACACGGAGCCCTATCAAAAGCTCCAGGAAGCGCTGCGGACAGAAGCAGCCCAGTGGAAAAGCACCTATGAGAGCTTGAGTCAAAAAATACAACAGCATGTTGAGCAGGTGCAGCCGGGACCGGAATGGGAGGAAGCCTGGAGGGAAGCTGTTTGTTTGGAAGACGGTGAGATGCTTTCCCTTTTGGAGAAAATTTTGCAGAAAGAAACCGCGGATCTGGAGGCACTTCGAAAACAAGAGCAGACACTGCAGGCTGAAGGGGAAACCCTATCCCGTCGTATTGGAAAAGAGGAGGCCGCCGCCCGGGTTCGGCAGGAGCTTTCGGCAGCCCAGGCGCAGTTAAAATCCTGGATGCCCACCTGGGAGAAACTGCAAAGGGAATGGGATACGGCCCCCGGGCAGGAGGCCGCCCTCCAGCGGCTGACGGAGGAGATCGCGGTTCGAACAGAGCAACTTTCCGCCTATGTATTATTGGAAGACCTGGAAAAAGAGAGGAATACCGTATTCGATCAGATGCAAAAAGGGGCAGCGGGGAAGGCAAAGGCTGTGCAGGACGCCGGCAATCGACAGACTGAGCAGGCTGCACTCCGGCAGGAACTGTCTCAACTGGAGGGTTTGGAACAGCGGGAAGCACTTTTGAAGGCGCGAAGACAGAAGCTGGCTTCCCGGGAAAAAGAGCTGGGTACGCTGCGTGAGCTGCTTCAAGAAGAGAGAAGGTGCTCCCATTCCCATCAAGCGGCACTGGAGCAATACCGCGCTGCAGCGGAGAATTCCACCCACCTTCGGTGGGCATATACCCAGCTGGAACGGGAGTTTCTGGATGGACAAGCTGGTTATTTGGCCGGTTTCCTGCAGGAGGGAGAACGATGCCCTGTTTGTGGCTCCCTCCATCATCCTTTTCCCGCACAGCGCTCTGAGTCGGTGCCAACACGTGAGCACCTTCAAGAGAAGCGGACGGCAATGGAAGAAGCGGAAACCGCAACCCAGACGGCCAGTTTATCGGCTGGGAAGGCCCAAGCCCGTTGGGCTTCCGCCCGGCAGGAGGCAGAGCGCCAGGGGAAGGCCCTGTTTGGTGAAGTGTCGTTTCCAACGATTTCCCAGCAAATGAACGCTGCGGCAGCAGAATGCCAGGACGAAGCGGCGCAGCTGGATCAGCTGGAGATGCAGCTGCGCCAGCATAGGAGGCGCCGTGAGGAAATTCAAATTCGCATGCCAAGGCTGGAGGAAGAGATTGCCAGGGCCCAGGCGAGTATTCTCTCCATTGAGAAGGCACAGTCGGGGCTGGAGAGCAAGCTGGCAGCGCTGAATCATCAGATTCAGAGGCAGAAAGCGTCTTTGGAATTTTCCGCCCGGCAGGAAGCGGAAGCGGCGCTCACATCCTGTCAACAGAGAAAAGAGGCGGGGGAACGCGCCCTGCACAGGCTCCAGGCTGACTACGAGGCATGCCGCCAAACAAGAGAAGCGGCGGATACTCGGATCAAAGCATTGCAAGAACAGCTTGAAGAGGCCCAGTACGATGTTCTCCCTGATCTCTTAGCGCAGGCCGGGGAACACCAGAAAACCCTGCAGGAAATGCAGAGGCGACGGGAAGCTCTGTTGACGCAGCAGGAGAGAAATCAGCATGCCTGGAAAGCGTTGCGAGAGGCTGTACGGCAGCGTGGGGAAGTCCAGGAGAAATGGACCTGGATCCGCGCCCTTTCCAACACCGCCAATGGCACAGTGCCGGGAAAAGACAAAATCATGCTGGAGACCTATGTTCAAATGACTTGGTTTGACCGGATTTTGGCGCGGGCCAACCTTCGGCTCATGGCTATGACCAGTGGGCGATATGAGCTTCTGCGCCGACAAGGGGCGGAAAATCAGCGCAGCCGCAGCGGATTGGAGCTCAATGTTCTGGATCACTATGAGGGAGGGCAGCGGAGTGTAAAGACGCTGTCAGGAGGAGAGTCCTTCCAGGCTTCTCTGGCATTGGCGCTGGGGTTGGCGGATGAAATGCAGGCCGCGGCCGGTGGATTGCGGCTGGATGTGCTGTTTGTAGACGAAGGCTTTGGCTCCCTGGACGAGGAAGCGTTGGAGCTGGCCATTCGGACTTTGTCCGGTTTGGCAGAGAGGAACAAACTGGTGGGGATTATTTCCCATGTTTCCGGTCTGAAGGCGCGGATTGACCGCCAAATTGTGATTCAAAAGACCCGCGGTGGCAGCAGCACCGTCCGCGTGGAAAGTTAAAGACGCAGAACAAACGCTGCGGAATGCTTAGAAACGAAAAAAAAGTTGCAAAATGATACGATTTATAGTAAACTATAAAAACAATGTCAGAAATGTACATACGTCCACTGTGGGCGGACATGCTGACAAATTTAAGGAGGTAAAAAAATGAAGAAGATTCTTGCACTTCTGCTGGCCGGCTGCATGGCGCTGGCACTGTGTGCCTGCGGCACGCCGGCAGAGCCTGCCGACGAAACCGGCAGCGGCGGCGACGCCAATGCGTCTGCCAACGGTGATACCGTGGTGATCGGCGTCTTCGAGCCCCTCTCCGGCGACAACGGTGCCGGCGGTAAGCAGGAGGTTCTGGGTATGCAGTATGCAAATGCAGAAACCCCCACAGTAGACATTGGCGGGAAGACTTACAATGTCAAGCTGGAAGTGGTGGATAACGAGTCCTCCAACGACAAGGCCGTGTCCGCAGCCAGCAATCTGATCTCCAAGAACGTGTCCATCATTTTGGGCTCTTACGGTTCCGGCGTTTCCATCGCGGCTTCCGACACCTTCGCACAGGCAAAGATTCCCGCTGTGGGTGTGACCTGCACCAACCCCCAGATCACGGAGGGCAATGACCACTACTTCCGGATCTGCTTCCTGGACCCCTTCCAGGGTACTGTCCTGGCCAACTTTGCCAAGGACGAGCTGAAGGCGGAGAAGGTGTACTGCCTGGGCCAGCTGGGTAACGACTACGACCAGGGCCTGATGAACTACTTCAAGCAGGCAGCAGAGAAGCTGGGTATGGAGTGTGTTGTGGAGTCTTTCCCCAAAAACAACTCCGACTTCACCTCCTATCTGACCACCGCGAAGAATGAGGGTGCGGACGTGATCTTCGCTCCCACCTCCATCAGCTATGCACAGCTGATTGTGGAGCAGGCTGCCGCGCAGGGAATTGACATGCCGCTGCTGGCCTCCGACACTTGGGACTCCAACGTGATCCTGGGCGCTGCAAAGGGCAAGGACGTGAAGGTCTATGTGACCACGTTCTACGCCGAGGGCGGCAATGCGGAGTTTGAGAAGGGATTCAAAGAGTGGATCAAGTCTGACAGCACCAACCTGTCCAACAACGGCGGCAACGACATTATCTCCGCTGTCTCCGTGATGGGGTATGACGCCTACTACACCGCGTTGGAGGCACTGAAGGCCGCAGGTACTACCAATCCTCAGGATGTTATGGCGGCACTGCCCGGCGTGAAGTACACTGGTATCACCGGCGAGATCTCCTTCAACGAGGAAGGCGACGCCAACCGTGACAGCGCATTCGTCAAGACGGCCAATACGGAAAGCGGTCTGTGGGACTTCGTAACCGTTCAGGGCATTGACGGCGCGCAGTGATTCCCGTGCTGTACCATTTCCGATACAGCCCCAATCAATGACGTGATCCAATTGTGGCGGGGGCACACGGCGT
>NZ_QQRQ01000008.1 GCF_003425665.1 Evtepia gabavorous
TGCCTGCCTGCCTGCCTGCCTGCCTGCCTGCCTGCCTGCCTGCCTGCCTGCCTGCCGTGAGTATATTGCTCGCGCTCATAGGCTGTCAACCCCTTTTTTCCAATTCATTTTACCCTATTTTTCTTCCCTTGGCAAGTCCTTCGTTTCGGCCTCTTCCTTCTCCACATCAATCCGAAACACGTTGATCACATCCACATCCGGGCAGCAGAACTGAAAAGACCCGTCAGGCCGGGCGGGCAGGGTGCCGCCGTAGCGCAGGATATCCACATAGGGAAAGGCCACGTGCATGGCCATGGGGCAGAGTCTGCCCCGCTCTGTGTCAAAGTCAAAGGTGTCCCCGATCCGGTGCCCTCTGTGGCACCCCATGGTCCCCTTCTGGTCCACCAAGGTCAGTCGAATTTTGGGCTTTTTCATGGCCCATCGCCTCCCATCCTCCCCTTGCGGGGGTGTTCTCTCCCCATAGTATATTGGAATCCCCGGAAAAGAGATGCTGCCGCTGCAACAAAAGAGGAAAAAAGGCGATCTCCTCCCGGTTACCCTGCAAAGGGCCGCACCCGGAACGTCGCGCCCAGCTCCTCCGCCAGGCGCCGGCAGGCTTCCATCTCCTGGGGGGATTTGTCATAGTCCACGATGGAGACCATCACCTTGGGCACGTACTGGACCGCCTGGCGGACAAAATCCAGCATGGCCTGCCAGCCCTTCTCCCCGGCGCCGGGACGGGTGAGGCGGAGATACTCCTCCCGGTTCGACCCGTTGAGGGAGACGGAAACCGCGTCCAGGCGGCCTTTCAGTTCCGGGGTGATGTCCCGGTGGTTGATGAGGCTGCCGTGGCCGTTGGTGTTCAGGCGGATGGGAGGCAGGTCGGCCCGTCCGGCGGCCCGGAGCTGGTCGCAGAGCCAAAACAGATCGTCCGCCCGGCAGGTGGGCTCCCCATAGCCGCAGAAGACGATCTCGGTATATTGGCCCAGGTCCTGGGCCAGAATCTCGGCCAAGACAGCCTCCTTGGCCGGTTCCTCCTGGAGCCACAGGCCCCCCAGGGCGGAGGCCTCCTGGTCCCGGATGCAGAACACGCAGTGACAGTCACAGCGGTTGGTCATGTTAATATAGAGTCCGCCGAAGTAGTCATAGGTCACAATATCCCCTTGCACGAAAAACACCTCCCCAAAAATCCTCCGGACCGCTCGGTCCGCCTGTTATGGAATGGCAAAGAGCGCCTTGCCATTCTCCGTGGTGGCCTGCTCCACTTCCGCCGGGGTGAGCCCCTTGATCTCCGCAATGGTCTCCGCCATTCGGTAGACATAGCGGGAGTCGCACCGCTTGCCCCGAAAGGGAGTGGGGGCCATGTAGGGGGCGTCGGTCTCCACCATGATCCGCTCCAAAGGCACCGCCGCGATGACCTCCGGGGCCTTCCGGGCGTTTTTGAAGGTGATGGTCCCGGTGAAGGACAGGTGCCAGCCCAGCTTCACCAGGGTTTTGGCGTCCTCGGCGCTGCCGGAGTAGCAGTGAAAGACCCCACGGACCCCGGGGAATTCCCGCACTATGGCCAGGCAGTCGGCGTGGGCCTCCCGGTCGTGGACGATGACGGGCAGGTCCAGGACCTTGGCCAGCTGGAGCTGGGCCCGGAAGACCTCCTTTTGCAGGTCCCGGGGGACCTCCTTCCAATAGTAGTCCAGGCCGATCTCCCCAATGGCCTTCACCTTGGGGTGGCGGGTCATCTCCGCCACCTGGTCCAGCCAGTCCACCGGCAGCCCCAGGGCGTCCTCCGGGTGGACCCCGGCGGCGGCGTAGACATGGGGGTAGGCCTCCGCCAGCTGGATGGACTGGCGGGAGGTGTCCAGGTCGCACCCCGGGCACAGGACCAGCCCCACCCCGGCCGCGGGGAGGGCGGAGAGAACCGCGTCCCGGTCCGGGTCAAAGGCCTCGGCGTAGTAATGGGCATGGGTATCAAAGAGCATGGCTCATTCCTCCTTTTCCGGCAGCTGTCCCAGGGGGTGGCGGCCCCGTCCGTCGCTGATTTTCTCCAATTCCAGCACCCGCTCCGGGTCGGCGTCCTGGAGGTGGAGGAGCTTTTCTGCCATGATCCGGGAGAACCCCGACTGGAGAATGCTCTGGATGATGACGTTCTCCACCACCCCCTCGTCGGTCACCTGGGGGTCCAGGATATCCTGCACCGCCGCCCGGGTCTGGGCCGTGTAAAAGTTGCCCACCTCCTGGAGCCGCTCCACATAGCTGGTATAGAAGTTCTTGATCTCCTCCTCGTCGGCGGTGGAGGGGAGCAGCTGCTGCAGCCCGTTGATGCTGATGCCCTGCTTGAGGGTAAAGATCATAATGAGAAAGGCGATGTGTACCCGGTAATACTTCCGTTTTTCCGGTGCGGGCATCACCTTCAGCCGGACATAGTTGTTGATGGTGGTGGGGGTCACCGGCTTGTCCTTGGAGTCCTCCATGGGGATGAAATCCAGGTACTGGCCCAGCAGGGCGATCACCTGGTCCATGTACAGACCAATGTCCGGCAGCTCCTTCCAGGCGGGGAGCTTGTAGTTGTTCAGATAATGCTCCCACCGGATGAGCTTGTGGGCAATCAGCTCTTTGTCATAAGGCATGGTTTCTCTCTTCTTTCCGGACCAAGGGCAGGTCCTTCCGTTGGTGTATATTAAGAATGTACGCGGTCTTGGCTTCTTTTGTAATATTATAACACAAAATTGCAGGAAGAACAACCGCGGTGGAAAGAAGATTGTTTTTGTTCCTTGCGTTGTATATTATCTAAACGTTTTCTCTGCCAGGCACACTGCACCGGGCTATCGCTTCGCTTCCAAGCCGGTCACCGCTTGGGCCAGGGAAAGATTTTCCCGGGAAACATAGATCACGTATTGCCTGTCCAGGCTGGCGTTCTGGAAGAAAACACCGGTCCGCTCCCGTCCGCCCCACAGGCTGAACCACGGGGAGGAGCGATCCTTCACCTTGACTTTATAGGGGATGCCGTGGGCATCCAGACGCCGCCGGAATTCCTCGCACCGCGCCAGGTCAAGCACCGTGGTCAGTTCCGTCTGATGAAACCAGGAAACCATACTTCGCCCTCCTTTTCCATTCGATCGGCATAGGGGATCAAACCAAGAACCACAGCATTGGTGCGCAGTCCAAGGAACCCGTGGGCCATATCATCCCCTCTGTGTTATTCTCGTCCTTCTTTCTTTAATTTATCAAATCGTTCCGTTAAAATCAACAATTTATATCATAATATACACAAATATTTTGACGTTTTCTATGTGCTTCTCCCGAAAGGCGCCGCCTCTGCACCAAACAAAAGCACCTGCCGCCGCAGGTGCTTTTGTCATGTGATGTCATTCCGTTGGTTCCAGTTTGGCTTCCTCATCTTTGTTCTGGGCATACAGAGCCGCCTTACTTTGCAGAACACAGGCAGCGTATCTGCAGACCGCCACGCCGCTCCAGAGGAAGAAAGCAGCAAGGAGCAAATCATCCATCTCATCCATGAGGAAGATCAGCGCCGTCCCCACGGAGCCCACCATGCTTACCCGCGCAACGGCCATCAGCACAGCCACCGTGCAGGGGATCGCAGCGATCAGAAGCAGGATGGACAATAACCTTGCACCGCCGCCGGCCATAGACTGTTTTATCCCCAATTAGGTGTAAAACTCTGCTCGATGGCGGGCGGCGGCGTACAAAAAATCTATATGGTGTTTTTAAGAGAACCGTCCCGGCAGGACAGGTCAGGCAGTGACCTGTTCCACCTCCGGGATGGGTTTAAGATTAAAATGAATTTCGATAGAAATGTGTCTTGTTTTATCTTCGTCAATGCGCTCATGCACGACGATTTCTTTGATTAAGCGGTTAAGGGTGGCTGCGTCCAGCTCTGTGATGTTGGCGTATTCCTGAATGGCTTCCACCCATTGTTTTGCGTCATTGGCAAGCTGGACTTCATCGGACAGCCGCTTTCTGCCCTCTGACACTCTGGTTTTAAGCTCCGTCTGCTCGGTCTGTGTCTTTTCCAGCATGGTGTTGAAATTCTGCTCACTGATACGCCCTGCAATCATATCCTCATAAAGCCGCATGACCATTTTGTCCAGAACCTCAATCCGTTCCTCGTCCCTTGTAAGGGAGCGTTCCATTGCTTCCCGCTGTTCCCGCTGCTCTGCTTCACAGGTATTGGTCAGGCGGTCGGCAACCGCTTCCCCGTCCATCAGGGCAGCTCTGGCACATTCCCGGATTTTCCGCAGCACATGGCTGTAAAGGGTGTCATAGTCAATCCGATGCTGGGTGCAGTGGTTCTTTCCAAAGGCATTGTAGGTCTTGCAGGAGTAAATCTGCTGAGGATGTTTTGCG
Source organism: Evtepia gabavorous (assembly GCF_003425665.1). GTDB lineage: Bacteria > Bacillota > Clostridia > Oscillospirales > Oscillospiraceae > Evtepia > Evtepia gabavorous. Next base: position 4,342 of record NZ_QQRQ01000008.1, read on the forward strand.
TTTGTGTAGCGTATCGTCAGCGACTTCCCACACTCGCCGCATTTTATCAGTCCGGCAAACAGGCTGATTTCATTGGTCTGCCCCGGACGCTGGCGGGATTTCAGCTTATTCTGCACAATATCAAAGCTCATGCGATCAATCAGCGGTTCATGCTGTCCCTCCACTACAATCCAGTCCTCCGGCTTCTTTTCCCCAATCGTGCCGATTTTGAAACGGTAGTCTTTTTTCTGGGAAGCAATCGCCCCGGTGTAGACGGGATTCATCAAAAGGTCTTTGATAACGGAGAAGTCCCACATATACCGCCCGTTTTCCGGGTCTTTCTTTTCCCATTTGGTGCGGGTATTGCGAAGCCCCCGTTCCCGGTTCCACCATGTGGGGCAGGGGATTTTTTCTTCCTCCAGCCGTCTGCGGATATAGTTCGGACCATGACCGTTCAGGGCATATCCGAAAATCAGTCGCACAATCGGGGCGGTTTCCTCGTCAATGAGCAGATGGTTTTTGTCCTCCGGGTCTTTCCGATACCCAAACGGGGCAAGACACCCGGTAAACTGTCCTTTCTGCGCTTTCAGAAGATAAGAGGAATGGACTTTCTTGGAAATATCCTTGCTGTACATCTCGTTCAGGATATTCTTGAACGGGGCAATATCGTTGTTATCCCGCAGGGTGTCGATACCGTCATTCATGGCGATATAGCGGACACCGTTTCTTGGGAAAAAGTCCTCAATCAAATGCCCGGTTTGCAGATAGTTACGCCCCAGTCGGCTGAGGTCTTTCGTGATGACAAGGTTGATTTGCCTGCGCTCAATGGCTCTCAACATTCTCTGTAAATCAGGACGCTCCATATTAAGACCTGTGAAACCATCGTCCTGATAGACTGCCACAACCTCCCATCCCTGCTTTTCGCAGTATTTTTCCAGCATATCACGCTGGTTTGCGATACTGGCACTTTCGCCTTGCAGGTCATCGTCCTTTGACAGCCTGCAATAGACCGCTGCACGATAGCCCCCGGCAAGTGCCTTTCCGATTGTTCTGTATTCCATTTCGTTCATCATAGCCATTTACCCACACAATCCAGACGGTATCTGGCTCTTTTGAACCTCATCTTCATTATACTTCAAATCTTTCTTTTTGGCAAGATATTCTTTCGTATTTGTCTTTCCGTATTTCTGGGAAATCAGGCTGACGAACACATCAGTGGCGTCCAGCTCCCCGTCAAATACAGTGGTCACATGAATCTCTGTTTTGTTTTTTGCCATAGGCAGTTATCCTCCATACATGAAAATAGCCAGACAGAGGGTATCGGCAACGAAGTCCGGCAACGGGCTTCAAAAGACCTTGCAAACAATCTCAATCTGGCGATGGTTACTATTTATACTTTTCTTTTATTTTTCTGTTGTTTTGGTTGTTATAAGGGAGAAAAGCCCGGAAATAAGGGTTTTTCCCCGGCAACCGGCTCGGCAACGGGATAGCAACAGGGGGTGCAACGGGCTGTCATTTTCAGAATGGAAGCTCCATCTGTTCTGTGACCTCCACAAAACCGTCCATCGTTTTTTCAGACGGGTTGCCGGAGTCCGTTGCCGGGTTTTCACGCTCCCAGCCCTTTTGTCTGCCATATTCTGAAAACATTCTTGGGTTTGGGAAGTACCGCCAGCGGTCAATGCACTGGTTCATAATCTCGTTGATTTCCCGGATTTCCCATTGCTTCGGCTCGTCAAAAGCATGGTTCAAGGCTTCCTTATAGAGCTGCTTGGAGCAGACCATGTTCCCGGTGTACTTATCAAGATACGCCTGTATCATCCCGGCTTTGGTGTCCTCTGGCATAAAATCCCGCTGGTGTTCTTTGAGATACCGCTGCATGGCAGGGCTGAAAGCCAGCTTGAACCTGCCACTTCGGTAAATCTCCATCGCTTCTGCCCACATCTGCTCGATATAGGCTCTGGAAGCAGCTTCGTCCTCCAAAATGTGAACCTCGGCTTGCTCCGGGTACACCATGACGGGGATAAAGCGGCGGTTGCCGGAACGGTCAAGGGGCAGGAAGTCAAGGGCATTGGAAGTGCCGCCAAACACGCACTGACGGGGGCGGTCTGCCGGGTGTGTTTCATAAGGTATCTTGTAAACCTCTTTCTGCCGGCTTAAAAACGACTTGATTTCCTCAATGCTCTTGGCGTTGGCGGTTGCCATCATTTCCGACATTTCGATAATCCAGTGACCTTGCAGCTTGCGGTACACATTGTCATCGTCCAGCTTCCGCAAATCATCGGAGAACCACTCGTCCCGGACTGCCAGCAGACGGAAGAAGGTGGACTTGCCAGCCCCCTGACCGCCTACCAGACAGAGCATGATTTCAAACTTACACCCCGGCTGAAAGGCTCGTGAGATTGCACCCAGCAGGAACAGCTTCAACGCTTCATAGGTGTAATCGTCTGCGTCAGCCCCCAGAAAGTGCCGCAGACAGAAACGGATTCGTTCTGTCCCGTCCCACACAAGGGCACTTAGGTAGTCCCGGATGGGATGGTACTTGTTTTCATTCGCCACAATCCCGATGGCGTTATCAATCTTTTTCTCATTGGTAAGCCCGTAGGTTTCTTCCAGATAGAGAAGCAGATACTTCATGTCCGTATCGTTCAGGGCGGTGCTTTCTCTGTGGAAGCCGATGGGCTTTATGATGTCCTTGCGGTCGGTCAGGATGTTGTATGCGATAGCCCCGGAAAGCAGCGGGTCACGCTGGAATACGGTCAGGCAGTTCCGTATGCTCTGACGGACACCGCCTTTCTCGGTGGTTTCCAGCCCCGCCTTGATTTCCTCAATGCTCTGGGGCGGTTGCATGGCGTTCATGGTGTTTTTTAGTTCTTGCTGCGTCTGCGGCTGCAAGCTCTGCCATTCGCTGTTCAAGCTGTATCACATCCTTTCCGTAGTCCGTAATCAAAGCCGCTTTTTCCTCTGTTTCCCCGAACAGCAGCACATCCAGCAGATATTCCACTTGATCTTGCTTCTGTAAGGCTTCTATAAACCGGGGATGAAAGGCTTCCTCCGGGGAGTGCGGGGCATAATCCTTTCTCCATGCCCGGAGCAGGTGGCGATAGTCGGCAAGAATACGGAAGCAGCGGTTTTTTGCTTCCTGAAACTGTTCCTCCGGGGATTTCTGCCGGGGCTTGGGCTTTTTTGCCTTTCCCGGCGGTTTCCAGTCCTCATAGGAAAGCCCGAAGTCCTGTGCCAGCTGTACGGCGGCTTCTTTCTTTCCCAGCCCATACAGGGCGGCGGCAAAATCAATCACATCTCCATCTGCACCGCAGCCGAAGCAGTGGTAACGCCGATCCAGCTTCATGCTTGGGGTTTTATCGTTATGGAACGGGCAGCAAGCCATCCCGTTCCGACCTACATGGATTCCATAATGCTCCGCAGCCTGTCTTGTTGTGACGGACTGCTTCACGGCTTCAAATACATTCAAATCTATCCCTCCTTGAAAACAAAAAAGCACCTGACATTCTCTGATTGAAAATGGCAAGTGCCTGTTAAAGTTCCATATCCTGTTGTTTGTGTTTCGTCTGTGCCGGGACAGTTCTTTGTGCTTTTTTCTCGTCAGCCTTATCCTGCAAGACTTCCTTGATAGGCTGCTTCTTGGGCGGCTCTTTGCTTTCTTCTGTGCCGGGTGTAGCTTTCCGTACCCAGTAGCGGATGTCCCGCAACTTCTTCAAATCAGCCTGTACCTCGGTCAAAGGTTCTTTCAGCTCTGCGATTTCGCTGAGAAGTTTTTCCTGCTCCTCTTGCAGCTCATTTTGGGTACTGTCCTTATCGTCCGGGTGCTTGGCAAGGTAGGCGGCGGCTTTCGCATACCGGGCAACCTCCGGGTGTTCCTGTTTGAATTTCTCCTTTGTTTTCTTAAAAAATATCTTCTGGTACTTCTCATAGACAGGCTTACATTCCTTGCAGTCTGTCCGGGCAGAAAGCAGTCCGTCAATCACTTTGCTGCGGGCTTCCTTTGGCTTCATCTGATTGCGGTAATCTGCGGCTGATTTCCCGGAAGATTCCAGAAATGCTTCTAAGTCCTCCACAGTGGAAAGCCCCTTTTGCCGGAGATAGGACAGGGCTTCGCTGACTGCCTTTAAGTCCTGTGAAGTCCCCCGGTTCTGTCCAGCCCTTGTCCAGTCCTTCCGTTCTTCCTTTCGTATCTCCATATACTTCATCAGCAGATTGGGAAGAAGTGTCGCTTCCTCCGCCGCTTTTTGTGCAAGCAGCTCTTTCCGTTTTTCTCCCAGCTCGGTAATCCAGCCTTTGAGGTTTTGGATAAGCTGCCGGATGGACTTCATCAGACTGTTGGCGGCTCTGATTTCCCGGTTCAGGTTTCCGATATTCGTCTGGATACCACGCTTTTCCATCTGCCGGACAGCAGCCCCCTCATGGACAGTGGGGACAATATCAAGCCCCTGTCTGGCATAGGAACGCAAGTCCACACGCTCCGGACGGTCATTGGCTTCCAGATAGCGGTTCTGGATGACCTCCCATTCATGCCGCCAGATTTCGCAATACTTCTGGTCGTTCCAATCCACCGTATCCTCCTTGTGGCTTTTCCATCTGCCGGACGGAAGTTTTATCCGTTCCCCGTTTTCGTCAAGGACATAAACCTTGCGGCTCTTGGGAAGCCATTTTCCATGTTCGTCCATTGCCCTCATAGTGAGCATGACATGGGCGTGGGGATTGTGTCCCGGCGGATGGGGGTCATGGATTGCAAAATCAGCAATCATGCCTTTGGAAACAAACTGCTGCTCACAAAACTCCCGGACAAGGACAGCATACTGGTCGGGTGGTATCTCTCTTGGAATGGTAAGCACCCACCGCCTTGCAAGCTGGGAGTTCCATTGCTTTTCCACCGCTTCGGCGGCGTTCCATAAGGTATTGCGGTCTGCATACGACCGTGGGGCGTTTGCCGGGAGCAGAATTTCATTGTGGACAATACCACGCTTTTCCGGGTAGTGCTTCACTTGCTGGTCGTATTCACAGAACAGCTTTTCGCCGCTTTGGTAAGCAGCGGCGGCAACCGCAGACTGTCGCTGGCTGCGCTGAACAATCGTGATTTCGTTGTGTGGGCAGGGCATTTCGTGTCCCTCCTTTCGGTAATTGGTGGATGGGGTGGCGTTTTACCACCTCATTTTGGCAGAAAAAAAGCAGGAGACCTTTTTCAGATTTCCTGCTCGGTGTGCCGCTGTGAAGGCGGCGGATATTTAGCTGTAAAAGTTCGGGACAAGTTGACCCGATGTGTGGGTGGCAAACTTGAATTTTACGATTTTTTGTTTTTCAAAAAGTCAATAGTTCTTTTCACGATAAATACGATACATATCAAACCTACAATCCCACAAACAATAGAGTCCTTTAAGTCTGCAAATCCTCCTGTGTACTGCATTGCATAATAATAAACCGTCCATATCAGTATCAATACGAACACACTAATACTTAACCAATAAGACTTTTTCTTCATCTAATTTTCCTCACATTGAACTTCCGATTAGTCGTTGACTTCATTATACTTTATTCGACCGTCAAAGTATAGAGAGCTTTTGTAAAACTTGTCGGCTGGGAACAACTTGCAACGCAAGGTGTCCCCAGATGGCAAGTCCACAAAAGGGTAGCTGGCAGCAGCCAGCGCAGGGGAAGCGTAGCGTCCCCTGTATGATTTGGAGCAGACCATGACTGCGGAAAATCACAGCCCTCCGGCGAGGAGCCTTCGGAGAACGCAATGCACCAACCTTTGGGTGGTGTATAATTGCGCCCTTAGTAAACTAAGGGTTTTCCGGCTTCTCCCGTTCCAGCAGTTTTTTCAATAGTTCCTGCGTGTCCTGCCTGTGAAAAATGAGTTTCAACAACAGCATGACATCATCATTTGTCAGGCGTTCCGGCTCTTGCAGAAAACTTTCCAGCATACCGCCACGGGTACAGAGCCGGTGCGTCCGTTCCTTTCGGGTAAGCTGTTTCAACTGGTGCTGCAATGCCTTTTCATCATTGATAGCTTTCCGCAGTTTCTTTTCGCTTTTCTCCAGCTCCCGGTTGAGCTTTTCCAGCTTTGAGGTATCAGGCAAGGGCAGCGTCCTCCTTTCCCGGTATCAGCACATAAATCCTGTTTGGTTCTCCAACGCCCTGACGCACCCGCATGATAAGTCCGGCGGTTTCCAGTTCATTCAGAGAACGCTTGACCGTCATGGGGCTGCGGGACAGGACTGCGGCAATGGCTGTGACAGGAAAGCAGACAAACAGGATTCCGTTCTCGTCCTCCTGCCCTTTGGATAGCATAGCGTCCAACATCCGGCAGTACATGACCTTTGCGGTGCTGCTGACTGGAAATCCTGTCAACGCTCTGGGAAATGGCATACAGGGTGGCAATGGTGTGTCTATCGTCATAAATTCAAAATTCATTCGGTGTGTTCCTCCTTTTTCTTTGCTCGTTTGGATAAATAACGGGGGCAGTCAACCACAACCGCCCGGAAGCTCTGCCTGCACTCATGCTGGCATTTCCGGCATAATTCGTTGTAAGTGACACGCCCCCGGTCGTTGAGGTAAAAAGAAAGCTCATGCTTCCTCTTTTTGCTCATTCTCGGCATATTGCGCTTCCTCCCGTTTTTAGTGTATGGTTTCGGGGCGATTTTCGGCAAAATTACGGTCATAGAGCCGCTTAAAATCTCCCGAAGTATACAGCGATAGGGTAGACTATCCCCTATCAGATTGTCGTGTTTCGGTATCATTTCGGTGTCAGTTCGCCAGTTCTCCCCGGTGTCGTTCCTCCCCTGAATCTCACAGCGGCGTATCGCTCCCTTTGGTACGCTCGTTTTGGTCAGGATTCCTCCACATCCCTGCCAAAAGTCATGGCACTACATCGCCGGGGAAGCATATCCCACACAGGCTGGTCATTCGATTGGAATAATCCATCGATGAACTACCTGTATCATAGAACATTTTTGTACCCTGTGCCGTATGTCCACAAAGTAGGAATTAAGGGTAAAAATCAGAAATTTCCACGATTGCGGAATTGATATGGTATAATCAATTCAACGGTTATAAATGTTGTCAGAAGGGGGAACTGCTTCAATGAACGGAGCTACTACAATACAGGAACGGCTAAAAGATTTACGATTAAACAAAGGATTAAAACTGGAAGAACTGGCAGAGCAAACAGGTATTTCAAAATCAGCTCTTGGAAGTTATGAAAAAGATGACTATAAGGAAATCAATCATGGCAACCTTATCCTGCTGGCAGATTTTTATGGGGTGTCCCTCGATTATCTCTTTTGCCGGACAGAGAACATGGTGGAGATCAACACGCCATTAAGGGAACTGCATTTGAGTGATGAAATGGTGGCACTTCTGAAAAGCGGAAGGATTAACAACCGTCTGCTGTGCGAACTTGCCACCCATAAGGACTTTATCAAGTTTCTTGCGGATATTGAGATTTATGTGGACGGGATTGCTACCATGCAAATCCAAAACCTCAATGCCCTTGTTGATACCGTCCGGCATGAAATCATTGAACGGTATCGCCCTGGCGAAGACGACCCCCATTTGAAAGTGCTGCAAGCCGCCCATATCAGTGATGATGAATATTTCAGCCACATGGTTCTGGATGACCTCAACCTCATTATCCGGGATATTCGGGAAGCTCACAAAAAAGACAGCGAAAGTGCTCCCCAGACCACCGTTGCCGATGAACTGAAAGAAAATCTGGAAGCGGTCGAAAATTTCAAGGGCAGCCGTTTGGAAAAACTGGCAATGCTTTACTGCAAGCAACTCGGTATCAACTACAAAAATTTATCGGAAGAAGAATTTCGCTGGCTGATTCGGATTCTCCAAAAATCAAAGAAAATGGGAACACCTATCAGCCAGAGGAAAAAACGGTAACAAAAAACCGCTGTTGCATGGTTGTGTTGGCTTCCATGTAGCAGCGGTTTGTGCTGTGGTTATTCAGTTGAAATTTTGAAGTGGTAAGTTGTATATTATAATTTCATATTACCATGGAAAAACAAAGTAAAATACCAAAGCACTAATTACCGAAGCGATTAGAAAAAGCTTCTTACTTTTTGCTTTTTTATAGAACATGAAAAGAAAAATTAGCACTCCTATTACATCCATCAATAACTGAAATAGGAATGTATGATGCCCTAAAAAGTAAATAAAAATTACAATTGCTTCTGCGGCTAAAGCACCTACTGGCAGAGAATATAATATAGAATTAAAAATATGTTCTTTATTCCAGTAATATAAGATAAACGCTGCTATTGCACAAGGGATTGAACAAATAGTAAATATCATAAATAGTGAAGTACGAAAACCACCAGAAAATAAAGGTATGAATGTTCCTAATATTGCTTGTAATCCATAGAAACTCAATGTCATTCCAAACATATATAAAAACGAACTAATCCCTGCACAAATGTTTGAAGTACTTGCTAAAACAATGATGGTATTGGTAATAATCCAAAATCCCAATAGTGTTTGAATTGACGAAAAACTCCATAATGTATCAGCTGGGCAATAATCTGTAAGCCTGCAAATACATCCGACTAAAATACCAACCAAAAAAATTGTTATATAGGATTTCATACTATGGGTTAAGGTTTTGTTCATAAATTTCCTCTCCTTCAGCTTTCAGTTTGTAATTGTCATTCTGACATACCGTTTATGAATAAACCATCTCATGCAAAATAATTTCTTCTGCCCGGTTGTGAATGTTATTGCAACGCTGCACCCATTCCATTTGAGAAGTACGCTTCAATTCCTCAGTCACGCCCTCGGCAGCTTTCATCTGCTCCATGATGGTGTCTAACCGTTCCTGTGCCTGTTCGTTCAGGTCTGCAAGGTATGTCCATAACTTCCCGGTCAGTGTCAATGTGTTCAATCTGGCTGGGTGGACTTCTCTTAAATATTCCCGGTGCATCCGTCCGTACTTTCCGATAGGGCGGTGTTCCTCCGGCAGCTTCAAATCTGGGATATAATAATCCCCAACAAGGATATAATCAATTCCGTTTTCCGTTATTCTTGGTTTCAATTCGCTCATGTTCCTTACCTCCTGTGGAAGCAGGCTCGTCTGGTACTAACTCAATCACATCGGTAATCTCACAATTCAGCGTTTCGCAGATACGGGCTAATGTATCCATGCTGATGTGCTTTCCCTCTTTGCTCATGTTGGCAATCATATTCGTTGTCATACCGGCGGCAAGCCTTAAATCCTCTTTCCTCATATCACGCTCTAACAGTGTGTGCCAGAGTGGTTTATAGCTGATGTGCATATTGTTTTCCTGCCTTTCTATCCATACCACCGGGGCGGCTGCCCCGGCAGGAACTTTTCTCTTATTATAGCACCAATCTTGTGTAATCACAATTTATTCTTGTAGACTGCCGCTGATACCGTCTGGATTGTGCTTTTCCTTTCTTTTTGTTCCCTTTAATTAGCCATGAACAGGTTGGTGGCCGTGGGATTCTCTTCATACGTCTGAAACCAGCCTCGCCCTTTCTTTACAATCTTTATCATCATAGAATAGACCTCTTATCGCAGTGGATGAAATCAGTCATAGATGGAATCCACATCCTGGGACAGGATGGCACCATTTACGGCGTTGATTTCAAACTCATACTCCAACATTCCAACCACGATCTTCACCTCATATTCGGCCCGACCGTCATCCCAGTCCAGTTTCACTCTGCGGACATTATTCTCCGTCGCGCCAGGCACCTGAGCCAGGGCAATGCGCTTGGCCTCTGCCTCGCCGATATAGGAGCCGGAATTTTGGTTGCCGTTGCCAGTGCCGGGTCTGTAATGCTCCGCATCATAGTCAAAGCTGAGCACCTTGCCCGTGTAGGCGTCGATCTCATAGTCATACTCTCTGTAATCCTTGGTGTAGAACTCTACATCATAGACCTGGCGGCCATTTTCCCAGTCCAGATGGGCGCGGACGAAAGAGACCTGACTGCTCTGGAGACCCGCATGGGCCAGCGCTTTTTGCTTGGCCTGTTCGGCGGTGATCATCCCAGTGGGGGTGCTGGGCTGGTTGTTGTTACCGTTATTGCTGCCGTTATTACCGCCGTTGTTGTTCCCGTTGTTGTTCCCGTTGTTGTCCTCAAAGCTATCCGCATCGGTCACCAGAGAGCCTCCGCTCAGTGTAACGGTACGGGTTGCGTTGTTCCAGTTCACCTCTTTGTCCATCAGTTCTCCAATGCTCCGCACCGGCAGATAGACCGAGCCGCTGTAAAGCAGGGGGTATACGGTATCGCCGTTGGCGTCAGCGAAGGTCTGACGGACATTGTCCACCAGAATGGTAATGTCCGGCCGGATGGCAGCCTGAACCGTCTGTGCCTTGGCTGCAGAATCCGGGGTTCCCGTCACTGAGCCATTGGGCCGGTCTCCCGCCAGAGAAACCGTCAGCGTGGACTGGCTCCAGTTCACATTTTTACCCATCAGCTCCCCAATGGCCCGGATGGGCAGGTAGGTGGTGCCCCCATAAAGGATGGGGTGGACTTCCTGGCCAACCGCGTTGTAGAAGGTCCGGTAGGACCCATCCACCACGATGGACAGATCGGGGGAGAGATACGCGGTGACATCCTTCCCCTGGGCAGCGGCTGTGGCGGACAGGAGCCCGGTGGAAAGCACCGCACACAGGGCGATGGCTCCCATTCGTTTTGCAAGCATGTGCTTTTTCATAGTTCAATCCTCCTAATGATTCTTTCGGTTTCTACCATAGATTTCTATTCCGGGGTAGGGGGACTCCCCGGCTTTAACGGTGGCTGTCAACCTCCCAGCTGCGGATGGCGCCGCTGTACCCGTCAATGCTGAACTCATATTCCACGCCGTTGTAATAGATGGTCCCTTCATACTCCAGACGTCCGTCGTCCCGGTCCACCTCAAACTCATAGATGTCTTTCGTCGTGGCGCCGGGGACCTCCGCCAAGGCAATTTCCTTGGCCCGGTCCGCAGAGATGGTCTGGGTCCCGGCATCCGCTGAGGGGGCGTAGCCCTCTGCGTCATAGTCGTAAGAGAGCACCTCTCCCGTGGTGGCGTCAATCTCGTAGTCATACTCTTTGTAGTCGCTGGTGTAGAACTCCACGTCGTAGACCTGGCGGCCGTCCTCCCAGTCCAGGCGGCTCCGGACAAAGGTGACCTGATCCTCGGTCAGGCCGGCGTGGTTCAGGGCAATCTCCTTGGCCTTCCCCTCCCCCACCGCTGCGGTTTCGGTGCCGGACGCATCCGCACCACCGCCGGTTCCGCCGTTCTGGGTGCCGCTGATCACCACACCGGTGACCGCGTCAATGTCGTAGGCATAGTTTTTGCCGTCGGCGGTGAATGTTACCTGATAGTAATCTGTACCATTCCGGTTCTCCAGGTCCGCAGACGCAAAGGTGGCTGCGCCCTCCGCGATGCCGGCGGCGTCCAGGGCAATCGCTTTGGCCGCGTCCGCCCCAATATAACTGGCCTGGGTACGCTGCTGGCCGCAGCCTGTCAGCACCAGGCCAAGCACCGCAGCAACCCAAAGCATCCATACCAATTTTCGTTTCATCTTAAAACCTCCTTCTTCATTCTGGCGTTATCTTACCATGGAAACATGAAAGGAACATGAAATTTTGCCCGACAAACCCTCTTTTTTTCGGCCTATCTCTCCGCTGGAAGGTGGAGGGTAAAAGAACTCCCCTGACCGGGCACGCTCTCCAGGCTCATGTGTCCGCCGTGGGCCTGGGCAATCTTCCAGACCATAGACAGGCCCAGACCGGCGCCGCTCTTCTCTCCCCGAACGGGGTCCACCTGGTAAAACCGCTGCCACACCCGTGCCTGCTGGTCCGGGGCAATGCCAATCCCGTCGTCCCGCACGGTGAGCAGTGCCTCCCCGCCCTGGCGGCGAAGGGTCACCCAGACCCCACCCCCCGGCTTTCCATATTTGAACCCATTGTCAATGAGATTTTGCAGCAGCCGGGCAATCAGCGCCCGGTCTACCTGGGCAAAGACAGGCTCCCCTCCCTCCAAGGTCAGGCGATCCTGGGGCCAGGGGCCCTCGGCACACACCTCCCGGGCCAGGGCGGCCAGATCCACCCGTTCCCGCCGAGCCAGTTCCGTCCCCTGGTCCAGGCGGGTGATCCGGAGGAGCTGGTCGATGAGCTGGGACATCTTGTCCGCTTGCCGGTGGATCATGGCCAGGGTCTCCCGCTGCTCCTCCAGGGTCTCCCCATAGGTTTCCCCATACTCACAGGCGCTCTTGATCACGGATACGGGGGTCCGCAGCTCATGGGAGGCGTCGGCGGTGAACTGGGTCTCGGCCTCGAAGGACTGCTCCAGCCGGGCAAACATCTGGTTGAAGGTGGCAGCCAGCCGGCTGAACTCGTTGCCGCCTGGAGGCACCGCCACCCGGGCGGACAGATCGGAGGCCTGGCTGATGGCGTCGGCGGTGGCGGTGATGTGTTCCAGGGGCCGGAAGGCCCGTCGGGCGATCCAGTACCCCCCCACTGCGGCCAGCAGAAGGAACAGGGGGAGGGACACCGCGGCCACCCACAGCAGGGCGGGCATGCTCTGGGCCCCTGCCGGCACCTCCAGCAGGCCCCGGACCCACAGGCCCTCCTCCCAGCCAGCGGGCACCCAGAAGTCCAGGACATAGTATTGCCCGGTGTCGGTGTCTACCAGTCGGGTCAAGCCGTTGTGAAAGGGCTCCGCCGCGGTAAAGGCCACCGGCACCTGCCCGGCCAGCAGGGTTTTGTCCTGGCTGTACACCAGGGTATAGACTCCATTCTCATAGAACTGGAACCCCTCCCCCATCTGGGGCCGCCCGTCCACAAGGGTCACCTGCCCCAGGTTCTCCCGCACCGTCTGGTCCAGCTGCTCCATGGCGCTTTGGGTGTACACAGAACCGCTGATCAGCCGGAGAAAGACCAGCATCAGGCCGGCCATCAGACCCATCAGCAGCAGATACCAGAGGGTAATCTTGACCTTGACGCTGCGCTTTCTCACCGGGTCCCTCCTTTCGGGGCCGCAGGCTCCCGGATGGCCCAGCCCATCCCCCGCACGGTGTGGATCAGTTTTTCCTCCCGCCCCCCGTCGATCTTTTTCCGCAGGCGGCTGAGGTAGACATCCACGTTGTTGGAGCTGCCAGCGTAGTCATAGTTCCAAATCTGGTCCTCAATCTGCTCCCGGGAGAGGACTTTTTCCTTGTTCCGGACCAGATACTCCAGAATGGAAAACTCCTTGGGCAGCAGGGGAATCTCCTCTCCGCCCCGGACAGCCTGCCGCCGCTCGGTGTCCAGGGTCAGGTCCCCCACGGTAAACCGGTTGGTGCGCTGGCCCACCCGCTTGCGGGTCATGGCCCGGATACGGGCCAGCAGCTCGGCAAAGTCAAAGGGTTTGACCAGATAGTCGTCCCCGCCCAGGTCCAGCCCCTTGACCCGGTCGGCCACACTGTCCCGGGCGGTGAGAAAGAGTACCGGGGTGTCGTTCCCCTGGTCCCGCAGTTCCCGCACCAGGGTGTATCCGTCCTTTTTGGGCAGCATCACATCCAGCAGAATCCCATCGTATGCCGCGCCCAGCAGGTGAGCCTGGGCGTCCTCGCCGTCCAGGCACCCGTCCACGGTGTAGCCCGCCTTGGTGAGCACCTTGCAGAGCAGCAGATTCAGGTCGGCCTCGTCCTCCACCACCAAGATCCGCATGGGCCGTCGCCTCCTTCTTGTTGAAAATCAGGCTTATCATACCATATCTCTCCCCTCCGCGCCACTCCCAGGCTGCCGCCAAACACAAAAAGGAGAGCACAGAGAAGATCTCCGTGCTCTCCTTTTTACGTTTCCGCCGGGGGAAATTTTTTGCAGAACCACCGGGCCCCCACCCAGATCAAGCCCAGGCAGACCACCCACCCCTGAAGCCAGAGGAGGAAAAAAACGAAATTGTCATAGGTGGCATCCTGCAATATAAACAGCAGCTGATAGGGGTTGGGGAGGAGGGCCCCCGGCAGCCCATCCCCAATGCCCCAGAGCAACAGAAAGGTCGCCATTATGGACAGAATCCCTCCTGCCGGACCATAGGTTCGGAACAGGGAGACCGCCAGGGCCAGCGCCACCAGGCCGAGGAACCATCCCAGCACCCCCATGGAGAGCAGCCATTCCACGCCCGAGGCAAACAGGTCCCAGGCAGGGTCCAAGACAAACCAAAGGGTCCACAAGATCCAAAGCACCTGGAGCCACATAGATTGCAAAAGAGGCGTCATCTTTTCTGATTTCATAAAGCACGTCCTCCCTGAAAACGCAGTCCACACCGGTCAATCACGAAACGTCTGTCCCATGCGTTCTCTTTCTTTTCCAACGGGCCAGACTGCGAATGACAAAGCCCAGGCTGATCCCCACCACGCCGGAGAGATACAGAGAGGCCGGCGGAAGGCCAAACAGCCCCAGCAGGCCAAAAAGCCACAGGGCAAGCACCGCACCAAACAGGAGAAAGAGAAGCAGCCGCCGTTCCCTTCGATCCGCATAGACTATTGCGCCAAAGAACGCGATAGAAAGGCCCAACCGGATGATCCAATGCATCCTATCCCCTCCTTTCTTCTCCGCTTGCGTCGATTCTTTCCTTTCATGCTCATCATACCTTCATCGCACTGAAGAATCAACAAAAAAGTCTCTTTCTCTGGGGCGCTTCCCTTCGTGTAGAACGTACCTTTCTATTCTCAAGAACGAAAGGAACCCATACTTTGTGACACCCCATTGAAAAAATTTTTTCTCCTTGTGTCCTGCGGACACTTATGAAATATAATAAGTAATCTCTTCCTTGTGGAGTTCCAGAAGATTGCTCATATATTCCTCCACCGCATCCAGTGCCTCCTGAGGCGTATTAAGCCGGTCATAGGTGAGACCATGGGATTGACAGTATTCCTCCGCAATCGCCTCTTTCAGTTTCCCCTTTGCCAACACTCTGGGCGCTTGATCGCGCAAATTTTCCACATATTCTTCGTAGGTTATCCCCGCGCTGGCACAATAGGCATCGATCCCTTCCTTCCCCTCTGGCATGGCATACGCCGCATAGACGGTCTCTTGAAGGTACTGCTCCACTTCTTCTTCGGTTGGCATCAGCCCCCTCTGTTCCGCCTCTTCCTGTAAGATGACATTCTTTAAGATATCATCCACGATCTCTCGATCACTGCTCCCTGTCCCCTCTGGCTTTCCGGCCAAGGCTTCTTGCGCCTTCCTTTGATATTCTACGACAGATTTCATCACCGTTTTTTCTTTGTAGACAGCCATCACAACATCCGTTTCAGAGTTCTCTTGGTCTACGGCCTTCTCATAATAGCTTCCAAGTTCAGATTCTACCGGTTTTTCTTCTGTACCATACGCAGAGATTCCAGCAATCGCAAGGATGACTATTCCGACGAACAAAACACAAAATTTCTTCATTTTTATTTCTCCTGGATATAACCTAAATTTACGTAAGTACTTTCTCACCACCTCCAATCCCGGGGAAATTTTCCCCTCTACTCCTTCCATGTCGCACCGACAGCAAATTTTTGCGCCAACCGAAAACTTTTTTCAAATTTTTTGTCTCGTCAACCTCTCCGGCCCCTCCCCCTTCAAAAAAATTCCCCGAAACCTCAAAATCCCCGTGCGTTTTCCGGTGGAATGTGGTAAGATGAAAAGAAGCTATGCGCGGGAGTGGGTTCCCTCCCGCCGTTTCACCGAAGGGAGTCCTTTTTCATGCGGAAATCTGTCATCCTGCCCGGCGTGGCCGTGGCCGGCGGCCTGGTCGGTCTGTTGGTTCGGCGGGTTTATCTGGCCCATGGGTTTGAGGCGGGCACCGGCCTGCCCATCTCCGGCGCCCCCAGTCTGTGGGCCATGGTCCTTGTCTCGGCGGCGGTGGCGGCCGCGCTGCTGGTTCTGAGCCGGGGCAAGCACCGCAAGTTCGACCAGTGCTACACCGGCGCTTTCTCGCCGGACACCACCCCTCTGCTCTCCGGCGCCCTGGCCGGGGCGGTTCTCCTGGCCATCGGCGGCTTTTTGGCCCTGGCCGCCTGGGCCGGCAGCCCCCGTACCCTGCTGGGACAGCGGACGATGAGCATTGCCTGGGCCGGGCTGGGGGTTCTCAGCCTGCTGGCCGCCGCCGGCATCTACTTTGTCGCCCAGAAAATGCGCCGGGGCGCCCCCATTCTCACCGCCTGGGCCGTGGTCCCCGGCTTTGCCTGCTGCCTGTGGATCATGGCCAACTACTACCAGAGCTGGGCGGAGGAGCCCGTGCTGGGTCAGTACCTGATCCCCATGCTGGGGGCCCTGCTGTCCATGATCGCCTGTTTCCTGGTGGGTGGCTTCGCCTTCGGCAAGGCCCGGGTGACCCTCACCCTGACGGTGTGCCTGGCCGCCGGCGCCTTTAATATCATGGCCCTGGCCGACGGTTTGCCCCTGGCGGACACCGCCCTCTATCTGGGCATGATGTTCTACCTGCTGTCCATGGCCGCCGCCCTGGCCAGAAACGACGCCAAGCCAGAGGCCCCGCCGGCCTGCGCCCCCAACTGCGCCGGCTGCCCGGGCTGCGCCCCCATGGGGACCCAGGGCGGCCAGCCCCCCGCCGGCACGGACGGCCATACCCCGGATCAGCCCCAGTGACACCAAGGAAAACAACACGCCCTCCCTGGGCGTATGGAGGTTCACCCAATATGGAAAGAGATCAGAAGAAAAAGTTTTATATTACCACCCCCATCTACTATCCCTCGGACAAGCTCCACATCGGCCACACCTACTGCACCGTGGCCACTGACGCCATGGCGCGGTACAAGCGTCTCCAGGGCTACGACGTCATGTTCCTCACAGGCACGGACGAGCATGGCCAGAAGATTGAGGACAAGGCCAGCCAGGCCGGCGTCACCCCCCAGCAGTTTGTGGACAACATCGTCACCGGGGAGAAGGGCGTGCTGGACCTGTGGCGGCTCATGAACATCTCCAATGACCGGTTCATCCGCACCACCGACGACTACCATGTGGCCGCCATCCAGAAAATTTTCAAAAAGATGTATGAAAAAGGGGACATCTACAAGGGCAAGTACGTGGGCAAGTACTGCAAGCCCTGCGAGTCCTTCTGGACCGAGAGCCAGCTGGTGGACGGGAAGTGTCCCGACTGCGGCCGGGAGGTTCAGGACGCAGAGGAGGAGGCCTACTTCTTCCGCCTGTCCAAATATGCCCAGCCCGTCCAGGACCTTCTGGAAAACACCGACTTCCTCCAGCCCCGTTCCCGGGTCCACGAGATGGTAAACAACTTCATCAAGCCCGGCCTGGAGGACCTGTGCGTCTCCCGGACCTCCTTTTCCTGGGGGGTGCCGGTGGATTTTGACCCCGGCCACGTGGTCTATGTGTGGGTGGACGCCCTGTTCAACTACACCACCGCCCTGGGGCTGTACAACGACAAGTACGACGACTACGACCGCTACTGGCCCGCGGACTATCACTTTGTGGGCAAGGAGATCGTCCGATTCCACTCCATCATCTGGCCAGCTATGCTCATGAGCATGGAGATGCCCCTGCCCAAGCACGTCTTTGGCCACGGGTGGCTCCTGCTGGACGGGGGCAAGATGTCCAAGTCCAAGGGCAATGTGGTGGACCCCTATGTGCTGGCGGAGAAGTTCGGGGTGGATTCCCTGCGGTTCTTCCTGATGCGGACCTTCCCCTTCGGTTCCGACGGGAACTTCTCCAATGAACTGCTCATCAACACCATCAACGTGGACCTGGCCAACGACCTGGGCAACCTGGTCAGCCGGACCACCGCCATGGTGCAGAAGTACTTCGGCGGCACTCTGCCCGCCGGCTGCAAAGCCTGGGACGCCCCCGAGGCCTATGACACCGAGCTCATCACCCTGGCCGCCGGCCTGCGGGGCCGCTATGAGGAGGCCATGGAGGCCTGTGCCCCTCACAAAGCCCTGGAGGAGGTCTTTAAGGTCATCCAGCGGGCCAACAAGTACATCGACGAGTCCATGCCCTGGGCCCTGGCCAAGGACATGGCGGCCAACGGCGCCCGCCTGGCCCACGTGCTGTACAACCTCCTGGAGGCCACCCGCATCTGCGGCATCCTCCTGTCCCCCTTCATCCCCGCCTCCTGTGAAAAGCTCTTTGCCCAGATCGGCGCCTGTGACGGCTGCCGCACCTGGGACTCTGCCGCCCAGTGGGGCAGCCGGGCAGAGACCGCAGCGGTGACCAAGGGGGAGAACCTCTTCCCCCGGGTGGACATGGACAAGGCCCTGGCTGAGCTGGAGGCCATCCAGGCCGCTGCCGCCGCCCCCCAGCAGCCCGCCGTGGAGCTGGAGCCCTGGGAGGACCCGGTGGACTTTGACACCTTTGCCCAGTCCGATTTCCGGGTGGTGAAGGTGAAGGCCTGCGAGGCGGTGAAGAAGTCCAAGAAACTGCTGAAGTTCACCCTGGACGACGGTTCCGGCACCGACCGGCAGATCCTCTCCGGCATCGCCATGTACTACAAGCCGGAGGACCTGGTGGGCAAGACCCTGGTGGCCATCGTGAACCTGCCCCCCCGGAAGATGATGGGGCAGGAGAGTCAGGGCATGCTCCTGTCCGCGGTCCACAAGGAAAATGGGGAAGAGGTCCTGCATCTGCTGATGCTGGACGACGGAATCCCCG
Source organism: Evtepia gabavorous (assembly GCF_003425665.1). Taxonomy (GTDB): domain Bacteria; phylum Bacillota; class Clostridia; order Oscillospirales; family Oscillospiraceae; genus Evtepia; species Evtepia gabavorous. The sequence continues at coordinate 22,945 of NZ_QQRQ01000008.1, forward strand.
CCGGCGCGAAGCTGTGCTGATAGTTGTTTCTCCGGCGGTCTGGTTGAGCCAGACCGCCGGTTTTTTGTAAAATCCACCAACTTATCCTCTGTTCTTTTGTAACTTCCTCCAAATCGAAAATTTTTCTGAAAAATTTGTCACAAAACGGCTCTCTGAAACGTTATTTATATAGAAGGCAAAGTGAAGCCTCCTACTTTTTCTCTCTCTAACCCCCAAACACCCCCGCCCCGCCGGCGTATGCCGGTGGGGCGGGGGTGTTTGGACTGTTTGACGTGGCTTTGCCCCATGGAAAAAAGGACGTGTTCCGCTGCGGCACGTCCTTTTTTTCGTTCTCTCTACCATTTTCCTTTTATTTTTTCTTTTTCTGAAAGAAATTCCCTTCCTCACGGGATAGTAACAGTGAACGGGTACCCGAACCCAAAGGAGGTGATCTCTTGCCCAGAGAACATGAGGACTGGGTCCGTCAGCTGTATCTGACCCACGCCCCGGACCTGTACCGGGCGGCAAGGTACCGGCTCCAGGACCCGGAGCTGGCCTACGACCTGACCCAGGAGGTCTTTTTGACCCTGCTGGACAAGCAGGCCCAGGTCAAGCACCACCCCAACCCTGCCGGGTGGCTTTGGAAAACCCTTCAGTACAAGCTGGGGCACGCCTTTTCTCGCCAGGCGGTCCGGGCCAAATACGAGGCCGGGCAGGCCGACCCGGATTGGCTGCCTGCCCCGCTCCCCGCCACCGGCGGCACCCTGGACGAGATTCTTCCCCGACAGCTGCCGGAACGGGACCGCCAACTGCTGAAAATGGCCTACGAGGAGGGCCTGACCTACGAGGAAATCAGCCGGCGTCTGGGCATTCCCCCGGCCACCTGCGGCACCTGGCTCTACCGGGCCCGGCAGCGGTGCAAACATTACTTAACCCTTTCGGAAGGAGGGAACCCTGTTGAAAAAACATGATATTCTTTTCCAAGCCCAGGAGGAGGCATTCATCCAAGCCTTAGAAGAGGAAATGGCCCGGGAGACTCCGGACCCAAACGCCATCCGGGCCATTCTGGACCAGCTGGACCGGCAAACGGGCGGGGCAGCCTTTGACCCCGACGCGGGCTGGCGTGAGCTCCAGACCCGCCGGCCGGCCAAACGGCGCCGGCTGGGCCGTTACCCCGTGGTTTTGGCCGCTGTTCTGGTGTGCCTGGCGGTGGCGGGGACGGCGCTGGCGGTGAATCTGGGGCTCCATGAGAAGCTGGCCGCCTATTTCCATCTTCAGAGCGGGGAAAGCGCCCTTTTGGAAAGCGCCATTGAGAACCCCGTAACCACCGTTTCCGACCAAGGAATCTCCGTCACGATTCGCCAGACCCTGGCAAACAGTTCCGGGCTTTATGTCCTCTATGAGGTGACAACACCGGAGTCAATCGCTTTAGACCCCGAAAAAAATTGGCATATGGAGGGGTTCCTGGACCTGTCTTCTCTCCCCTTGCAAGCGCCACTTGGCAGCAGTATCTTTGGCAACGATATTGTAGAAGTAACGCCTCATAAAATAACCGCCGTGGCTTACGCCTACACGCCGGTTGGCACAATGTCTTCGGGGACAGTCCACCTTCGTCTTACGCGCCTTGGATATTGGGAGTTCTCTTCTTCTCCTCAGTTTATCCCCATCGCTGAGGGCACCTGGCACCTGACTTGGCATCTGACTCATATTGATCCAAGCATTACAGTAACCCCGCCAGCCCTTCCCCTGCCGGATGGGAGCGGCAACATTGAGAGCATTTCCCTATCCCCCTTCTCCTGCGTGGTCATCAGCACCGGTGCGCCGGCCTCTGATTGGCCGGTCTCCCTGGTTCTTCAAAACGGAAGCACGTTGCCCCTGGATGCCTCCAACGGTCAGTACACCACCGGCAGGCTATCCGCCAGCGGCCAGGAGAATCCGCAATACTACTCGTACTTTCAGTTCCACCCTCTGATCTCCCCCTCTGATATTACGGCACTGGTAATTGGTGGAACAAGGGTTTCCCTGGGAGCGAGTTAAGTAAGCAGCTCTATCGCACACGTTTTACGAAGGGGGGTGATGGTTCTATGAAGAAAATTTTGCATGAAAGGAGAGGATTATCCTATTTTCCCCATTTCCCTATCAACAATGTCTAAATTTGGAGGTAATCATGCGTTTTCTGAAAAATTCATTTGCAGCTGTCCTGATAATTTGCACACTCGCCTCTTGCTCTATCGCTTTTGCCGCCACACCATCCTCTGAGAATTCCCTCGGCATGAGTCCCCAAGCCCAAGAAAACTTTAGCAAAGCGCCCTATAAAGTACAGGAAGAAATCCTCTCTTCTCCGGAATTGTCCGCAGCTGCCCCATATGCCTATATGGACCTCTATTCAGCTCCAGAATCCTTACAGCATGATATCTTAGCCGCCAGGGATCTTATCATCCATAGTCAGTCTTGGACCACAGATCCCAATGACTACACTGTCTATCCAGATGGTTCAATCGAACATGATCCTCTCTTCTCTGATCTGTTCCCAGGGTGGGATCTCCCCACGCTTGAGAATTCCATCCTTGAAACCCCCTCTTTCTCCATCTCCCAGCCACTGGCATTGACAAAGGCCATTGCACCGTCCGTTGCAAAAATTCCAAATTACTACATTCCTAAGTATAACGCTTCCCGCCCCACACCGGTAATGATTAAGCTTCGGTCTACCACAGTCGAAACATTCGCTGTGATTGTTGACTCTCTTCCCGGGGCAACATGCAACATAGGAATTGCCAATGCAAATGGTGTCGAGCTAAAGAACAAACTACGGGTCCCTGTCCATGGTGAGTGCCATATTTTCCCTGACAAGGGTCAGTATTATTCTGCCCGCGTTAGTACCTATGACAAGCCCGGGTCTGGTTCTTTCCGAGTTCTCTATTAAAAACTTCTTTCAAAACAACCGGATGCGCTACTCTTGTAGCGCATCCGGTTGTTTTACATGATAACAGAGCCCCCATTCCCTGTTCCTCAGCATTTCCCCGCCACAATCTCCCGCACCTGGTTCAAATTGCGGACCTCATACCGGATCACAGGGCGGTCCGGGCGGGGCAGGCCCTTGGGGTTGTACCAGCAGCAGGGGATACCCGCCCGGCTGCCGCCCTCCATGTCGCTGGTCAGGGAGTCCCCGATGAGGAGCAGTTCCTCCCGGTCATAGGGGCCGATGGCCTCCAGCACCGGGCGGAAAAAGTCCAGGCTGGGCTTCTCCGCCCCCACCACCTCCGAGATAAACACCCCGTCAAAGAGGTCCCCCAGGCCGGAGCGGGCCAGCTTCCGCTCCTGGGCTGTGCGGGTGCCGTTGGTAACCGCGTACTGCTTGACCCGGCCCCGCAGGTCCCGCACCAGGTCATAGCTCTGGTCCAGGAAGACCACCGTGTCCCCCAGGTGACACTGGTAGGCGGCGTTGACCTGGTCGTAGTCGGTGCAGGCAATGCCCTCCCGCTGGAAAAACTCCTGAAACCGGCCGGGAAGCAGCTGGGCTTTGGTAATCTCTCCCCGCTCCAGCCGGCGCCAGTAGCTGGCGTTCAGGGCGGCGTACCGTTCCACCCGATCCTCGGGGCAGGGGCCCAGGCGGAACTGGGCGAAGGTCTCCTGCAGGGCCCGGCGCTCCGCCGCCGGGAAGTCCAGCAGGGTGTTATCCACATCCCACAACAAGACACGAATCATAAGGGGCCTCCTTCTCCACATCTCTCCCGAGACACCGCCCCGGAAGGTTTTAATGGATGCTATCTTACACCCGATTCGACCCAAAGCGCAACCCTTTTCCCACAAAAAAGCCCGGCCGCAGGGAATCCCCGCGGCCGGGCGCCTGGTTTGGCTCTATTGGGGGAGATACTCCGCCGGGCACTCCTCCACCGTCACGCCGGTGTAGTAGTGCTGGAGAATCTCCACATAGCCCTTCCCCTCCTCGGCCATGGCGTCGGCGCCGTACTGGCTCATCCCCACGCCGTGGCCAAAGCCGGTGACGGAAAAGGTAAAGGTATCCCCGGACAGAGACACGTCAAAGGACGCCGAGCGCAGGGAGAAGATCTGCCGGGCCTGGGCCCCGGAGACGGTCACCCCGCCGATGGTGATGGCGTGGACGCTCCCGCTCTGGGTGCGCTCGATGGTCCCCACCCAGCTGGCGGGGTCGCCCTCCAGGCTGGCCGTGGGCTGGGCTTTCAGGAAGGCGTCCTTGAATTCCTGGGTGGTGAGGGTCACTTGGCTCTCATAGTTGGGCACGCCCTCCCCCTCGGGGGAGTCCACACTCTGGAGATAGGGCACGCTGTTGCCCCAGACCTCCACCGCGTCCTGGGTGGCCGCGCTGGAGGAGGAGTGGAAGACCGCGTCGATGAGCTGCCCCTGGTAGAGAATGACCTGGTTGCCCGTCTCCGCCACGGCGGTGGTGATTTTATTGGTGTACTCCGCCGCCTTGTCCCCCCAGTTGCCCTGGGCCTTGTCCCGGGCAATCCAGGCCTGGCAGCAGGCATAGTCGGTGCACAGATCCGCGTCGGGATGGTTGAAGGAAGGGCCCTTGTTCAGGGCATAGGTACGGGCGGCCACCGCCTGGGCCTTCAGGGCCTCCTGGGAGAAGGAGGCGGGCATCTCCGCCGCCACAACCCCCCATAAGTACTGGTTTAAGTCCATCTCCGTCACCTGACCATCGCTCCCCTTCACCCGGAGGGTGTGGCCGCTGTCGGGGAGGGCAGCCTCCTCCTGGGCCGTGGGCTGGGGGTCCTGGCCGGTGTCCTGGGCCTGCCGCACCACAAAGGGCAGGGCGAACAGAACCACCACCAGGATGAGGGCAACCCCAATGATCTTTTTCATCTGCCATCTCCTCCTTCCAGAGCTTACACGGATGGAATCAGGTCTTGGGGGGCAGACTGAGATAGACCCCGCCCTCCTGGGGAACCTCCCCCCGCAGGGCAAACAGTTCCTCCACCGTGACAAAATAGTACCCCTGGGCCATCAGCCGGTCCACACAGGCCAGGGCCGCTGTGACAGAGGTCTCAAAAATATCGTGCATCAGGATGATGTCTCCGTCCTCCGCCTGCTGGGTAACGGTCTGGACAATCCGCTCCACATTCTGGTCCTTCCAGTCCTCGGTGTCCACCGACCAGCAGACAATGGGCGTCTTGGCCCATTGCTTCAGGGTCTCATCCACAAAGCCGTAGGGCGGCCGGAGCATCAGCTCCTCCGGGCCCACCACCGCCTGGATGGTCTGCTGGGTTTTGCCCAGCTGGGCCGCAATCTCCTCCCGGGTCATCCCCTGCAGGGACACATGGTGCCAGGTGTGCAGGCCAATCTGATGGCCCTCATCCGCCATCCGGCGGACGGTGTCCTGGTGGTCGGCCACCTGCTCTCCCACCAGGAAAAAGGTGGCCTTGACCCCCCGCTGGGCCAGGCCGTCCAGCAGGGCCTCCGTGGTCTTGGGCCAGGGGCCGTCGTCAAAGGTCAGGGCCAGATATCCCTTGGGCGGCAGAGCCGCCGCCGTCTGTCCGGCCGGCAGGGCCGGCACGTCCGGCAAAGAGACAAACCACGCGGACACCGCCAGACCAAGGGCCAGAGCCCAGGCGCCCCACAAAATACGCCGCCGTTTTTTCCAATCCACAGAATCCCCCTCTTTCCCACGGTCGCATACCCAAAGGATACCCTGGCGTGGGGGAAACTTTCCCGGAACTTCCTGACAAAAAGGGGCGCCCGGCGGCGGGCCCACGGGAAGTCCTTTCAGTATAGCCTGTGATCCCGGCCCCCGTCAAGGCAAAACATAGGAAAGTTTTCTCCCTTTCCCATGGTTTCTGTCCCCGGGGCCACAGGGCGGCCCCGGGCAAATCAAATCGCCGTGGTTGTTTCCAACCACGGCGATTCTCTCTTGAACAGCTGCTTTTGCCGTACTTGTTCAGGGGATGCGGGGGAAGGTGAGGGCCGCCTTGAACAGGTCCCCGTCGATGGTCAGGGAGAAGGTCCCGTGCTGCAGCTGGGTCAGGCTCCGGGCGATGGACAGGCCCAGGCCGCTGCCCTCGGTGTTCCGGGACGCATCCCCCCGGACAAACCGCTCCATCAGCTCGTCGGCGGAGATATTCAGCGGGGTGGCGGAGATGTTGCGGAAGGTGATGGTCACCTGGTTCTCTCCCGCCTCACAGGTGAGGTAGACCCGGGTCCCCGGCTGGGCGTACTTGTGAATGTTGCTCAGCAGGTTCTCAAACACCCGCCACAGCAGCCGCCCGTCGGCGGAAATGGCCGGGTTCTCCGGGGCGGGGGTGAGGATCAGGTCCATCCCCTTGGCCGCCAATTTTTCCTGGTATTCCCCGGCGCTCTGGGTGAGCAGGACATTGACATCGGTGCGCTGGAAGTCCACCGTCAGGTTCCCCGTGGAGGCTTTGGAGGCCTCCACCAGGTCCTCGGTGAGCTTTTTCAGCCGGGCGGACTGGCGGTCCAGAACCTCCAGGTATTCCCGGGCCTGGTCGTTGGGCATCGCCTGCTTTTTCAGCAGGTCCACATAGCTGACGATGGAGGTCAGGGGGGTTTTGATGTCGTGGGAGACGTTGGTGATGAGCTCGGTCTTCATCCGCTCCGACTTCATCTGCTCCTCCACCGCGTGCTGGATGCCCTGGCGGATGTTGTTCAGGTTTTCCCCGTGCTCCCGGAAGGGCCCCCGCAGGTGCTCTGTGGACACTTTGTAGTCCAGATGGCCGGCGGCCAGCTGGCGGCCCCCCGCCTGGAGGGTCCGCATGGAGAGGACCACGAAGAGCACCAGTCCCCCCTCCAGCACCTTCAGCAGCAGCCAGAGCACCACCCAGCCGCCGCCGTAATAGCAGCCCATCAGGCACAGGCCCTCCAGGAAGCACAGCAGGAGGAAGCCCAGACCGGCGGCCCAGAACAGGGGCAGCTTTCCCAGCAGCTCCCCCGTCCGCCGCCCCAAGGCCTTGCCCCAGCGGCGGACCGGCCGGATCAGGCGGGGGAAGAACAGGTTCTCCCTCCCAATTCCCCCTCGCCGCCGGCGGACCAGGGAGAGGGCCATGGCCAGCACAACCCCCATCAGCACCATGGTCAGTACCGTGGGCCCAAAGGCCACCAGGGAGGTGCCCCAGCCGCTGGAGCAGACCACCGGCAGAAGCCCAAACAGCAGAACTGCCGCCCCCGCCGCGATCAGCAGGTCCGTGGGGATGGCCCGGTCCATCCAGCGGAGGGAAACCTCCTCCGAGCCCTCCTGGCGCAGCCCCGCCGACCAGAGCAGGAATCCCAAGCTGAGCAGGCCCAGCACCAGGCCCAGGATGGCCCCCGCCAAAAATTCATACCGGTAGAAGCCCATATTCTCCGCGTATTGGATGCCCTGATAGACCTGTCCGGTGGGGGAGAGCTCCGACCGGAGAAAGCCCGTCAAAACCACCGTCTCTTTGCCCACCGTGCGGGCAACATCCGCGGTGAGGCGGTATCCTTCCTCATCTTCTACCAAAGACACATTTTGAAGCTCCTCATATGTGCTGCCCAACTGGTCCAAGGCAAGGTCCCGGGCCTCATAGGAGTCGTAATACTGGTCAATATGACTCCATTGGACCGTGCCCCCCACCTGCATGGACCAGGAGGTTTTCTCCCGGTAGTCGCCCAGGGTGTCGCTGGCCAGAAGGGTGTTTCCCTCCAGGTCCTTGATGGTAAAGAAGAAGTTCTCATCCTCCACATATCTCTTGACATCCAGGCTCTGGTCCCCGTCCCGATAGCTCCGGTAGCCATCGGCCAGCTGATTGGTCAGGTTTTCCACCCAGACGGCTTCCTCCTCCTCCACCAGCTGCCGGGTGCCCTCCCACTGATAGCCACCGTGGTATGCCAGCCACCGCACGTTTCCCAAGCAGATCACACTCACAGTCATGGCCAGCACGAACAGCCCGCAGGCAAGCCCCTTGGCCCAGGGTTTCGTACGGTATTTTTTCATAGTTTGCCCCCTTCCATCTTGTACCCCTGTCCCCAGACCACCTTGATGTACCGGGGGTCCGAGGGGTTGATCTCCAGTTTTTCCCGAAGATGACGGATATGGACGGCCACCGCGTTCTCCACCCCGAAGGGCTCCTCCCCCCACACGGTCCGGTAGATCCGCTTGGGGGAGAAGACGGTGCCGGGGTTCTGCATGAGCAGCCGGAGGATCTCATACTCCCGAGGGGTGAGGGAAACCGGCTCCCCATCCAGGGTGACCTCCTTGGTCCGGTCGTCCAGGGCCACCCCGCCCAGACGCAGGGCCGTGGGCCGCACCGTGCCACCCCCCAGCTGGAGATAGCGGCGCAGCTGGGACTTCACCCGGGCCAGAACCTCCACCGGGTTAAAAGGCTTTGTAACATAGTCGTCCGCCCCCACATTCAGGCCCAGAATCTTGTCCGTGTCCTCAGACTTGGCGGTGAGCAGGATCACCGGCACATTGGACTTCTCCCGCAGCCGGGTCATGGTGGCAATGCCGTCCAGCTGGGGCATCATAATGTCCAGCAGGACCAGGTGAATGTCCTCCTTCTCCAGCAGGGCCAGGGCTTCGGTGCCGTCATAGGCGGGGAAGACCTGGTAGCCGCTGGTGGTGAGGTAGATGGTCAGTGCGGACACAATGTCCTTTTCGTCGTCACAGACTAAGATGTTGTACATACCCGTCGCCTCCTGAGAGTATCATAGAGAAAGAAGCCTTAAGAAACAAGGAGGGGAATGTTTAAGATTTTCTTAAGCTGTTCCCATAAAAAAACCTCCCCGGAGGGAGAGTGGGGGGATGCCCGCCGGGCAGGGGGGTGGGGGGCTTTTTCCATTGCCGTTGGAACGGGCGGGGAACTTGGCCCTCCCGGGCGGGGCCCTATTTCTTTGGAGAAATAGGGGAAAGAACACCAAGGGGAAGGAGGTTCCTTCCCCTTGGAACCCCATTCTCTGGTGGGAAAAACGGGGGAAGGTGGTTGGTCAGATTGGAGCCTGGCCTGCGGCCTCCAGGACCAACGCCTCATGGCCCGCCCACCGGCTCGGGCGGGCGGGAGAAGTGGTTTGTTGACGGGAGGAAAAAGTGGGAAATCGAAAGGGTTTTCTCTCCCTTCTCCCAAAGGGCACCTGCCCACGCCCCCAGCCCGCCCAGCCGGTGGACGGGCCGTTACCAGCGTTCCAATGAGAGGGCCGCAGGCCAGGTAACAAGTGAGAAGTACAGCCTCCCCCTCCACAACCCCACCAGAGAAGGGGGTCCCGGGGGAGGAACCTCCTCCCCCGGGGGTTCTTTCCCCCATTTCTTCCCAAGAAATGGGGCCCCGGCTGGGCAAGCCAAAGTTCCTGCCCGTTCCAACGGCGTGGAGAGAAAACCCACAACGCCTCTCAGCCGCCTACCCCATACTCCCGGGCCAGCGCCCGGAACTTCGGCAGCGCCCGCTGAATCTGCTCTGTGGGCACACAGTAGGAAATCCGCACATGCCCCGGGCAGCCAAAGCTGTCCCCGGAGACCAGAATCAGGTCATACTTCCGGGCCCGCTCACAAAAGGCCGCCGCATCGGGCTCCAGGGACCGGGGGAAGAGGTAGAAGGCCCCCTCCGGCTGGGCGCAGGTGTATCCCATGGACCGCAGCGCATCCAGGAAGAGGTCCCGGTTGCGCCGGTACACCGCCATGTCCGCCGTCTGACCGGCACACCGGGCCACCACCAGCTGGAAGAGGCTGGGGGCGCAGACATAGCCCAGGGCCCGTCCCGCCCCGCAGATGGCCGCGTATACCAGGTCCGCCTCCTCCGCCTGGGGGGGGACCAGCACATAGCCGATCCGCTGCCCCGGCAGGGAGAGGGACTTGCTGTAAGAGTAGCACACCAAGGTGTTGTCATAGAAATCCGGCACCCAGGGCAGGGGAGCGGTCTGGTAGACGATCTCCCGATAGGGCTCGTCGGAGATCAGCCAGATGGGATGGCCGTAGGCCCGGGATTTCTCCCCCAACATCTGGGCCAGCCGCCGGATGGTCTCTTGGGAATAGACCACGCCAGTGGGATTGTTGGGGCTGTTGATGATGACCCCCTTCACCTGGGGGGAGAGGGCGGCCTCCAGGGCGGCAAAGTCAATCTGAAAGTCCTCCAGCCGGGCCGGCACCGCCACCAGCTGGGCCCCGGCGCTCTCCACAAAGACCTTATACTCCGGGAAATAGGGCGCAAAGGTGAGGAACTGATCCCCTGGGCAGCCCAGGGCGGACAGGGCGCAGCAGAGGGCCCCCGCCGCCCCGGCGGTGAGATAGAAGTGGTCCGCCGTGTAGCCTGTGCCGTACCGGCGGTTGAGGTCGTCCGCCAGGGCCTGGCGGACAGAGGCCTCTCCCTGGGCCGGGGTGTAGCCGTGGAGCTTTACCGGGTCCACCGTGTCCATGAGCTGATGAACCAGTTCCTTGACGGTATCCGGGGCGGGCACACTGGGATTTCCGATGGAAAAATCATCCACCTGCTCCGGCCCCACCGCCGCGGCCCGGGCCTGGGCAAAGGCAAAGGCCTCCCGGATTTCTGACTTGGCGGTGCCCAGGGCCACCATTCGTTGGGATAAATTGATCATATCGTATGGAACCTCCCGTCTTGGGGTAGAATAATCGATGTGGTTGCAGTATATCACAAATCCCGCCGGGAAACAATGGCGATCCAGCCCCAGAGGGATCGAGAAATGGTTTTTCCGCCCCCCGCCTCCAGCAGAGAGTTTCCCCATGAGGTCCCCTCTCAAAAATTAGCACTCTCAATACAAGAGTGCTAACATTTACAATTTAGACACATTTTCCTCGAAATTTATTCATAAAATCGCAGTAGTATATCCAGCGTAGACGGGAGGTTCCCGGGAACACCTGGGAAAGCAGCAAGCACTCCCGTCAAGAGATTGCAAATTTTATGAAAACCCGTCGGCCCGGTTTCGGCCGGTGTCCGACCCGAATAGATCATCTAAAAAGGAGCGTTTCATGATGTTTGGTATGATTCCCTTTGACCGTCGCGACGACAACTTGTTTGACCTGTTTGACAACTTTGAGAAAAAGTTCTTCGGCAACACCAACGCCAGCCTGCCCGCCTTCCGCACCGACATTCGGGACCAGGGCGACAAATTCCTGCTGGAGGCGGAGTTGCCCGGCTTCCAGAAGGAGGACATCTCCCTGGAGCTGAAGGAAGGCATCCTGACCATCAAAGCCGAGCACAAAGAAAACCAGGACCAGAAGGATGACAAGGGCAACTACATCCGCCGGGAGCGGCGGTATGGTTCCTTCTCCCGGACCTTCGATGTCAGCGGCATTGACGAGAACGCCATTACCGCTGTGTACAACAACGGGATTCTGGAGCTGACCCTGCCCAAGCTGGCACCGGTGGTGCCGCAGAGCCGGCAGATCGCCATTGGTTAAGACACAGACTCTCTCATTTCCTCCTCTCTCTTTCGTAACCTCTGAGGCAGGGCGCCGGTGATGTCGCCGGCGCCCTTTGCCATGAGGAACTTCTTATTCCATTCTCTTCCACCACCCCTGAAAGGAGTGACTTTTTATGAACGCAGAAAAACTAACCCAAAAATCCGCCGAAGCCATCCGCTCGGCCCAGGAAATTGCCCTGGAATACGGCAATCCCCAGATTGAGCAGGTCCACCTGCTCTGGGCCCTGCTGCAGGACAGCGAGGGGCTTATTCCCCAGCTGCTGGCCGGGATGGGGGTGACGGTACCCTCTCTTCAGGCCGCGGTGAAAGACCTGCTGGCGCGTCAGCCCCGGGTCTCCAATTCGGGCCATGAGGCGGGAAAAATCTACATCTCTGGTGACACGGAAAAGGCCCTGAACCGGGCGGAAAAAGTGGCTGGAGAGATGAAAGACGAATATACCTCCGTGGAGCACCTCTTCCTGGGGCTCCTGGACACCGCCGGGCGGGAGCTGGCCCAGCTCTTCTCCCAGTACCAGATCACCCGGGAGCGGGCCCTCCAGGCCCTGTCCGGGGTACGGGGAAACCAACGGGTGACCTCGGATAACCCCGAGGAGACCTACGGCGCCCTGAAAAAGTACGGCTCCGACCTGGTGGAGCGGGCCCGGCAGAACAAGCTGGACCCGGTGATCGGCCGGGACGACGAGATCCGCAACGTCATCCGCATCCTCTCCCGGAAATCCAAAAACAATCCCGTTCTCATCGGGGAGCCCGGCGTGGGTAAAACCGCCATTGCCGAGGGCCTGGCCCAGCGGATCGTCAAGGGAGATGTCCCCGCCTCCCTGAAGGACAAGACCATCTTCGCCCTGGACATGGGCTCATTGGTGGCCGGGGCCAAGTACCGGGGAGAGTTTGAGGAGCGGCTGAAGGCCGTGCTCAATGAGGTGAAAAAATCCGAGGGGGGCATTATCCTCTTCATCGACGAGCTCCACACCATCGTGGGGGCCGGCAAGACCGAAGGGGCCATGGACGCCGGCAACCTGTTAAAGCCCATGCTGGCCCGGGGAGAGCTCCACTGCATCGGCGCCACCACCCTCAACGAGTACCGGCAGTACATTGAAAAGGACGCCGCCCTGGAGCGGCGGTTCCAGCCGGTGATGGTGAGCGAACCCTCTGTGGAGGACACCATTGCCATCCTTCGAGGTTTGAAAGAGCGGTATGAGGTCTTCCACGGGGTGAAAATCCAGGACGGCGCCATCATCGCCGCGGCCACCCTGTCCAACCGGTATATCACCGACCGGTTCCTCCCGGACAAGGCCATCGACCTCATCGACGAGGCCTGCGCCCTCATCCGCACGGAGATTGACTCCATGCCCACCGAGCTGGATGTGATCCAGCGGAAGATCATCCAGCACGAGATCGAAGAGGCCGCCCTGAAAAAGGAGACCGACCGTCTGTCCCAGGAACATCTGGCGGAAATCCAGAAGGAACTGTCGGACATGCGGGAGGAATTCAAGGCCAAGAAAGCCCAGTGGGACAACGAAAAAGAGGCCATCGGCAAGGTCCAGCAGCTGCGGGCCGACCTGGAAAGCGCCAACGCCGAGCTGGAAAAGGCCCAGCGGGAGTACGACCTGAACAAGGCCGCCGAGCTCCAGTACGGCAAGATCCCCGCTTTGAAAAAGGCCCTGGAGGCCGAGGAGCAGATTGCCGCCGACGGCAAGGCCCGCTCCCTGCTCCGGGACAAGGTCACCGAGGAGGAGATCGCCCGGATCATCGAGCGCTGGACCGGCATCCCCGTGGCCAAGCTCATGGAAGGGGAGCGGGAAAAGCTCCTCCACCTGGAGGACATCCTCCACCAGCGGGTGGTGGGCCAGGACGAGGCGGTACGCCTGGTCTCCGAGGCCATCCTCCGCAGCCGGGCGGGCATCGCCGACCCCGACAAGCCCATCGGCTCCTTCCTCTTCCTGGGGCCCACCGGCGTGGGCAAGACCGAGCTGGCCAAAACCCTGGCCGAGGCCCTGTTTGACTCCGAGCGCAACCTGGTGCGGATCGACATGTCGGAGTACATGGAGAAATTCTCCGTCTCCCGGCTCATCGGAGCGCCCCCCGGCTACGTGGGCTATGAGGAGGGGGGACAGCTCACCGAGGCGGTGCGGCGCAAACCCTACTCCGTGGTCCTCTTTGACGAGGTGGAGAAGGCCCACCCCGACGTGTTCAACATCCTCCTCCAGGTCCTGGACGACGGTCGGATCACCGACAGCCAGGGGCGGACGGTGGACTTTAAGAACACCATCCTCATCCTCACCTCCAACCTGGGGTCCCAGTACCTGTTGGAGGGCATCAACGCACAGGGGGAGATCTCCGACGAGGCCAAACTCCAGGTGGACCAGCTGCTGAAGAAATCCTTCCGGCCGGAGTTCCTCAACCGCCTGGATGAGATCGTCTGCTACAAGCCCCTGACCAAGGAGAACATCACCGCCATTGTGGACCTGCTCATCGGCGGCCTGAACAAGCGCCTGGCCGACAAGCAGCTGAAGGTGGTTCTCACCCCCGCCGCCAAGAGCTATGTCATCGACAACGGTTACGATCCCCTCTACGGGGCCCGGCCCCTGCGCCGGTTCCTCCAGCACACAGTGGAGACCCTGGTGGGCCGGAAGATGATCGCCGACGAGGTGGCCCCGGGAAGCACCCTCACCGTGGACTGCGTGGCCGGAGAGCTGGTGGTCCACTGAGACGGCCCCAGCCCCTGTCTGCACACCGCCACGCCGCAGGCAAAGATTTCTGCCCGCGGCGTGGTCTTTTTTTACCCTTCCGCCTGGCCCTGGGTGAGAGCCTGAACCGCAAACTGGAGAAAGGCCTTCACCGCCGGGGCGGCGCGGGGCAGGGAGGGAACAGCCACCCCCAATGTGAGCTGCTGGGGCGGGTCCAGCGGGAGGATGGCCACCTTCCCCGGCCAACTTTTGGTGATGAGTTCATTCATAATGCTCATCCCCAGATCATTCTGAATCATGGCCAGGGCTGAGACTGTGTCCAGGGTGGTAAAGGCAATTTTCGGCTCCAGACCGTGGGTCTCCAGCAGGCCCAGAACATCGTCGTCCCGGCCCAGGGCGGGCATGATGAAGTCCTCCTGGGCACACTGGGCCAGGGGATAGGACCCCCGGTCCGCCAGAGGGTGGCCGGGCGGGAGCACCGCCACCATCCGGTCCTCCGCCAGGGGAATCCAGTCGTAGGGCATGGGGGCCTTGTGGCTGAAAAAGGCCAGGTCGGCGGCCTTGTCCTCCAGCCATTGGATGATCTCCTGGCGGATGCCCTCCATGAGCTTAATTTGGATGTGAGGGTACCGGGCCCGAAACCGGCGGATGACCTGGGGCAGCCAGTGGGTGGCCACGCTGGAATAGGTGGCGATGGTGACGCTGCCCACCAGCAGGCCGCTCATCTCCCCGGCCAGCTGATAGATCCGGTTCTCCTGCTGGAGAAACTCCCGCACCGCCGGCAGCAGGCGGCGGCCGTTCTCCGTGAGGGTGACCCCCTTTCGATTCCGCCCCAGCAGAGGGAGGCCCAGCTCCCGCTCCAGGGAGGTCACCAGCTGGCTCACCCCTGAGGGGGTATAGCCCAGCACCTCGCCCGCCTTGGAAAAACTGCCGGTCTCCGCGGCGGTGACAAAGGCTTTGCAGCGGGCACTCTCCATGGTTCCCATCCCCCTTTCAGTTTCACTTAAAGGAACTTCTACAATTCTTAGTTTTACTTTATAATACCCAGCCGCTATCCTTATGTCAAGGGAAGCAATCCAGCCGCCTTCTCCCATCCCCTTGGGACAGGGGCCTCATTCTCTTCGCTTTGACCCCGGTAGAGCCCCCCTTTGCTCTGCCGGGGCCATTTTTTCTCCGGGATTGACCTTCCCCGCGCCAGCCTGTATACTGACCCAAGGAACCCATTGAGAAAGGAACGAACCCCTATGACCTTCACCATTTCCCCTGCCATCAAACAGTGCTGGCCGGAAACCGCCCTGGGCCTGCTTCTCTATCAGGTTCAGGTGGCCCCCAGCTCCCCCCAGCTGCTGGCCCAGTTCGACCAGACCGTGGCCAGCCTGGCCCAGCAGTATACCTTGGACACCATCGCCAAGCACCCCCACATCGCCGCCACCCGCCAGGCCTACAAGGCCCTGGGGGCCTCCCCCCACGAACACCGGAACGCGGCGGAGGCCATGCTCCGGCGGGTGGTGAAGCAGGCGGGCCTCTACCACATCAACAATGTGGTGGAGGTGAACAACCTGATCTCCATCTCCTCCGGCTACGCCATCGGCTCCTATGACCTGGACCAGCTCCAGGGCCAGGTGGTCCTGGCCTGTCCCCCGGCAGGGGCCCGGTACGAGGGCATTGGCAAGGGGAGTCTCTCCATCGCCCACATGCCCGTGCTCACCGACGACCTGGGCCCCTTCGGCAACCCCAGCAGCGACAGCCGCCGGGCGATGATCCAGCCCGGCCTCCGCCGGGTGGCCTCCGTCCTGTACGCCTTTGACGGTGCCGAGGGGCTGGTCCCCTGGATGCAGGCCTTTGAGGAGGCGCTGCGGACCCACTGCGGCGTCTCCTCCGTGACCCAGCAGCGGATTGAATAGCAAAAAACACCCCCCGGACCCACGGCCAAGCGCCGGGGTTCCGGGGGGTGTCTGCATGTTGTCTATCGGTTGTCGTAGCGGACCTCCAGATGCTCAATGAGCCGGGCCACGCAGCTCTCATCGCAGGAGGGGAGGACCACATCCGCCGCGGCCCGAACCTCCGGATAACTGTTGGCGGGGGCAAAGGAGAGGGCGGAGACCGCCAGCATGGGGATGTCGTTGAGCCCGTTGCCCACGCAGTAGATATCCTCCGGCCGGACCCCCAGGTGGCGGGCCACCCACAGCACGGACAGGCCCTTATTGGCCCCCCGGGCGGTGACCTCCAGCAGATAGGGGTTGGAGAAGGTGACATCGTAGGTCTCAGGCCACTGGGTTTGCAGGTAGGTTCGGGCCTGGTGGAGCACCGCCGTGTCCGGGTGCTGGAGGATGACCTTGATCCAGGGGACCGGCATCTCCTCAATGGCCTTGGGCCGGCCGGTGAGGTGGCACCGGGTCAGGTGGCGCTGGGTGACCTCGTTGGGGCGGAAAATATAGACCTCGTCCTGATGATAGGCCTCAAACCCCACCTGGGGAAAGGCCGCGCAGACCTGGGCCAGGTGGACGGGCGCTTGGGCGGGAAGGTATTTCAGCCACAGGCTCTCCTCCGTGGCAAAGTCATAGATGGAGGCCCCGTTGGACAGGATCACCGGGGTATTCACCGGCAGGCGCTCCCGCTCCATTTGAATGGCAAAGTTGATGTAGGACCGGCCGGTGGAGATGCAGAACAGGCCCCCTTCCGCCACAAAGCGGGCAATGGCCTGGCGGTTTTCCTGGGAAATGGTACAGTCACTGCTGTACAGGGTGTCGTCATAATCCGTGGCCAGCAGAACGCCGGAAAACTTTCCCATGGGGGCTCCTCCCTTCGGTCTTTTTTTGAATAGCCGTTTTATTTTATACTAACCGGCTGCATCTTGTCAAGACAGTCTGAAAGTAGGCCGGCAGGGGAGAGGAGAGGGTCATCCGCTCCCCGGTGCGGGGATGCTGAAAGGAGAGCCGGCGGGCGTGGAGACACTGGCCGGCCAGCTCAGGGAACCCCTTCCGCAGGCCGTTGTACACCGGGTCCCCCAACACCGGATGGCCCTGGGCCGCCATGTGGACCCGGATCTGGTGGGTCCGTCCGGTCTCCAGCCGGCACTGGACATGGGTGTAGCCCGGGTAGCGGGCCAGCACCGTCCAGTGGGTCACCGCGGGGCGGCCGCTGGAATGGTTCACCGCCATCTTTTTCCGGTCCGTGGGGTGGCGGGCAATGGGCAGGCTGATGGTGCCCTGGTCCTCCCGCAGGTTGCCCAAAACCACCGCCTCATATTCCCGGTAGAGGCTGTGGTCCTGGAGCTGCTGGGCCAGGGCCAGGTGGGCCCCGTCATTTTTGGCCGCGATGAGCAGGCCGCTGGTGTCCCGGTCAATCCGGTGGACGATCCCCGGCCGAAGCTGGCCATTGATGCCGGACAGGCTCTGGCCGCAGTGAAAGAGCAGCGCGTTGACCAAGGTGCCGTCGGGGTGGCCGGGGGCGGGGTGGACCACCATGCCCACAGGCTTATTGACCACGATCACGTCCTCATCCTCATAGACCACCTCCAGGGGGATGTCCTGGGGCAGGAGCTCCACTGGGGTGGGGTCGGGAATGCACACGGCGACCTGGTCCCCCGGCTTCAGCCGGTCATTCTTTTTCAGGGGCCGGCCCTGGCAGAGGACATGGCCCTCCTCCAGGAGTTTTTGGGCCGCGGAGCGGGTGAGCCCGTCCAGGCGGGCCGCCAGGAACTGGTCCGCCCGCTGGCCGGCGGTCTCCACAGACAGGGTGACGTTCATGGGGTCTCCTCCTTGTCCGGTTCCTTCTTTCCCTCCCGGCCGAAAAACACAATCAGGTGCAGGCACAGGAGAACCCCGCCCAGAACCACCCCCACGTCCGCCACGTTAAACACCGCGAAGTTCACAAAGGTGGTGGCAAACATGTCGGTGACAAAGCCGAAGAGCAGGCGGTCAATGAAGTTCCCCACGGCCCCGCCCAGCAGAAGGGCCAGGGCCAGCATCCCCGACCAGTGGGGGAGGACTCTTTTCCCCAGGCAGATCACCAGAACCACGGACACCACCCCGGACAGGAGGGTGAGCAGCCAGGTGTGCTGGCTGAACAGGGAAAAGGCCGCGCCGGTGTTCTGCACATAGGTCAGGTCCAGACCGGGGAGGAAGTCCACCGCCGTGTGGAGGGGAATCCCGGCGCGGACCAGATATTTTACCACCTGATCTACGGCCACCAGGGCGGCGGCCAGCAGGAAATAAAGGGGCATGCAAGCGCCCTCCTTTCTTGGTCAGAGGAACCGGTGGCCGGCCCGGAGGCCGGCCACGAGTACAATGCACTTTTTGACGGAAAACGAGCGTTGGCGTGCCATCCTCCCGGGCGGCTCACACCAGGGGGGTCAGCACCTTGGCGCAGCGGGGGCACAGGCCCTCCCCGTTCACCGTGGGCAGTACCTTCCAGCACCGCTGGCACTTGTCCCCGGCGGCGTTTTCCACGGTGGCCTGGATCGCCTGGCCCACCGTCACCTCCACCTGGGAGACGATGAGCAGGTCGGCCAGGTCCGCCTGGTCCATCTCCGCCAGGAAGGCGTCCTCGGCAGGGACGGTGAGGACAATCTTGGCCTCCAGGCTCTTGCCGATCTTCTTCTCCGCCCGGGCGGTCTCCAGGGCGCCGTTGACCACGTCCCGGACCTGGATGATCTTCTCCCACCGGGCCATCTCCTCCTGGGGCAGGGCATATGCCGTGAAGGGCTGGTTCATGTCGTTGAAGACCACGTTCCGGCCGTCCGCCCCTTCGGGATGGGTCATGGACTGCCAAATCTCATCCCCGGTGAAGCACAGCACCGGGGCCATGATCTTGGTCATGGTGTCCAGAATGAAATACAGCGCCGTCTGGGCCGAGCGCCGGGCCAGGCCGTCCTTCTCCTCGCAGTACAGCCGGTCCTTGATGATATCCAGGTAGAAGTTAGACAGCTCCACCACGCAGAAATCGTTCACCGCGTGGGTGACCACGTTAAAGTCAAAGTCGTCATAGCCCTGGAAGCACTTCTCAATGAGGACATTCAGGCGGGTGACAGCCCAGCGGTCCAGGGGCAGCATGTCGGCGGGGGCCACCAGATGGTTGGGGTCAAAGCCGTTCAGGTTGCCCAGGCAGTACCGGGCGGTGTTGCGGAACTTCAGGTAGTTCTGGCTCAGCTGCTTGAAAATCTTCTCCGAGCAGCGCATATCCGCGTGGTAGTCGGCGGAGGCCGCCCACAGGCGGATCAGGTCCGCGCCGTACTTGTTCATAATATCATAGGGGTCCACCCCGTTGCCCAGGGACTTGTGCATGGCCTTGCCTTCCCCGTCCACGGTCCAGCCGTGGGTGATGCAGGTCTTGAAGGGGGCCTGGGCCACCCCGGTGGAGCCCACGGCGGTGAGCAAAGCGGCCTGGAACCAGCCCCGGTACTGGTCCAGCCCCTCCATGTACACGTCGGCGGGCCAGAACCCCTGGTCCTTCTTCATGGAGGCCAGGTGGGTGGAGCCGGAGTCGAACCACCCGTCCAGGGTGTCCTCCTCCTTGGTAAAGCCCGACGCCTTGCCGCAGTGGGGGCAGGTGAAGCCGGCGGGGAGGATCTCCGCGGCGTCCTTGGCAAACCAGGCGTTGGAGCCCTCGGCGGCAAAGAGGTCGGAGATGATCCCGATGGTCTCGTCTGTGGCAATGGGCTTGCCGCAGTCGTTGCAGTAAAAGACCGGGATGGGCAGGCCCCACCGGCGCTGCCGGGAGATGCACCAGTCGGCACGCTCCCGCACCATGGCCTTCATCCGGTCCAGGCCCCAGGCGGGGACCCAGCGGACCTGGTCACAGGCGGCGCAGGCCTCGTCCTTAAAGGTCTCCACCGAGCAGAACCACTGGGGGGTGGCCCGGAAGATGATGGGATTCTTGCACCGCCAGCAGTGGGGGTAGGAGTGGACAATGTCCTCGGCGGCAAACAGCGCCCCGGAGGCCTTCATATCCGCCAGGATGATGGGGTTGGACTCCTCGGTCTTCAGCCCCGCGTACTTGCCGGCGTAATCGGTGTGGCGGCCCTGGTCGTCCACAGGCACCACCATGTCCATCCCGTACCGCTTGCAGGTCTGGTAGTCGTCGGCGCCGAAGCCGGGAGCGGTGTGGACGCAGCCGGTACCGGAGTCCATGGTGACATAGTCCGCCAGCACCAGACGGGAGGTCTTGGGCAGGAAGGGGTGGTCGGCCAGCATATTCTCAAAGAAGGACCCGGGATGGGTGGCCAGAACGGTGTAGCCCTCCACGCCGCCGACCTCCATCACCTTTTTCACCAGGGCCTCGGCCAGGATGTAGATCTCCCCGTTGGGGTTCCGCACCAGGGCATAGCTCTCCTCCGGGTGCAGGGCGATGGCCAGGTTGCCGGGGAGGGTCCAGATGGTGGTGGTCCAGATCACAAAGGAGACCTTGCTCTTGTCATACCCGTCCAGCTTCCCCAGGTCGTCGTGGAGGGGGAACTTCACATACACCGTGGTGCAGGGGTCGTCCTGGTACTCGATCTCGGCCTCCGCCAGAGCGGTCTCGTCGTGGGGGCACCAGTAGACGGGCTTGAGGCCCTTGTAGATATACCCCCGCTTGTACATCTCCCCAAAGACCTTCACCTCTTCCGCCTCAAAGGAGGGGTTCATGGTCAGGTAGGGGTGTTCCCAGTCTCCAATGGCGCCCAGGCGCTGGAAGCCCTCGCTCTGGACCTCCACATAGTGCTGGGCAAATTCGTGGCAGGCCGAGCGGAACTCCGTGACGGGCATCTTTTTGCGGTTGAGCTTGTTCTGCTTGATGATGGCGGACTCAATGGGCATGCCGTGGTTGTCCCAGCCGGGAATATAGGGGGTGTAGTAGCCCCGCATGGCGTGGGAGCGGATGATGATGTCCTTGATGGACTTGTTCAGGGCGTGGCCCATGTGGAGGTTGCCGTTGGAGAAGGGGGGGCCGTCGTGGAGGGAGAACCGGGGCTTGCCGGCGTTCTTCTTCAGCAGCTCCCCATAGACGTCCAGCTTCTTCCAGTTGCGAAGCATCTCGGGCTCCCGCTTGGGCAGACCCGCCCGCATGGGAAAGTCGGTTTTGGGCAGATGGATGGTTGCATTGTAATCCTGAGACATGGTTGACTGTTCACTCCTTCAATCGTGACCCATCGTCCGCCGGGGACGTGGGGGCTCTTTTTTCTCTGAGAAAGAAAACGGAACCTGCCCGGAGATCCGGCCAGGTTCCGTTTGTGGATGGTGTCATCTGATTTTCCAGGCGGCTGCCTCCGCCAGGCCGGGGCCCGGAAACGCCGTCGCCGCGCCTGGCAATCCTGTCCTGGGGGCTCTCCCCGGGATCACTCGATCTCGTAATCCTTCCCGAACTGAATCTGGTCAAAGACCCGGGTGTCCCCCATGTCCCCGCTGGGGGCGGCGGACTCGGCGGGCCCTTCAAAAATCTTGGCCATGGAGGCCTCGATATCCTGGGCCACCTCTTCCTGCTGTTCCGGGGGGACGGTCACCACGGGCTCCTCCGCGGGCTGGGCCGCAGGGGCGGGGGCGGCCTGGGGCTGGGCGGTTTCCGCCGTCAGGCTGGACAGGCTGCCGATGTACTGAATCTGCTTGGTATACAGTTCCTTGAGCTGGGCCACATAGGCGGTGGTGGCGGCGCGGGCGGCCTCCAGCCGGGCCTGCTCGTCGGCCAGGTCCTTCTGGATGCCCTCCAGGCGCGTGCGGACTGCCTGCTCCTCTTGCTCCATCTGGGCGCGGACCTCCTGGCTGCGGGCTTCCACCGCAGACACAGCCTGGTCAATGGCGGCCTGCTTTTTGGCCTCCCCCTCTTTCACCATGGCATCGGCCATTTTCTGGGCGGAGTGGAGGGTCATCCGCATCGCGTCCTCTGTGGCACGGTATTCCTCAACCTTGTCCACCAAGACCTTCATCTTGTTCTTCAGGGAGATATTCTCCTGGTACAAGGTGCGGTAATCCTCGATCAGGCTGTCCAAAAAGTTGTCCACCTGGAGCATATTGTAGCCGCCAAACGAAGCTTTCGGAAAGACATGGGATTCCGCTTCCTGGGGTGTTAACATGATCGGTCACTCCTATCCCTTTTTAATCTACTGGCCGCGGCGGCGCTCAGAAGTACAGACCGTTGTTCTCCAGTTCGTCAATGAGGTCGCCCATGATATCTACATTATAGGGCGTGACGATATAGGTCTGAAGGGCCACCTTTTTGATCTTCCCCTCCTGGGCGTAGGCCACGCCGGACAGGAAGTCCAGCAGACGGCGGGCCACATCCTTCTGGGTCTTCTCCAGGTTGAGCACCACCGTGCGCTTGTCCCGCAGGTGGTCGGCGATCTCGGAGGCGTTCTCATAGCGTTCCGGCTTCACCAGGACCACCTGCAGCTGGGTGGTGGCGTGGATGTTCACCACCTTGCCGCCGGAATTGCGGCGGGGCGGCTCCTGGTATTCCCGTTCACGGCGGCGGGACGGCTCTTCCCGGGGAGGCGGGGTGGGTTCCACGTCCTCCGGCTCCTCCTCGTCCTCGTATACGTCTTCGTCCTCGTCGTAATCGTCCTCCATCTCATCCTCATACGGATGGGTCAGACGCTTGAGTTCATCTAAGAATCCCATGGTTACTGTAACCCCCTAAATTTTGTGAAAAATGGTATGGCGAAGTCGCCTCATCCCTGGGGATGCCAAGGCGGACGGGCGCCGAACAGAGCCGTTCCCACCCGCACCATGGTGGACCCACCTGCGATGGCCAGTGGGTAATCTCCGCTCATGCCCATGGAAAGGCAGTCAATATTAGAGACATTATCCCCTAATTTCTCCTTCATGTCAACAAAAAGCTGATAAGTTTCTTGGAAAAACCCCCGATTTTCTTCCTCGGTGGCGGTGGCGGGGGGGATGCACATGAGCCCCCGCAGGCGCAGGTGGGGGCACTGGGCCGCATGGCGGGCCAAGGTCAGGATCTCCTCCCGTTTGGCCCCTCCTTTGCTCTCCTCCTGGCCAATGTTCACCTCCAGCAGAATGTCCTGGACCACCCCCACCTTGGCCGCCTGCTTCTCCACGGCGTCCATAAGGCGCTGGGAGTCGATGGACTCAATCATATCCACCTTGCCCACCACAAACTTCACCTTGTTGGTCTGCAGGTGCCCGATGAAATGGACCCGGGCCCCTGCGTAGGCGTCGTCCTCCAGGTGGGCCACCAGCTCCTGCACCCGGTTCTCTCCACAGACGGTGATGCCCGCCTGAATGGCGTTGCGGATGGTTTGGGAGGTCTGGACCTTGGTGGCTGCCACCAGGGTGATCTCCTCCGGGTCCCGGCCCGCCTGGAGGGCGGCCTGACGCATGTTCTCCCGGACCGCTGCCACGTTGGCGGCAATGGTCTCATAGCTCTTGGTCTCTGTCATGGTTCAACGTACCACCTTTCCATCGTATAGTTCCTCGGAGGCCAGGACGATCTCATCCCCTGCCCGGAGGATTCTGGTGTCTTCCTCGTCTGTGGGGTCGGCCTTCACCAGATAGCTGTTCTCGTCCTCGGCCAGGATTTTCACCGGCCGGAACCGCGCCTTCTGGGAGACCACCACATAGACCCCCCGCTCTCCGTCCTTGCTCACCCGCAGAGCCTCCTTGGGCACCCGGATGCCTTCACTGCTGTAAAAGATCACCCGGCCGCTCTCCTGACGGAGGTCCTCCGCCTTGTCGTCGTCCTGGGAGGAGCGCAGGACGATGACCACCTGGTCCTCCTGCACCTCTCCCACCTGGAAGACCTCCATGGGGAAGGTCTCAGAGAGAGAATTGAAAAACACATCCACACTATCGCCCACGGCAAAGCGGGTTACACAGTCCCCTGGGACGGTGACCGCGTAATACCAAATGGAATCGGTCACCAGCTTGCCCAGGACATTGGCGTCTGTGGAAGGGGTCAGCTGGGAAAAGGCGGCCAGGTCCTTGGGGCTCAGCCCGTCCAGCTTGTCCGGGGTGAGCAGGGTCTCATAACCGTCCACATAGGAGGAGAACAGGCCGGACTCCTGGGCCTTGATGGAGGTGGCGCCGGACTGGTAGCTCTGCAAGTCATCGTACCGCGCCTGAAGGTCCGCAGCGGCCTGGGTCATGGCGGCAGTGGCCTCGGAGGACAGGAGGTATTCCCGCCGGAGAACCAGCTTGCGGTAGGTCTCCGTCTGTTCCGACAGGCTGCTGTAATTGCCCGAAGAGGCGGCGGTACGGAGGCTGGTCATGGCGGAGAGCATCTGATCCTCCAGGGCGGTGCCCGAAGGGGACTCGCTGTATGTGGCATACTGAAGGGCGCTCAGGTCATTTTTCACCTGGAGCAGCTCCTCCTGGTTCTCCACATAGGTCTCGTCCTGGTAGACCACGGCAATCTCCTTGCCCTTGGCCACCTTCTCTCCCTGGCCCCGCTTGAGCTGGACCACACCCTCCGCGCCGGCCACAGGCTGCTCCGACCGGACCACCCAGCCGGCGGCGTCCACACTGGTTTCCATGGTGTCCGTATAGGCCACGGTGAATTGATACGGGTCACGAATGCCCACCCAGGCCGAGCAGATCAGGTAGACCACAATGGCCACAATGACAATGGGCATGGCGATTTTGGAAAAGATGGTTCCCTGCTGTTGGTTCATAAGGTCAGCCTTTCTCTATCTCCCCGCGCCCTCCCGCCTCGTCCGGCGGCGCCGGGACACGGGGCAAGGCGCGGTCAATCCGGGTCTTCCTCCTCCCAGGACAGCGGCCGCTCGGGGACCACAGTGGAGATGGCATGCTTGTACACCATCTGCTGCTTTCCGTCGCTGTAAATGACCACCACAAAGGAGTCAAAGCCCCGGATCTCCCCCCGGATTTGGAAGCCATTGACCAAAAAGACCGTGGCTCCCATCCGGCTGCGGCGCAGCTTGGACAAGAGGTAATCCTGTAAGTTGCGCTTTCTCTGTTGTACTGCTGTTTGTGTCTGTTGCATGGTGACGCACTCCTTTTATCTTTGGTGCGTCTATGGTAATCCTTTTTCCCGAAGATAATCTGTCGAAATCTGCACGACACTGGAAAAATCTTGCATTTTATCCAGCAAGATCCATTCTGTGTCCTCCTTGCGCCGGAACCAGGTCAGCTGCCGTTTGGCATACTGCCGGGAGCGGCGCTTGATCTCCTCCACCGCCGGGGCCAGGTCCCCGCCGGCGTCCAGGGCCCGGACCAGTTCCTTATAGCCGATGGCCTGCATGGCCGTGCTTGTCCGGGGAATCCCCGCGGCCAATAGGGCGCGGACTTCCTCCGCCAGCCCCCGGGCCATCATCTGGTCCACCCGCTGGTCGATGCGCTGGTAGAGGTCCTGGCGGTCCCGGTAGGTCAGGGCGATGGTCACCCCCTGATACCGGGGCGGCTGGGTCTGGGTCTGGCGGTTGTGCTGGGAGATGGTCTGGCCCGTGTCATACCAGACCTCCAGGGCCCGGATGATCCGCTTGGCATCGTGGGGGTGGAGCCGGGCCGCCGTCTCCGGGTCCACCTGGCGCAGCTGCTCCCACAGGGCATCCAAGCCGCCTTGGGCCGCCTGGGCCTGGAGCCGGGTCCGAACCCCGGTCTCCGGGCGGAAGTCGGAAAAGGACCGCCCCTGACACAGGGCGTCCAGGTACAGGCCGGTGCCGCCCACCACAATGGGCTGTCTGCCCCGGCGGAAAATGTCCTCCACACAGGCGGTGGCCTCCTGCACATACCGGGCCACGCTGTAATTCTCCCGGGGGTCGGCCACCCCCATCATGTGGTGGGGAACCCCCGCCATCTCCTCCTGGGTGGGACGGGCGGTGCCGATGACCAGGTCCCGGTAGACCTGCATGGAGTCGGCGGAGACCACCTCTCCCCCCAGAGCCTTGGCCAGGGCCACCCCCAGGCGGGTTTTTCCCGTGGCGGTGGGGCCGCAGATGAGAATTAGTTGGGAGGGCATGATCACACCACCTTGCAGAAATGAACTGGGGCGGAAGGCGTCGCCTTCCGTTCGGGGTCTATTTTAACACGTTTTCCCCGCCCTGTCTATGAACTCCGTTTAAACTGTCGCTCCAGCTGGCTCCGGGTCATGGTGATGGCCACCGGGCGGCCGTGGGGACAATACTTGACCCGGCCGGCCATCACCTCCCGGACCACCACCAGCAGTTCCTCCCGGGTGTTCCGCTGGCCCCCCTTTACCGCGGCCTTGCAGGCCATGGTGTGGAGCACCGCGTCCCGGGCCGCCTGGGGGTCCGCCCCGCCGCCGGTGAGCAGCTGGCCGGCGATCTCGCTCAGGGCGGGCTCCACCTGGCCGGGCTCTAAGTAGTCAGGGATCTCCCGCACCACCAGGGCGCCGCCGCCGAACGCCTCGCAGGCAAACCCAAACTGCGCCAGCAGGGGCAGGTGGTTCAGCAGGACCTCTCCCTCCTCCGGGGCGGGGGTAAAGACCACCGGCGCCAGCAGGGCCTGGGCCATGGGCTGGTACCCCGCCGCCTTCATCCGGTCAAACTGCATCCGCTCATGGGCGGCGTGCTTGTCGATGAGGTGGACCGCATCCCCCTGCTCCACGATCAGGTAGGTCTGCAAAATCTCTCCCGCCAGCCGCCAGGGGGCCTCCTCTTCCAGGGAGGGGGGCGGAACCGGAGCGCCTTCGGCCCCGCCCAGAGGGGCCGGGGGAACCTTCAGCTTTAGCTGGGGGGCGGGGGCCTGCTGGGGGACGGAGGGTGTACGGTGGGGTGTATCAGGCCGGGGCACCGCCGCCGGCCGGGGTTTTTCAACATTTTCCACCGGTTTATCCACATTTCCGCAAAAATCGGTGGATTTCCCGGCGGATTTTGGGGAAAAACCGGGGACAGATTCCCCCTGCAAGGGGGACGCGGGGGTGTACGCCCGTTCCAACGGCCGCAGCAGAGCCCCGGCGGCGTCCCGAAGGACCGGCTTGCCCTGCGCCGGCTGGAGGGGCGGACGCTGTTCTCCGCCGGAACCGGCCTGCGGAGACGGCTGGGGTGGGGCAAAGGTCACCGTGGGGTGGCGCGTCTCCCCCTGGAGGGCGGAGAGCACCCCATAGTAGACCCCGTCAAAGACCTGGCGCTCGTGGAGGAACTTCACCTCAGTCTTGGCCGGGTGGACGTTCACATCCACCTGGCTGGCCTTCACCTGGAGCTGGAGCACGCAGCCGGGAAACTTGCCCACCATTTTCTGGTTCTCATAGGCCCGCTCCAGGGCGGCCATGAGAAGCTTGGACTTCACCGGCCGGCCATTGACGAAAAAATGCTGGTAGGTCCGGCTGCCCCGGCAGCAGGCGGGCAGGGAGACAAAGCCGGTGACGGTCACATCCTCTCCCTCTCCCCGCACCGGGGTGAAGCCCAGGGCCATGTCCCGGCCCAGCACCGCATACAGGGCGGACGAGAGTTTGCCGTCTCCCGGGGTCATCAGCTCCCGCTTGCCGTCCCGGATAAACTGGAAGGACACCCCAGGGTGGGACAGGGCCAGCTTCTGCACCAGGGCGAACACCGCCGCCCCCTCCGCAGCGTCCCGCTTCATAAATTTCAGCCGGGCGGGGGTGTTGTAAAACAGGTCCCGCACCACCAGGGTGGTGCCCAGCGGGCAGCCGGCAGGCTCCTGGGAGAGCACCTGGCCCCCCTCCAGGGTGAGGGAGGTCCCCAGGTCGCACTGGGCCGTGCGGGTGAAGAGTTCCACCCGGGACACCGCAGCAATGGCCGCCAGTGCCTCTCCCCGAAACCCCAAGGTGCCGATGGCCGCCAGGTCCTGGGCGGTGCGCAGCTTGCTGGTGGCGTGGCGGAGAAAGGCGGTCTGGCACTGGTCGGTGGGAATGCCGCCGCCGTCGTCGGTCACCCGGATCATGGCCATGCCCCCCCGCTGAATCTCCACTGTCAGGGTATGGGCGCCGGCGTCCACGGCGTTTTCCACCAGTTCCTTCACCACCGAAGCCGGCCGCTCCACCACCTCGCCGGCCGCAATGAGGTCGGCCACGTGGGGGTCCAGCACTTGAATTTGGTTGGGCATGAAAACACCACCTTATCAAAAAAGAAATCGTTTCCCCAGGGAAACCCAGGGGAAACTGGACTGTGTCGTGATCATCTTGGGGAAACGCTCCCCGCCCCGCCTTGCCGGCGGGGCCGCGTTCAGAGCTTTTCCTTGAGTTCATGGAGCAGGTTCAGCGCCTGCAGGGGCGTCAGGGTCTCCACCGGGGTATTGCGGAGCGTGGTCAAAACCTCCTCCTCCCCCAGGGCCGTCAGGGAGACTTGGCTGGCCTCCCGGGCTCCCGTCTTCTTGGGGGCGTCCTGCTGGGACTCCAGCTCGGCCAAAATCTCCCGGGCCCGGCGGATGACCTTGGGGGGCAGCCCTGCCAGACCCGCCACCTCAATGCCATAGCTCTGGTCGGCTCCCCCGGGGACGATCTTCCGCAGGAAGAGGATTTCGTCCTTCCTCTTCCGGGCGGCGATGTTGAAATTTTTTACCCCGGGCAGCTGGCCCTCCAACACCGTCAGCTCGTGATAGTGGGTGGCAAAGAGGGTCTTGGCCCCCAGGCGCTTGGGGTTGGCGCACCACTCCAGCACCGCCCGGGCAATGGACATGCCGTCGTAGGTGGAGGTCCCCCGGCCGATCTCATCCAGGATGAGCAGGCTCCGGCTGGTGGCGTGACGGAGCAGCTCCGCCACCTCCGTCATCTCCACCATAAAGGTGGACTGTCCCCCCGCCAGGTCGTCCGAGGCCCCAATGCGGGTGAAAATCCGGTCCACCACCCCGATGTGGGCCGCCCGGGCAGGGACAAAGGACCCCATCTGGGCCATGAGCACCATGAGGGCCACCTGCCGCATATAGGTGGACTTGCCGGCCATGTTGGGGCCAGTGATGATGGCGGCCAGGTTGTCCTTGTTGTCCATGTAGGTGTCGTTGGGGACAAAGAGGGCGTCCCGCCCCATGACCTCCACCACCGGGTGGCGGCCTTCGGTGATCTCCAGCTTGTCGGAGTTGTCCACCCGGGGCATGCAGTAGTTGTTCTCCGCCGCCACAACGGCAAAGGAGGTCAGCACATCCACCCGGGCCACCGCCCCGGCGATCTCCTGGATCTGGGGGGCCTGGGCGGCCACCTGATCCCGGATGTCACAGAACAGCTGGTACTCCAGGGCCACAATCCGGTCCTGGGCGGAGAGGATGGTGTGCTCCATCTCCTTGAGCTCCTGGGTGATGTACCGCTCGCAGTTGGTGAGGGTCTGCTTGCGGATGTACCCCTGGGGTACCTGGTCGTAATAGGATTTGGAGACCTCAATATAATAGCCAAAGACCTTGTTGAAGCCCACCTTCAGGGACTTGATGCCGGTCTTCTCCTTCTCCGCCGCCTCCAGCTTGGCGATGACCCCCTTGGTGTCCGTCAAAATGGCCCGGAGCTGATCCACATCGGGGTGGTAGCCCGGGCGGATGAGGCCGCCCTCCCGAACCGAGAAGGGGGGCTCGTCCACAATGCCCCGGGCGATGAGGCCGGTGAGCTCCGGCAGCCCGTCCAGCTGGGCCCGCAGCCGGGCCAGCAGGGAGGGGGCCTGCTGGGGCAGGTGGTCCTGGAGCAGGGGCAGCCGGTCCAGACCCGCGGCCAGGGCCACCAAGTCCCGGGCCCCGGCGGTGCCGTAGACGATGCGGGAGATCAGACGCTCCAGGTCCGTGATCTCCCGCAGCACCTGGACCAGCTCCTCCCGCTCCACAGCGTTGTCCACCAGCCAGCCCACCGCCTCCAGCCGGCGGGAGATGGCCACCGGGTCCAGCAGAGGGCGCTCCAGCCAGCTGCGGAGGAGCCGGCCGCCCATGGCGGTCTTGGTCTTGTCCAGCACCCAGAGCAGGGAGCCCTTTTTCTCCTTGCCCCGGAGGGTTTCGGTGAGCTCCAGGTTCCGCCGGGCCACCGGGTCCAGCTCCAAAAAGCGGCCGGTGGAGTAGTATCGGAGGGTCCGCAGGTAGGACAGGTCGGTCTTTTGGGTTTCGTACAGATAGGAGAGCAGTCCCCCCGCCGCCTGTATGGCGGCCTCGGCCTCCGGCGGGACCTGGTCCAGCCCCGCGGCGAACTGTCTCTCCACCCGCTGCCGGGCCTCCGCCAGGGCAAACCGCTCCTCCCCGGCCTGCTCCACCCGGCAGGGGAGCTTCCCGGACAGGTGGTCCAGCAGCCCCTTATCCCGGGCCCCGGGGGAGAGGATGACCTCCCGGGGGGCAAACCGGGCCAGTTCATTGACCGCGTGGTCCACCCAGCCCTCCGGGGCAAAGAAGGTGAGGAAGACCTCCCCCGTGGAGATATCCCCAAAGCACAGCCCCGTCCCCTGCACCCCCACATAGAGGGAGGCCAGGAAGTTGTTTCTTCCCTCCTCCAGCATGTTCTCCTCTATGAGGGTGCCGGGGGTGACCACCCGGATGATCTCCCGGTCCACCAGGCCCTTGGCCTGGGCGGGGTCCTCGGTCTGCTCACAGATGGCCACCTTGTAGCCCTTGGCGATGAGGCGGGCAATGTATGCCTCGGCGGAGTGGTAGGGCACCCCGCACATGGGGGTGCGCTCCTCGGGGGGCTTGTTCCGGTCCCGGGTGGTGAGGGTGAGGTTCAGCTCCGCCGCGGCGGTTTTGGCATCCTCGTCAAACATCTCATAGAAATCCCCCAGACGGAAGAAGAGGAGGCAGTCGGGGTGCTGGTCCTTGATGGCCAGGTACTGTCGTTTCATGGGGGTGAGTTCTGCCATAGTATCACACTTTCTTGATCCTTCAGATTCTGTCTGGGGTTTTTCCCGCACTGGCGGGGCGTTTTTTCAGCGCTGTTGGAACGGGCGGGAACTTGGCCCTCCCGGGCGGGGTACCCTTGTGGTTTTGTCCCCACGCCGTTGGAACGGCAGGGAACCTTGGCCTGCCCGGCCGGGGCCCCATTTCTTGGGAAGAAATGGGGGAAAGAACCCCAGAGGGAAGAGGTTCTTCCCTCTGGACTCCCTTCTCTGGTGGGGTTGTGTGGGGGGAGGTTGTACTTCTCACTGGTTACCTGGCCTGCGGCCCTCACATTGAAAGGCCCGTAACGGCCCGCCCACCGGCTGGGCGGGCTGGGGACGTGGCGGGGTACCCTTTGGGAGAAGGCAGAGAGTAACCGTTCGGGTTTCCACTTTTCCTCCCGACAATAAACCACTTCTCCCGCCCGCCCGAGCTGGTGGGCGGGCCATGAGGCGTTGGTCTTTGAGGCCGCAGGCCAGGCCCCTACCAGACCAATCACCTTCCCCCGTTCCTCCCACCAGAGAATGGGGTTCCAAGGGGAAGGAACCTCCTTCCCCTTGGTGTTCTTTCCCCTATTTCTTCAAAGAAATAGGGCCCCGCCCGGGAGGGCACCGTTCCCGCCCGTTCCAACGGCGTGGGGAGACACTCCCTCACCCCTCCACCACGTCTCCAAACAGAGCCCAGGTAGAGGCCTCCGTAATCCGCGCGTTCTGCCAGGTCCCGATACACCCCGGGTCCCCCGCCAGATGGACCAGCCGCCCCCCGTCCGTCCGGGCGGTGAGGCGTCCGTCGGTCCCCTGGCCGTCCACCAGACAGCGGTAAATGCCCCCCACGTACCTCTGATGCTTTTCCCAGGAAATTTCATTCTGCCGCTGGAGCAGCCGCTGGAAATTAGCGCTCTTCTGCTCCTTGGGCATGGGGTCGGGCATCCTCTCCGCCGGGGTGCCCCGGCGGGGGGAAAAGAGGAAGGTGAACAGGGCGTCATACCGGACGGTCTCAATGAGGCTCATGGTCTGCTCAAACTCCTCCTGGGTTTCCCCGGGAAATCCCACAATCACATCGGAGGTGAGGACGATCTCTGGAATTCGGGCCCGGAGCTCGTCCACCAGGGAGAGGTAGTGCTCCCGGGTATACCCCCGGTGCATGGCCTGGAGCACCCGGCTGCTGCCCGACTGGAAGGGGAGGTGGAGCACCGGGGCCACCTTTTCACAGGCGGCCATGGTGTCAAAAAGCCGCGCCCCGGCGTCCTTGGGGTGGCTGGTCATAAACCGGATGAGAAACTCCCCGGGGATGGCGTTCACCTGCTCCAGCAGCCAGGCAAAGTCCACCCCCAGTCCCAGGTCCTTGCCGTAGGAGTTGACATTCTGCCCCAGCAGGGTGATGTCCTGGTACCCCGCCTGGGCCAGCTCACGGACCTCCGCCAGGATGTCCTCCGGCCGGCGGCTGCGCTCCCGGCCCCGGACGTAGGGGACGATGCAGTAGGTACAGAAGTTGTTGCAGCCGTACATGATGGACACCCAGGCCTTCTGCCGGTTCTGCCGGACCACCGGGATGCCCTCGGCCACTGCCCCGGGCACATCCTCGGTGGCAAAGACCCGCTTGCCGCTGGTGAGCCGGTCCAGCAGCAGCTGGGGAAACTGCCACAGCAGCTGGGGGCCAAAGACCAGGTCCACATGGGGAAAGGACTGGCGCAGCCGCTGGGCCACATGGTCCTGCCGGGCCATGCAGCCGCACAGACAGATCACCTGCTCCGGATGCCGGCGCTTGGTGTGGGTCAGGGCCCCCACGTTGCCGAACACCCGCTGCTCGGCGTGCTCCCGGATGGCGCAGGTGTTCAGCAATACCAGGTCCGCCCCCTCCTCCGTGGGGGAGAAGGCGTAGCCCATCCGGGCCAGGTACCCCCGCAGACGCTCGGAGTCCGCTTCATTCTGCTGACATCCATAGGTGTCTACATAGGCCAGTTTCTGGCCGGGGCGCTGGTCCAGCAGGGCACGAATCTGGTCACACAGGGCCAGCTGGCGGGCGATCTCCGCCGGGGCAATGGTCAGGGTCTGTCTCAAGATGGATTCCTCCGGGTAGTTGGATTTGGGGATAGGGGATACTTACTTATAAAAATACAGTGTGTAGTATAGCACAATTCGACGGATTTTTCAAGGAAAACAGCCCCTTCCCCCGGGAGAATCCAAACATCTTCCAGGGGGATGACAAAAACAGCGGGCAGGGGGTACGTCCTGCCCGCTGTTTTCGCGGTTGTCTCTATGGCCCCGGCCCGGGCCGGAGGCCCTTGGTTCAGGGCATCGGGATTTCGACGCCGCCCACCACAAAGGCGGCAATCTCCTCCACAGGGATGGTTTGCGCGAAGGTTCCGCCCCGGGTGCAGACCTCCTTGCCATCCTGGGGCGCCATACTGCCGCCGGTGCTGCCGGTGCCGTCGGAGAGGGAGAGCACCGTACCGTCGGTCCGCTTGAGCCCATGGGGCAGGTCAAACCTGGCCCACTGTTCCTCCTGGGCCTGGGTCATCTGACCGGTGCCGGAGGCCACAGGCTCCGCCTGCTGGTCCACGGTGTACCGCAGATAGTAGCCGATGGGGGAGACCACCAGGGCGTCGATGGTGGCGGTCATTCCGTTCCACTCCAGGGTCTGACCCACCGGCAGCCGCACCGACAGGTCCCCCGCCTTCAGCTGGAACTTCAGGTTCCAGGTCCCCTCCGCCAGGACCTGGGACGCGGTCTCCCGATCGCCCACGGTACGCAGGTCCTGGAGGGTGATCTTCACCGTGCCGCCGGCCTGGGCCTGTTCATGGTAAGACATGGTCTCCACATACTGGATGGCGGCATCGGTGGGGTCGGCGTCATAGAAATAGCTGCTGCCGTGGGCCCCGGTGGTGTTCCGGCCAATGGTGCTGTCCGCGCTGTCCCAGGTCAGGTTCAGCCTGCCCTCCCCTTGGGGAATCTCCTCCACGGAGAAGGCGGTCCCGTCCTCCCGGGCGATGGAATAGGTCATCAGATAGTTGTAGCCATCAAACAGGATGGCCTCCGCGGTGACGGTCACGCCGTTGTCCGTGTCGCTGGCGCCGATGGGATAGCCGATCTGGTCCATCACCTGGGTGTCCGCCGTGGGGCCGAAGACGCCGGCAAAGGCCTGGGCTACGGTTTTCAGCCCCCCTGTGGCCCCGGCCCCCACCGCCAGCACCAGGGCCGCGGCCACTGCCACCGCCGCGATCCGGGGCTTCCAATGGGTCCGGCGGGCCGGGCCGGGCTCCGCCTGCTGCGCCAGGCTTTGGCGCAGGTTTCTGGTCATCCGTGCCTTGGCAACCTGGGAAAAGCAGAGCTCGTCCATCGCCTGGCGGTAGTCCGCTTCTTCACGATATTTCATGTGCATAGTCGTCTCCTTTCAGCAGTGCCCGCAGCTTGCTCCGGCCGCGGCTCAGGTAGGTGTTCACCGACGCCTCACTCTGGCCCAGCAGCCCGCCGATCTCCCGGGCAGAATAGCC
Source organism: Evtepia gabavorous (assembly GCF_003425665.1). Lineage (GTDB taxonomy): Bacteria > Bacillota > Clostridia > Oscillospirales > Oscillospiraceae > Evtepia > Evtepia gabavorous. The sequence continues at coordinate 57,189 of NZ_QQRQ01000008.1, forward strand.
TTCATAATAATACAGATAGATCACCTGCCGGTATTTCACCGGCAGGGCCATGACCGCCTCCAGCACGTAGGACGCCGGTGCCTCCGGGGCGGGGGGCTCCGCCACCAGCTCCAGCCCCACGGTCCGCTGCCGGTGGGCGCTGCGCAGCAGGTCCTTGCACGCATTCACTGCGGTGCGGATGATCCACGCCTTCTCATGGTCCCGGCTCTCAAAGACCTGCCCGCTGGTCAGGCATTTGAGAAAGACGGTCTGGCAGATGTCCTCCGCGTCCTGAGCCGAGTGCAAATAGGTGTAAGAAAGCCGCAGGATCAGATCGGAATAGGTGTTTACCAACCGTTCGGCCTGCTCCTCGTCCACTTGTCTCACGGTCCTCATCTCCTTTCCAAACCAGCCCGTCGGCTGTGTCAGCAACGTCGCTTCACCTACAATACGAATGAAGGGCGGGAAACCTGACAGGTTAATTCAAAAAATTTTTTCGAAACATCCGCGGCCGCTCTCCGCCCGGCGGACTGGCAAAAAAGCGCCGCGGCAGAAGCTTTTTCTGCCGCGGCGGGAAGGAAGGATGATTCATTGTTTTCAGGGGATTTTCTGGTTCCGGCTTCTCGTGGTTCAGCCTTTTTCCCTCTTCCTACGAAATCGCCTCCCCGCCCACGGTATAGCCGTCCCAGTGGCCGGATGGGTTCTGGCGGGCGGTGCAGTGGGTGAACCAGTAGGCGCCGGTGCCGCTTCTCCATTTCTGGGCGGTGAAGGTGAGCGCCCCGGAAGGGTTCTCCTCCGCAAGGGAGAGGAAGAGGCCGTCGTCCCACTCCACTCGCTCTCGGTCGATGTATCCCTGGTCCGCCAGGGCCTCCCAGGTGCCGGTCAGAACAGGGCAGTCCCGCTGCCAGCTCAGGGCCACCCCCACCGCTCCCTGTTCGGCGGGGGACAGGCGGGTTTGAGAGAGGTCCAGGCCCAGCTGCGCCACCCCGTCGTTGAGGGCGGGGTCCGTCGCCCACAGGTCCTCCAGCACCTGAAGGTACAAGGCGCACAGGTCGTCAAAGCCCGACGCCTCCACCAGGATACCGGTTACCTCCCCCAGCCGGGCGGGGAAGGTCTCCTCCACAGTGCCGCCATACCCCACCTGAATCCGGTCCCCCGGACGGATGGCGCCTTGGTCCGGGTCCTGGTAGGCCACGGGGCACTGGCCCAGGGAGACCGCATAGACATCACTTTCCCCCGCCCCCTCCTCCAGGCTGGCCACCAGAAGCTGCGCCCCCTCCACCGCTGCCACCCGGCCGGTGAGGCAGGCCTCGGACGCCGGCAGGCGGGGGTTCTCCTTGTCCGGTGCTTCCCCGCAGGCGGCCAGCAGGCCCAAAAGCAGGAACAGGGTCAGCCCCAGCAAACAGGATCGTCTCATGGGAAATTCCTCCTTTCCACGCCGCGTTTCATATACAACAATGGGTAGGGATTTCCTTGTTCATCCCGCTCTGTTCTTTTATAAACTGTAAATCCCATATGTTCATAGAACCCTTTTGCAAGAGGGTTTTGTTCGTTCACCGCCAAATCATGGACGGAATATTGCTCGATTCCATATTGAAGCAGTGCCTTTCCAGCCCCTTTCCCCCTTTCCTCGTCCGCAACGAAAAGCATTTCCAGGTGTTGTTCTGCAATTCCCATAAAGCCAATGGGACATTGATTTTCATGGTTTAGAACGAGTAAATGCGGTACTTCGCTCAGGGCTTGCGGCACATACTTTTTTATGTTTTCTATTTCATTTTCTGATAGAAACAGGTGGGTCGCTCTCACGGAACTCTCCCATACTTCCAGTAATTGTTTGATCAGCAATGGCGTTCTGTCTGCTACCTCAATCACTTTCATCTTAACTCCGTCCTCCGTAAACAACAGTTTGTTTTTAATCGCATGATAGCATGATGCTTCCATCCTGTCATCTCTTTTCTGCTTTTGTGACAAAGCAAATTCCAACACGTTTTAAGGGAAACAAGCGGAAATGAAATACTGTATTGTAGGAAAGAAAACATGGGGTTTGTTCATAAGACGTCGCCGGTGGTCCCTTGGTTCCCCCACCCGGCCAGATTTCAGGGGCAGGCCCTGGGGAAAACAGGCCGGGGCGTGGGAGAGAACGTTGACTATTTCCCTGGCCACGTGCTATACTAAGATATTGTATCCCATGTTTGCCATTCCAAAAACCAAAGAGAAGGAGAACCCTTATGCGCGCAGTGGTAACCAGAGTATCCTCCGCCTCTGTCTCCATTGACGGGGCCACCGTGGGGGCCATCGGCACCGGCTTTCTGGTGCTGCTGGGCATCGGCCCCAACGACACCCAGGCCCAGGCGGAAAAGCTGGCCGATAAAATCTGCGGCCTGCGGGTCTTTGCCGACGAGGCAGGGAAGATGAATTTGAACCTGGCCGCCGTGGGCGGGGCCCTGCTGGTGGTCTCCCAGTTCACCCTGTACGCCGATATCAAGAGCCGCCGGCCCGGGTTCACCAAGGCCGCGCCCCCGGCGGTGGCCATTCCCCTGTATGAGACCTTTCTGGACCTGTGCCGGGCCCGGGGCTTCCAGGTGGAGCACGGGGCGTTCGGCGCGGACATGGCGGTGCAGTCGGTGAACGACGGCCCCGTCACCATCTGGATGGACACCGAGACCCTGTGACGCCGGCCCCATGGGCCCGGCTCTGTTTTTATCAATTCTTCCCCCTTGGGGGACAACGAGGTGACTTATGCTGCAAATCAAACGTATGCCCGTGGGCCAGATCGGCACCAACTGCTACCTGCTGGAGGACACCGACGCCAAGCTCTGCGCCGTCATTGATCCCGGCGACCAGCCGGAGGACATTGACCGGGAGATCCGCAAGGCGGGCCTCACCCTCACCATGATTCTCATCACCCACGGCCACTTTGACCACGTGCTGGGGGTCCCCGGCCTGCTGGAGAAGTGGCCGGGCATTCCCGTCTACGTCCACGAGAAGGAGGTCAACTGGGCCGGGGCAGGGGACCAGTACATGCTCCTGGCCCCGGTGGAGGGCATCCACACCGTGAAGGAGGGGGACACCATCCCCTTCGGCGGCGCCACCATCCAGGTGCTCCACACCCCTGGCCACTCCCCCGGGTCGGTGACTTACCGGGTGGGGGACGTCCTCTTCTGCGGGGACACCCTCTTTGCCGGCTCCTGTGGGCGCACAGACTTTGTGGGGGGGAGCTATCCCCAGATTCTGAAGTCCCTGAAGCGGCTGGTCTCCCTGGAGGGCAACCTCCGGGTGTGCCCCGGCCATGAGGGGACCTCCAGCCTGGACGTGGAGCGGGCCCACAACCCCTTTGTCCGGGAAGCCCTGCGATGAACCTGTTCTTTGCCGGCCACCAGGAGAAATACGCGGTGGAGCAGACCCTGCTCACCCTCTTTCCCCAGGAGCGGCCGGTCTATCCAGATACGCCCCCGGGGGGAGACAACGAACTGGTGCTCTCCTTTTCCCGGGGAAGCCAGTGGTGCACCGCTCGGGCGGTGCTGCGCCGGGGGGGGAAGACCTACGTCCGCCAGTGCCGGGTGGCTGCCGCCGAACTGCCGGCGGAGGACCCAGTGGTATCCACCCGGCTCACCCGCCGGACCCTCCAGCGGGCCTTTTACCTGGCCGCGGTGGACTGCCTGGGGACAGAGCCCCCCTGGGGGATGCTCTCCGGGGTCCGCCCGGTGAAGCTCCCCACCCGGGCCATGGAGGCCGGGGCCTCTCCCCGCCAGGCGGAGGCCATGCTGCGGGACCAATACCGGGTCTCCCCCCTGCGCCGGCAGCTGGCCATGGACTGCGCCCAGGCCAGCCTGGCGGTGAAACGGGACCTGAAGCCCCAGGAGATCTCCCTGTATGTGGGCATTCCCTTTTGTCCCACCCGGTGCGCCTACTGCTCCTTCATCTCCGCCTCGGGGTCAGCCAACCGGCTGATCCCCGACTACTTGGATGCCCTGCTGGCGGAGATTGACGCCGCCGGCGCCGCAGCCCGGCGGGCGGGGAAGACCGTCCGGTCGGTCTATCTGGGCGGGGGGACCCCCACCACCCTGGAGGCCCCTCAGCTGGCCGAGCTGCTGGACCGGCTCCGCCGGGCTTTCCAGCTGGCGCCGGGCACGGAGTGCACCGTGGAGGCCGGCCGGCCGGACACCATCACCCGGGAAAAGCTCATCGCCATCCGGGAGGGCGGCGGCAACCGGATCTCCGTCAACCCCCAGACCATGTCCGACCCTGTCCTGGCAGCCATCGGCCGCAGCCACCGGGCCCAGGATATCCGCCGGGCCTATGCCCTGGCCCGGGAGACCGGTGTGGGAGCGGTCAACATGGACCTGATCGCCGGCCTGCCGGCGGACACCCCGGCGGGATTCCGCCGGACGGTGGAGGAGGTCCTGGCCATGGCCCCGGAAAACATCACCGTGCACACCCTGGCCCTAAAAAAGGGGGCCCGCCTGCGCCAGGAGGAGACCCCCCTGCCCTCTGGGACAGATGTGGCCGCCATGCTGGACTTCGCCTGGGCGGCCCTGCGCCAGGCCGGTTATCTGCCCTACTATTTGTACCGGCAGAAATTCATGTCGGGGTCCTTTGAAAACGTGGGCTGGTGCAAACCTGGCTTCGTCAATGTCTATAACATCTGTATGATGGAGGAACTCCACACCGTGCTCTCCCTGGGCGCGGGAGGCGTCACCAAGCTGGTGGAAGGCGGCGTGGTCCGCCGGCTGGCCAACCCCAAATATCCCCAGGAGTACCTGCGGAACATGGGCGCCATTCAGGCGGAAAAGGCCGCCTTTTCCTGGTAAGACCCCATCAAACCGGCAACTTTTTTTCCTGTTTTCCACGTTTTGTGACTTTGTTCCTTGACGTGCCTGGAAGGAGGCATTAAAATGTCCTATCAGCTGCAAGAGATCAACCGCCGCATCGACCAGGATGTGAAGGGGTTTTTGGAGGAATGCGACGCCCAGTACGCCCAGAAGGTCAGCCAGGCCGCCGACGCCATTTTGACCAACCTCCCCCACAGCCCCATCGTCCTGCTCTCCGGCCCCTCCGGGTCGGGCAAGACCACCACCGCCCTGAAGATTGAGGAGGAGCTGGAAAAGCGGGGGGTGCTCTCCCACACCATCTCCATGGACAACTACTTCAAAACCCTGGACCCCAAAACCGCCCCCCGGACGGCCGACGGGCTGGTGGACTTTGAGTCCCCCAAGTGCATGGATATGGACCTGCTCAATTCCCACTTTGCCAAGCTCTCCAAAGGGGAGACCATTGTGGTGCCCAAGTTTGAGTTTGCCCGCCAGATGCGCAATGACCACCTGGGAACTCCTCTCCGCCTGAAGAAAAATGAAATCGCCATTTTCGAGGGGATTCACGCCCTCAACGACGAGTGCGCCGGACGAAATCCCGCCGCCACCTGCCTGTATATCTCCGCCCGGTCCGACGTGCTGGAGGGGGAGGACCTGCGGTTCAAGGGTACCTGGATGCGCCTGACCCGCCGGGCGGTCCGGGACTATAACTTCCGGGGCACCGGGGTGGGGGAGACCATGGACATGTGGGCCAATGTCCGGCGTGGGGAGAAGCTGTACATCTCTCCCTTCAAGCACCGGGCCAACTACATCTTTGACTCCTCTCTGCCCTATGAGGTGTCAGTGATGAAGCACTACGCCATGCCCCTGCTGGAGGCCGTGCCCCAGGAGAACGTCCGGCGGCGGGAGCTGCTGGACCTGATCCACGGCTTTGAACATTTCCTGCCCATTGACCCCGCCCTGGTGCCCCCGGCTTCTTTACTCCGGGAGTTCATCGGCGGCGGCATCTACGACTATACCTGAGCGCACCCCGGGCGGCCGACGCCCGTTTATATCAACATCCAAAGGAAAGGAAGTCTTTCTATCATGTCTGAAGAATGTACCCATGACTGCAGCACCTGCGGCTCCAGCTGTGAGCACGTGGACGCCAAAGACCTCATTGCACCGCTGAACAAGGACTCTTCCATCAAGCACGTCTACGCCATCATGTCCGGCAAGGGCGGCGTGGGCAAGAGCTCCACCACCGCCTCCCTGGCCACCGCCATGGCCAAGCGGGGTTATAAAGTGGGCATCATGGACGCCGACATCACCGGCCCCTCCATCCCCACCGCCTTCGGCCTGGACACCCGCGCCGTGGGGGACGGGGAGAGCATCTTCCCCGAACTCACCCCCGGGGGCATCAAGATCATCTCCCTGAACCTGCTGCTGGAGAACAAGGGAGACCCGGTGGTCTGGCGGGGCAGCCTGCTGGGCGGCGTGGTCAAACAGTTCTGGACCGACGTGCGCTGGGGCGAGCTGGACTATCTGTTCATTGACATGCCCCCCGGAACGGGCGATGTGCCCCTGACCGTCTTCCAGTCCATCCCCGTGGACGGGATCGTGGTGGTCACCTCTCCCCAGGACCTGGTCTCCCTCATCGTCACCAAGGCGGTCCGCATGGCCGAGATGATGAACAAGCCCATCCTGGGCGTGGTGGAGAATTACAGTTATTTCCAGTGCCCCAACTGCGGGGAGAAGCACTATATCTTCGGCAAGAGCAACTTAGAGCAGGTGGCCGCCGAGCTGCAGGTCAAGGTGCTGGCCCAGATCCCCATGGACCCCGCCATGGCCGCCGCCATGGACCAGGGCGCCATGGAGACCATGGAGCACAACTACCTGGAGCCTGTGGCTGACGCCATTCTGGCCCACGAGCAGGGATAAGCAGACAACCGCGCCGGCGGGGTGAGAAAACTCGCCCCGCCGGCGTTTTCACAGAAAGAGAGGACCGCCTATGAAACTCATTTCCTGGAACGTCAACGGCCTGCGGGCCTGCCTGAAAAAAGACTTTATGGCCTCCTTCACAGCCCTGGACGCGGATATCTTCTGCCTGCAGGAGACCAAGCTCCAGCACCACGCAGGGCAGGTGGAGCTGGAACTGCCGGGGTATCACCAGTTTTGGAACAGCGCCGAGAAAAAGGGCTATTCCGGGGTGGCGGTCTTTACCAGAGCCGAGCCCCTGTCGGTGACCTATGGCCTGGGACTGGAGGAGCACGACCACGAGGGCCGGGTGATCACCGCGGAATACCCCGGGTTTTACCTGGTCTGCTGCTACACCCCCAATGCCCAGAACGAGCTCAAGCGCCTGGACTACCGGATGACCTGGGAGGACGCCTTCCGGGCCTATCTCCAGGCCCTGGACGAGAAAAAGCCTGTGATCCTCTGTGGCGACCTGAACGTGGCCCACCAGGAGATCGACCTGAAAAACCCCAAGACCAACCGGCGCAACGCCGGCTTCACCGACGAGGAGCGGGGGAAGATGACCCAGCTGCTCTCCGCCGGTTTCACCGACACCTTCCGGGCCAAGTATCCCGACGCAGAGGGGGCCTACTCCTGGTGGAGCTACCGCTTCCACGCCCGGGAGAAGAACGCCGGGTGGCGGATCGACTACTTCATCGTCTCAGACCGCCTGATGCCCCAGGTGCGGGAGGCCGCCATCCACAGCGAGATCTACGGCAGTGACCACTGCCCGGTGGAGCTGGTGCTGGATCTATAAATTTTATATGGATAGAAAGCGGGAACCGGCGCATGCCGGTTCCCGTTTTTCGTCACCGTATTAAAACAAAAACCAAGTAATCTCTTGGGACAGGACAGAAAAGGGAGCGATCAGCGTCATCCGAACCACACTCCACTCTTGTCCCCATAGGAGCAGGCAGGTTGCGGCAACCGGCAAACACCCCAAAACCAGATCCCGGACCCGCCAGCGTTTTTTGACCACACAGCGAATCATATACACCAGGCACAAGAGACCAAAGATACCACTTAAAATCCATAGAATCGCAAAAAACAAATTCATGCCATGGTATACATTATCCTGGTAATATCTCCCTTCCATCAAAAACACAGCACTGATGCACACGAGTAAACCGAAACAAGATAGCAGGTAACCTTTTTGTGGCAGGGTCATGGTTTGCACCGCCTTTCACGCTTATTGAAAAAGTAAACATCTATTTTTGTCTTTTTCCCTCTTAATCCTATTAGATTTTTTCCCAAAATGCAACACATTCTCTCGCTTTTTCCCGCTGTATCTCTATGATCTGGACTCCATTCAGACTCCCTTCTATCTTATTTATGTCTTGCCAACGACAATTTTTTGCCGTCCCATCAAAAATTTTTTATTTTTTTCTGCCTGTCGCCCTTTCTCCCATGAATACGAAAATTCTGTCCAATGAAAAAAGCCCCTTTATCGGTGTTGGAGAACCTGGAAGAAGCCATAAAAACACCGGGGCGCACAAAAAACTTGCGCGCCCCGGTGTGTCTCTTCTTATGGTGTTTTGGGTCGTGTCACGTGGTCAAAAACAGCGATACATAGAACATGAGCTGCTCTAACTGCGCCTGGAATAATCGTTCTGCCCCTAAAAGCACCAGAAATACCGGCACTGCTGTGGCTGCTGACAGAGTAAAACGCTTTTTCCTTGGGAATGGGACTTTCTCTTTTCCCCGCGCTTCCAGACGTGCCCCTACAATAAATTGCAGCAGACAAAAGACCAGGCAGGGAATGGCACACAAGATGCCATAGTATTGTACATGGTAATTAAACCACCAAGAACTCAACCGGGGTTCCGGCGGGAACAAAGAGAGGACGAGAAAGAACAGATAGCTGATGGCGATGCCGTTCTTTACAAGGTCCATTATTCGGTAAAGGGTCATACTAACACCTCTTACATCACTTTACTCCACTAAAATCACTTTGTTAACAAATCCTATGAGCCTCAAATTGGAGCTCTGATCTTACGCCTCCCTTCAAATGAAAGAACGAATACCATTGAATCTTGTTACATACGCTCTGTAACCACTTGTGAATGCTGACTCATGATAATTCTGCTAAACTGGACGCAGAAGGGAACCACACTGCGGTTCCCCCCTTTTCATGCCCCTTTCTTGTACCCGGGGAAGCCAAAGCGGTCACAGCCAGTTCTTCTTCTTAAAATGCCGCAGCAGCGCCACCACGATGACCACACTGACCACGATGGCCACCGGATAGCCGTATTTCCAGGTGAGCTCCGGCATGCCCACAAAATTCATGCCATACCAGCCGGTGAGCAGGGTAAGGGGGAGAAAGACCACGGTCACCACGGTAAAGAGCTTCATCAGCTGATTCTGCTGGATGGCCAGTTGGGACTGGTAGGCCTCCCGCATCTGACTGATGATGTCCTGGAGATTGCGCACCGCCCCCAGGTAACGGTCCATTCGGCTGCCCAGAATCACCATGCGTCGGCGGACCGGCCGGGTGAGAAGCTGGTTCTCATTGGCCGCCAGCTCGTCCAAAATGGCGGAGAGCTGCTCATAGTATCGTTTTAGCCGGAGCAGCTCCCGCCGCCAAGCGATGATCCGGTGGAGGACATCCTTTTTCGTGGCCTGGGTCCCGGAGAGGATATGGGCCTCGGCCTCGTTCACTTCCCCCTCGAACCGGTCCAGATAATCCATATCCCCCTTCAGCAGGCGCAGAAAAAACCGGGACAGCGCCTGTTCCGCCGGGAGGTCTCCTCCCTCCTGCTCCAAAATCTCCCCCATAATCCCCTGGACACAGGTCTCCGCCGGCTGGCTTTCACAGAAGAAAAAAAGTGCCTCTTGGGTCACATAGACCAAAATTTTGGCCGTTTCGGTCCGGTCGCTGTGGATGTCATACCAGTCAAAGGCCAGCAGATCAAAATCTTCAAAACTCTCAAAGCTCTCGCTCTGCCCCTCGTGGAGATAGTGCAGCCGCTTTGGGTCCAAATAGGGCGCCGCCTCCTCCATGCGGTGGAAGGGGAGTACCAGATGGGTCATGGGAAATCCCTCTTTTCTTAGATTGTGCCTTCATTATACCCCATCCAGAGACATAAGAAAATATAAAAAAGCCGGGACACACAGCTTCTTGTGTGTCCCGGCTTGGTTTCTTTCCAGCCGTCTGTTCAAAACTCTTGGTATGATGGGCAAGCAGCCTCCGCCGTTATTCCTCTTCGGCAGGTTCTTCCTCCACCCGTGTCACCGCAATGGACAAGTCGTCCAGCTGCTTCTCGTCCACCACGTCCGGGCAGTTCATCATAAGGTCGGAGGCATTCTGGACCTTGGGGAAGGCGATGACATCCCGGATCGAGGAGGCCCCGGTCATGAGCATCACCAGCCGGTCCAGGCCGTAGGCCAGGCCGCCGTGGGGGGGCGCGCCGTACTGGAAGGCGTTCACCAGGTGGCCGAACCGCTCCTGGATGTCCTCGTCAGAGATTCCCAGGGCCTCAAAGGCCTTGGTCTGCATCTCGGGGGTGTTGATCCGGATGGAGCCGCCCCCCAGCTCCGTGCCGTTGAGGACGATGTCATAGGCCCGGGCCCGGCAGTTTGCCTTGTCGGTGAGCATCTTGTCCTCATCCTCCAGCATGGGCGCGGTGAAGGGGTGGTGCATGGCTTGATACCGGCCCTCCTCCTCCGACCACTCGAACATGGGAAACTCCGTGACCCACAGGAAACGGAACTCCTTGGGGTCCAGGATATCCAGCTGCTTGGCGCACTCCAGGCGCAGAGCGCCCAGGGCGGCGAAGACCACCTCATCCTTGGTGTCCCCCACGATGAGGACCAGGTCCCCGTCCTTGGCGCCGGCCCGGGCCAGGATGGCGGCGTTCTCCTCCTCCGTGAGGAACTTCTGGTAGGAGGAGGTCACCTTGCCGTCCAGCAGACGGGCCCAGGCCAGGCCCTTGGCCTGATAGGTTTTGACAAACTCCCCCAGCTTGTCGATCTTCTTCCGGGGGAAGTCCTTGGCGTGGCCATCCACATTGATGAGGCGGACCGAGCCGCCCCCCTTTACTGCGTCGGCAAAGACCCCAAAGCCGCAGTCCTTCACCAGGTCGGAGATGTCCTTGAGCTCAAAGCCAAAGCGCAGGTCGGGCTTGTCCGAGCCGAACCGGTCCATGGCCTCCCGCCAGGGCATCCGCTGGAAGGGGGTCTGCACCTCCACGCCCAGCACTTCCTGGAACACCCGCTGCAGGAAGCCCTCCTGGATGGTCTGGATCTGTTCCTCATCCAGGAAGGACATCTCCAGGTCGATCTGGGTAAACTCCGGCTGACGGTCCGCCCGGAGGTCCTCATCCCGGAAGCACCGGGCAATCTGGAAATACCGGTCAAAGCCCGAGAGCATCAGCAGCTGCTTGTACTGCTGGGGGGACTGGGGCAGGGCGTAAAACTTGCCGGGGTGGACCCGGGAGGGCACCAGATAGTCCCGGGCCCCCTCGGGGGTGGACTTGGTGAGGATGGGGGTCTCAATCTCCAAAAAGCCGTTCTCGTCAAAGTAGTCCCGGCAGATCTTCACAATCTTATGCCGCAGGGCAATGGTCCGCTGCATATCCGGGCGGCGCAGGTCCAGATAGCGATACTTCAGGCGGACCGCGTCCCGTACATCGGAGTGCTCCACAATCTCAAAAGGCGGGGTGGCCGCCTTGGCCAGCAGACGGAGTTCGGTGACCTTCACCTCGATGTCCCCGGTGGGCAGCTCGGGATTCTTGGACTCCCGCTCCCGGACCAGCCCCTTGGCGGCGATGACATACTCCCCCCGGAGGGAAGCGGCCTTTTCAAACAGGTCCCGGGGGGTGCTGTCATCAAAGGCCAGCTGGAGCAGGCCGGTGCGGTCCCGCAGGTCCACAAAGATCAGGCTGCCCAGGTTCCGCTGACGCTGTACCCAGCCGCAGACCGAGATCTCCTGGCCCACGTTGGCGGCGGTAAAGGTGCCGCAGTAGTCGGTGCGGCGGAAATGTTGTAAATTGTCCATGGTTCGTTCACTCCAATGTCGTGTAATTTGTACCTGGGCGCTCCCTGTCCGGCAGAGGACCGAACCCACAGCGGGGCAGCGCCCAGAACGCTCTGCTTGGTATCCTTTTTCCTTTGGGGCACCACAGGCCGCCCCTTTGCCGGCAGGGGAGGCAAGCCCTCACTCCTGCCGGGCATCCTGTTCAGTGTACTCCTGTTCCAGCAGGAAGTCCAGCACCGATTGCTGAAAGGCCTGACTGTCGGTCACCTGGAAGGAGCGGCCCCGGTTCCCTTCCGCCCCGGCGGCCAGGTCAATGGCCTTGTCCCCCGTCAGGGAATAGCGGAATACCGCCTCCGGCTGGGAAATGGTGATCTGGACGGTGTAGTCCAGGGTCACATTCCGGCTGCTCCCCTCCAAGTAGTAGGGGCAGTACCATTTGGAAGAGAGCAGGGAGAGCAGTTCCTCCCAGGCCGGGTCATCAGGCGAAAGGGAGAGGGTTCTGCCCCTCTCGGCCTCCCCGCCGAAGGCGGTCAAGTCCACCTGCACTCCGGTGACTGCGTCGGGGTCAAAGCCGCTGCCCAGGGCACTGCTGAGAGGCCGGGGAAAGAAAAAATACACCGCAACGGCCAAAATGACCACCAGCTCCACCAGGGCGATTTTATGTTTTCGAGATAGTTTTTTCATGACACCGTCATAGGTTCCTCCTGTTCCACAGGGTTTTTCTGGGTATAGGGCTGGGCTAAGAGCAGATCCAACAGTTCCTGCTGAAAGGCCTGCTCCACCCGGTAGCTTCTGCCCTCTCCATCCAGCCGGGACAGCACCGCCTCCCGATTTCCGCTGAAATAGAAGAAGGAGGCGGGATAGCCGTCCCCTTCCTTTTCAAACACAAGGAAACCGGCGATATAGTAGTCCAGCGGAACGCTCTTTCCCGTTATCGCTCCCCAGTGGTAGATGGGACGATACCGCTGGCCGTTCAGGATGGACAGGGCTTCCTCCAGCGCCGGGTCACCGGCGGAGAGGACGACTGCCCGGGACCGGTCCGGGTCCGCCACATCGTTCAGCGTAACCTGCATCTCCCAAATCTGGCTGGGATCATAGCCCTCTCCCACCGTCTGGGCAAAGGTTCTGGGCCAGAATGCCCAGGCCAAAAGCCCGACTGCCAGGGCCACCCCTCCAAGGGCAAGCCACCTTTTCTGTTTCTTCGTCATTGTGTCCTCCTCTTCCGGAAAGCCCGGCGGGGAAGGGCCGGGCCCGGGGATCACGCCGGGGTGTCGGGCTGGGCCAGCAGAAGGTCCAGCACGGCCTGCTGGACAGCGGGGTCCAGGCGGTAGCCCTTGCGGAAGGGGCCACCAGAGCCGATGCTCACCTCCCGGTATCCGTCAAAGTAAAAGGGAACGCTTACGCCGCCGTCCTCCCCCTGAAAGACGAACACACCATAGATGGCATAGTCCAACGCAGTTGGATGGCCGCTGATGGCGCCCCAGGGGTTGTGGTAGACCGGGCGGTACCGCTGTCCCTCCAGCAGAGCCAGCAGATCCCCGGTGGCGGGGTCGTCGGGGGAGAGGGTCAGGTCCCGGGATGGGCTGTTGTTCCTGACATGGCTGAGATGGATCTGAACTTCCTTCAGCTGGGCAAAGTCCTTTCCCAGCACCTGGGGAAGGGTACTGGGCCAATAGGCCGCCATCAAGAAGGCGGTCAGAATGGCCAGAATCCCCACAAGGATCAGGAGGTTTCTTCGTCGAGACATGGGGCACTCCTTTCTCCGGGGATCGGTCCCCGGGGCGGATGCTGCTCTCTTTCAGCATGGTCAGAAGGGGCAAACCCTTGGCTCCGTGCCCCTTCCCCCGCCGGCGGCAGGGAAGAGGACAAGCCGGCGTTTCGTCTTTCTCAGTCCTTCTCCCGAATGGGCTTGCCCTGGGCCCGCTGGGCCAGGGCGGCGGCCACCGTGTCCACCGCCTGGGCGGGGGAGAGGGTGTGCTGTTCCCCGGTGGCCATGTCCTTGATCTTCACCACCCCCTGGGCGATCTCATCCTCCCCCAGGAAGGCCACATAGGGGATGCCCAGCTTATCGGCGTAGCTCATTTTCCCTTTGAACTTCTTCTGTTCCCCATAGACCTGGGCCCGGACGCCCCCTTGGCGGAGCTGCGTGGCAAAGGAGATGGCGGCGGTGAGGTCCTCCGTCATGGGGAGCACCAGCACATCAGCCGGGGAAGTCACCAGGCCGTCGTTGAGGTATCCCTGCTCTCCCAGGACATAGAACAGCCGGGTCAGGCCAATGGAAATGCCCACGCCGGGAAGTTTTTTGTCGGTGTAATACTCCGCCAGGTTGTCATAACGGCCGCCGGAGCAGATGGAGCCGATCTCCGGGTGGTCCAGCATGACGGTCTCATAGACTGTGCCGGTGTAGTAGTCCAGCCCCCGGGCAATGGTGAGGTCCACGGCAAAATGGTCCTCGGGGACCCCGAAGGAGGCGAGATACTTGACCACCAGGCCCAGCTCCTCCAGACCCTGGTCAAAGACCTGGTTCCGGCCCCGATAGGCTTCCAGGGCCGCCAGCACCTGGGCATTGGAGCCAGTGATGGCGATAAAACGCAGAATCTCCTGGGCGGCAGCCTGGGAGATCCCCTGCTCCACCAGCAGGGCCTGGACCTTTTCCGGGCCGATTTTATCCAGCTTATCCACCGTGCGCATGATCTCCCCGGACTGGGCGGACAGGCCCTGCATCTCGTAGAATCCCGTGAGAATCTTCCGGTTGTTCACCCGGATTTTGAACCGTTCCAGCCCCAGGGAGGTGAAGGCCTGGTAGATAATGGCGGGAATTTCCGCCTCGTTGGACACGTCCAGTTTACCGTCTCCGATCACGTCGATGTCGCACTGGTAGAACTCCCGGAACCGGCCCCGCTGGGCCCGCTCCCCCCGGTAGACCTTGCCGATCTGATACCGGCGGAAGGGGAAGGCCAGGTCCCCATAGTGGAGGGCCACATATTTGGCCAGGGGGACGGTGAGATCAAACCGAAGGGCCAGGTCGCTGTCCCCCTTGGTGAAGCGGTAGATCTGTTTCTCCGTCTCGCCGCCGCCTTTGGCCAGGAGGATCTCCGCCGATTCAATGACGGGGGTGTCCAGCGGGGTGAAGCCGTAGAGGGCATAGGTGGTGCGGAGGGTCTCCAGCATCCGCTCAAACTGGGTTTGCCGGGCGGGCAGGAGCTCCATAAAACCGGACAGGGTCCGGGGTTTGATGCGTTCCATAGATTGTTCTCCTTGTTAAACTGGTTTTCCTGTGGGGGGAGGGGGGTGTTTCGATCTGTCTGCCTGGGGGCGGGTTCTTTTCTCCACGCCGTTGGAACGGGCGGGAACGGGGCCCTCCCGGGCGGGGCCCTATTTCTTTGGAGAAATAGTGGAAAGAACACCAAGGGGAAGGAGGTTCCTTCCCCTTGGAACCCCATTCTCTGGTGGAGGAAAGGGGGAAGGTAGTTATTTCGGTATGGGCCTGGCCTGCGGCCTCCAAGACCAACGCCTCATGGCCCGCCCACCGGCTCGGGCGGGCGGGAGAGGTGGTTCGTTGACGGGAGGAAAAGTGGGAAACGGAATGGTTTTTCTCCTCCCTTTCCCAAAGGGTACCTGTTCACGCCCCCAGCCCGCCCAGCCGGTGGGCGGGCCGTTACGGGCCTTCCAATGTGAGGGCCGCAGGCCGGGTATCCCGTAAGAAGTACAGCCTCCCCCCACACAACCCCACCAGAGAAGGGGGTCCCGGGGGAGGAACCTCCTCCCCCGGGGGTTCTTTTCCCCATTTCTTCCCAAGAAATGGGGCCCCGGCTGGGCAAGCCAAGGTTCCCTGCCGTTCCAACGGCGTAGGCAAAACCCACAACACCCCCAACCCCTTAAAAAATGCGCCTTCGTCCCTGGCCAGGCCGGAACGAGGACGCATTGTCAGCTCTTGAACTGTACTAAACTCTCAGACCGTCACAGGCTTGAGAGAGGGGTTGATGATCTCTCTCCAATCCAAATCCCCTCGCTCCAGACCGTGAATGAGAATCTCCGCCGTGGCGGCGTTGGTGGCGAAAGGAATGTTGTACTGGTCGCACATCTGGTTGATATACTTCAGGTCGGGGTCCAGGTCGCTGGACTGGGGGTCTGAGAAAAACAGCACCATGTCAATCTCGTTGTAGGCGATCCGGGCGCCGATCTGCTGGCTGCCGCCGTGGGCATGGGACAGGAACAGACGGACGGGCAAGCCGGTGGCCTCCGCGACAAGACGACCTGTGGTGTTGGTGGCGCACACGGTGTGCTTGGACAGAACACCGCAGTAGGCGATGCAGAACTGCACCATCAGCTCTTTCTTGTGGTCATGACTCATCAAAGCGATATTCATTCTTGGCTCATCCTTTCGCTGTGGGTGGCCGCGCTCCCGGACCAAAGGCGGGGGAGGGGTCACAAAACTGGTGGGAGGGAATGGGGAAGGGGCTGCTTCAGCGAATCCGCATCAGGGGCACCTGCTGCCCGGTGAGACGGCGGGCAATGTTCTCATAGGCCTTCGCGGCCCCCCGCTGGCTCATCTGGGCCAGGGGACGTCCGCTGCTGGCGGCCAGCACCACCTTGGCATCCTCGGGCACCAGCCCCAAGAGAGGCAGGCCCGCGGTGTCCATGGCGTCGTCAATGGTGGCCCCCTGCCGGCGCAGCAGCCGGGGGCGGACCCGGTTGACCACCAGGTGGATGGTCTCCAGATTGGGCAGCTGGCTGACCACCCGCTGGGCATCCCGCAGGGAAGAGGGGTCGCTCACCGCCACCACAATGGCCCGGTCCGCGTCACAGACCGCCAGACGGAACCCCGCGCCCAAACCGGCGGGGGAATCCACAAGGACGTACTCATACGCCTGGCGGGCCTGGGCCAGCAGGTCCCGAAATCCCGCCTCGCCGGGGAAATCCTCCGGCAGCGTCAGGGGCGCGGTGAGGAGATACAGCCCGGAAACAGAGGGATGGGGCGCCACCGCCCGGCCCAGGGGACACCGGCCGGCGATGACATCGCTGAAGTCCATCAGCGCCGCGTCGGTCATGCCCAAGGTAATGTCCAGGTTGCGCAGTCCCACATCGCCATCGATGCACAGGACCTTGTGTCCCTGGAGGGCCAAGGCGGTCCCCAGGCCCCCTGTGAGAGAGGTTTTTCCTGTGCCGCCTTTTCCGGATGTGATGACAATTACGCAGCCCACGGCCATTCCTCCTGAAACTTCTGCTTCATTGTACCATAAACCTACAATGCTTGCAACCATTTTTTGTGCAAAGACACTAAACTTTTGTCTCCTTGATCTTGGTCCATTTCCGGGGATAGCTCCCAGGGGTGGGCCGGGCCTTAAAGACTGTGACCACCCGGTGATAGACCTCTGTCCCGGGGACCAGGTAATCCATGACAAAGGGCTTTTCTCCCCCCAAAGCCTGGATGATCTTTTCAGCTCCCGCGATCTCCTCATCGGTCTTGTTGCTCTTCATGGCCAGAAAGAGGCCGCCGGGCTTGACATAGGGCAGGCACAGCTCCGCCAGCATGGGCATGGCGGCCAGAGCCCGGGAGACCGCCACATCGTACTGCTCCCGATGGGTCTTTCGCCGGGACAGTTCCTCCGCCCGGCCCTTCAGCAGCACCACATCCGGCAGGTCCAGTTCCCGGCAGAGCTCTGTGAGCCACTCCACCCGTTTCCCCAGGCTGTCCAGCAGGGTCAGACGGATGGTGGGGTCCAGAATCCGCAGGACCAGGCCGGGAAACCCCGCCCCGGTTCCCACGTCGATGAGCTTTCTTCCCCCCAGGGCCCGGGTGGGCAGAAGGGCCGCGCTGTCCAGAAAGTGCAGGGTCATCACATCCGCCGGGTCCGTGATGGCGGTGAGGTTCATCACCTGGTTTTTCTCCAGCAGCCGCCGGCAGTAAAGCCCCAGCCGCTCCACCGCCTCCGGCGTGTAGGGCACCCCCAGCCGGGTCAGCCCCCGGCACAGGAGGTCTCTTTGCTCCTCTGTCATTGTTTCCACCTCAAAACGCCATGATTTTTCCCGAGGCAAAGGCATAGGTGTACATAATCACCAGGAACACCATAAAGGCAATCCCGATCCACGCTTTGATCCGGGTGCTTCTGCTGTACGGCCGATAGGGCTCTTTTTCCGGGGGATGCTCGACCTCTCCCTCTGACAGCGGAGGCTGAGAAGGGGACTCCGCCGGGGGAGGAGAGGCCTCCGCCGGTTCCTTTCGCTTTTCTGGTTCCATCGTCGTCTCCTTTTCCGTGGGGGCCTTCCGCGTTTTGCCAATCGGGGCGGGCTCCCTCACTTTTTGCTGATGACCTCCAGACCGCCCAGATACTTCTGGAGGACTTCCGGGACTTTCACGCTACCGTCCTTTAACTGATTCTGCTCCACCATGGCGGGGAAGATGCGGCTGGTGGCCAGACCGGAGCCGTTGAGGGTATGGAGGAATTCCGGCTTCCCGGTGGCCTCCCGGCGGAAACGGATGTTCCCCCGGCGGGCCTGGTAGTCCCGGGCGTTGGAGACCGAGGAGACCTCCTTGTACCCCTGCATGGAGGGGATCTGAATCTCAATGTCATAGGTCCGGGCCATGGAGGCCGAGCAGTCCCCGGCGGCCAGCTTCACCGTGCGGAAGTGGAAGCCCAGGCCCTTTACCAGGTTCTCCGCCTTGGTCACCAGCTCGTCAAAGGCATCGTCAGAGTCCTCCGGGCGGGTGAACTGGAACATCTCCACTTTGTTGAACTGGTGTCCCCGGACCATGCCCCGCTCCTCCGCCCGGGCAGACCCGGCCTCCCGGCGGAAGCAGGGGGTGTAGGCAAAGAACTTCTTGGGCAGGTCGGCCTCGGCCAGAATCTCGTCCCGGTAAATGCTGGCCAGGGCAGCCTCAGCGGTGGGGAGCATGTAGTGGGTGCGGTCGTCGGTGGGGTTCTGGATCTTATAGACCTCATCGGCAAACTTGGGGAACTGACCGGCGGTCTCCCCGCACTGGTACTCCAGCATGTGGGGGGGCAGGATGAACTCATATCCGTCGGCCAGGTGGGTATCAATGAAGTAGTTCAGCAGAGCCCACTCCAGCCGGGCCCCCAGGCCGGTGTACATCCAGAAGCCGGACCCGGCCAGCTTCACCCCCCGGGTGTAGTCGATGAAGCCCAGGTCGGTGCACAGGTCCACGTGATGTTTCGGGGGAAAGTCGAACTTGTGGGGCTCCCCGAAATAGCGCAGGGGCTCGTTGTTCTCCTTGCCGCCGGGCTTCAGGTCCTCGTCGGGGAGGTTAGGCAGGGAGAGCATCAGGGTGCGGTACTCCGCCTCCACGGTGCGGAGGGTCTCATCGTTGGCCGCAATCTGGCTTTTCAGCTCCCCCATGCGCTGGAAGACAGGCGCGGTGTCCTCCCCGGCCTTCTTCAGCTGGGGGATGGTTTTGGAGACCTTGTTCTGCTCGGCCTTCATCTGCTCGGTGGCGAAGATGATGTCCCGGCGTTCCTTGTCCAGGGCTAAGATCCGGTCCACCTCTTGGTCACAGTTGACTTCCTTGGCCCGGAGCCCAGCCTTGACCTTCTCCGGGTCTTCCTTGATGCGCTTGATGTCCAGCATTGCTATCACCTCATAAATTCTTTCCCTCTGTGTTTCACGTGAAACAACAGGGTTGGATTTTTCTCTCTCAAAACAGCATGGCGTAAATGGAACGGTAGGTATCGGCAGGGGAGTCCGCCCCCTCCACCACAGATTCGGTGGGCAGGCTGCTCTCCAGGCCGGTCTCCTCAAAGGCCTCCACCAGCTCCCGGGCCCGGGTGTAGGAGGTCCGGGTGGCTGCTTCAATCTGCCGCAGCCACTCCAGGGCCTCCACCTGCTTTTGCTGGGCCTGGACCTGCTCCTCCAGGGCCTGCTTGTCCTCTAACTCATACTGGAGACGTTGGTTTTCCAGCTGGAGGTCGGCAATCTCCTGGGTGTTGCTGATGGAGTCGTTTAGGTCCTGAAGGGCCAGATGGTTGCGCTGCTGCATCACAAAGGAGATCAGCAGCAGCAGAAGGGCCACACAGAACAAAACGGTCAGATAGACCTTCACCGGCCGGCTCTTGCTCTTGGGCTTGTCCGGGGGCGCCGGTGAATGGGCCGGGGGAGACTCCACGCTCTGAGGCGGGGTCTCCTCCGGCGGGGTCTTGGGTGCTTCTTCCGGGTTCATGGTTTTCTCCGCTCCTTTCCGGTGTCCAGGGCGGAGAGGGCCTGCATGAGCCCTTCCAGGTCCTCCTGGTCATAGTATTCCAGGGCAATTTTTCCCTTTTTCTTCCCCTGGGTGATGGTCACCCGCCGCCCCAGCCCCGCGGTGAGCTGACGTTCCGCCTCCTTATAGTAGAGGCGGAGCGGGGAGGGGGCGGGGCGCGCCTGGGCAGGCTGGTCCTGGGCCTGGAGCCGCTGGCGGATTCGCTCCTCGGTCTCCCGCACAGAGTACCCCTTCTCCATAATCTCCCCGGCAAACTGAATCTGTTCCTCCGGGGCGGGCAGGGACAGCAGCGCCCGGCCGTGGCCGGCGGAGAGGTTGCCCTGCTCAATGAGCCATTGGACCTCCTGGGGCAGGGACAGCAGCCGCATGGCGTTGGCCACCGCGGGGCGGGATTTGCTCACCCGGTGGGCGGCCTCCTCCTGGGTCAGGCCGTAGTCCTGGATGAGGCTCCGGTATCCCGCGGCCTCCTCCATGGGGTTCAGGTCCTCCCGCTGGAGATTTTCAATGAGGCCCAGCTCCATCACCTTTCGGTCGTCGGCTTCGATGATGGTGGCGGGGACCTCCTCCAGCCCCGCCATGCGGGCCGCCCGCCAGCGGCGCTCCCCGGCGATGATCTGATAATAGCCTGAGGCCAGCCGGCGCACGGTCAGGGGCTGGATCATGCCGTGCTGGCGGATGGACTCCGCCAGGTCCGCCAGGGCCTCCTCTTCAAAATGTTTTCTGGGTTGGTTCAGGCCCGGCTCCACCTGGGCGATGGGGAGGCTCACAGAGCCCCCTGTCTGGGCCTGGAGGGAGCTATCCCCCAACAGCGCGTCCAGCCCTCTTCCTAAGGCCATGTTATCCTTCCTTTCCTGGCAGAGGATTGTGTTCCAGCAGCTCCTCTGTCAATCGCTGATAGGCCACCGATCCCCGGGAAGAACCGTCATAGGCGTTCACCGGCTTGCCGTGGCTGGGGGCCTCGGAGAGCCGGACATTCCGGGGGATGACGGTGGCAAAGACCTTCCCCGGGAAATGGCGCTTGACCTCCTCCGCCACCTGGAGGGAGAGGTTGGTGCGGCCGTCGTACATGGTCAGCAGCAGCCCCTCCAGGTCAATCCCGGGGTTCAGCCGCCCCTTGACAATGCGGATGGTGGACAGAAGATCGCTCAACCCCTCCAGGGCGTAGTACTCACACTGCACCGGCACCAGGACGGTGTCCGCCGCGCAGAGACAGTTTAAGGTCAGCAGCTCCAGGGAGGGGGGGCAGTCGATGAGAATAAAGTCATACTGGGATGCCACCTTGGCCAGGGCTTCCTTCAGCAGGTACTCCCGGCGCTCCATGGGGATCATCTCCACCGAGGCCCCGGCCAGGGCCTTGTTGGCCGGCAGCACATCGCTGTACTTGGTGTGGACAATGGCGCTCTCCACCGGGGCGCCGCTGATGAGCACATCATACACCGTGGGGAACACCGCCCCCTTGTCCACGCCAAACCCTGAGGTGGCGTTGCCCTGGGGGTCAAAGTCGCAGACCAGCACCCTGGCCCCCACAGCCTGGAGGCAGGAGCCCAAATTCACGCAGCTGGTGGTTTTCCCCACGCCGCCCTTCTGGTTGACAAAGGCGATGGTTTTGGCCATGGTCTCCCTCCCTTTCCCTGGTTTGCCCGTCACAGCAAAGTCTTACCATATTCCCGGGCTTTATCAACTTACAGCAGGCTTAAATTATACTCCATTCCATAGGTTCTTTGCAAGGGATATTTGGGAGAAAGCCGGGGTTTTTCCAGGGAATTCCACCGCCGGACAGGGGAGTTTCGGGGAATTTCCCGGTGGAAAAAAGGATGGATGTTTCACGTGAAACATCCATCAAAGGTGAAAGGATATGCAAGGAAAACTCAGGCCGGCCCGCTGGGGGCTTTGGCCTTCGGGATCCGTATGGTGAGCAGGATGTCGTCCCCTTCCTCCACCCGCTGGCACTTGGCGTCCACCCCTGCCGAGCGCATGACGGTGAGACTATGGTCCAGGGTATTGAGGAAAAACCGGACATCCCGAATGAACAAAGGCCGGCGGACCTTCTTCTCCTTGGCCTGGTCTCGGAGAACCTCCTCCACGTAACGCTCGGTCCGGGAGACGGTCCAGCCCTCCTTCACCAGCAGTTCCGCCCCCTCCTTTTGGGCCTCGGGGGTGGGCAGGCGAAGGAGAGCCCGGGCGTGGCGCTCGGTAAAGCCGTTTTTCCGCAGGAGGGTGAGTACCTCCTGGGGCAGACGAAGGAGCCGCAGCTTGTTGGCCACCGCCGACTGGGATTTTCCCACTTTGGCGGCCGCCTCCTCCTGGGACAGGCCATAGACGGAGATGAGCCGCTCCAACGCCTTGGCCTCCTCCCAGAAATCCAGGTCACGCCGCTGAAGATTCTCAATCAGGGAGAGCAGACAGGAGCTCTCCCGAGAGACCTCCAGGACCAGACAGGGAACCTGTTCCAGGCCGCAGATCATGGCGGCCCGCAGCCGGCGCTCCCCGGCAATGAGCTCATAGCGCCCACCGCCCTTGCGCCGGACGGAAAGGGGCTGGAGAATTCCATGGACACGAATGCTCTCTGCCAGCTCAGTGAGCCCGTCCGGGTCAAAGTATCGGCGGGGCTGGTCGGGGTTGGGAGAAATATAATCCGGCGATATCATGGTCACCCGGGTGCTTTCCATCAACCCTCGTCTATATAAAACCGGCATTTCTCTGGCCTCCTTTCTAAGAACATCCAGAGTTTACCATTTTTTGGAAGGGAAGTCTTGGGAAGCGTGTCGACGGAATTGGATTTTGTTTGCTTTTGGAATAAGCGGGCAGGGGGGCGGGGGATGCTGGCGGGTTTTCCCGCAATTCCAGGAAGAAGGACGGTGGGAACGAGGAAGAAAAATATCCCTCCGGACAGTTGTCCGGAGGGATTATTGGGATCAAAAAAGGTCCGTTGGATTACCGCTTGTTGGAGCGTCTCCAGATGCCCATCTTCTCGGCGTCCTTGATCAGGTCCTCACGGAACTGGGGATGCGCGATGGAGATGATCTTGTCCGCACGCTCCCAGGTGTTCAGGCCCTTGAGGTTGATCATGCCGTACTCGGTGACCAGGTACTGCACGGTGGAACGGGGGTCGGTGCAGATGGAGCCGGGGGTCAGGGTGGGCACGATGCGGGACTTCAGCTGGCCATCCTTGCCCTTCATGGCGGAGGACAGGCAGATGAAGGATTTACCGCCCTTGGACAGATAGGCGCCCATGACGAAGTCCAGCTGGCCGCCGGTGCCGGAGATCTGCTTGATGCCGGCGGACTCGGCGTTCACCTGACCGAAGAGGTCCAGGTCCACGATGTTGTTGATGGAGATGAAGTTGTCCAGCTGTGCAATGACGCGCACGTCGTTGGTGTAGTCCACGGGAGCGCCCATGACCTCGGGGTTCATGTTCACGTAATCATACATCTTCTTGGTGCCGGCGGCGAAGGCATAGACCTGACGGCCATAGTCCAGGGACTTGTTCTTGCCGTTGATCTTGCCGGCCTTGGCGATGTCCACGAAGGCGTCCACGTACATCTCGGTGTGCACGCCCAGGTCCTTCAGGTCGGACTCGGCGATGAGGGCGCCCACGGTGTTGGGCATGCCGCCGATGCCCAGCTGCAGGCAGGCGCCGTTGGGGATCTCGGGCACGATGAGGTTGGCCACGGTGCGGTCCACGTCGGTGGGGGGCACGGAGCCCAGCTCGGGGATGGAGGGGTTGTTGCCCTCTACCACGTAGGTCACGTCAGCGATGTTCAGCTCTGCCTTGTACAGGCCGTAGACGGGGGGCAGGTTCTTGTTGACCTCCACCACGATATGCTTGGCACGGGCGCACATGTCATACAGGTGGGAGGGAGCCAGGGAGAAGGAGAAGTTGCCGTGCTCGTCCATGGGGGGCACCTGGGTGAAGACCACGTCCACGGGGTCCAGGTTCTCCCGGTAGAAGCGGGGCAGCTCGGAATAGCGCATGGGGGAGAACCAGCCCATGCCCTTGGCGATGATCTTACGGTCAATGCCGGAGCAGTGCCAGGAGTGCCAGGCGAAGTGCTCCCCGGCGTCGTCGGCCTTGGCGATCTCGGGCATCCACATGGTCACGCCGCCGCGGACCTTCACGTCCTCCAGCTCATTCTGACGGGCGGCCAGAGCCTTGTCCAGCTCCACGGGGTGGTTGGTGCACCAGGTGTAGTCCACCCAGTCGCCGGACTTGACCAGCTTGGCAGCCTCAGCGGCGGTGGTCAGCTTGCTTTGATACAGTGCCTGAAAATCCATCGTTCTTGTCTCCTTTTCTAAATAAAAAGAATAAAACTCATACTGCCCCGGGCGCTGGCCTGGGGGAGCATCCTCCTCCCCGGCACAGGGCCGAAAAAGAAGAGGGATAAAATAATCAGGTACAGTTTATCGGGGTTCGAAAAAAAAGTCAAGCAAAACCTTGCATTTTTCACACTTTCTTCTTGCATTTTCAACCCCAAACACCGCCGCTGGTAAAACCGCTGAAAAACCATGGGATTTCCTCTTTTTTTCCGTGGTTTTTTTGGCGGACTTCCCCCCTTGCCAGGGTGTGCGCCATCCAGTAAAATAAAGGTATTATCCTCTATTTTCATCAGAAGCCGTGTGGAAAGGGGCGTTTTTTGTGGAAGCATTGAAGCAGCGGATTCAGCGGGACGGAAAGATCCGGGGAAACAACGAGGTACTCAAGGTGGACAGCTTTCTCAACCACCAGATGGACGTGGCCTTCCTGGAGGAGATCGGACGGGAATTCCGCCGGCGGTTCGCAGGATGTCAGGTGGACCGGATTCTCACCATTGAGGCCTCCGGCATCGGCATCGCCTGCCTGGCCGCGCCGGCCTTTGACCACGTGCCAGTGGTTTTCGCCAAGAAGAACAAGACCAAAAACATCGACGGGAACGTGTATCTCAGCCAGGTGGAGTCCTTCACCCAGGGCAAGCGTCCCTATCCCATTTTCGTCTCCAAGGAGTTTCTGCACCCCGGGGAACGGGTCCTGCTCATCGACGATTTCCTGGCCAACGGCAGCGCCCTGAGCGCCCTGATTGACCTGGTCCATCAGGCCGGCGCCCAGGTGGTGGGGGCGGGCATTGTCATTGAGAAGGCCTTCCAGCCCGGCGGGGCCCTCATCCGGGGCAAGGGCGTGCGGGTGGAATCCCTGGCCCGGATCGAAAGCATGGACGAGGAGGACGGCATCACCTTCTGTGACTGAGGGCAGTCTGACGGAGGGGGACGGTCTTCCGTCATGGCGCCTCCGCGCCCGCCCGCTCCGATCCCGCCGGCGTCATGTCCGTTTGTTTCCAAGCGGCCGCCGGAAAACCCGGAAAATAGATTGGTTCTGTCAAAAAGGCGGTCAGTCTGTCCGACTGACCGCCTTTCGTGCTGTCCGGCCTCAGCCCGCCGCCAGCTGCTGGATAAACCGACGGGTCCGGGCCTTCTCCTTTCCACTGGGGTCTGCAAAACGAAAAAAGGGCAGAAAAAGAGGGCCTGCGTAAACCACTCGCCGGCCCTGTTTTTCCGAAGGTTAAAAAATGAAAAGAAGCTTTCTTGACTCTTGCAAGGATATCTTACCAAGGACTTGTTACAAAAAAAGGCTACAAATGTTACAGAATCTTTAAGTTTTCGGGACTTTTTTTCCGCACCTGGGCAAAGAAGTCCTGGAGGAGCTGGGCGCACTCCTCCTCCAAAATATGCCCCACGATCTTGGGGTGGTGGCGGAAGTCCTCCTCAAAGAGGTTGAGGATAGACCCGCAGGCTCCGAAGCCGGCGTCTTTGGCCCCGTAGTAGAGCTCTGGAATCCGGGCGGAGAGGATACCCCCGGCGCACATGGGGCAGGGCTCCAGGGTGACATAGAGCCGGGCGCCCTTGAGACGCCAGTCCCCATGGGACCGGCAGGCGTCGGTGATGGCGGCCAGCTCGGCATGGGCCAGGGGGCTTTTGTCCTCCTCCCGGCGGTTGCGGCCCCGACCGATGATCTGACCGGCCCGGTCCACAATGACGCAGCCCACGGGGACCTCCCCGGCGGCGGCGGCCTCCCGGGCCAGGGCCAGGGCCTGGCGCATGTAGTCTTCGTGGGTCATGTCTCTGCCTCCTGTCCGTTTCTGGCCCTATTGTAACGGATTGCCCGCCTGGGTGCAAGGGAAATGTGCTTTTCTGCGGGTGTGTCGGCCTGCTTCTGGGCAGGGGATGGGGAGGTTGTGGGGATTGGCCCACGCCGTTGGAACGGCAGGGAACCTTGGCTTGCCCAGCCGGGGCCCCATTTCTTGGGAAGAAATGGGGGAAAGAACCCCCGGGGGAGGAGGTTCCTCCCCCGGGACCCCCTTCTCTGGTGGGGTTATATGAGGAAAGGCTGTACTTCTCACTTGTTACCTGGCCTGCGGCCCTCACAGCGAAAGGCTCGTAACGGCCCGCCCACCGGCTGGGCGGGCTGGGAATGTGGGCAGGTGCCCTTTGGGAGAAGGCAGAGAAAAACCTTTTCGTTTCCCACTTGTTCCTCCCGTCTATGAACCACCTCTCCCGCCCGAGCCGGTGGGCGGGAGAGGTAAGATTGGGGTTCTTGGATAAAGGATAGGAACGGACTCTCATCTGGGATCAGATAATTTTTACCGTTATGAACAACCTTGAAAATCTTCATCTTTTGTTCACAAAACCGCAAAAGGACATCCAACAAAATGTTGGATGCCCTTTCGTCTTCATTCCTAAGTAGAGCATTGTTTCACTAATTATCCAGTAATCTTGGTTCTCATCTTGATCTTCCTAACAAGGAGAAGTAGGTAGATCACAAACATAAAGAGAGCCAAAAAGACACTGAAAGGAAAATCCCTTAAAATTATGGTGTCAATTTCATATGGAATGGACCTCAAAGCAATAACAGGTAGCGCAATAAAACTTTCTGCTAAGCCAACTATCAAGCATATCCACGAAATTTTCTCCGCGTTTTTCAAAAAGCTTTGATGTCCTAAGAGGAGAAGAAGTGCATAAATAAAACACAAAAAACACAATCCAACAAATTTTCCCATTTGGAAAGATTGACGTGGGTCTCCCAATGGATCTGCATAAAAAACGCACCACAAAAAGGGAATTTCTAACCAAGGCAATAGGACTGCTATCATATTTGGAATCAACCATTCATTTTTTCTCATCACTCATTACCTATGATCAGGGAAATTAAACTCGACAGTGACAATGTAATATCCACCCATTCCAAGTACTTGACTTTTCACTTCACTCCATGCCCAAGGAGCCGCTATCGTAACTATATTTTATGTGCAAAATTTACATATAAATAGTATCAAAATTCTTTTTTCTTGTCAAGTAGAGAAGTTACAGTCTCTATTTCCCTATACCTAAACCAAAGAAAAATGGAAAGTATGGAGACGGGCAAGAAGGAGAGATTCCCTGCATGAGATACTTCCCGCTGACTTGCCCAACAATAGAAAACAACAGCCTCTTTTACTCAAAAAAGGCTGTTGTCCTTTTATTGACCCAGTAAAACTTATGGCGGCAGTCCGCCCCCTTTGCTCCCGGCCCCCATGGCCTGCAGGGCCGCCAAATAGAGCAGCAGTCCAAAGCACAGTCCCCCCACCGCGGCGGGAAAGGAGACCAGGCCGGCCCGAAGCAGCACCGTCTCCATCAAATCCCCGCAGGAGGCCGCCAGGCAGGCGGCCAGGGTGGGGGCGGTAAACCAGGAAAACACCGGCAGGGAAAGCCCAATTTCCCGGGAAACCACCCGCCAGCTGAGCACCGCTCCCAGCAGGGCTGACAGGGCAAAGCTGAAGGCATACCCCCCCATGCCCCACCGGCCCACCGTCAGGCAGGTGAGCACCAGCTGCACACTGTCCGCGGCCAGGGCGATTCCCGCCGAAGCCCCCTGGCGGTTGACCCCGCTCAAAACGCAGGCCGAGAGGGTCTGCCAGCAGGAGAAGAGCACCCCCAGGGCCAGCAGCGGGAGATGATCCCCCACCCGGTCATCCCGGTACAGGCTCTGCCCGATGGCCGAGCCCAGCACCGCCAGCAGGGCCAGGGCGGGAATGAGGATCAGATTGGCCGCCCCCACCGACCGCTTCACCTGCCGGCGGATGGCCTCCTTCTGTCCCAGGGCGGAATACTGGGAGAGCTTGGGGGTGAGCACCAGCCCCAGGGCGCTGAGAAAGGCCGTGGGCAGCAAGAGCATGGGCAGCGTCATGCCAAAGGTCACGCCGTAGGCCGACACCGCCTCCCCCTGGTCCATTCCCCCCTGGACCAGCAGCCGGGGGATGAGCACCGCGTTGGCCGAGGAGATGAGATTCCCCAGCAGGGCCGCAAACCCCAGGGGCAGGGCGATCCGCCCAATCTTGCCCCGGAGGGCCTTGGGGGTCAGTTTCTCCCCGGACAGACCCGCCGGAGGCCCCAAGTACACCCGGAAGAGCACCGTCTGGGTGAGGGCGGAGACCACCTCGCACAGGGCCATGCCCAGCACAATGGTCCCCACGGCCTTCTCGGCGGTGTCGGGCGCCAGGCGCCACAGCAGGGCCAGCACCAGCAGGGACCGGAGGACCTGCTCCGCCAGCTCCGTGATGGCGGCGGGGTAGACCCGGCCCGTGCCGTAAAAATAGTGTTTCTGGAGATTTTCCGTCCCCGTCAGCAGCAGACAGGGGACCAGGAGGATGAGCCCCAGCTGGGTTCTTGCGTCCCCCAAAAGATACACCGAGGCCCCGTCCGAAAAGAGCAGCAGCAGGGAACAGGGCATCAGGGCCAGCAGGAAAAACAGCTTCACCGCCTGGCCCCGGACCTGGTAAATGGCCCGCTGGTTCCCCAGGGCCTGGTACCAGGCGGAGAGATTGGACACCGCCGTGGTCAGCCCCACAGAGGTCAGGGACAGCAGCACCGAATACACCGGCAGGATCAGCTGATACAGCCCCAAAATCTCCGCCCCCGCCAGACGGGTCAGCCCAATCCGATACACAAACCCCACCAGCTGGGACAACACCCCCGTGATGGTCAGCACCGCCACACCGCGCACCCGCTCACCTCCTGTTCCTCTCACTGTATGAGAGGCCGGAGGGAAACTATGCCAAAAAACCGCCCTCCCTGTGATGGGAGGGCGGAAGTGTGTACTATGCTTTCCACCTTTGCAGCAGCCAGAGCACCGCAATCAGATTCAGAGAGATAAAAAAGAATACCGTCCCTTCGGACAACGACACAACAAAGTGCGACTGAGCTATCGCCTGCCAGGTCATGTTATCGGACAAAATATGCTCGAAGAGCCGCAGAATTCCATATTCCAAGAGCCCCAAAAGAAAAGAAAACAGGAGGGAGAGGGGATAGGAGAAAAGCATCAGCAAAAAGCAGGGCCATTGTTTTTTCATATCGTTCAGAAATCACCCGCCTATACGACAATTCACATAAAATAACACCTCTGTACTCTTGTACTTTAACATTAGGAAGATTGATTTGTCAACAAAAACACCAGTGTATTCGGTTCAATTTTTGTATGAAACTGAAAATACGATTTCTCTCTCCCTCACGAAAAGCAGAAACTGCAAGGGGAAGCTTCCCTTGCTGCTGCAAGAGAAACAAATCCCTTTCTTCCGGACCCTTTCCCAGATTTCCCGCCTCCGACTCCTCACAGGAAAGCTGGAGACACCAGACCTTGGGAAGAAAGAAAACGCAGGCTCACTTGCAAAATTTTCAACTTTTTACCCATATGAAGGGATCGGTGCAGGAAAGGCCAGGGGAGTCTATCATTTTTACGGAAATTGGTTGTTTTCTCTCCCTTTTTTCGGTAAAACGGCGAAAAGGTTTGCCTTGTCCCTTGGGCGAAAATACAGTATACTATTTCGTGAAGTATTTATATACAGGGGTAGCATGCCCTGTATGACCAATGTTAGGAGGAAATCCCTATGGCATTTGTTGAGGTCACCAAAAAGGACCACATCGCGGTTGTCACCATGAACCGCCCCGAGGCGCTCAACGCCCTGAACAAGGCCGTTTTCACGGACCTGGAGGTCGCCCTGGACGACGTGGAAAGGGACGATGAGGTCTATGTTGTCATCATCACCGGCGCAGGCCGGGCATTCATCGCCGGCGCCGACATCGGCGAGATGGCACCCATGAATGTGGCGGAAGGTCTGGCCTTCAGTGAGCTGGGCAACCGCATTCTCATGCGGGTGGACATGATGGAGAAGCCCACCATCGCTGCGGTCAACGGCTTCGCCCTGGGCGGCGGCTGCGAGATGGCCCTGGCCTGCGACATCCGCATCGCTTCCGAGAAGGCCAAGTTCGGCCAGCCCGAGGTGGGTCTGGGCATCATCCCCGGCTTCGGCGGCACCCAGCGTATGGCCCGGATCATCGGCACCGGCCCCGCCATGGAGCTGATCTACACCGCCGACACCATCGACGCCCAGCGCGCCCTGGAGATCGGCATGGTCAACCACGTGGTCCCCGCTGACCAGCTGATGGACGAGGCCATGAAGCTGGCCCAGAAGATCTGCACCAACGCCCAGAAGGCCATCCGCGCATCCAAGCTGGCCATCCGCCGCGGCATTGACTGCGACATCTCCACCGCTGTAAGCTATGAGGCCCTGGCTTTCGCCACCTGCTTCGGCACCGAGGACCAGAAGGAAGGCATGCAGGCTTTCCTGGAGAAGAGAAAGGAAAAGCACTTCAAGAACAAGTAAGCTTTTCTCTCCCTTTGCTTTTTTCCGTCTCCTCCCGTGGGGAGGGACAACCGATTGTTTTCTAAATTATAAAATTGGAGGAACACCACAATGGCTATCAATAAGATTATGGTGCTGGGCGCCGGCACCATGGGTATGGGGATCGCTCAGGTTTTCGCTGAGGCTGGCAAGACCGTTCTCGTCCGCGACATCGCCGACGCTTTCATTCAGCGGGGTGAGGGCGTGCTGAAGAAGAACCTGGAGAAGAAGGTCGCCAAGGGCAAGATCACCGAGGAGCAGAAGAACGACATGCTCTCCCGGGTCTCCTTCACCCTGGAGCTGGCCGACGCCAAGGACTGCGACCTGGTGGTAGAGGCTGCCATCGAGGTTCTGGACATCAAGAAGGGCATCTTCAAGGAGCTCGACGAGATCTGCAAGCCTGAGACCATCCTGGCTTCCAACACCTCCTCCATCTCCATCACCGCCATCGCCGCCGCCACCAAGCGCCCCGAGAAGGTGCTGGGCATGCACTTCTTCAACCCCGCCCCCGCTATGAAGCTGGTGGAAGTCATCCGCGGCGCCCGCACCAACGACGAGACCTTCCAGGCTGTCTACGGCTGCGCCAAGGAGATCGGCAAGAACCCCGTCGAGGTGGGCGAGGCTCCCGGCTTCGTGGTCAACCGCATCCTGTTCCCCATGATCAACGAGGCCATTATCGTTCTGGAGAACGGCATTGCCTCCAAGGAGGACATTGACACCGCCATGATGTACGGCGCCAACCACAAGATGGGCCCCCTGGCTCTGGCCGACCTGGTTGGTCTGGACATCTGCCTGGCCATCATGGAGACCATCTTCACCGAGACCGGCGACTCCAAGTATCGTCCCGCTCTGACCATGAAGAAGATGGTCCGTGCCGGCCTGCTGGGCCAGAAGACCGGCGAGGGCTTCTACAAGTATTGATCCCTCTCTTTGGTTTGACCTCTATATGGAACCCTCCCTGCGGCAGAGCCGCAGGGAGGGTTTTTTGCTGTAAAAAGGAGACAATCCCCCTTTCAGAAAGGGAAGCTCTGTTGACGAGGAGAGGCAGATATGTTATGTTCAAAGAAAGCGGGGGGCCCATGGGGCGGAACCAGACGACGCAGGCAGTCCCAAGGGGATTCCGCCTCCCGTGAGGATGGGCTTTTCCACCGGCACAGCAACCTTACAGAATAAATGTTTAGGAGGTACCGGCATGAAGCATGGCAAACGATTTCTATGGATTGTCCCCCTTTTCTGCCTTCTGGCGGCCTGCGGCGGGCAGGGAACCCAGGCGGAGAGTGCCCGCTGGGACACCTTTCACCACGAAGGGGACAACGTGCAGCTCTCCCTGGGCATGACCCAGGCGGAGGTGGAGGACAAACTTACTCCGGCAGAGGGTTCCTCTCCCTCGACGGACACGGACACGGTGATATACGGGGACACCCCGGAGGACCGCATTGCCGTCACGTATTACGACGGTGTGGTCAACAACATCTCCCTGGATGAAACCCTCCAGACAGAGAAGACCTCCAACTGGTCTCTGCAGGGAGGGATCACCGTGGGAAGCTCCAAGGAAGACCTTGACAAGGTCTATGGTGCATGCACCATGTCCAACGAACAGGACCAGTATTTTGTGTACTACTATGATTCCAGCCATACCTTATTGACAGAAGACCATATCGACGATGTGGATTACATGGTCTCATTCATCCTGGAAGAGGATGGGCTTCTTGCCTGCGCCATCGGCTCTGCGGAGCCGGCGCTGGAGCCCAGCTCCAGTCCTTAACCTCCGCAGACAAAAGAGGAAACTATGGAAACGGCCCCCGTCCTGATGGGACGGGGGCCGTTTTTCAAACGCTGTTGGGCTTAGGGGGAATCTTTGCCGAACAGACGTCCCAACAGCCGGTGGAGGGCGGAGGGCTTCTCGCTGACTGTGGGAGCCTGCTCCGGCCGGTGGAGGGAGACCCGCATCAGCTCCTCCTGACTGTCCACCCGGACGGTCCGGATCTCTTTCCGCAGATAGGCGCCGCTGGGCTGCAGAAAGGAGGCCTTGGCGTTGTCCTGGAGCTGGAGGTCCAAAATATACCGCAGCTGCTCCTGGATTTCCCTGTCCCAGATGGGGCAAGCGATCTCCACCCGCCGCTGGAGGTTGCGGGTCATCAGGTCTGCGGAGGCAATGAAATATTTGGCCTGGTTTCCCCGGCCAAAGACATAGATCCGGGCGTGCTCCAGGTAGCGGCCCACAATGCTGGTGACCTGGATGTTCTCCGTCTTCAGAAGCACCCCCGGGCGGATGCAGCAGATGCCCCGGATGATCATCTCAATCTGCACCCCCGCCTGGGAGGCCTCCCGGAGCTTGTCGATGATCTCCCGCTCTGTGATGGAATTGGCCTTGATGCAGAGGTAGCCCTGGGGTCCCTTGTCAATCTCCTGCTGGATCATGGCGCACAGCTGGGACTTTAGACCGTTGGGGGCCACCAGCAGGGAGTGGTATCCCCCCTCCAAGTTGTCGGTGAGCATGTTGCGGAAAAAGGCCGCGCCGTCGTCCCCGATGACAGGGGAGGCGGTCATAACGCTCAGGTCGGTGTACAGGGCGCTGGTCTTTTCATTGTAGTTGCCGGTCCCCACCTGGGTGATATAGTGGGTGCCCTTCTTGTCCCGGAGGGTAATCAGGCAGAGCTTGCTGTGACACTTAAAGTTCTCCATGCCGTAGATGACCTTGCACCCGGCTTCCTCCAGCATTTTGGACCAGGCGATGTTGTTGGCCTCGTCAAACCGAGCCCGAAGCTCCATGAGGGCCACCACCTCTTTCCCGTTCTCCGCCGCCCGGCAGAGAATCCGGGCAATCTTGGAGGTGGAGGCCAGGCGGTAAATGGTGATCTTGATGGAGGCCACGTCGGGCCGGTCCGCCGCCTCTTCCAGCAGGCGCAGGAAGGGGTCAATGGAATCAAAGGGAAAGAAGAGCAGCCGGTCCTTCCGGCGGATCTGCTCAATCATGGACTCCTGGCGGTTTAAGTCCTCCGGCCACCGGGGATGGTAGGCCGGGTAGGTGAGCCTGGCCCGCAGGTCGGGGGACAGGGCTTTCTCCAGGTCATAGACATAGCCCATGGACAGGGGAGCGCTGTCGTAATAAATCTGATGGGTCTCCACTTGGATCACCCGCTCCAGCAGGGCGAGCATCTCCTGGGAGGGCCGCTGGCCCAGCTCCAGGCGGACAATGGACTGGTTGGCCCGCCGTTTGAGGAGCTTGGTCATCAGCAGGCGGAAATCGTCCTCACTGTCCTCAAATTTTTCCGTGTCAAAGGTGAGGTCCGCGTTCCGGGTGGCGCTGATGACGCAGGTCTCCTCCACCTTGTATTTTCCAAAGAGGGTAGGGGCCCACTGACGGAGGATGGTCTCCAGGCGGAGAAAGCGGCCCCGGGTGCCGGGCAGGAGAAACAACGGGGGCAGCGAGGTGGGAAGGGGGATAAAGCCCAGGGAGGTCTTGCCGCTTTTGCTCCGCAGCAGGGCGGTGATATACAGCGCCTTGTTGTCCAGATGGGGGGTGGGATGGCGCTGGCCCACGATCTGGGGCGAGAGAATGGGGAGGACCACAGAGTGAAAGTAGTCCTTCACCTGGGCCCGCTCCTCCTGGGTCAGCTGGTCATAGGTCAGGTCCACAATGCCCTCCTGGGCCAACAGACCGCTGACCCGGTTATAGAGCTGGCCCTTGATCTCTATGAGGCCGGGAACGGCCTCATAGACCGCCTTCAGCTGTTCCCGGGGACGCATGCCGCTCTTGCTGTCCACCTCCTCCGGGGAGACCGCCGCCATGTCCACCAGGCTGCCCACCCGGACCATGAAAAACTCATCCAGATTGCTGGCGAAAATGGCGATAAATTTCAGCCGTTCCAGGGCGGGAACGGTCTCGTCCGCCCCCTCTTCCAGGACCCGGCGGTTGAACCGGAGCCAGCTGAGCTCCCGGTTTTGGGTATAGGTATAATCGGTTACGACGCTTTGCGGATCTTTTGGCATAGATAGCCCTCCCGTACCCCATATTTGCTGACGATCATCTCCCCGGCTCCAAAACCCTCCACCATGTGGCGGAGGATCAGCAGGCCGGGGATCATGGTGTGGATGCGCTCCGGCTCCACCTTTAAGATCAAATCCGCCGCCGCCTTATGGGAGGAGCACAGCAGGGCGCTCACCTGCTCCAGCTGGCCCACAGAGACCCGGTTGGTGTCCTCCGGCAGGTGGCACACCCGTTTG
Organism: Evtepia gabavorous; assembly: GCF_003425665.1. Lineage (GTDB taxonomy): Bacteria > Bacillota > Clostridia > Oscillospirales > Oscillospiraceae > Evtepia > Evtepia gabavorous. Next base: position 92,076 of record NZ_QQRQ01000008.1, read on the forward strand.
GCCAGCTTCAGGGCCGCCCGGGCGGTCCCGCCCACACAGACCAGGGGGAGACCCTGGCGGACGGGCCCCTCCACCACCCCCCGGGTGGCCTGGCGGATGGCCTTTTTCATGCTCTCCACCGCCTGCTGGTTGGGCAGAATCTTTTTCACCCAGTCCCGGTAGAGCTTCAGAGAGCCCACGGGACAGCTGACCGCCGAGACCAGCTGACCATGGGCAAAGCGGACCACCTCCGTGCTGGCCCCGCCGATGTCCACAAACAGTCCCTCTGACAATGCCAGCTCCTCCATGGCCCCGGCGTAGCCCAGGCGGGCCTCCTCCTCCCCGGAGAGAACCTCAATGGCAAAGCCGGTGCCCCGCTGGATCTCCGCCACCGCCTGGGCGGTGTTTCGGATATTTCGCAGGGAGGCCGTGGCAAACACCGCCACCTGGGGGATGTTCAGGGCACGCAAGGTGCCCCGGAAGGACCGCAGACCCAGGATGGCCCGGGTGATCCCCTCGGGGCTGAGCGCCCCTTCCTCCACATAGCCGGCCAGACCGGCCATGATCTTATCCTTAAAGAGAATGGTGAAAGTGCCGGCCTCCGTGGTCTCATAGACCGACAGGCGCATGGAATTGGAGCCGATGTCGATGACTGCTTGTTTCATGGTTTCCTCCCGACCTGCCTGACACACAGACAGGAATTCCTATCTTTTAGCATACTTGGACTCTGTAAAATCAAAAACCAATTTTCTGTTAAATGCCGGCATATCTCACTCCCCGGCTCACGCCGGCGGGGGAGAGGCGGGGTCGGCCTGCTTGGGGTTTACATGGACCATACAGTGCTTCACCAGGGGAAAGGCCTGCTCAATGGCCTCGTGGACCGACTCCGCAATGGCGTGGGCCTGGGACAAAGGGAGATCAGCCTGGGCCGCGATCTCCGCGTCCACGTAGATTTTCGCCCCGAACAGGCGGGTTTGCAGCAGGTCCAGCCCCAGCACCCCGGGCTGGTCCAGAATGACCTGGGTCATCTGCGCCAGGGTTTCCTCATCACAGGACCGGTCCACCATTTTATCCACGGCGTCCCGGAAGATGTCCACGGCGGCCTTGACGATGAAAATGCAGATCACCACACTGGCCACGCTGTCCATCACTGGAAAACCCGCCAGGGAACAGACAATTCCCACCAGGGCCCCGATGGAGGAGAGGCTGTCAGACCGGTGATGCCAGGCGTCCGCCATGAGGGCGTCGGAGTGAATCTTCTTGGCCGCGGCCCGGGTATACCAGTACATCCACTCCTTGACCACAATGGAGACCGCCGCCGCCACAAGGGCCAGCATCCCGGGCACCGCCAGGTCGGCATAGGACCCGGCCAGAATGGTTTTCAGCCCCTTCCAGCCGATGAGCAGCCCGGTCTCCAGCAGGATCAGGGCCAGGGCCACCGAGGCCACGCACTCAAACCGCTCATGTCCATAGCGGTGCTGGGCATCGGCCTGCTTGCTGGAAATCTGAATCCCGATCATAACGATCAGGGTGGAAAACACGTCCGAAGCCGAGTGAACCGCGTCGGAGATCATGGCCCCCGAGTGGGCGAACACCCCCGCCAGAAGTTTTCCCGCGGAGAGGACGAGATTCACCGCCACACTGACCAGGGAGACCCGCATGGCCAGGCCCTTGGCCTGCTGGGGGGAGAGGGGCGATTCTGCTTTGGAAGATTGGGTTTGCAAGGGAATACACCTCCATAGACAGGAAGCCACCCGCGCATAAGGGGCGGATGGCTTTCCAAACTGCACTTGTTGGAAGGAACTCAGCCCTCAGCGGGCGGGGTTCCTCCACCACTCTTTCGGTGGCCTTTTTTATGCCAGTGAGAACGGCCCTTTCTCTCCTCCCCAGGTTTGGTCCGGTTGGGCTTTTCCGGGTGGGGATGGGGATTGGACCTGTTCCGGCTCCGGCTGTTCCGGTGGCGGCGGCGGACGGCCTCCTCCTGATAGAGTGCCTCCTCCGCTTCGGCCGCCAGGCCCTGGAGCTCTGTCTCCAGGGGAAGGGGCTGCTGGCTCTTGCCATTGCGATGGTGGCGGGGCCGGTGGCGGGCTTTTTCCTTCTCCCGCTCCACCTCCGCCTCCAAGGCCCGCTCCGCCCGTTCGGCGTTCCGGCCCCGGTCACCCCGGCGGCGGCGGTTGGGGGCGTGGTCGGGCTGGGCCTGGGTAGGCGTCCCGTGTTCGGCCAGAAACTCATCCAAGGCCGCGGCCAGGGCGGCCTGCTCCCGGCGGTACTGGTCCTCCGGGGACTCGGTGACCTTCCGCAGCTTGGCCAGCTCCTCCTTGGGGGGCTGCACATAGCCCTCCGGGCGCTTGCCCTTGCCGCTGCGGACCACTCGGATCTCACTGTTGTGATAGGTCTTCAGGGTGTCCGGGGCGTCGTCCAGGCGGACCCGCACCTTTTCCCGCAGGGTGTTGACGCTGATGATGGTGCCCGCCCCGTCGGGGGTCTCCACAAAGGAATCCATACGGGGGGCGTCCTTCATCAGGTCCTCATAGGCCTCCTGCTCATACTTCAGGCAGCACATGAGCCGGCCGCAGGTGCCGGAAATCTTGGTGGGGTTCAGGGAGAGGTTTTGGGTCTTGGCCATCTTGATGGAGACCGGCTGGAACTCCCGCAAAAAGGAGTTGCAGCAGAAGGGACGGCCGCAGATTCCCAGGCCCCCCAGCATCTTGGCCTCATCCCGAATGCCGATCTGCCGCAGCTCAATCCGGGTGTGGAAGACCGCGGCCAGGCTCTTCACCAGGCCCCGGAAGTCCACCCGTCCGTCGGAGGTGAAGAAGAAGAGGATTTTGGTCCCCTCAAAGCTGCACTCCACGCTCACCAGCTTCATGTCCAGTTTATGCTCCAGGATCTTCTCTTGACAAACCCGGAAGGCATAGACCTCCTTCTCCCGGTTTTTCTCCACCACGGCAAGGTCTTCCTCCGTGGCCGCCCGGACCACGGGGCGCAGGGGCGCGGCCAGCTCGGCCTCGGCCAAAGTAAAGTTGCCCCGGACGCACTGGGCGTACTCCAGACCTGAGGCGGTCTCCACAATGAGACCATCCCCAGGGCGGCAGACCATGCCCTGGGGGTCAAAATAATATTGTTTGCCCTCGCTGCGAAAGCGAACGCTGATAATCTCTGCCATAGTTTTCTCCTTTGCTTACAGCGCGGCGGCGATCCAGCCGCTCAAATGGCCGGGGCTGACGGGAAACTCACAGGCCGCCCGAATGGGGACCAGGCGGTCCAGCACCGGCAGCAGGTCGGGCCGCCGGGGCAGTTCCGCCGCCAGCCGGGACAGGGCGGCCTCCAGGAGGAGGGGAAATTCCTCCCGGTCCTTCTTCTCCAGGGAGAGGAGGAAGGGCAGGCGGTCCCGGGGAGAGGCCCCGGTGAGGATCAGGTCGGCTAAGGTCTCCCCCGCCTGGTCGGCCTGCCGGGTCTCTTCTCCTGGAGCCCGGAGGGTTTCGCACCGGGACCGGATGGTGGGCAGCAGAAGCCCAGGCTGGGGGGAGAGAAAGAGGAAGCAGGCGTAGGCGGGCCCCTCCTCGATGAGCTTCAACAGAATATTCTGCCCCGTGGGATTGAGCAGCTCACTGTGCTCCAAAAGATAGACCTTTTTGGGGGCCTCATTGGGGCGGATATAGGCATCGGACCGCAGGGCCCGGACCTCCTCGGCCTTCAGGCCCTCCCCCTCTGGGTCGGCCCGGATAATATCTGGATGAATTCCCAGGCCGGCCTTCCGGCAGCCCGGGCAGTGCCCGCAGGGAGGGGTCTCCCCGGTACAGACCCAGGCGGCGGCCAGGGCCTCGGCCAGGGGACGGCGGTTTTCCCCCACCACCAGATAGGCGTGGGATAAGTTGCGCTTTGCCATGCGAATCCGCAGATGGGCTGGGACCTCCATGGGGAGGCTCACCTCCTTTTCTCCACAAAAACAGGGGAACTTGGGGAAAGACGGGGGCTCATCCCTTGGAAAAAGCCCGCCGGAGGGCGGCGTAGGTCAGTTCATAGGCCTGCTTGCTCACCTCCGCCTCGGGGACACTGAGCTCAAAGCAGTGATAGCAGCCGGGAAACACATGGCACTCCACCGGCACCCCGGCGGCCATCAGCCGGGACCAATAGGTGAGGTTCTCGTCCCGGCCCGGGTCCAGCTGCCCGATGAAGGAGAACAGGGGCGGCAGGCCCCCAAGGTCCTTGGCCAGGGCGGGGGACTCATACTGGGTGGGCATGTGCCCGGGGCTGAGCACCTTGTCCCAGGAGATCCGGCAGTTGTCCCGGCACCAGACCTTCCGGTCGGTGATCTCCTGGGAGGAGGGGGTCTCCAGCCGGCAGTCCAGCTCCCCATAAAGGGGAACCTGCAGGCAGAGTCTGGGTCCCTTCCGGTCCCGGGCCAGCAGCGCCACGGCGGCGGCCAGGTTGCCCCCCGCCGACAGACCGGCCACCGCCAGACGGTCCGGGTCCACCCCCAGGGTCTGGTGGTTGGTCCAAACCCACAGCAGGGCGGCGTAGCAGTCCTCCAGGGGGGCGGGCATCTTCCACTGGGGCGCCAGGCGGTACTCCACCGAGACCACCACGCAGCCCACGTGCTTTACATACCGCTGGCACAGGTCCTCCTGCCGGTAGACCGTGCCGAAGAGAAAGCCTCCGCCGTGGTAGAAGAACAGGCAGGGCAGGGGGGCTTTCTCCCGCTGGCTGGGGGCGTACACCCGAATTTTCACCTGGGGCGCACCGTCGGGACCGGGAATCATCTGGTCCCAAGCCTTCACCTGGGGGTCCTCCCGCAGGTTGGCCAGTTCTGCGGCGTTGCACTTGGGGACAAACTCCTCCAGGTGCTCAAAGTCAAAGCCGGCTGAGGCGTCATACCAGTCCCGCAGCTGGGGCTGGATACGGTCACGGAATGTCATGGCAATCCCTCCTTGACAGCGGGGCCAGAGGGCCCCTTTTGAAAGCAAAACGGCGGTGGAGCACAGTCCTCCTCCGCCGTTTCAGGTCAATATGCGTGCTTGCCCCGGGAGAAGGCCACCACCGTGCGGCGGTTGGGCTCGGTTCCCGTGGAATAGGTGATGACGTCGGGATAGTCCTGGAGGGTCTCGTGGATCACATGGCGCTCATAGGCGTTCATGGGCTCCAGGGTGATATTCCGGCGGTATTTGACCACTTTGACGGCAACTTTATTGGCCAGGCGCTTGAGGGATTCCTCCCGCTTGGCCCGGTAGTGCTCCGCGTCAATGTGAATCCGCACCCGGTGGGTCCGGCCCCGGTTGACCGCGTAGTTGGTCAGCTGCTGGATGGCGTCCAGGGTCTCCCCCCGGTGGCCGATGAGGGCGCCCAGCTTCGGGCCCTCCAGGGTCACAAGAATCCCATTGTCCCCTTTGGGGGACACGTGGATGGCGGCCTCCACCCCCATGTGGGCCAGCAGGCCGGAGAGAAAGGCGCGGATTCGCTCCTCCAGGTCCCCCGGCTTGGCTCCGGGCACAGGGGAAGCCGGGGCCTCTGCTTTGGCCGGTCCCTTGGGGGCGGCCTCCGCCGGACGGGCCGGGGTCGCGGCCGGCTTCGGCTGGGGGGCCGGGGCGAAGATCTCCTCCACCGGGGAGACCGGGGCCTCCTCCTGGGAGACTTCATAGGTCACCTTGACCTTGGCCGGAGAGCTGCCAAACCCCAAAAATCCATTCCTCGCCCGCTCCAGGACCTCCACGGAAACACTGTCCCGGTCCAGCCCCAGCTGGGCCAGGGCATTCTGTATGGCAGCCTCTTCCGATCTGCCTGTGGCTTCAATCCATTTCAACATCAGGCTCGTCTCTCCTTATTTCTCGTCGTTGTCCTGTTCCGGCTCTTCCAGGAAGGATTCCTCCACGAAGCCCTCCTCTTCCTCCGGGACGGGCGCCGGCTGGGGCACCGGTTTCTCCGGGGCCGCGGACGTGGGGGCGGCGGAAGGTTTCTCCTCTTGGGCGGCCTGGGCGGGTTTTTCTGTCTTGGTGGGCTGATTGGGCTGGTCCTTCTTGCCCTTCTTCCCCTTGGCCTTGGCGGTCTTCTGTTCCTCCGCCAGGCGCTGCTGCTCCTCCTGGGCCTGCTTGGCCAGATCATTGGGGTCCTGGTAGGGGAAGGTGGGGTAGCGTTCCGGGTCATACAGCCGGCCCCGGGCGTAGGCCCGGATACCCTCCCGGCTGGCGGTGGCGATGCTCTTGTTCAGCTTGCGCTCCATCTGAATCCGGCGCATCTCCTCGGCGGCCTTTTTCTTGGCCTCCGCCTGGGCCTGCTTTTCTCGTTTGACGCGCTCTTTCTCCTCTTCCCGACGCTTGACCTTGGCCTCTTCCTGCTTTTTCAGGAAGGAGCGGAGGAAGGGGATGTTCAGCACTTCCTGCAGCATGGCAAACAGGCTGTTGGCAATCCAGTACACACCCAGGGCGGCGGGCAGGGTGAAGCAGATCCACAGGGAGAACAGGGGCATAATGAACATGGTCATCCGGGTGGACTGGTCCATGGTTCTCCGGGTGCCCAGGACCTTTCCGTTGATGTGGTTGGTGACGATCATGGACACCACGCCCAGGGCGGCGGAGATCACGGGGATCAGCCAGAGGCCGAAGGCGGCGCCGATATCGTCGGCCTTCCAGAACATGAAGTGGGGGGTCTGAGACAGGTTTACCCCCAGGAAGGTAAAGTCAATCTGGGGCATGTTGGCCAGCTCCGGCACCGCCGCGACAATCTTGTCATGGTTCAGGAAGACATCCTGGGCCATTTGGAGCTGCTGGTTTCTGTAATCCAGCACGTTTCCATACAGCAGGTTGGAGACCACGTTGAACTGATCCTGGGTCATGTTCAGCAGATAGGTCAAAGGCTGCCGGACGATGGCGTACAGCACCATCAGAAAAGGCAGGGGAAGGAAGGACCAGAGACAGCCGGAGGAGGGCTTGACCCCTTCCTCCTCATAGAGCCTTTGCAGCTCCTGGCTATATTTCACCCGGTCCCGGGCGTACTTTTGCTGTAATACCTTCTGCTTTTCCGCCAGGCCGCTCATGGAGAGCATGCCCTTGCGCCCCTTGAGGAAGATGGGGAACAGGATCAGACGGATCACCAGACCGAACAGAATCAGGGACACGCCATAGCTGCCGGTCAGGTCGTAGAACAGCAAAAGCAGTTTGGCAAAGGGGGTTAAAATAATACTCATTGCAGCGCCTCCAGGTTGGATGGATGCCGCCGGCGGTCACCGGCAGGCGAAACAGGCTGTCCCGGATCAGGGGACGGGGTCATACTCAATGCTCTTCTGCCGGTGAAAGGGATTGCATCGGAGAATCCGGCGCAGGGCAAGAAAGCCCCCCTTCCAGGCGCCGTATTTTTCAATGGCCTCCAAAGCATAGGCCGAGCAAGTGGGGATGAAACGGCAGCAGGGGGGACGGGCAGGGGAGATGACCTTCCGGTAAAACCGGATCATCCAGAGCAGAACAGCCTTCATGGCTTCTCTCCCTCCGCATCAGAACCTTGGGGGGAGAGAAGCTGGAGCTTTTTTGCCAGGCGGAGAAAATCCCGTTCCAGTTCGGCGTACCGGCTGTAAACCGCCCGAACCCGGGCCACGACGACAATATCGTAGCCGGGGGAGAGCCGGTGCTCCTGCAGGCGGTAGATTTCCCGCAGCCGGCGGCGCACTCGGTTCCGGACCACCGCGTGGCCCAGCTTGGTTCCCGTGGTCAGGCCCAACCGGTTTTCCCGCCGGCCGTTTTTCCGGCAGTACAGAACCATGGTGGGCGAAACCGCGCTCCGGCCCTTGGCGTAGAGCCGGCGGAACACTCTGTTTTCCTTTAAGGAAACGGTATACTTCACGGTGAAATTCTCCTTGCTTTGAGGACAGACAGCGAACGGGGAGGGCCCGCCTCCCGCCATCGGACAAGGCCGGCCGGGAGAAGGCCCGTCCAGCGCCCGATGCTTCGCAGGGGCGGTGGAATCTGATTCCCCGCCCCTTGTATGTACTCTTTATGCGGTTAACCTTGGCATTAGTGGGTCAGCCGGGCACGGCCTCTGGCGCGGCGACGGGCCAGAACCTTGCGCCCATTGGCGGTGGACATACGCTTGCGGAACCCGTGCTCCTTGGAACGCTGACGCTTTTTGGGCTGATAGGTACGAACCATTCTGATACACCTCCTGTATCGATTTCCAGCGGGAATTCCCGCCAACCACAACGGCCGAATTGCCCCGGCCGCGGTTGTCAAACATACACGCACCATGGCAGAAAGCCATGATTACATGAATGATATTATAGCGGAAAAGAATCCTCTGTGTCAACCTTAATTTTCACCTGGCAGGGGGTGGGGTTGGGAGAGGAAAGCAACGCAAGATATTGTGGGGGATGGCTGTTTTTGCGGGGGCTTTCAGATTGCTCTCAGGCTGTGCTTTGGGTGGAGGTTCTTTTTCCGGCGCCGTTGGAACGGGCGGGAACCTTGGCTTCCCAGCCGGGGCCCTATTTCTTTGAAGAAATAGGGGAAAGAACACCAAGGGGAAGGAGGTTCCTTCCCCTTGGAACCCCATTCTCTGGTGGGAGGAATGGGGGAAGGTAGTTGGTCAGGTAGGGGCCTGGCCTGCGGCCTCCAAGACCAACGCCTCATGGCCCGCCCACCGGCTCGGGCGGGCGGGAGAAGTGGTTCGTTGACGGGAGGAAAAAGTGGGAAACGAAATGGTTTTTCTCCTCCTTTTCCCAAAGGGTACCTGTCCACGTCCCCAGCCCGCCCAGCCGGTGGGCGGGTCGCTACGGGCCTTTCGCTGGGAGGGCCGCAGGCCAGGTATCCTGTAAGAGGTACAGCCTCCCCCACACAACTCCACCAGAGAAGGGAGTCCAGAGGGAAGAACCTCTTCCCTCTGGGGTTCTTTCCCCCATTTCTTCCCAAGAAATGGGGCCCCGGCCGGGTAGGCCAAGGTTCCCTGCCGTTCCAACGGCGTGGGTCATGGAACAACCTCCTCCCACAGCAAAAGAAACACCTGCTTGCCAAAAAATAAGGAATCTGATATAATAAACTGATTTTTTATCGATTGTTCTGAAGGAAAGTCAACAGGTCCATGAAACCATGGGCCTATCTCGCCGTGGCAGGAGAACCCCGGCAGACGTTGGAACGAGAAAGAAGGAGGAAGCCCATGAACTCCGCCGCCGACATTTGGGAGCGCGTGCTCTCTCTCATGCAGCAGACCATGACCGAAACCACCATCACCACGTGGTTTTCCGACGCGGAACCCATCGCCCTGGATGAAAACCGGTTTATTTTATACGTGCCCACGGACTTTAAGCGGGAAATCGTGGCCTCCCGGTATATAGGGGATATCAAGAAGGCCCTCTATGATCTCTTCTCCGCGGAGCTGGAGGTGGTGGTTCTCAGCGAGGAGGAGAAGGAGAAGTATGGCAAACGGGAGCCTGTCTCCCGCTTTCTGCCGGGGACGGAGGAGTACACCTTTGAACGGTTCGTGGTGGGCAACTCCAACAAATTGGCCCACGCCGCCGCCCTGGCGGTGGCGGAGCATCCGGCGGAAAATTACAACCCCCTCTTCATCCACGGGGAATCCGGCCTGGGCAAAACCCATCTGCTCTACGCCATCGCCCACACCATCCATAAAAATCATCCAGACTATAAAATTGTCTACATCCGGGGAGAGGACTTTACCAACGAGCTCATCCGGGACATTCGGGCAGGCAAGAACCAGGAGTTCCGGGACAAATACCGGTCGGCGGATGTCTTCCTCATGGACGACGTCCAGTTCATCGCCGGCCGGGACTCCACCCAGGAGGAGATGTTCCATACCTTTAACACCCTTTATGAGGACAAAAAGCAGATCGTCTTTACCGCCGACCGTCCCCCCAAGGAGATGCTCCGGCTGGAGGACCGGTTAAAAACCCGGTTTGAATGGGGCCTGCTGGCGGACATCCAGCCCCCGGACTATGAGACCCGCATGGCCATCATCAAAAACAAGGCCATCCGCATGGGGGTGGAGCTGCCGGAAGAGGTTCTCATCTATGTGGCGGAAAACATCACCTCCAACGTGCGGCAGATTGAGGGAACGGTCAAGAAAATCCTGGCCTTCCGGGACCTTTTGGGCAGCAACGTGGACGCCAGCTCCGTCACCCGGGCGGTGCGGGACATGTTTAAGGAGACCTCGGACATCCTCCCCACCGCGGAGGTCATCATTGAAGAGGTGGGCAAGTTCTACGACATCGACCCCAACGCCATCCGGGGCCAGGGCCGGACCAAGGCCACCAGCTGGGCCCGGCACATCGCCATCTATCTCACCCGGCACATGACCAAACTCTCCCTGAAGGACATCGGCAAGGAGTTCGACAACCGGGATCACACCACCATCCTCCACTCCATCGACCGGGTGGAGAAGCAATGCAAAACCGACCCGGAGACCAACGAGGTCATCAAGGACATCCGCTCCAACATCAACGAACGATATAACTGAAATTCCTCCCCTTTCCCCCAAAATATTCCACCGTATTTTGTGGATAAGTGGAACAAGCTGTGTGGACAAGGGGAAACTTTCCACAAAGGGAAAAAACTTGTCCCATTCTGTCCACGGAGCCATGTTGGGAAACAAGCCCTGTCATTCCTGGATTTTTTCGGGTTTTCCACAAAAAATTTCCCTACTGCTACTACTGCGACCTTTCTTTCCTGTTCTCCCTATTTTGCGGGGAAAATCGGGAAATGACGATTCCAACACGACAGGAGGTCTTTCCATGAAATTCAGCTGCGAAAAAGCACTGCTGCAAAACGCCATCCTCACCGCCTCCCGGGCTGTCTCCCCCAAGAGCACCATTCCCGCCTTAGAGGGACTCCTTCTGGAGGCCGAGGACTCCGGCACCGTCTTCCTCACCGGCTATAACCAGGAGACCGGCATCCGCTCCGCCATCCAGGCCGATGTCACCGAGGCCGGTTCCATGGTCCTCTCCGCCCGTCTCTTCGGTGAGATCGTCCGAAAGATGCCCGACGACACCTTGCTCTTTCAGGAAGAGGCCCTAAAGGTTCACATCGCCTGCGGCATGAGTGAATTCGACCTCATGGGCATCGACCCCGAGGACTTTCCCGAGCTGCCCACCGTGGAGTATCAAAACTCCCTGTCCATCCCGGAACAGACCCTCCGGGCCATGATCGGACAGACCCTGTTCGCTGTCAGCGACGACGAGAGCCGCCCGGTCCACACCGGCAGCCTCTTTGTGGTGGATGAGGAGGGACTCACCATGGTGGCGGTGGATGGATTCCGCCTGGCCCTACGCCGGGAGCCGGTGGCGGAGAAGAACGGGACCTTCGAGTTCGTCGTCCCCGGGGCCTCCCTCAGCGAGGTGGAGAAGATCTGCCGGGAGACCGACGAGCTGGTGGGCATCCACCAGGGCGCCCGGCATATCCTGTTTAAGATCGGCAGCACCATCCTCATCTCCCGGCGGCTGGAAGGGGAGTTCTTGGCTTGGCGGCAGGCCATTCCCCGGAACAACCCCATCAAGGTTACCGCCAACACCAAGCAGCTGCTGGCCTGCATCGACCGGGTGTCCCTCATTGTCAGCGAGAAGCTCAAGAGCCCCCTGCGGTGCGTCATCGGAGAGGGCGAGATTGACATGACCACCAAAACCGCCCTGGGCAACGCCCATGACTGCTGCCCGGTGGAGGGCAACGGAAACGGCCTGGAGATCGGGTTCAACAACAAGTACATGATGGATGCCCTGAAGGCGGCTCCCAAAGATCAAGTGACCCTGGAGCTGTCCAGCCCCATCACCCCCTGCATCATCGTCCCGGCGGAGGGAGAGGAGAATTTCCTGTTCATGGTCCTCCCCGTCCGCCTCAAAGCAGATTTCTAAGCAAAATAACGGCGTCGTACTTCGCATCTCCCTTCCCTCCCTGCTTTCTCCTCCCAAAGGGTACCCGCCCAGCCGGTGGGCGGGCCGTTACCAGCGTTTCAACGAGAGGGCCGCAGGCCAGGTACCAAGTGAGAAGTACATCCTTCCCCCACACCACCCCACCAGAGAAGGGAGTCCAGAGGGAAGAACCTCTTCCCTCTGGGGTTCTTTCCCCCATTTCTTCCCAAGAAATGGGGCCCCGGCTGGGTAAGCCATTGTTCCCTGCCGTTCCAACGGCGGTG
>NZ_QQRQ01000009.1 GCF_003425665.1 Evtepia gabavorous
GATAATAAGAGATTATCCTCACTCCTACAACAAAGACGGGTATGCCAAACCGATGGCATACCCGTCTTTGTCACGCAAAATGTATTTTATTTCTGGGGTGTTTTTCTAATAGAATATCCCGCTGTTTTTTACCAGCCACATGGGTGTAGATTTGTGTCGTCAAAATGGAGCTATGCCCGAGCAACCGTTGAATATATCGAATATCTACGCCTTCTTCCAGTAAAAGTGTAGCGAAGGAATGCCGAAACATGTGCGGCGTGATATGGCTCTCCACGCCCGCCAGTCTGCAGTACTTATTAACGATGCTTCGAACGGATTGATCGGATAAGGGTTTGTGCAGTCTATTTACAAAAAAAGCACCACTCTGCGTTATGACATCTTTGTACGCCTCTTGATAACAGTGGAGTGCACCCAAAACATTTGGATTTGCGATTTGCACAAAACGCTCCTTGGCACCCTTGCCGTAGATTTTAATTTCCCCTTCTTCTAAACGAACATCATCGTACCCAAGTGTGCACAACTCTGATACTCTGACTCCAGTTGCAAATAGGAGTTCCAGTACAGCGATATCCCGCAAGGTTCCATCCCGTTGTATTTGTGACCTTGCGGTTTCCTTTTGCTGATAGGCGGATGCCAAAATGGATGAGATCACCGAAAGCGGAATTGTCCTTGGCAGGATCACCGGGATAGCTAATTTGATCCGAAGTTTTGAAAACGGATTTTCCTGTACCAGCCCTTCATACTCCAAGTAGCCAAAAAACGCTTTGATACTGGCAATTTTGCGTCGGATTGTTTTCGGCTTATATTGCTGGTGTAACCTGGAGATATATGCCATAATCTCGTTTCGTGTGAACTTAAAGTTCTTTTGGCCTGCAAGTTCTAAAAATTGAGCCAAGTCGATTCGATAGGCTTTTATCGTCTTTGGGTCAAGCCCTTTTTGATACTGACAGTCCAGTAAATACTGAGAAATCCACTGTTGTAAGTCACACATTTGTGATGCCTCCTTTCTGGTATGGAGACATTATCATACAATACAAAGGAATCTAACGCAAAAGACAAATTCCCTTATTTTATACTTCATTGCTTTTGAAATTCCACGCGATTAGGTTCCATGTTCTTCGCCTCCTTTGCAAAGCGCAGACAGGCGCAAAGGAATGATTAGAAGCACTTATGTGTTTTGACCATTTATCATTGTGGCTGTAATATCCCAATACAAGGCAAATAAAGAACTGCCCCCGGAAGGGAGCAGCCCGTAACAAATTTGCAGTTGGCAAACCATTCATGCGTCTTATGACGCAACTGTATTAGGCCCTTATAGGGCGGCTGGTGTAAGCCACCGGCTCTGCCGGTGTTCTTGACTCGTTGACCAAAACATGGCCCCAAATGTCTACTACTTAGGGCTATACTTGGTCTATTGCCTTACCCACTGCTTTTATTACGCTTAAACATCTTTATTCAACGGTTGGTAAGACAGCCATGGGGGGGGATAGAAATCATGGGGCGGCCATGGCCCGCCGGAACAGATGATATGTGGCGGTAAAGTAGCAGAGCAGCAGAAGAAGAAAGCTGCCATAGGTCAGCGCGGAGAGAAGGAACATGCGGGACAGGGGCAGGTAAGCGGTAAAATCCTCGTAGTTGATCCCGATGAAAAAAACCAAGATGCCCAGGCTGCACAGCACAGCGGCGGCCACAGGCAGGCCGAACCAGAAGAGCATCTGCCGCCGGATCACCTGGTCCCGGTCCTCTGCCGCCATACCCAGGTGGATGGCAGTTTGAAAGCGCCGCCGCTGCTGGCGGGCATCGGTGAGCTGCTGGACAGCCAGCAGGGTGAGGCAGCTGATCATCAGGATGCCCCCGGCGTATGTGCCGACCAGGGACAGCAGGAGCAGGTTGGAGACGCCTTCGTTGGCCTGCAGGGTGTGCAGACGGACGTAGAGGTTTTCCGGGGCGAAGCGGCCTAAGCTCTGCTGGTGGGCGGCGGCGATCTGGTCAAAGGACTGGGCGAAGGAGTAGGAGAGAGGCTGTGCCGTGTTGGCGGCGTAGAAGGTGGTGGCCATGGTCAGTCCCTGGCAGGCGGCGTCGGGCAAAATATAGACGGCCTCTGTCTGGCTGGTGAACAGGGAGATTCCCACGGAGTCCTGGCAGTCCAGTGCCGGCGCTTTGTGCAGGCGGGAGCCGCCGGCGGTCAGGACGGGGGCTGTCTGCTGAAACCCGTCGATGGTGGAGGCGGGGGTGGTGTTGCTCCAGGCCACGCCGTATTGATCTGCGGCCAGGGAAAGGGGCGGCAGGCCCGAAAGGGCGCGTAGCTGGTTGTAGGAGGAGAGGGAGACCGCCAGCAGAGGCAGGTCCCGGTCCTTGCACTTCAGGTCCTCCCGGCGCAGAAGGTAGAGGGCGCCGCTGGCGGTGCCGGTGACGGGGTAGCCCCCCTGGTTGAGGGTGTCGGTGAGAAACTGGTCATCCAGCGGGCCGGTGGGCAGGGCGTCCTCCTGGGCGGTGTATATGGTGCCCACTTGGACCTCGTAGACCGACAGGACCTGCTGGTACCCTTGAATCCGGACCGCCAGCAGGGGGAGGAGGGTAAAGCAGACCAGGGCGGCGGTGAGCACCACGGTAATCACGCCCATGGTTTTGGCCCCGCTGCCCAGACGGCTTTTCAGCTGCCCCAGGAGAAAGAGGTTGCGGTAATACCGGGGCTTGGGTGGGCGCAGGGACCGGGATAGGCTCCAGGAGAGGGTGCTGAACAGCCCCACCAAGGCGAACACCACCAGCAGCAGGGCCAGCAGAGGGGGCATGGTGAGATAGGCTTGGAGTGCGCCTTGGCGTACCAAAGATTTCATCAGTGGGTACAGAGCCAGTAGGCCGCCCCCTGCCAGCAGCGCGCCCAGGGAGAGCAGGAACAACGGGCGCTCTCCGCCTCCGTTGCGGCAGGCCCGAAGAAACCAAATCCCTGTAACCAGGTTCCACAGGGCGGCGCCCAGGACCAACAGCAGGGCCAGCAGCCAGGGCAGGGGAAAGGACAGGCGGCTCAGAAGGGAGAGAATCAGTCCTCCGGCGGCGGTGGAGACCAGGAGAACAGCGGGAATCCATCCCCGCATCTGGGTGCGGAGGGGGAAGGACTCTGTCTTCCGGTCAGCCTGCAGCATGGACAGCACGGGAAGCCGCCGCACCAGAACCAGGTTGCGCAGGCCCACCACCAAAAAGATCCCGCCAAAGAACAGGAGAGTCTGGGCAAGGGTATCTGGAAAAAGGCCGGGCTGGAGCCGGTAGGATTCTCCAAAGGCCCGAAAAACCGCGAAACTGGCCAGTTGGGAGAGAAAGGCCCCCAGGGCGATCCCCGCCAGGATGGCCAGAGAACCGAGGAGCAAGGTTTCCCCGAAAAACAGGAGGGCCACAGTCCGCCGCTCCATGCCCAGAATGGTCTGCACGGCGAAGGACTTCTGCTTGGCGCGAAGAAGGTGGGCGTTGACATAGCTCAGGAGGAACAGCAGCAGTAGGCCGAGCACGGGGATGGCCACCTGCATCCCGCGCTCCAGAAGCTCCAGATGGATCGAGCGGGGGAGGGCGGCCTGGTAGTGGGAGCTGGACAGGGAGAGAAAGCCGTAGAACATGCCCACGGACAGAATCAGTGTGACCAGATAGATGCCGTAATCCCGGGCGGACCGGTGTACGTTCCGCAGGATCAGCTTGCACAGCATAAAATCACCTCCTGGAGAGCATGGTAGCAGAAAGGGACGGGCGTTTGTATGGGGTTTTCTTACAAAGTTCTAACAAAATTGTAAGAAGTAAGAGGGGGCAGAGGGAAAAACAGCGCCCCTGGATGCAGGGGCGCTGGAGAAGGAATCACGCGGCCGCAACATCGGCTAAAAATTGCGTCCAGGTGTCGGGGTGCTCCACAAAGAACAGGGGACAGGCCTTGCCGGTCACATCATAGTGACGGATCACCCGATCCCGGCCGATCCCTGCGGTGTCACAGAGCCAGGCGGTGAGACGGACCAGGGTATCGTAACTGGCCTGGGTAAACTGGCCCGAGGCGTCGGGGTGGCAGACTTCGATGGAGATGGTGTCCCGGTTGCGCTCGTTGGTGGCGGAGGACTTCTCCTCCAGGGGGATGCACTGGATCACCTCCCCGTCCAGCCCCACCAGGAAGTGGGCGCTTACCTGGGTGTCCGGCTGGGCGAAGTAGTTCCGGTTGGCCTGGGCGGTGGTGCCGGGGTTGCCCACGTAGTGGATGGCGATGTCTGTGACCTTCTTCATGGGCTCTCCCCGGCGGGCGGCGCCGTTGACGGGGATGATCTGGACATCCACCCAGTCGGGAAGGGAGACGGACTTCAGGTGGCGCATCTGACCAGAGCCCAGATGGGAAAAGCCCACGGCGATGACCAGAGCGGCGGCAAGCAGAAGAAAGAGGGGCCAGCGCCGCTGGCGGCGGCGACGGCGGCGGGAGGGGGCCCGTGTGATCTGTGTTTTCATGGGGGAAATCTCCTTGGTTATTTGAGCTGTTTGTGTTGATAGGTTTTGTAGAGGAGGGGGATAAAGAGAAGGGTCAGCACGGTATAAAGGACCAGCAGAATGGGAATGGCCCCCATGACAGAGTCCCCCAGTTGGTAGAGGTCGAAATACGCCAGGTCCCGGTTGATCTGCAGCAGCTTATCGGGCAGCAGCCCCAAAATGTTGCTGAGTAAGGTGTTGATATCCCCCAGCATCAGGGCGGGCAGGAAGATCACTGCGAAGGGCAGCACGGCGGCCAGCACCGTGGAGCCGCTCTTGGCGGAGACCCACATGGACAGCAGGCCCAGAAACAGGGTGCCGAGATATCCACCCAGGGCAATGAGAAGAGCCCCCTGGCCCAGGGTGAGGTTGTACAGGGATTTCCAGGCGTACAGCTGCACCGGGCAGCCCGCCCCGTCGGCCCCCAGGAAGGCCAGGGTGATTCCCCCGAAGAGGAGGAAGGGCACCCAATAGAGCACGGTGAGCAGGAGAAGACCGGCGCCCACCTTGGCAGAAACCCCTCTGCCCCGGCCGTGGAAAGTGGTGAAGAAGATGGCGTCGGTTTTCCACTGGCCCTCCTGGGAAAAGATGCCCGAGACCAGAAAGCAGGCGAAGAGGCACAGAATGATAATGACTGTGGGGGAAAACTCATAAAACTGCTGCCAGCCTGTGGTGTAGTCCACGTACATGGGGGTCTCCAGCGCCTGGTACTGCTGGACCAGGTAGTTCTGCTCGGCCTGGGAGAAGGCGAAGGCGTTGTCCTCCAGCCACTGCTGGAGCAGACGGACCCGGTTGGCGTAAAAGTCAGGGGCATCCTCCGGGGTGAGGGTGTCGGCGGTGAAGTAGTCGAAGGCCTGGAAATCCTCGGAATAGGCGCTGTTCAGCAGGTCCCGAATTGCCTCAAAGGCCTGCTGCCGGTGAAAGGCCATGTCCTGCCGGACGACGTCCTCGGACTGGGCGTCGGGGGAGGTCCGCACATCCAAGTTGGCCTGGATGGCCCGGCGGAGCTGGGCCTCATCCAAAGGACCGGCCCAAGCTTTTTGGTCAGCCCGGAGCTGGCGCACGGCGGACAGGCCGTACTGGGTCTGTCCTTCCTCGTCGGTGTAGCGGACATGGCAGGCGAAAAAGGTGGACACGGCCACCAGCACTGCCAGAAGCAGAAGGGCCGCCTTGCCGCTGGGGCGGGCAAAGAGTTTACAGAGTTCATAGCGCAGCATCGGTTTCACCTGCCGTTTCTCCAAAGTAGTGGAGGAAGAGGTCCTCCAAGGTCATCTCCGCCGGGTGGGCCTCCGGCGTGGGGGGCGTCTGGGAGAGCACCCGCAGCTGGACCCCCTGGGGGAGGGTTTTGAGGTTGACCACGGGATACTGGTGGAGAAGCTGGTCCGCCTGGGCCCGGGGGACGGTGCAGGTCCACACCTGGGTGGGGGCCGCGGCCAGCAGCTGCTGGCTGGTGCCGTGGTGAACCAGGGAGCCGTCCTTCATCAGGAGGATTTGGTCGGCGATGTACTCCACATCGGAGACGATGTGGGTGGACAGCAGGACCAGGCGGTTTTCCGCCAGCTCGCTGATGAGGTTGCGGAAGCGGATGCGCTCCTTGGGGTCCAGACCGGCGGTGGGCTCGTCCAGGATGAGAATTTTGGGGTCGTTGAGCATGGCCTGGGCGATGCCCGCCCGGCGCTTCATGCCGCCGGAGAGCTTTTTCATTTTCTGCCGCCGGACCTGGGTGAGCCCCACCTGCTCCAGCAGGTTTTGCATCCTCTGCCGGGCGGTGGCCGGGCGCAGGCCCTTGATGGAGGCGATATAGAGCAGATAGTCCTGGACAGAGAAGTCGGGGTAGTAGCCAAAGTCCTGGGGCAGATACCCCAGCAGATTTCGATAGGCGCTGCCCAGGGAGAAGATGTCCTGCCCGTCCCAGGTGATGGTCCCCGAGGTGGGGGTGAGGAGGGTGCAGAGCATCCGCATGAGGGTGGTTTTGCCGGCGCCGTTGACGCCCAGCAGGCCGTAGACACCGGTGTCCATGGTGTAGGACAGGTTGTTTACGGCGGGAAAGGATGAAAAGGTCTTTGTGAGACCGTCAAGGATCAATGCCATACAGGGGATACCTCCCAAATTGTTTCACAGGTGTTTTGCAGCTTGCGGATGGCGTAGAGAAAGTAGACGGTGGCCAGCAGAAGCATCCCCAGCCACATGGGCAGGGAGATCATCCGGTAGACCTGGTCACTGAGGATGAGCAGCACCCACACCGCGGTCCAGGCCAGGCAGAGGGGCAGCGCCGCGTAGCAGACGGTATCCCGCCGGTGGGACAGGGTGCGAAGACAGATACAGCCGGTGACCAGGAACGGGAGCAGAAAATTGATGATGAGGTCCCGCAGGGTGGCCTGCCCGGCCAGCAGGGCGGCGGAGAAGAACAGGGTGAGCAGAGCCAGGTCCACCAGACCAAACAGAACCATCCGGGCGGCGTAAATTTGCCGCAGGGAGTAGTAAGCGGTGCACTCGATTTCCAAGGCGCCGCTGGACCGGTTTTTCCACAGCTCGGGCAGGACCAGCACCACAAACAGGGGAGCCAGGGTGCCCATGGCCCGCTGGACCTCATAGGCGGTGCCGGCGGACTGGAGCAGCCACCAGAGCAGGACCAGCACCGCCCCCTGGAGCAGCCACCAACGCTTGTGGAGGAACTGGGCCTGCTGGCGGAGAAATTCCAGCTGGGACAGGGGGCGGGAGGCCTCCCGCTGGCGGAAGGCCTGGGTGGCGGCCCGAACGGTGGCCTGAACGGCCTCCTCCCGGGGCTGTGGTGTGGGAAGGGTGTCAAAGGGGGGACGTTTCATCAAGGCGCCTCCTTTCTGAGAAACTGCGCCAGGAGCTCTCTGGCTTTGCGGATACGGTACTTGACCAAGGGGAGACCGATGCCCAGAATTTTGGCGATTTCCCGCTGCTTGCGTTCCTGGAGGAAAAAGAGCACCGCGGCGGGCTGAATCTCCGGCGGCAGGACGCGAAAGGCGTCCTGCAGGTCCAGGCGGGTGTCCAGGGTGTCCAGCGGGCGGTCCGCCGGTTCGGGCAGGTCGGCAAGGGGGAGTTCCGACTGCCGACGGTAATGGTCCCGGCACAGGTTCCCGGCAATGACATAGAGATAGTTGGCCGCTTTGCCGTAGTGCTTGTATCGGTCCAGGGAGGCGAAGAACCGGGCAAAGGTCTCTTGGGTGAGGTCCTCCGCGTCGTGGATTTCCTGGAGGTGGTAGTGGCAGTATTGCAGGATGCTGGGGTAGTATTTCCGAACAAAGCATTCGATGGCCTCTTCCTCCCCCCGTTTCATCTGGGAAAGCAGCCGGAAATCTGCGTCCATGGGAGTCCCTCCTTTCTGGTCAAAGTAGAAAGCGCTTTCTGCATAGTATAACGCGGGGGAAAGGCAAAAGGATAGCGGCGGGAGGAAAAAATGTTCAAAAAAAGGGGAAGCAAAGAAAAGGGAACCCCCTTCCGCACAGCTGCGCGGAAGGGGGTTCGTTGAAACAAGAGGGTTATCCTTGTCCCAAATTGACAATTTTCCAGTGTCCTCCATTAGAGCGAGCAACGTACCATTGGTAATCATAAGTATCATTAGGGTTAAAGCCATTTTTGGGGGCAAAGAAATCATCTGTGGTAAAAGTTGAATGAAAAACAACTCCCTCGTCAGCATTGTATTCTGCTGCCCAGTTCCAGGTATCTGAAGAGGCATAAGCATCAACATACTGTAATTTTGTCATCGTGCAGCCGGAAAAACCGTACTTGAAACGGCGGAGCACAACATCCGCCGCGTCCTGAATTTCCTCCTGGGTGAACTGTTCAGAGGGAGCGGATTTGAACTGAAAATCCTTCGACAGTGTTCCCCCGAACAGGGTCCAGAAGAGAAGGAAGCCCAGCACCAAAAGGGGCAGGAGGATGAAGAGGGGCTTTAGGGCGGTCAGTTCTTTTTTCATAAATATAGCTCCTTTCCAAGACGCTGATGTTCCCTCGCGGCGTTGTGGCAGACCAGGGAGATATCTGCCTGGATTCATGGCTGATGGGAGTTTCGGTCATGCGGACGCACGTTTGCCGTGATGTGCCGAACCCCATGCCAAACGAGGCTGAGGAGGACTGCGATCCCTGTGGAAAGGCACAGGGTGGCTGCGAACAACAGCAGCATCCCGGACATGCCCAGATGGAACCGGGGGAACTGGCGTAGATAATAGATCACCAACACATGGTTATAGTAGATCCCCATGGCGTGCCGGGAAAAGAACGAGACGACCCGTCCTGCTCCCGGGCATGCCCTGAGCCACTCCCACACCCCTATGCCGCAGAAAAAGGCCAGTAGGGTGGCTGCCAGCAGAGCGGGACGAATGGCGTGGAGGATGCTGAGCCGATGGGACAAGGCGCAGTACAGACAGGCAAACACAGCGGAAATAAGCAGAAGGGGAAGGGCCGCTTTTTTGCACTGAACCCGCAGATGGGAGCGATCCAACCGCTGTAAGCACATGCCGGCGACAAAGTAAAAGCTCCAAGTGGGAAAGAGCATCCACAGGTGGGCCGGAAGGGAGAATGGGAGCAGCTCCAGATCATGAAGGAGATATCCCCCTTGCAGCAGGAAGGTGACCATCAGGGCCCAGGCGGCACTTTGGACCGGCGCCCGGTTCACCCACCGCCGCAGCAGGGGGTAGAGGAGATAGCATTGGAAGAGGATGGGGATGAAATAGAGATGGGGCGCCCCCTGGCCGGTGAGCAGTTCCCGCAGCAGCCAGGGAGGGTTTCCCAGCTGGCCGCCCCAAGTGTGCAGGTCAAAGCCTGTGTTGGCGAGGGCATAGAGCAAGACCCACCCAAGGTAAGGGGGCAGCACACGGGCGCTGCGGGTCCGCAGGAAGGTCAGGTAGGGGACCTGTCTGCCCGTTTGCTCCAGAGAGAAGCCGGAGAGAAGGAGAAAGAGGGGAACGCTGAACCGGGCGGCTTGGTTGAGGAGAAAGGCCAGATTCATCCCCAGGAAGAGGTGGCCGGTCTCATAGGAGAGGTAGGTGCTGCTGACGTGGATGCTGATGACGGCCAGCATGGAGACGAGCCGGAGAAAGTCAATTTCCAGCAGCCGGGCTGTCCCTCGGGGCCTGCCGCCTGTTTTGCCCAGGGCAGAGGTGGTTTGAGAGGGGGGCGCAGGGGACGTCCAAGGGGAGGGGGTGTACCCCCCTTTTCTCTGTTCAGTTGTGTTAAAAATGGAAATGATCATGATATGTGTGTTATAGAGCGCAAAGAGAGTGGATTGCCGGGGGCCTGCCCTCTTTGCTGGTGACGGTTGGGCACGGTTCAGCACCGTTTCACAGGGGGCATTTGAGGGGTGCTCTACCAATAAGACGAATGAGGGAGGGGAAATAAGACACAAAGTGAGAAAATTTGTGGAAGTTTTTTCGATTTTTGGGCACCGCTGGGGACCGTTGCGGGAGAACGGCCAGCCTCCCTTCCGCAAGGCGGCGCGGAAGGGAGGCTGAAAAAGCGGGAGAAAATTAGGCGGTCAGGGTAAAGCTGTCCAGCAAAAGCTGTTCTTCCGTGTCAGGGATTGCGTCTGCCTGGAAAAAGAGGTCATAGAACGCATCGCCCTTGGGGAAGAGGTAGTGGATGGTTTCCGGCTCGTCTCTGTCCGGCCAAGGAACGAGAGAAAGGCTGAGATATCCATCCTCCCCATAGGACTCAAACATGTGGTCCACGTGTCCCTCCGGAGCGACCAGCTGTAAAATCTGGTTCAGTTCCTTTTCCGCGTGCCCGTCACCGAGAGAATCCAGGTCCAGCGCCGCTGCGTTTTCATAGGCAATGACGGCCACACCGCCCACCTCCGTGCCGTCCAGGAACAGCGTAAGGGTGTTGTTTTCCTGCTCTTTGGCGGTGATCGTGGCGGGCAGGGTCAGGGAATAGGCCTCCGTCCCCGCGGTTTTCGCAGCGGTCTCCCCCTTCTCCTCCTCCGCTTGGGCCGCACAGGCACAGCATGTGAGAAGAAGTGCCGCGGAGAGGGCCAGGAGGGGAAGTTTTTTCGTCCATCGGTTTGGCATAAAAAGCACCGTCCTTTCTGATGGGTTCAACTATAAAACGATTGAGAGGAGCGATTTGTGACACAAGATGGGAAAATTTGTGGAAAATTTTGCACGGCGCGATGGAGGACGTCTCTTGAAAAGGGGAAAGGTTATCCCTGCCCACTACTCACGATCGTCCAATGCCCGCCATTTGACCGGGCCACACGCCAAGACCAGTCTTGGTAGTTGCTGTTTGCGTTCAGGTGACTTTGCTCGGCGGTGTCATCGGTGACGAAGTCACAGGTGAAATAGAGGCCCTGATCCTTGTCATATCGTTCGGCCCAGTTGTCCTTTTCGCTGGAAGAAGCACCATCTACATACCGAAGTGTGGTCATGGTGGCGCCGCGGAAGTCTTTGAAGCTTCGGACGACCGCGTCTGCCGCGTCTGAAATCTCCTGGGGGGTATAGGTCTGGGAGGGCTCTGTGACGAATTGGAAGTCCTCTGCCAGCTGCCCACCCCCAATATTTCGGTACAGGCTAAACAGACCGACAGACAACACCAAGGCCAGCAGAGTGAGGGAGACGGTGTGGTGTTTTTTCATAAGAAACGACCTCCTGTTTGTTTTGTTGGTGTTCTACTGATAAAACGAATGAGGAGGGGAAAATATGACAGGAAGCACCCCACTTTTATCGAATGCTAAGGTTATTTTAATTACTCCCGTCCCCAGATACGAACCCGGGGACGGGAGCACATGGATGATAGCGCGAAGACCTGATGCAAGGAAGAGAACTGGTTTCCTTTCCTTGAGAGAGAAATCATGGTGTATCGGAGTCCACTTTGATGGACGATATTTCTTTTACAGAAATATCATGTTCAAATGGAAAATAGCGGACGCCTTGATGATCCATGAAATAGGGTTCCGTATCCTCTAATAAATTGTTGAGCAAAATTTCTTCACCGCTATGATACGCAATCGTAATGGTGGGAAGGTCTGAAACCGACTTGTATTTCTCAGCCGGACAGACAATCCCCCATGGAGTTACCTCGGGTATAGGTGTCTGGTTTCGCAGCAAAGCATCCTCTTTTACGCGGCGCATGAGGAAACTTGAGGCAGGATGGCTGGGATTTTCTTGTGGCACATCAAGTGATACATACAAGAAAGGGGAGCTGTTATCCGGCAAATCGGTACGATATACATAAGTGGTGGAGGATGGATTGGCTCTAAATTTCCGGATCAAATGATCTGGATGGTGGGACAGTGTACCGGGGCTGTTGCTGCTCCTGTTTTGTGAAGCGGCATACGCGCTATTTATGGTGTCTGGAACAGACACAGAATAAAAACAACCGGCTTCCGTTGAAATAGCATAGTCCAAGGTCACTGTATTTCCATTCTCAAATCGTAGTTTTGAGGTTGGTACTGTATTCAAGGGGCCATTCTTGACCAACAAAAAGATCAAAAAAACGAGGATGACAACAGAAAAGATGCCAATACAAACCCTTATATGTTTTGTTTTCATGAGAAGATTCCGTCACCTCCTGAACGGTCATTTCTGATCACTGCATTTGTTTTTCGGCTTATTGGTTTGTCATAAAAAGCACCGTCCTTTCTGGTGTGTTCAACTATAAAACGATTGAGAGGGGCGATTTGTGACACAAGATGAGAAAATTTGTGGAAAATTTTGCACGGCGCAATGGAGGCAGAAAGAGACGTCCTCTCAGGCCGCTGCGCCGGAGGACGTCTCCAGAAAAAGGGGAAAGTTACCCCTGTCCGTGGTTTACAACCTTCCAATGTCCGTCGTCTGACCGGGCAACATACCAGTTCCACCCCTGATAGGTGCTGTTGGGATTCAGGCTGCTCTTGTTGGGGAGATCGCCGGTGGTGAAGTCTGAGACAAAATGGATGCCTTGCTCCATGCCGTCTTTCTCCGCCCAGTTGTCCTCTTCGCTGGAAGAGGCAACATACTGCAACTTTGTCATGGTGGCCCCGGAAAAGCCTTTGAAGTAGTGCAGGACCGCGTCTGCCGCATCCTGTATCTCTTCGGGGGTATAGGTCTGGGAGGACCCGGTTATGAGCGAAAAGTCGTCAGAGGTCTTCCCAGGAAAGGGGAAGTTATGGGTCAGGATGGTGAAACCGACAGCCAGTAGCAGGGCCAGCAGAATGAGGGAGATGGTGTGGTGTTTTTTCATAAGAAACGACCTCCTGTTTGTTTTCATGAGAAGATTCCGTCAGCTCCTGAACGGTCATTTCTGATCACTGCATTTGTTTTTCGGCTATTGGTTTGTCATAAAAAGCACCGTCCTTTCTGGTGTGTTCAACTATAAAACGATTGAGAGGGGCGATTTGTGACACAAGATGGAAAAATTTGTGGAAAATTTTGCACGGCGCGATGGAGGCAGAAAGAGACGTCCTCTCAGGCCGCTGCGCCGGAGGACGTCTCTTGAAAAAGGGGCGGTGTTTCTGTTTTCAGGATGTTGCGGTTCCACTGTGTTAAGAGTAGCGTGCGACATCCCCGATGACGGATGGTATATCATCGATTTTCTCAAACTCGAACCGTTCTCCCTGGATGGTGATGGCAAAGCCCTTGCCGTCATAGGTGAATTCCTGGTCGGGGATACGATCTCCATAGTTGGAACTCTGACAGGAGATTAAATACGAATCTCCCTTTTGCTGTCGCACCTCACCGAGTATAAAGCAGTCATTTTTTTGGTCCGCGTAGTAAACCTGATTATTTTGGTCTACTGCTAAAATCTTTTGAAATTCTGCTTCGCCAGAGGTATAGGTTCCACAAATGGTTTCTGGGGTAGAAGAGGAGTTGTTGGTACAGCCGACCAGAAGAGCCAGCATTGTCAAAAGGCATAACGAGGTGAGGATGCGATGCTTCTTACTGTTCATACAAGTCTAACCTCAAAGTAATTCCGAGTTGGTGTTACAACGGTATTATAACCTTTAAACCACCATTTAGAGGTTCCAATCAAGCGTTCATAGTTGGCATATCTTTTGCAGGTAAGATCCCTATAAACGAAAAGTTTGCAAGGCTTATTCACGGGAGCGCTGACAAAGTAACCGGCTGTACTCCCTGTGGAGCCGACAGAGACACTTGTAGAAATGGGTCCCCAACCTAAATTCAAGTTAAGGGTCACAGAATTACCAAAACCTCCATCGACCCAATAAAATCCGCCGCCATAAGAAGGAAATACTGTGCCATTAGAAGGTTGTCCCTTAGCGTAACCAATGGGGTGTTTGACTAACGTTTGTGTGTTGACGAGTTCTCGCTTGGCTTCGACATCATGTGCCCTTGGGCTTATCGTTGTAGAACCGTCTTCAATTCCATCTGCAGAGGCGGATACTGATATCGCCATAGAGAAAACAAAAAGAAACGACAATATTACGGATAAAAGTTTTCTTTTCATAAAAAATTCCTCCTTTTAATTTGTAATCCATTCCATGGGGCTTTACGACAACTGGCGAGAATATAACTATTCTCTGGGTGGTTACGAACAGGTTCTTGTCACAGACTTCTGGGGCTGCTTGACGCCGTTGACAGTGTAGTCCACGGTCAGCTTGTAGGTCTTGCCTTTGGAGACGGTGGCGGTTTTGGTTGTTTGGATTTTCCCGGTTCCCTTGATTGTCCAAGTTTTTAGGCAAGTTTTTCCGGTCCAAAGCTTGGCGGTTGCCGAGAGAGTATCCGAACTTCTGTCTCCGCGGACGATAATCCGGCAAGATGCGGTGGTCCCACTAAAAGAGAGAGACGGCTGTGCGGCGGGGAGCATCGCAGGGCCGGAGGCCTGGGCGGTGATGCCCAAGAGCATCACCAGGATCAGAGACAGTGCCAGCAGTTGTTTTCTCATACAAATCACCTCCCTTCATTTCGTGTTCAGCTACTGTAACGAATGAGGGAGGTGATTTGTGACACTAAATTTGAAAATTTTTCAGAAAATATTATTTTTCTTCTCGAATGACGTTTTCTGCCATATATATCAAAGTATCTTCTTCTAAGTAGGCGGACAAAGTGAGCAAGGCTTTTGTTTCAGGGTCCGTCCAGACCAGTGTGTTGGAGTGGGTTCCTGTATTATCAAAATAATAATCTGCGGGGGTTCCGTTGATTGAAACTGTCTTTTGCTCCATCTCATCTACGAAGAAAAGGGAGAGCATAGATTCAGTGTCTTCTGTTACATACTGATAGGAAAAACTTAAATATTCTCCGGCCTCGTTTTCATAGAGTTCATCTCCTGTGGTTTCAGCTTCATAACGGTCTGTTTCCCAGTATCCAGACGGAATTTCAGAAAGCCGATAACGGTGTGTTGCCTCCGAGACATCGTTGTGGAATCGATAATCGACGGTGCCTCCAATTTGTTCAGATAACCACCCAAAGAATGCCTCCCGTGCCTGGGCATTGGTGGACAGGAAAATCGTTCCCCCCAGCAGGAAGAAGCAGGCCACGCCCTTGAGGACCCGGTACACCGGCGCGCGTTTTCGTCTGCGCAGGAGGGCCTCCATTCTGTTCAGAAAGGCGGGGGAGAAGGTGTGATGACATTGGTCCGGGTCGGGGAGGCTCTGGTCCAGCAGAGCGCCGGCGTCCCGGACGGCCTGGCGCAGACGGTCCTCTGAAATCATAAAATTCCCTCCTCTCGGCACAGTTCTTCCAGGCGGTCCCTGGCCCGCTGCTCCAGCTTGCGGGCGGCGGGCCAGGAGATGCCCATGAGTTCAGCCACCTCCTTGGTGGAGTAGCCCAGCTCGTGTTTCAAACGGAGAAATTCCCGGTACCGGGCGGGCAGCTTCAAAATGCACCGGGTCAGCCCGTCCTCCGGTTCGTAGGCGGGGGCGAGGCCCGTGGTCTCCTCCCAGAGAATTTCTTCCTTGCGATGGGTTTTCTTGCGGTATAGGTCGATAGCTTTGTTCTCAACTATAGTAACGAGGAAAGCCTTGGTTTTGTGACGCTCCAGACGAGAAAATTTTTTGATATGTTCCGCCACGGACAAAAACGCGTCGTGGACCGCGTCCTCGGCATCCTGCTCGTTCTGGAGAATCTGGTTGGCCACGTAGAACATCAGACCCCGGTAGGTCTCATACAGGGTGATGAATTGGTCCCGGTCCTCTGGGGCGTCGATGACTTGCAGATAGATCAACATGGCCCGTACCTCCTTGGGGTTGATGTCACAGCATGGCGGAGACCCGCTGATGCATGTCATAAAGTTCCTCCACCATCTCCCGGATGATCTGGGCGGCGGGTTTCACGTCGTGGATGCGGCCCAGAACCTGGCCTATGGCGATCTGGGCGGCCTGGGGCTCGTCCTGCTCGTAGGCGGCTTTGGTCACGGTGCCCCGGATCAGAGGGTAGAGTTCGTCAAAGGTGGGGTGGTGCTGTTCAAAGGCGATGATGTCCAGGGCCCCCTGGGTTTTCAGGGAGCGCAGGGCGTTGCGGATGCTGGTCTGGGTGAGGACGGTGTCGGTCTCCCTGGCGTCGATGACCGTTTGGCGCAGTCGGGGCCCGATGTCTGTCTCCTGGGCCATGAGGAACCGAGTGCCGACCATAACCCCGTCCAGGCCGGCAGCCAGGGCGGCGTACAGGGTCCGGCCGTCGCAGACGCCGCCGGCCCCCACCACGGGGAGGGTGCATCGCTCGGTGGTCAGGGGCCACTGGACCAGGGAGCCCACCCCGGCCATGCCCGGGTGGCCGCCCCCCTCATACCCCACGATACACACCGCGTCGCAGCCCACCTCCTGGGCGGTGTGGGCGAAACGGGAGTCGGGAATCTTGTGCATGACCAGGCAGCCGGCCCCCTTCAAGGTGTCCATAAACGGCTTGGGGGAACTGCCGGCGGTCTCCACAATGCGGACCTTTTCCTCTGTGATGGCCTGGAGAAAGCCCTTGATGGGGCCGTCGGGCTTGGTATCCGGCAGGAGGGAGAGGTTGACGCAGAAGGGTTTGTCTGTGAGGGTTTTCAGCAGCTGAATGTCCTGCTGAAAGGCCTCCGGCGTGTCATAGGTGGTCATGTTGATGGTGCCCAGGCCCCCGGCGTTGGAGACCGCGGCGGCCAGCTTGGGCTTGGAGAGCCACTGCATGGCGCCTTGAATGATGGGATACTGAATGCCGAACAGGTCGGTGATGCGCGTTTTCATGGTGCTTCCTCCTGGATGGAATGAAATCTGAGGAGGCACGGGCGCGGGACATGTGATCTTGTCCATGGTACCCAATTTGCCGGTGAAAGTCAATGCGGACGGTGGGCCGGGCAGGGCCGTTTCTGACGGAGAAGGTTGTGATACTGCCTAATTCGTCGGCGGGAAATAAAATAAATTATAGGGGAAATGGCAAAAACAGGTTTGACAGCGTCTCTGGATGGGAGTATAATACACCATAGATTCTACTGGAAGCGTGAAAGGGAGGAACCAATATGGAATTCAAAACCGCCACCATGGCCGACTTTGATGTGGCCTTTGACTACATTGAGAAACTGTGGACCTATAATACCTATGACAAGGAAGTCATCCGCAAGGTGTATGCCGATGTGCTGGCCGATGAGAACAGCTTTGCCTTTTTCCTCATGGACGGGGATACCTACCACGGCTTCTGTCACGGGGCGTATTTCAACACCTTCTGGCTGTCCGGCATGACCTGCTACGTCTCCAGCATCATCACCAATGAGGACGAGCGGGGCAAGGGGTGCGGCGTGAAGCTCATGGACCACGCCAAGGAACTGGCCAAGGCCAGAGGCTGCAAGGCCTTGGTGCTGGACTCCGGTATGCCCCGGACCCAGGCCCACCGGTTCTATGAGATCTACGGATTTGAAAAAAGCTGCTACGGCTTTGACTATTATCTGGAGCCGTAAACGAGGAAACCTGCCGAGAAAAAACCGGCACCTCCCGCCAGGGAGGTGCCGGTTTTTCGGGGTTCCATACCGGGTTTTCCCCGATGTACCTTTACAAAAAAAGAAATCCCTTTAGAATAGAAGGGGATGGATATGGACACCCTCTCAGAAAGGAGCCCCCTTATGAGTTTTCGAAGAATCGAATATTTTTTATCGGTGGCCAAACACCTGAATTTTACCAAGGCTGCCCGGGAATGCTATGTGGCACAGGCGGCCATCAGCCAGCAAATCAAGCAGTTTGAGGAAGAACTGGGCTTTAAGCTGTTTGACCGGGGGGGCACGGCGGTGGCGCTGACCCCGGCGGGGGAGTATTTTGCCCGCCAATGTCAGAGCGTTCTGTCCCAGTACCACGGGGCGGTGAAGCAGGCCAGGTCCATTGCCGACGGCAAGAAGCAGGACCTCCGCCTGGGCATCAACGGACCCTACACCCAGGAGAGCATTCCCGGCTACCTCCGGCAGTTCCGGCAGCTCTACCCCGAGGCGGCCATCCACCTGCGGGAGGGGGGACGGGAGGAAATCCTGGACGCCCTGTTCCAGGAGGAGCTGGACGTCATCGTGGTCCCTGACTATGACCTGGAGCTGGACCAGCGGTTTGACGTGCTGGAGCTGAACAGTGAGCGGGCGAAATTTATGACCGGTCCTCACACGCCTTTGGCCGGGCGGCAGTATGTCTCCCCGGAGGAGCTGGTGGGCCAGACCATTTTCCGGGTGGAGGGACTCAGCGAGGACCCTCAGGGACATCCCCTCCCCGACTACTTCGTCCGACTGGGACTGGGAGAGAACCCGGTCCAGCGGGTAAAGACCTATCTGGAGGCCACCATTCTGGTGCAGGCCGGTTTGGGCATCGCCGCCATTCCCGGGGGGATGGAGGGGAAGCTGGCCCGGGATGTGAGTGTCTTTTCCATAGAGGGGGACTCCTTTCGCATCCGGACGGTGGCCCTGCGTCTGCTCCCGCCGGTGAGTGTGGCCGCGGACCACTTTTTCCAGGTGATTCGCCAGGACCCGGAGCGGGTGAAACAGGGGGTATAAGTTTTTCTGATTACCCCATTAGTTTTCGGTGTTTCCCAAATCCCGGGGATTGTGCTATAACAGAGTCAGGAAGAAACCTTCCCAACACAATGAGGTAATGGAGCAAAAGAAGGATTTGGTCCCTGTTTTGCAAGAATAGAAAGGAGCACCGAGTATGAACGTCAAGCTGGACGAACGATATGATCTTTACATCAACGGAACGTGGGTTCCCGCCTCCGACGGCCGGGTTTTCACCACCACCAACCCCGCCACAGGGGAGAAGCTGGCCGAGTGTGCCGAGGCCACCAAGGAGGATGTGGATGCCGCTGTTCAGGCCGCCTGGGCTGCCTTCCCCGCTTGGCGAGACTTGGAGCCTGACAAGCGCGCCGATATCCTGCTGAAAATCGCGGATGTGATCGACGAGAACAAGGAACTGCTGGCCACCATCGAGTCCATGGACAACGGCAAGCCCATTCGGGAGACCATGACCATTGACGTGCCCTATTCCTCCGATCACTTCCGGTATTTTGCCGGCGCCATCCGCACCGAGGAGGGAACCGCCAGCGTCCTGAAGGACCATGTGGGCCACTTTATGAACATCATCCTCCATGAGCCCATCGGCGTGGTGGGGCAGATTGTGCCTTGGAACTTCCCCTTCCTGATGGCAGCTTGGAAGCTGGCCCCCGCTCTGGCTGCGGGCGACTGCATTGTCTTTAAGCCATCTTCCACCACCTCTTTGAGCGTGCTGACCCTGGTGAAGCTCATCGGTCATCTGCTGCCCCCCGGCGTGCTGAACGTGGTCACCGGCGGCGGCGGCCGTGCCGGCCAGTATATGCTGGACCATCCCGGCTTCCGGAAGCTGGCCTTCACCGGCTCCACCGAAGTGGGCCTGGATGTGGCCAAGGCCGCGGCCGACAAGCTCATCCCCTCCACCTTGGAACTGGGCGGCAAGAGCGCCAATATTTTCTTTGAGGACTGCGACTGGGATCGGGCCTTGGACGGCCTCCAGCTGGGCATCTTGTTCAACCAGGGCCAGGTCTGCTGCGCCGGCTCCCGGGTCTTTGTCCAGGAGAGCATCTATGACAAGTTTGTCGAGGCTGCGGTAAAGGCCTTTAACCAGGTCAACGTGGGCGATCCTCTGGACCCCAACACCCAGATGGGCTCCCAGGTGGACCAGGGCCAGCTGAAGAAGATCATGTCCTATGTGGAGCTGGCCAAGGAAGAAGGGGCCACCATCGCCTGCGGCGGCGAGCCCTGCAAGGAGGGTGCCTGCGCCAACGGCGCCTTTATGAAGCCCACCTTGATTGTCAACGCCAACAACAGCATGCGGGTGGCCCAGGAAGAGATCTTCGGGCCCGTGGCTGTGGTCATCAAGTTTAAGACCGAGGAAGAGGTCATCGCCATGGCCAATGACTCTGTCTATGGCCTGGGCGGCGCTGTCTGGACCCAGGATATCAACCGGGCCTTCCGGGTGGCACGCGCCATTGAGACCGGCCGTATGTGGGTCAACACCTATAATATGATCCCTGCGGGCGCGCCCTTCGGCGGCTATAAGCAGTCCGGTATCGGACGGGAGACCCACAAGGTCATCCTGGAGCACTACACCCAGCAGAAGAATATCATGATTAACCTCAACGAAACGCCCTCCGGCTTCTATCCCGCGAAGTAAACTGGAGTCCTGTGTCAGGGCGGAGGGGAAACTCCCTCCGCCCTGTTTCATCAAAACCCGCCCTCGCCAGAATGTTTGGCAATCTGTTGGGGCGTGGTCCCGATAGAACCATGTCAGAAAGGAAGAAAAGGAATGTCTACTTATTATTTTGTTCCCAGTAGAAACGTATTTGGCGAGGGCTCTGTGGCGGAAACAGGCCATCTGATGAAGAGCTTGGGCGGCACCAAGGCCATGATCGTCACCGACGAGTTTTTGGCCTCCAACCCCATGACCACCCGGATTCAGGCCATCCTGAAGGAGGCTGGCGTGGATTCCGCCGTGTTTGGCAAGGCAGAGCCCAACCCCAAGGACACCAACGTGGTGGAGGGGGAGACCTTCTACCATGAGAATCGATGTGACTGTATCCTCTCCCTGGGCGGCGGCTCCTCCCATGACTGCGCCAAGGGCATTGGCCTGGTGGCTAGCAACGGCGGCAAGATTGCCGACTATGAGGGCGTGGATAAGGCCCATGAGGCCCTGCCTCCCCTGGTGGCGGTGAACACGACCGCGGGAACTGCTTCGGAGATTACCCGCTTCTGCATCATCACCGACACGGCCCGGAAGGTAAAAATGTGCATTGTGGACTGGCGAGTGACGCCCGCCATTGCCATCAATGACCCGGAGCTGATGGTGGGGATGCCCTCCTCCCTGACTGCGGCCACGGGAATGGACGCGCTGACCCATGCGGTCGAGGCTTATGTCTCCACCGACGCAAATCCCCTCACCGACGCGGCAGCCATCAAGGCCATTGATAAGATTGTCCACTATCTGCCCCAGGCTGTGGCCAACGGGGACTATATGAAGGCCCGGTCCGAGATGGCGTATGCCCAGTACCTGGCAGGGGTCGCTTTCAACAACGCCTCTCTGGGATATGTCCACGCCATGGCCCACCAGCTGGGCGGCTACTATAACCTGCCCCACGGCGTCTGCAATGCGATCCTGCTGCCCTATGTGCAGGAGTTCAACCTGATCGGCAACCTGGAGCGGTTCGCGGTGATCGCCAAAGCCATGGACCTGAATGTGGACGGCATGTCCCCCTTTGAGGCGGGCGAGGCCTGTGTGTATGGTCTGAAGACCTTTGGCCGGTACCTGGGCATTCCCCAGAACCTGCGCTCCCTGGGGGTAGACCCGGCGGACTTCGAGGTGATGGCGGAGAACGCCATGAAGGACGCCTGCGCGGCCACCAACCCCAGAAAGGCCACCAAAGACCAGATCATTGCGATCTTCCAAAAAGCCTACGACGGAGATTGATTTCTCCCTCCCTTCTTTCTATCCAAATCCTTTTTCACCACAGGGCGGAGTACACTCCGCCCTGTGGTGATTTTTAGAAGCAAACAGAAACACCCCCTGGATAGGGGGTGTTTCTGTGCGGGTTAGAAGATGCCGTCATACCCGTCAATGTAGTAATCCAGTCGGACCAGTTCCTCCACCTGGGTTCCGTCGGGCAAGGTGCCCGTACAGTGGAGCTTGAAGGTAATGACCGGATAGGTGACAAGGTTGGCGGTGACGGTTTCCGTGGCGGCCTCCTTGGCGGCGGCCTCGTCATAGCGCAGATAAACCAGGGAAAAGGCATCGGGCAGGGTAACGGTCTGATCTTCTTTCCGGCTGATTTTCTGGCACTGCTCCTTCACTTTGGCCGCTGTGGGATACTGCTCGATCTCACAGGGCAGGCCGTTTGCAGTGGCGGAGGTCACTTCGAACGAGGTGTAAACCTCTTTGCTTTCACGGGTGGGGGTTAGGGAGAAGACCATCTTGTCCTTCTGACAGGTGACGCATTCCTCCTCCCAGGTGCACCGTCCGGCGTTATACTGGATGCCCCTGTCAGCAAGCAGTTCTTCCAGGGTCTGCTCCGAGTCCTTACAGGGTGCCGGCAGAGCACGCACGGAAATCCAAGCGACATCGCCCCGGTCGAAGGAGGTGGTGGAGGCATTGTACTCTCCGTGGGTGATCCCCAGTTTGTCAGACAGCGTCCAGGCGCTGTCCCAGGCAAAATCGGTTCCCGACACGTATCCCAAGGCCCGGAGAACAAAGGTCAGGTATTCCGAGGCCCGAATGGTGCTGTCCGGGTCAAAGCGGGTTTCACTTTTTCCGTTGGTCAGCCCCTTTTCATAGGCATAGCCGACATAGGGCGCGGCCCAGTCGGGGACATCCTGGAAGGGGGTGGTCCATGTGCCCGCCAGGGCATCCTCCTCCTGGCCCAGCAGACGGACCAGCATGGTCACGCCCTGGGCACGGGTGGGGGAGCGGTCCAGGGAAAAGACGGGGAATCCCTCCGCGTCGGTGTCTGTTCCCTGAAAAAGGCCCATGTAGTAGAGCTGCCAAGCGGCCGCCTCCTCCTGCTCCGGGGGTGCGGCCCCAGCGGGAAGGGCCAGGGCAAGGCTCAAAACCAGGGCCAGCAGCAAAGATATCCATTGTTTCATTGGGTTCTCCTTTGTGTTTTCTCCGTCGAATGGGACAGAGACGGGGGATCAGAAGATCCCCAAGTGTTCCAGCAGAATTTTCAGGCCCAGGAGAATCAGGATCACGCCCCCCAAGGCCTCGGCCTTGGACTGCATCCGGGTACCGCAGAGACTGCCGAACTTGACCCCCAGGCTGGAGAGCAGGAAGGTGGTCAGAGCGATACAGCAGACGGCCGGCAGAATATCCACCTCCAGAAAGGCGAAGGTAATGCCCACCGCCAGCGCGTCAATGCTGGTGGCCACCGCCATGGCGAACATGACCCGGAAGCCCAGGGAAGCGCTGGCCTCCTCCGTGTCGCCGCTTCGGGCTTCCCGGAGCATGTTGATCCCCAGAATCGCCAGCAGGGCGAAGGCGATCCAGTGGTCGATGGCGGTGATGTACAGGGAAAACCGGGAGCCCAGGAGCCAGCCCAGCAAGGGCATGAGCCCCTGGAATCCTCCGAACCATAGTCCCACCAGGACCATCCTTCCCAAAGTGACCCGGTCCATGGCCAGTCCTTTACAGATCGAAACTGCCAGCGCGTCCATGGACAGCCCCACCGCCAAGAGCATCAGTTCTAAAAATCCCATCCTGTTTCGCCCTCCTGGTTCACAGTATGCGTCTGGGGCAGGGGGTAGACCGGATCACCCAAGGGGGAGGGACATCGGTTATTTCTCAAGGGTTTCCCAGGCTTTGTCCAGGAAGCTCTCGTCATAGATCTGTTCTTCCGTGGGGTCGCCGGTGATGCCGCCGGCCAGCTTGGTCAGGGATACGGCGGCCTCAAAACCAGATTTGGTGTGGTAGCCGGTGAAGCTGGCGACCTTCCGCTCCTGGTCATACTGGGCGTCGTAGAGGAGCTCTTCCTCTGCGCCCTCAAAGAGGGGGAGGAGCTTCTGGGCGATGTCCTCCGGGGAGGCGGTTTCCATCCACTGCATGGCCTTGGCCATGGCGTTGACCGCTTTCTGCACCAGCTCCGGGTCGGACTGGATCAGCGCGTCGGAAGTGATGACGGTGAACAGCTCATAGCTGGAGGAGCCGATGATGCTCTCGATTTCCGCGTCGTCGGTGCCGTCCACAATGACCACACCGCCGGCGTCCAGCAGCTGCTTGGCGGACCAGGGGTTGGTGGAGACGGCGGCCTGGATCTCGTCCTGGTCCATGGCGGCCAGATAGCCGGAGCTGGCGACGTTGGGGAGGCTGACATCGGTATCCGCGTTCAGACCGGCGGAGTTGACGCAGGCCTTAATGAAAGAGGTGGGGCCGCTGTTGGCACTCAGACCGCCGGCGATGGCCTTGCCTTTCAGGGAGTCAAGGGTGGAGTACGACTCGTTGGCGCCGATCAGCTGGTAGGGGTACTTCTGTGTGGCGGAGAGAATTACCTTGCAGCCCTGGCCGGCCTCGTTGACCATGAGGGCGGTCTCGATGCCCTTCAGGCAGAACTGGGCGTCCCCGGACAAAACCGCGGTGGTGGCGTCGCCCCCCTTGATGGTCTGGAATTCCGCGTCCAGGCCCTCTTCGGCAAAGTAGCCCAGGGTCTGGGCCAGGTAGGCGGGGGCCCAGTGATAGCCGCGGATTTGTTCCGTGAAGATAATCTTTTGCAGGTCTCCTTTGTCCTCGGTTCCGCTTTGCGCGGAGGTGGGTTCCTCCTCCGGGGCGGGCTCACTGGGGCCGCCGCAGCCGGCCAGCAGGCCAAGGGACAGCGTCAGGGTCAGCAGCAGAGCAAGTAGCTTCTTCATAATGACACTCCTTTTCCTTTCATGGTTTCTTTCGTTTTATCATAACCGCAGGGCGGATACGATCGAACGGGGGCTCATCGCCAGCGCAGCAGGCGGGCTTCCAACAGACGGACCACGCCGTCCAGGAGGATGATGAGGATCACCAGGATCAGCACGCAGCAGAGGACCCGCTGGGCGTTGAACACATCCCCCGCCGCGGAGAGGAGCCAGCCCATGCCGCGGGTAGAGCCCAGATATTCCCCCACAATGGCGCCGGACAGGGACAGGCCCAGACCGGTGCGGAGACTGGTGAGCAGCCAGGGCAGGCAGGCGGGCCAGATGACCTTTCCCAGGATCTGTCCCTGGGTGCCGCCCAGCAGGCGCACCGCCCCCACCAAGGCGGGGTCCACACTCTGGACGCCGGTGTAGAGGTTGAAGGCAAAAATAAAAAAGACCATCAGGGCCGAGATCAGGACCTTGGAGGAAAGGCCCATCCCGAACCAAATGATAAACAGCGGCCCCAGAGCCAGCTTGGGCAGTCCGTTGAGGCCGGTCATCAGGGGCATCAGGGCCCGGCTGACCCGGGGAGAGAGCCCCAGGCCCAGGCCGGCCAGGGTGCCCAGCGTGCCGCCCAGCAGCAGACCCAACCCGGCCTCCTGGGCAGTGACGGACAGATGACGGGCCAGCATGCCGCTGTGGAGCATGGTCCAGAATTCCTGCCAGAGCAGGCTGGGACGGCTGAAAAAGAAGGGGTCCACATAGCCGGCCGCGGCGGTGGCCTCCCACAGGCCCAGTGCCAGCAGCAGGAGCAGGGCGGTCCATCCGCCCGGGCTGAGCAGCGTTTTCTGGCGTTTCATCTCCGGCCCTCCTCCTGGGGGAGCTGGGCCTCCAGCTCCTGCCAAATGGCCCGCTCCAGCTCCACAAAGCGGGGAGAAAATTTCACATCCATCACCCGCCGGGGACGGGGAAGGTCAATGGGATACTCCCGCACCACGCGCCCTGGCCGGGCGCTCATGAGGACCACCCGGTCTGCCAGGGTGATGGCCTCGGTGAGGTCGTGGGTGACATACAGGATGGTACAGCCCGTATTCTCCCAGAGGGAGAGAATATCGTCCTGCAGGCGCTGCCGGGTGAAGGCGTCCAAGGGGGCAAAGGGCTCGTCCATCATGAGAATGGCGGGGTCCACTGCCAGCACCCGGGCGATGGCGGCCCGCTTTTTCATGCCGCCGGAGAGCTCCCGGGGATAGCTTTGTTCAAAGCCCTCCAGGCCCATGCTTTTCATCAGGGCCCGGGCGGTTTCCTGCCGCTGGGATTTGGGGACGCCCCGCAGCTCCATCGCCAGGGCCACGTTGTCCAGCACGGTTCGCCAGGGCAGCAGGGTGTCCGCCTGGGAGATATACCCTACCGACGGAAGAATGCCCTGGACGGGTTCTCCCGCCAGACGGACTTGGCCGCTGGTGGGGACAACCTGCCCTGCCAGGACATTCAAAGCGGTGGTTTTCCCACAGCCGGAGGGGCCCACCAGAGCCACCAATTCCCCTTGCGCCACGGACAGATTGACTTGATTCAGTGCCAGCAGAGCGGGACGGCCGTCGGGAAACGCAAAGGACACGGTTACCTCTTTTAATTCCAGCAACGACACAGGGCGCCTCCTCCCACAGTTATGATACAAGGATTTTTTTCTTTCCTTATTATAAAGGGGGGGCAAAAGTCTGTCAACCGTTTCCGGGCAGGCGGGGCTCCCCCGGAGACAGGCAAGGAAAAGCGGGAAGACGACGGTTCGTCTCCCCGCTTTGGAATGGGATGATCAGTTTTTGGGGCGGAACTGCCCCCGGATGAGCTTGCCGTTGGCGTTGTGGGCCAGCGCGTCAACAAATTCCAGAGCCCGGATTTTTTTGAAGCCGGCGCAGGCGTTGTTGTGAAAGGCCATAAGCTCGTCCTCCAGAGCCTGGCTGGGGGCATAGCCTGGGGCCAGCATGACATAGACTTTCACCCGCTGTCCCAGGTCTGGGTCAGGCTCCCCCACGGCGAGGCACTCATAAACGGCAGGGTGCAGGGAGAGGACGTCTTCGATCTCCACAGGGCTGACCCGGTACCCCTTGGTCTTGATGATCCCGTCAAACCGGCCCCGGTAAAACAGAAAGCCATCCTCGTCCCGGGTGGCCAGGTCCCCGGTGTGGAAGAAGTCTCCATCCCACAGGCGGCGGTTGGCCTCCTCGTCGTCCAGGTATCCCATCATCAGCCCCTCCGGCCGCCGGCCACCGTCGGCCACCAGAATGATCTCCCCCTCTTCCCCTGGCTGGGCAAAGGTGCCGTCCTCTTTCAGCAGCTCTACATGGTACTTGGGAAGAATTTTCCCCACAGACCCCTCCTTCCGGCCCAGGGCCTTGGAGGCTGCGGCGATTAAGCCGGCCTCGGATTGGGCGTACCCCTCATAAAGCACGTGCCCTGTCTGGGCGGTGACTTTTTGGGCCAGATCCGGGGAGAGTTTTTCTCCTCCCACCGCAAAGTTGGTGATGGAGGAGAGGTCGTACCGGTCCATGCCCACCTCGGTGAGCATTCGG
This sequence comes from Evtepia gabavorous, assembly GCF_003425665.1. Lineage (GTDB taxonomy): Bacteria > Bacillota > Clostridia > Oscillospirales > Oscillospiraceae > Evtepia > Evtepia gabavorous. Next base: position 26,790 of record NZ_QQRQ01000009.1, read on the forward strand.
TAGACCGTGGGCTGGGCCATCATGCCGGTGGCCCTGACCTCCTCCAGAAGAGAGAGGACCTTTTCCGGCGGAAAGCGGTCATAGTCGTAGACCAGCAGGGCGCCCAGATGGAGCCACTGGCCATAGAACTTGGTGCCGGAGACCACTTCCCATCCAGTATCTCCGGTGGCGAAGTGGAGGGACCCGTCGTGGGTGTCCTGCATGTAGCGCGCCCCCCAGTGGTTGGCCAGGGTGAAGGCGTGGTCGTGGAGCACCCCCTTGGGCTGCCCCGTGGTGCCGGAGGTAAAGTAGAGAAGGATGGGTTCGGACCAGCGGGTCTCCACCCGGTCCATGACAGGGCTCTGCGCGGCCACCTTTTCCAAAAAGTCCTCAAAGCCATCTCCGCCGCCCAAGGCAAAGCGCAGGGGGACGCCGGCTTCCTCCGCAGCGGCCAGGACTCTGGCCTCCGCCTGGCTCTCCCGGCAGGTGATGACACAGCGGACGTTTGCCTTTTGCATCCGAAAGGCGAAGTCCTTTTGGGTGAGCAGGTAGTAGGAGGGGGAGAGGACCAGACCCAGCCGGTGGGCGGCCAGAGCCACCACCCAGTAACTCCAGTGGGTGCGCAGCGCGGTCATAATGACATCGCCCTTTTTCAGCCCCCGGCTTTGAAAAAGATTGGCGGCCTGGATGCTCAGGGTTTTCAGGGCGCCGAAGGTCAGCCGTTTTTCCTCGCCCCGGTCGTTCCGCCACAGCATGGCCAGACGGTTGGAACATCGTTCCCCCAGGGGGTCTATGACATCGTAGCTGTAATTGTAGTTGTCGGCATAGGTGTAGGCCCAGTGGGTGATTTGACCGGTTTCATCAAAGGTCTCCTGAATAAACTGGGTGTAGAATGCTTCCATGGCGCAGGCGCCTCCTTCCGAAATCAAAGGTGACAGAGAAACTCCCGTGTGTTGCGCACGGGAGTTCCGAAAGGGGAAAAATCTTATTTGCCGATGTAGGTGTACACTGCAGAGGGGCGGCCCCCTGTGGAGTAGTCCACGCCGCCGATGACGCTGTTCTTGTCAATCAGATAGTTCATGTACCGCCGCAGCGTGACCCGGGACAGAGAGACGTTTTTCGCGATATCCTCAATGGAGAGCTTTTCGCTTTTGTGTTCCCGCAGAAAGGAACAGATGATCTCCAGGGTCACGGGATGGATTCCTTTGTCCACGAACTGCCCGCCCCGCTGGCCCTCGGGGGAGATGACTTTGTCCAACTCCTCCTGGTTGAAAGCCTTGTCCCCGGCAAAGGCCTCCCGCCGGGAGACAAATTTTTGCAGGGCGGTCTGAAACCGGTTATAGTCAAAGGGTTTGATCAGATAGTCGGACACGCCGTAGGAGTAGAGCTCACTGACGTGCCGGGCTTCACTGGCGGCGGTGACCATAATCACGTCCGCTAAGATTCCTTCTGCTCGGAGCTTGACCAGAAAAGTCCGGCCGTCCATCACAGGCATATAATAGTCCAGCATAATGAGATCCACTGGGTGAGTTCGGACAAAGTCCAAAGCCTCCTGGCCATTTTGGAAGATTCCCGCAATGGCCATTTTGCTGTTGTGTTCCACATATTGCTTGTCAATTTCCGCGACCATGGGGTCGTCTTCCACGATGATAACCTGATACATACGCATTCCTCACAGATGGGTAATTTCTTACATAATTATACATGGAAAAATCGGAAAAGGCAATATCTGCGGGGAAAAAGTTAGAAAGATAGGGCACAAAAGATTTGTAGAAAGAGAAAAAGTTTTCAAACAAATATTGGAAATCCGGAACTGGAGGGTTCAGAAGGCCAAAAACAGGGCGCGCGGCAGCTGCCGTGCGCCCTGTTTGTAATCGTTTAGTTCCAGTAATCGGTTTTTTCCTTCAGGCCGATATTGGCGGCCTTAAATTCGGGATTTTTACCTGCTTTTCGCTGCTCTGTGTAGTCTTTCAGGGCTTTTATCGCGGTCCGTCCCAGGATCAGAATGACGGGAATGTTGATGACAACCATCAGAGCCTGGAAGAGATCGGCGGTGTCCCAGGCCAGCTGCATGCTGATGACAGCACCCAGCAGGACAATCACGGCGGCAATGATCCGGAAAACGGTCATGAAGGTCTGGCTGGGGGTCTTCTTAAAGATGAACCGCAGGCAGCCTTCGCAGTAGTAGTAGTTGCCAATGAGGGTGGTGAAAGCAAAGAGGGCCATGGAGATGGCGATAAAGACAGGGCCAAAATCGCCCAGCGCGTTCTGCAGCGCGGCCTGAACATAGGGGGCGCCGGCGGCCTCCGCGGTGGGCTCCACACCGGAGCAGAGGCACATAAGGGCAGTGGCGGAGCAGATGAGAATGGTGTCGATGAAGACAGAGAGCATCTGCACCAGGCCCTGCTTGACCGGGTGGGAGACGTCCGCGGTGGCCGCGGCGTTGGGGGCCGAACCCATGCCGGCCTCGTTGGAATACAGGCCGCGCTTAATGCCCTCCATCATGCAGGAGCCGGCGAAGCCGCCGAAAATGGCGGGGAAATCAAAGGCGCTGGCAAAAATGTTCTGGAAGACGGTGGGGACCAGGTTCAGGTGCATCAGAACCACGACCAAGGCAATGACAACGTAGAGAACGCCCATGATGGGAACCAGTGTGCCGGTGACTTTGGTCAGACGGTGGGCGCCGCCCAGCACGCAGGCGGCAAAGAGAACCGCCAGGATCAGGCCGATGAGAAAGGGGGAATGGTCGCCGTAGAAGCTGAAGCCGGCAAAGGCGGACTGGAGGTTGTAGGAGGCCAGCATATTATATCCCACCGCATAGGTCAGGATAATGATGATGGCGAAGACGACCCCAAGCCAGCGCTGCCGCAGGGCGGTTTCCATGTAGTAGGAGGGACCGCCGTAGCTGCTGCCGTCCTTGTTCTTCCGCTTATAGATTTGGGCCAGGGTGGACTCCACAAAGGCGGAGGCGCCGCCCAGAATGGCGGTGACCCACATCCAGAACACCGCGCCGTATCCGCCCAGGCAGATGGCAGTGGAGACCCCGACAATGTTGCCGGTGCCCACCCGGGAGGCGGTGGAGATCATCAGGGCGCCGAAGGAGGAAATGCTTCCCTTGGTTTTGGGCTTTTCCGAAACCACCCGGAAGGACTCGCCCAGCAGGCGAATCTGGATAAACTTGCTGCGGAAGGTAAAGAATAACCCAGCAGCCAAGAGCAGAAGGGGGACCCATGGCATGTACAGGACCCCGCTGATGGCAGTGACCACAGAATCAATGCCGTCAAGAATTTGGTTCATTGGAATCACTCTCTCTTTTCTTTTTTCTGATAGGGGCATAATAACCAATGCTATCATCTTACAGGAAACGACAAGAAAATGCAAGAAAAATCAACAAATTGTCGTGAGAAAAGACAAGAAAGAGCGTGCCGCTGGAAAGACAGCGGCACGCTCATGAAACAGAAACTATGGAGAAGAAACGAGTGCCTTACGCATCCTTGGCGTGGCTGAACATAGCCGCGGCACGCTCTTCCGGAGAGATCCGGCGTCTCTGCACACCGGAGGCAAGGAAGAGAATGATGCCAATGACCATCCAGCCCACAAACATGATGCTGGCTGTTTTGCCCATGTAAACAGGGTTGTTGGGGATAAACAGCAGCACGAAGACCACGGTGGTCACAATGGCAGAGAACGCGCCCATGGCAATTCCACCGGGAATCTTGTAGGGACGCTCCAGGTTGGGCTCTTTCTTCCGCAGGCGGATGAGAGAGTAGGAGGTGATGGTCCAGGACAGCACGAAGGCGGCTGCGGAGAAGGAGGTAATATCCTGAATCAGGCCGGCGCCCAGGAAAGGACCGATCAGAGACAGCACCAGGCAGACGATCAGACCGGGAACAGGGATGCCGTTTTTATTCTGCTTGGCAAACACCTTGGGCACCAGGCAGCCGCGGCCCATGCCCATGAGCAGGCTGGCGGAAGCCATGAAGAAGCCGTTCCAGGTGGTGAACAGGCCGGCGATGGCGCCCAGGGTAATCAGCCAATACAGCACCTCGCCCACGGCACCGGGATACAGGTTCAGGAACATGGTGGAGGCAGAGGGGTTTGCCATGTGGGCAAACTCCTGCCAGGGCCAGCCATAGCCGAAGCAGAACAGCAGGATGGCATAGAAAACACAGGCCAGACAGACGGACAGCACCACGGTTTTGCCCACGTTGGTGATGTCGCCGCCGGCGTCCTCCACGCCCTGGGGAATGGTCTCAAACCCGGCCAGGAAGAAGGGGGCGGAGGCCAGAATGGCCATAATGCCGCCAAACATGCTGTGGTGAGAGACCTCTTTCAGCCCCTCGGAGGCAGCGCCGTAGATGGTGGGGTCAGAGACATCGTAGATGGGCTGCCAGTTTTTCGCGTCGCCGCCGATGAGAGCGGCCACCGCGCCAATGATGGCGGCACCCACCAGGATGAAGCACAGCACCTTCTGCACTGTGGCGGCCGCTGCCAGGCCGCGCATGTTCAGGGCGAACAGCAGCAGGGAGGCCACGGAGCCAATGATGATGGTGACGAGATAGACATCTGTCCCGGCGATCTGATAGAGGGGTTCCCCGCTCTTGATGTCGGGAATCAGGTAGCCCAACACGTCAGTGATCTGAATGGCTTCCCAAGGAATGATGGAGACGAACGCGCCAAAGGCCGCCCATCCAGAGATAAAAGAGACATTCTCGTTGAATGCCCGATAGGAGAAGGCCATGCCGCCGCCAGCAACGGGGAGCATGGGAACCAGCTCACAGTAGCAGAGAGCAATGGGGATCATCATGACCAGCGCCACGATGTAACCAATCGCGGCCGGAATGGGGCCGCCGCAGCTGGTCATCCATCCGTTGATGGCGACTGCCCAGCCAACGCCGACGATTGCGCCAAAGCCAATGCAGAAAAAGTCAATGGCGCTGACACCTTTCTTTTCTGGGTTGTTACTCATACAGTACCTCTTTTCTGAAATGACCGCTTCCGGATGGAGCGGGGATGATGGATTCGTGCAGGAAACGAATCATAAGTTCCCGGAAAGTGCGGCCCTCCTTTCAGCCCGGGGGTGCTCATAAACGAAAAAGAAAATAAAAATGGCGAAAAAATGGTGACTTAAATCGACAACTTATTATAAAAAATGTCAATAAAGATGTAAAATAGAGAAAATCTATGGCAATATAAAAAAATTCTTGGACCGGGCGATGAAAGAAAAATAGCAAAAAACAGCCGAACAAAACGGCTGCTTCTTGCTATCCGAAGATGAGTTCAGGAAAAGTTGGCCCGGGTTGGGGGAAAAAACGGCGGTCTCTCCCGCCCAGAAGAGGCGGCCTCTTGTCTGCCTGGAAGAAGAAGGGCGAACAGACACCAGCCCAGACCGGTAGGGCAGCTTTGCGCTGCGGTCAAAGTTCTTGACCGCCGATTAGTATACTCGGGGAAGAATTTTTTGTAAAATTGAGAGGATTTATGTCGCCATAAAAAAATTCTTGTACCAATTTTGCGGTAGATGTGGTATCATCATGTACTAATCATGGATTGCTTATCCAAAACAGGACACAGCAGAATAAAGGAGAGATGAGCAATGGGTAAATATGCACCGGTCATCAAGACCGCTGAGTGCGGCAGTATGACCCGGGCAGCCCAAACCATGGGTTACACCCAGCCAAGCCTTGGCTATATTATCAATAACATTGAGAACGAACTGGGGGTCAAGATTTTTTATCGGGACCAGCGAGGGGTCACCTTGACAGAGGCCGGTGTCGGCCTGCTGGAAATTATGCGCCAGATTGAGGCCATGGAGATGCGGTTGCAGGAAGCGGCCCGGGTCAGCAAATGGGAGCTGCTGCGCGTAGGAATTTTTTCCGACGTGGCGGCCCAGTGGATGCCCGGAATCTTAGAGGCGTTTTATGAGGCGTACCCAGATGTGGTAGTGAAGCTGGAGCAAGAGTCATGCTACCTGAATGGAGAGCTTGATGTGAAGGAGCATAAGCTGGATTGCTGCTTCTTCATTGGACAGTGCCCCCCTGGCATGGAGAGCTTTCCCCTCTATGAGGACCCCTACTATCTGGTGGTGGAAGAGAAGAGCTATTTGGCCAGCCTCAAAGAGGTCTCTGTATGGGATGTGGTGGGAAAGTACCAGTTTATTCCAACCAATGAGAGCTTTGATATGGGAAGTACCATCCATGAGATCTATCAGCTTTTTGCCAGATTCAGCCGGTTGGATTTCCAACCCCAGGAAAACCAAATGGCCATTGCGCTGGTGGAGAAAGGATTGGGAATCACGGTCCTGCCGGGTCTGACTCTGATTGACTTGATTCCAAACCGGGCGGTGAAGATCATTCCCCTGAAGGACCGCCTGACCCGGACGGTGAGCCTTCTCTGCCCCCGGGAATCGGAGCGGTCCCACTTGACCGAGGTATTTCTTCGCTTAACGCAGCAGCGGGTCGATGCATGGAGAACGGCACAAGAGAACAAAAGCCCTTGAACCACTGGTTCAAGGGCTTTTTTCATGGGGAAGACCTGTGAGAGGCAGGGAAAATTACTTGGAAACGACCGGAAACTTGATGAAAATGGAGAAAATGGATTGCCATTTTTATCAAGCTTCCGTTACAATAAAAAGGGTTATATCTCAAAACAACAGGGAGGGCTGCGCCTGGACAGCGGTGAAAAACGGGACATTCCAGTGAGAATAGACGGAGAGATAAAACAGCATTTCCCTGGGCTCCCGGAGCGTGGTCAGGTTTCGGCCAATGATTTTGGCAAGGTATGCGCGGTTGCCCTCCTCCCAGCAGCATAGGACCAGACGCTCCACAGAGCGGGAAATGGTGCGCGGATTTTTGTTGAGCTGTTTGGCGACCTCCGGGTAAATGTCCTTGGTCACCATGATCTCATCCATGGGAATTTTCTGAACAAAGAGCAGTTCAGAAAGGCAATCCACCGAGCAGGCCAGGGGGCGGGTATCCCGGCGGATTGGCCCGAGAATGGTGCGAATAATTGCCTCTGTATTTGTCATAAGGAACCACCTTCCGTTAAGAGATGGTTCGATAATACAATGCTTTTAAGGGAACCAAGCAGTACGCGACAAAAGACGACAAAACTTCCAGAAAAATCCAGTTTTTTCTGGCCGGAAAGGGGAACCTTTTGGAAAAACTTGCGTCTCAATCAGTAGAAGCTTATGAAGTGGAGAAAGGAGCGTGACTCTGATGAAACATTGGAAAAAAGGACTGTGCGGCCTGCTGGCTGCGGTGCTGATGGCGCCGGCCGGGCTGGCAGCACCGGTGAACGGCGAGAAAGGCTTGTCAGATTTGGAGGGGCATTGGGCCCAGAAGGAGGTAGAGGCCGCGGTTGCATCTGGATGGGTGGACGGTTACCCAGATGGGAGTTTTAAGCCGGAGAAGAGCATCACCCGTGCGGAGTTTACAAAAATGCTGCTGGACGCGATCCACTTGACGCCGGACAGTGAGACAGTGGCATAGATGAAAGCGCATGCAAAAATGAAGGATATTTGGGGAAGGCCGACAGCATATACGCCGAAGCTGTACGATATGAGCGGCCACTGGCTGACCAGCCAGGGGTGGCTGGACGCGGCGCTGTACTCCGGCATGGTGGTGCCAGATGACTACAATGGGAAGAATTTCCGGCCGGAGAAAGCGATTGCCCGGTATGAGATCGCGCTGATGACGGACCGGGCCCTCGGCCTGGTGTACCCGGCCAGCCAACCGGTGGAGGGGGAACTGCCCTTTACCGACAAGGAGGAAATCCTGGACTGGATGAAGGGGTATGTGAACGAATCGGTCAAGGCTGGCGTTCTGAAGGGGTATCCCGACGGGAGCTTCCAGCCCAACAAGACCTCCACGCGTGCCGAGGCCGTGGTGATGATCCAGCGGATGCTGGAGGAGATGGAAGAGGGGATTGATGCGTTGGATTCTGCCACGACGATACGTGTGCAGTACAGAGAATCTATTCCGTATACGCATGAAATCAGTGATACCATTTTGCAAGAAAGAGAAACGGACCAAATTCAATTACAAGTGATTGATAATATAGTTTATGCGTCACTCAATGATTTGTATGATGTTCAAATTGAAATGATGCAGGAGAACGGAAATACACAGTGGGAGATTATTGGTTTTGAATGGTGGCCTATCGAGCAAAAATTTTATGTGGAACCTATGGACGGATTTTATTGGGAGTTTCAGTACCAGGCTGGAGATACAACCTACTACTGGGGAAAGTGGTCAGTCCATCCATCCTATTTCTGTGAGCCTGTGCGCTTTCTTTATGGAGAACTCATGGTTCCAATTTGCGACTTTTCCCATCCAAAGGAGGAGCCGCAGGAAGGTTGGCAAGCTGCTTGGGATGCGGAAACCCAAACGCTGACTGTTCCTATGTTCTATTACAATGGATGGGGAATGATTTCGTGAATCTTTTTATATAACGGGGTGGCCGTTTTGGTTGCCTCCGTTTTTTAGGAAGTGAATATAGGACAGAGCAGAGGGACATATCGGATAAAAAATTTTTGAGGAAATAGTTAAATTTTAATTAATATTATATATTAAAAAATAAAATGTATTAAGAAAGTGGCGTGACTCGAATGAAACATTGGAAAAGAGGACTGTGCGGCCTGTTGGCTGCGGTGCTGATGGTGCCGGCTGGACTGGCGGCGCCGGTGAGCGGCGAGAAAGGCTTGTCGGATTTGGAGGGGCATTGGGCTCAGAAGGAGGTAGAAGCCGCAGTTGCATCTGGATGGGTGGACGGTTACCCAGATGGGAGCTTCAAGCCGGAGAAGAGCATCACCCGTGCGGAGTTTACAAAAATGCTGCTGGACGCGATCCACTTGACGCCGGACAGTGAGCTGGTGGCATGGATGAAAGTGCACGCAAAAATGGAGGATATTTGGGGAAATCCGACGGAATATACGCCGAAGCTGTACGATATGAGCGGCCACTGGCTGACCAGCCAGGGGTGGCTGGACGCGGCGCTGTACTCCGGCATGGTGGTACCGGATGACTACAATGGGAAGAATTTCCGGCCAGAGAAGGCGATTGCCCGGTATGAGATCGCGCTGATGACGGACCGGGCCCTTGGCCTGGTGTACCCGGCCAGTCAGCCCGTGGAGGGGGAGCTGCCCTTTACCGACAAGGAGGAAATCCTGGACTGGATGAAGGGGTATGTGAACGAATCGGTCAAGGCCGGCGTTCTGAAGGGGTATCCCGACGGGAGCTTCCAGCCCAACAAGACCTCCACCCGTGCCGAGGCCGTGGTGATGATCCAGCGGATGCTGGAGGAGATGGAAGAGGGGCTGAACCCTGATATCACGGTTGTAGCAAGATATCAAGAGGGTTGGAAAGGGGAGAGCATTGTACAGGAAGAGGAGACCAACAAGATTCAACTGCAAATAGTTGACAACATTATTTACGCATCGGTAAAGGATCTATACGATGTTGAAATGGAAATGATGAAAAAGGTTGGACATATCAATCCAGATAATAGAATGGGGTTCCAATGGTGGCCAGTCCAACAAGGAATTGTAGTGCTTAATGTAACTGTATATGATTATTATAACTATGGATTCCAGATGGGAAGTACTAAGTACTATTGGTTGGGATTTGATAATGAAGAAGTATATTGTGCACCTGCACGTGCCTTATACGGAGAATTAATGATTCCTGTATGCGATCTTTCGCATTATGATAGGGAGCCACAAGATGAATGGAAGGGCGGATGGGTGCCAGAAACCAATACCCTGACTTTATGGATGCTTTATCAGTCTCCCAGGGATTGGCCCTGATTTTATTATTGCGTTTTGAGTCTCTCAGAATGGGGGAATCATGAAAATACAAGAATGGAGGCAGCTTTTTGCTGCCTCCATTCTTGTTAAGAGAGAGGTTCAGTGCTGAGGATAATGGAGGAGCGGGCGCTTTGGCGATTGGATAGAGGAAGTACAGAGAATCAGGAATACATTGGGCAAAAAAATTTTTGAGAAAATAGTTGCATTTTGAGAGATATTACGTCTTAATAAACAAAGGGTAATAAGAAAGGAGTGTGACCCTGATGAAACATTGGAAAAAAGGACTGTGCGGCCTGCTGGCTGCGGTGCTGATGGTGCCGGCCGGGCTGGCGGCGCCGGTAAGCGGCGGGAAAAATCTCTCGGATCTGGAGGGGCATTGGGCCCAGAAGGAGGTAGAAGCCGCAGTTGCATCTGGATGGGTGGACGGTTACCCAGATGGGAGTTTTAAGCCGGAGAAGAGCATCACCCGTGCGGAGTTTACAAAAATGCTGCTGGACGCGATCCACTTGACGCCGGACAGTGAGACAGTGGCGTGGATGAAGGAGAATGCACTGACAGATGATATTTGGGGAAATCCGACGGAATATACGCCGAAGCTGTACGATATGAGCGGCCACTGGCTGACCAGCCAGGGGTGGCTGGACGCGGCGCTGTACTCCGGCATGGTGGTGCCGGATGACTACAATGGGAAGAATTTCCGGCCAGAGAAGGCGATTGCCCGGTATGAGATCGCGCTGATGACGGACCGGGCCCTCGGCCTGGTGTACCCGGCCAGCCAACCGGTGGAGGGGGAGCTGCCCTTTACCGACAAGGAGGAAATCCTGGACTGGATGAAGGGATATGTGAACGAATCGGTTAAGGCTGGCGTTCTGAAGGGGTATCCCGACGGGAGCTTCCAGCCCAACAAGACCTCCACGCGTGCCGAGGCCGTGGTGATGATTCAGCGGATGCTGGAGGAGATGGAAGAGGGGTTAAACCATGACATCACGGTTGTGGCAAGATATAAAGAGAACTATAAAGAGCATGGAGAAGAAGGGACGATTCTACAGGAAGAGGAAACAGACCAAATTCAGCTGCAAGTGATAGACAACATAATTTATGCGTCGCTTAATGATATGTATGATGTTGAAATAGATTTGATAAAAAAATATGGAAAGGAGAGTGCGGATAAACTTGGAGTTGCTTGGTGGCCGATTCAGCAGGAGATGATAGCGGGCATTACGAATGTAAGTTCTGGTAGTCTATATTACTATCAAATGGGAAATGAAATATACTATTGGGAAAGCAATGGAAGTGAAAAAATGTTTTGTGCACCAACGCGTGCGTTGTATGGAGAGTTGATGGTTCCAGTGTGTGATCTTTCACATTACAGTAGAGAAGCACAAGATGAATGGAAGGGAGGATGGGATCCTGAAACCAATACGCTTACTCTGTTAATGTATTACAGGGTTCCCCCGGAACGGTATAGCTGAGAATAGAGATGGAGGCAGCCGGAAGGCTGCCTCCGTTTTTAAGGGGAAGAAGAAAATAAATTACTTTTCCAAAAGAGCGCCACTATTTTTCAGAATATTCTGGACTGCTGTGATATCGGCAGAACCGAAGTTCAAAGGATCGATGTTGTTGTTCACAGCGTAGGCGGCGGCAACCCCTGCGGCGTCTCCCAGAACGCACTGGTTGGGGATGGTCCGGGCCTCTGCCCAGCCAAGGGAAGCGATACCGGCAGCATACCCTGGGATCAGCAGGTTGTATACGAAGTTGGTGGCAATGGCGCTGTAGGTGATGTAGGTGGGGCTCACGTGTTCAGGGAACTTGATGTCGGAACGAGCTGCTTCGGTAACTTCGTGTCCCCAGATATATTGGCCATTCTGTTTCAAATCTTCGAATTTATAGGCGTTGATGTCAAGACCATAGTAGTTCAGCCCCATACGTTTGGCATAATGGCGGCTGTCGTTGCCGGTGTTTTTGGTAGCGCCGGGATTCCAGAAATCCTTTGCGCTGAGTGCATAGTTGGTGTCTTCGGTGCCGTTGGCCCGGTCACTGGAAGAAAAAGCGGAGTGGATGGTCTCCCGAAGGTACAGGGAGTTGCCAACAACGGGATCACCGTTTTTGTCTCGGACGAGATCGGCACCCTCAAAACCAAGGAAAGAACGCAAGGCAGGGAGGAAATCGGGATAGTCTAATACTTTTCTGGCGGCGACCCAGGCATCATCCACAGTCTTGTAGTCGGAGCGCATGTCGGAAGGGAAGAGATAACTGGTGTCACCTGTGAGGTCTCGGTTGTAAGCCCGACCGTCTACGTTAAATACCAGGAGCATATTTACCCACCATTCGTCAGAACCAGGGCCATCTTGTGCCATATTGAAGGGCTTCAGAGCAAAGCCTTCTGGACCATGCGTATTATTAAAATTTAAAATTTTGGTATTGGTTTTATAAGCACGCGTACCGCCTGTTGCGCTATAGACACCGTTGTTATCTTTATCTCCAGCAGTCAGTTCATCGTCATCTGCTTTAAAGCGATCGAAATTTTTCACTTTAAACATCAACGTTGCTACCTGCTGACGGGCTTTACCATTACTTCCACGCTCGTCGCTGTCTAACAGGCTGGCGGGCCAGTCATATCGTCCGACGGTACCGCCAAAGTTAGACATGCGGGTCAAACGGCCAGATTCCGAGGCGTCAATAAATACATCGCCAGCGATGGTGAGGGTGTCCGCTTTTTCGTCCCATTTAACGGTGCCATCGGTATCTCGGAAGATGCGTTTCAGGCGAACTTCAGTGATGTGGGACGATTCCCAGCCGATACCGGTGATGTCGTAGGCGTAATGAATCTTGATTCTGCCGCCGTATTCGGCCTTTGTCAGATCGCGCTTCAGAAGGTCGGACATGGCATCCACATTGTAATGCTGCCCCATTTGGCCGCACCACCATTTGAAAGAACCGTTTGTATAGTAGGTTCGGGCTAGGACATCTTTCCAACCAATATCAAAAAAGTTCTGTCCACCCACCGTGCCAATGGCGCCGAGGCAGCAGCCGTTGCCGTTGTAGTCCACAGGATCGGGCACAATGAGGTGAATGGTTGCGCTGGGGGCGTTTTTTGCCGCCTTTGCGGCCGCGGCCACACCGGCCATGGTGGCGCCGTATACTACGATTGTTTTTGCCATACTTAAAATCTCCTTTTATTTTTTTGAATTCCAGTCCCCGCCGGCTGTTGCCCGGCAAATGAATTCCCAACCGGTTTGTACTGGTTTCACCAGAAAAGGAGGCAAACGGGGCAGAGAAGTAAACCGGACGGGGCAAAAAGTTGGGAAAAAGTTTGGGCGGAAAGAGGGCTGGCGCTCTGCCCGGGGGGTTATTGGGGGGTGACATAGTCCAAGGCAATCCACCCCGCGCCGCTTTTCAGCTTTCCCCACTGGCTGTCACCTTGGCCGTCGGCGGTTTCCACGATGGTGTAGACACCCTGGTCCCGGATGGTTCCCACAATGGGGCAGTTGGTTCCCGGACCGGAGCGAATGTGGAGCGCGTCGGCGGTAACCCGGCCCAGAAAGGGAACCGCAGGGGAAGCAGGGGCGGCTGCCTGGCCCGTTAGGGCGGCAGAGACCGCCTGCCGGAAAATATCCATGGTGAGGCCGAAGGGGGACCAAAGGTGCTCAGGGTCCCCGTGGTTGGTGGCGATGCCCCGCTGGTGGCCCTCTCGGTGGGAGAGAATGACGCCATCGCCCAGAGGGTCCAGGGAAAAGGTCCGGCACAGCTGGGCAAAGAGGTCCACGGCGGTGCCATAGGTCCGCAGGACCGCCGCCTCGGTGGCCGCGGGGTCTTGGTCTAAGAAGTTTGCCCCGCTGGTATAGCGAATGGAGGCGGGTTCACACATTTCCACGCCGATGTGGGTGTTGTTGGAGGACCCGCCGCCGTGCCAGCCGCGGCAGGTCCAGGGGAGGGTCTGGTAAACTGCCCCGGTGTTGGCGTCGATGAAGCCGTGGACACAGGCTTTCACCCCGGGCTGGTTCCAACTTTGGACAAAGGCCATGGCATCGGGCTGGGCGCAGCCCACGGAGTGGAGCATCAGCCCCTGAGGCGTGAGGGCACCGCCGGAACGGTAGCAGTCGTTTTGGGTGAGATAGGTTTGGTGTACTGTGAGCGCCATGTCTGCGCCTCCTCTCTTAGGATGGGGGATCGTTGTCCCCTGATTTTTTCAGATAGCTGAGCAGGGTTTGGACTTTTTGGGGTAAGGGAACCCCGAGTTTTCCCACATTTTCCAGGATGCTGATGCCTTCGTTGGACAGATAAAAGATGGTAGACACCGTCTCCAGGGCGGCCTCTGCGTGAAGCAGATAGGCGTCCAACACGTGACAAAACGCGATTACCACAAACATCGCAACCTTTTTGGTGATCCCCTTGGCGCCGATCTGACTGGAGAGCTGCTTGGTCTGAATGGCGACGCAGATTCCTGTGATATAATCCAGCAGAACCAACAGCAGCAGCGCCAAAAGCAGGCCGGAACTGTTCCCACAGAAGGAGCGGAGCCAAGAATCAATCCATTCGGTGGATTCCATTTTGATTCACCTCCTCTCTCAGAAGAAAAGAGGGGGGAGAGGGTGGGAAAGTAAACCATCTGGCGGGAGTGTGAGGGCGGGAAGATGTCTCGCTTGATATCTCATATACTTTGATTACATGTATTTGATTAGATTCAAATTATAAAACAATAATATGTTGTATTGAAATGTGATCTGAGTGCGAGTAAAATAATTTCGTGGGGAAACAAGGCGTTTTTTCGGGAAAATTGGTTTCTCCCAGGAAGGAATGGACTGCTGCTGGACTGTGAAGAAGAAAGAATCAGAAAAGATGGATGTGCCTCCGACCACGTTGACAGAAAAGGACGATATGGATGACCAAGAATTTATGGTGTGGCTGTACAATCACTATGAGGAGCGGATGCTCCGTACAGCAAAGAAATACTGTCGGGATGCGTTTCTCTGGGAAGAGATCCTGCAGGAGAGCTTTCTTCGGCTGCTTTCAAGGATTCCGAAGCTGCGAGCCCTGAAGGAAGGGGAGCGGGTTGGCTATCTTACTGTTACCGTACGCAATACGGCCTTCACCCTGCTCAGAAAGCAGGCCAAGGAACGGGGATGGTGCGTTTCCCTGGAGACGGGTGCTCTGCCTGTGGAGGGATGCCTGCCGGAGGAATGGGTCATTCAAAGAGAACGGTGGAATACGTTGGCCGCTGTCTGGCCTCAGCTTGCCCCCACAGAGCGTTTTTTGCTGGAGGGACGGTATTTCCAGCAGAGAAGTGACAGGGAACTGTCAGATGATCTGGGATGCGGGGCAAACAGCATACGAATGATGATGACCAGGGCCCGCCGTCACGTGCAGCGTCTGATGAGACGGGAAGGAGAAGATCAGGCAGCAGAGCAGCAAAAATAAAATATGGCGTCAGGCCAGGATGAGACAGAAAATGCCGAAAAATACAAAACTGTATTTTTCGGCATTTTTGTTGCATTTTTTGGAAATCTGCGTTTCATGTGTTGGAATATTCTCTCATACTCCACAGAAAAGCAGAAAAAGACAGAAAATAAAAATGGAACGTTTCCTTTTGGTCCCGGATTCTCTCTTTTACTTCCATCTCCTTGAGAATGGAAGGATGAAGAATGCTGATGGACCAAATTATACAGGCGAAACAGGGGAGCCAGGCGGACATGCTGTCGCTGCTCCAGCAGTTCCAGCCGATCCTGAAAAAGTATGGACGAAAGTTGTGGGGAGAAGATGGATTGGAGGATATGACCGCGGCGTTTTTACAGGTGATTCACGACATGAAGCCGGAACAGATTCGGTGCCGTGCGGAGGGGGCCGTGGTCCAGTATTTGGTGCAGTCTGTGCGCCATGCCTATGAGCGGCTGCAACGGGAGCGGATGCGCCAGCCTGCCATTGCCTTTTCTCTGAATGAAATGGAGGAGCAGGACAGCCTGCCGGCGCTGGCCAAGGAGGATTCTGCTGAGAAGCAGCGGTTTTCAGACCTGGTAAAAGGCTGCCCGAGGCTGACGGAAAAAGAAACCTATGTTTTGGAACAGGTCTATTACTGGGGATACACTGTGGCGGAGCTGGCCCCCGGGATGGGGACCAGCAAGCAAAACGTCAATCAGATCAAGCTGCGGGCCCTGGGAAAACTCCGGCGGCAGTGGGAAACAGAGAAATAAACAAGCAGCCTCTCCCCGGAGAGGCTGCTTGTTTTCCCATGGAATCCGTTAGGGGTTTAGAATGATTTTGATGCTCTGCTTGGCCTGGGTGATGGCAAAGGCCTGCTCCATTTCCCGCAGAGGGAAGTGATGGGTGATGAGGGGGTCTACCTTGACCCGCCCGTCTTCGATGAAGTGGAGACACTCCTCGAACTCCTGCCGGGTATAGCAGATGGTGCCATAGATGTCGATCTCGCTTCGAACCACTTTGCCTAAGTCCACCTGGGGCAGGGTGTGGTAAAGTCCGGTGATGGCATAGGTGCCGGCTTTCTTTAAGAGGTTCATGGCGGTGACTGGAACGGTGGGGGCGCCGACGCAGTCCTGGACGTAGTCGGCCATGGCGCCGTTGGTGATCTCTCTGACCCGCTGTACAGGGTCCTCCCGGGAGACGTTGATGGTGTAGTCGGCCCCCAGGGTTTTGGCCAGCTCCAGCCGCTGGGCACCGGCGTCGGTATCCAGGCAGATGACGGTTTTGACGCCCCGGAGCCGGATCAGCTGGACGGCGTAAAGTCCGATGGGGCCGGCGCCATAGACACAGCAGACATCCTTGGAGGTGATCCTGGAGGCCTTGACCGTCCGGTAAGCGGAGGCCACGGGATCGACGGAGGCCCCCTGGTCATAGGTGGTGGTGTCCCGCATTTTCCGGCAGACCTTGGCGGGGACCCGGACGTATTCGGCAAAGGCACCGTCCACGTGGATTCCCGTCTCCACCAGGTTGTCGCAAAGAACCTCTTTGCCTTCAATGCACATGTCGCAGTCACCGCAGCCGATGACGATGCAGGGGGTGACCCGGTCTCCCACCTTGAGATGCTGGACGGCGGAACCCACCTCCACAATGTCGCCCGCGAACTCATGCCCGGGGATCAAAGGATAGGGGACCGGACGGGTGCCGGCCAGGATCGGGCCGTCGGTGCCGCAGATGCCCACGGAACGGACTTTGATGATGACGTCTGTGTCCCGGAGGACAGGATAGGGGACCTCTTTTACCGCGAAGCCCGGGCCTTCGTGTTCTTTTACCACTGCTAACATAATAGTTTACCTCGATTCTGTTTGCGTTTGGAATCCCTGCAAGGCTATGACAGCACAAGGATAATGACTTGGGAGATGACCACCACCGAGAGCAGCGCGATGGGATAGGTGGCGGCGTAAGCGGCGGCGACCTGCTCCGTTTTGGCCACGGAAATCAGGGTCCCCAGGGCGGGGGTGGAGGTCATGCCGCCGGTGATGGAGCCTAAATTGTTTAGGAGGGAGAGTTTTAGCACATGCTTGGCGAAAAGGTATCCCACCACCATGGGCAGCGCGGTCATGAGGATGCCATAGACAAAGTAGATGGGGTGGAAAAACTCCGCGAACCGGGAGCCGCCCGCCACTCCGGCGCCAATGAGGAAAAGGACCAAACCCAGTTCCCGCATGGCCTTGAGGGTGGTGTCCCTGGGCATCAGGTTGACCGGACCGATCCGGCCAAAGTGCCCAAAGACCAGACCGGCCAGCAGGCAGCCGCCTGTGGTGGTCAGGGAAAAGTTTCCCACCTTGCAGCTGCCCACCACGATGCCGCAGACAATGGCCAGGGCCAGAGGCATGAGCCCGAACTCATCCAAACAGACCCGCCCGGTCCGTCTGGCGGCGTTCTGGGAGACTTGGGTCAGCCGGTCCCGTTCCCGGTCCAGATCCGCGTGGGTGAGCTTGGGGATCAGTTGGACAAAGAGGACCACCCCCACCACCCCGAAGAGGTAGGCGATGCCGTAGCCCACGGAGACCAGGGACTCCAGCTCCGCAGTGGCCACCGTGGCCTTGGCTGCGGAGAAAGCGGGGGTGGAGGTGAGAGCTCCGGCCAGAAGGCCCACCAGGATGGCGGTGAACTCCGCGTGGGACAGCCCGGTGAAGGAACGGCCGATGAGGATGCAGAGTACGCAGGCTACCCCGCCAAACAGGGTGATCACCAGCCCCAGGCACACATACGACTTGAAGTTCTGTTTGAAATTGTGGACAAACCCGGGGCCCGCAATGAAGCCGACGGCGGTGACAAAGAACATGAGCCCCAAATTCTCCACAATCTTCAGCCCGTCGGTGACAAAGGTGGCCCCTGCTACGGTGAGCTGTTCCGACAGGCTCCCATAACAGAAGCAGCCGAAGAGCAGGGCGGCCACAAAGACACCGGCGGTACCCAAGCTGACGCCTTGGATGGTGACCCGGCCCAACAGATAGCCCGCCGCAGCAATGGCAAAGACGCAGAACACCAGGAACGTGGTCCCCGCGATGGAAAAGGTAACATGCATGCAATCGCTTCTTTCCTATTTGGATGGTTCCGTTACCGGTTTTTCTGCTTTTGATAGGCGCGCCAGGTGCAGGCGAAGGTGTCCATGTTGTCCAGCCGGTCACCGGTGAGCTGGGTGGCCAAGGCGGCCCGATGGGGGGCGGTTTTTACCACCTCGGGGGTGGCGTATGCCTCCTCGGAAATGGACTGGAGGGCCGCGGCGTATTCTTCGATATCCGCTTTGGAATAGGTCTCGCAGGCCTCGGGGGTGAAGGGCTCGGGGATGATTCTGGGGTGGTGGCTGGCAAAGTAGCTCTGGAATCCGTAGTCCACAATCCGGCGGTCAATGTCGTCGGTGGTGACGGAGGTTTCCTGGCACAGCTTTTCCCAGCTGAGCCGGGCCTGCTCCAGCCGGGGCTTGCCCTCGGCCATGGGCATGGAGAGCCCCCGAACGGATGCCAGCTTTTTCAGGAGATAGTTGTTGTTGAGAATGGCCAGCTCAGAGACCTGTTTCAGCCCGTCGGCCCCCAGACTGCGGATATAGGCGTAGGCCCGCAGAACCACGGCGGGCACCCCGTAGAATTTGCGCAGCTTGCCGATGGAGTGAGGGCGGTTGTAGTCCAGATAGTATTGAGTGCCGTCAAACTCCACCGTGGGCAGGGGGAGAAACTGGGCCAGTTCCTCGGTGCAGCCCTGGGCGCCGGCCCCCGGCCCCTGGCTGCCGTGGGGGGAGGAGAAGGTCTTGTGCAGGTTGAACTGGCACAGGTCGAAGCCCGCGTCCCTGGCCCGGGTGATGCCCATCAGGCCGTTGAGGTTGGCCTGGTCATAGACGCACAGACCACCGGCGGCGTGGACGATGTCCACAAATTCCCGGATTTTTTCATTGTAAATGCCCGTGTCCTCAGGGTTGGTGATCAGCAGGGCGGCGGTCCGGGGGGAGACTGCGGCCTTGAGGGCGTTCAGGTCGGGGATGCCGCTCTCGTCGGGGTAGAGGGTGATGACCTTGTAGCCCAGGGCGGCGGCGGTGCCGGCGTTGCCTGGATGGGAGAGAATCGTGGTGATGATCTCATCCCGCTGCGCCCCCTCTCCCCGGGCCTCGTGGTAGGCGCGGATGATGGCCACGTTGGAGAAGATGCCCTGGGAACCGCCGGCGGGGTTCAGACTGAAGCGGTCCATTCCTGAGATGGCCTTGAGGTACTGTTCGGTTTCATAGAGCACCTGCAGAATGCCCTGGGTGGTGGACGGGTCCTGATAGGGGTGGAGCTCAGAGAACCGGGGGTCCCGGACAAAGCTCTCGTGGACCTTAGGGTTGTACTTCATGGTGCAGGTGCCCAGGCCGATGTCGATGTTGAGGTCCGCGCCGATGGTCTCTTGGGACAGGCGCAGATAGTGCCGCAGCAGCTGCATTTGACCCAGCTCCGGCAGCTCGGGGGCTTCCCGGCGGAGGTAGCCCTGGGGCACCAGGTCGTCAGGCGCACCGGCGGCCTGGGCGACTTGAGGCTCTATCTCCTCCAACAGAAGGGCCCGCTGGCCGGGCTCTCCCAGTTCCATCAGAATGGGTTCGTCCCATCTGGCTTCGTGGAAATCACGTGTGCCGTCCCGTTTCATGCTCCCGTTCCTCCTAAAATATCGTGCAGCGCGGCGCACAAGGTGTCGATGTCCGCCGCGGTGGTGGTGTCGCTGACGCAGTATAGGGCATAGCCGGCGTACGCGGGGAAAACCTTGCCCAGGTCCACACCGCCAAAGATGTTCCGGGCCAACAGGGCTTGGTGAATCTCCGCCACGGATTTTCCCGTGGCCCGGAAGTCCACCATGAATTCCTGGAACACCTGGCCGCCGGCTGGGTTGGCGGTGACGCCGGGCAGGGCGGACAGGCGCTTTATGGCGTAGGCGGCATAGGACAAGATCCGCTGGCCCAGCTCCTGCATGCCCCGGGGCCCCATGGTAGCCAGGTAGGCCCCGGCCACAATGGCCCATAGGCCGCATTCCGTGCCAAAGTATTCCTTGGCATTTTCCCGGGAGGCGTGGCTGCACCGGTAGTACAGGGCGCGGCCCCAGCCATACTGCCCGTCTTTTTGGGTTTCGGAGATGCCGTAGAGGTAGGTGGGCAGCTCGTTAACATAGTCCGGATCATTGTCCATGGCGATGAAGCCGCCGCAGCCGCTGCCGTACTGCATGTGAATGCCCAGGGGCTGAATGTCGCCGCAGGTGATGTCCGCGCCGTAGCCCGATGGCGGGGTGACCACCCCTAAGGAGGAGACCTCCGGCATGACAATGCCGATGGCGCCGGCCTGGTGGGCCAGGTCCATGATCTCTTTGGCCCTGGGCTCAAAGGCGCCTAAGTAAGCGGGGTTTTCCAGAAAGACCGCGGCGGTGCGGGGGGAGAGCTTGGCCTGAAGGTCTGCCAGGTCCAGCACCCCGAAGGGGTTCTCCACAGGCACCAGAGTGCCAAAGGGGCGGCAGTAAGCGGCCGCCTGGGAGCGGATTTCCGGATTCATATGGGCGGGAACCAGAATCTCATTCCGGCCTGGGCGCAGGCGCAGCGCCATACGGAAGGAGGAGGAGACCGCCTGGCCAGCGTCGTAGGTGGGGTAGCTGACCACATCCAGTTCCAGCAGTTCCGCCATCATGCTGGCGTACTCGAAGATCGCCTGCATTTTTCCGTGGTCGGAGTAGGTATCGCCGCAGTAGGCGGTGAGGAATTCTGAGCGGTTGGCGATCTCGTCACAGACCGCGGGGATATACCGCTTATAACAGCCCGCCCCCAGAAAGCTGATGGCATCCTCTGTGGAGGTGTTTTTGGCCAGTAAGCGGCTGACATGGCGTTTGAGGGCCTGTTCACTGAGCAAAGGCGCCGGCAGGTCCATGGTGCCTTGAAAGAGAAGGTCCTCTGGAATGACCGTGCGGTAGAGTTCCTCCACGCTGGAGAGCCCAAGTTCCCGCAGCATTTCCTCTTCAATGTGAGGAACGCTGTTGGGCATATAGGGGTGAATGAAATGATGACGCAAGAGAGAATCCCTCCAATTTCTTGATGATGAATGGGTGATCAAATGCTTGCTATATTCTTAGTATAAAGGTTCCCAGCAAGGGAAGGTCAAGCAGTGTTTGGCAGGGCCAGAGATGGAGGAACGGAGATCGAAATGGGGCAATTTCTTTCTGAGAAGAGAAGAAACAAGGAAAAAGTAAGAGATACTATGGCGCCATGAGAAAAATATGGGGGGAATGAGGAAAAATCCTGCGGAATAAACCTTCCAGAAAGGGAAAGGTTTTGAAGTGGAAGGGATGGACATTTTTCAAAAGGTTGGGTAAAATACAATAATATGGTTTGAAAACCACACCGGAACCGGTGGGGAGAGCATGGGGGGATATGGGATGAAGCGGTCACGATATACAGTGGGGGAGATGGCCAACCTCTGCAATGTCACCGCCAAACAGCTGCGATACTATGACCAGCAGGGGCTTCTCAAGCCCGCCTATCGAGATAGACAGAACGGCTACCGCTACTATGAGGACAGCCAGATTGAGGAGGTCCTTCTGCTGAGCAGCCTGAAGGAGCTGGACCTGCCCAACCAGAGGATTGGCGCGCTGCTGAAAAAACGGGATCTGCGGACCCTCTCCCGGGAACTGGAGGAACACCTGTATGAGGTGCGCCAGGCGCGGGACGCCACGGTGGCCAAGTATGACGCCCTCATTGACAACATTCTCCGCATTATGGGGGGGTTGTCCTTTTTGGAGTCCCGCCAGGCTGCCGCGGAGCCCAGCGTCTCTGTGGTGGAATTTCCCGCGGCCTGGGTGGCCTATACCCGCTACCAGTGCTATTGGAAGGCCAGCCGGCTCTTCATCTCCCGCCGGGCGGAGCTGCTGAAGCTGATGGATCAGGCGGGGCTGGAACCTGTGGATGTGAATATGGCGATCTTTCACTCCGATTACAAGAAGCAGTTCAGTGAGGACCCCTCTGACGACGAGGGGGATTTGGAGGTCTGCTATCGGATTAAGAACCCCAACCCCCAGCTGCCCAACTGTCGGCGCCTGCCGGCGTTTCGGGCGGTCTCCTGTATCTATGTGGGGCCGTATTCCGAGATGCTTCCCGCCTACCTGTCTCTGGAGGCGTACGCCCAGCGCCATGGACTTCTGCTGCGGGGGATCTCTATGGAGGAGTATCTCATTGGCGCCACCATGACGGCGAATCCCCAAAACTATGTCACCAGAATTTACCTCCCCATCGCAGAGGAGGGGGAAGAGACACAACCACCTCCCCGTTGAGGACGCCCCCGCCGCCGGCGGGGGCGTCCTTCTTGCGCGGAAAGCGCTTAGGAGGAGACGGGGCACTGCCGGCCTGTGTGGTCGATGGTGTAGTCGGTGCCGTATTCCCCGTCCAAAATCAGCTGGCTGATGGGGACGATCTCATAGCCTTCTCCCAACAGATATTCCAGGATGTCGGGCAGGGCCTCCGGGGTATGGAGGGCGGCGTTGTGGAAGAGCACAATGGACCCGGGGCCCACGCTGGAGGTCACCCGCTGGGTGATAGTGGCCGCGTCATAGTCCTTCCAGTCCAGACTGTCTACATCCCACTGGATGGGTTCAATGCCCATCCCCCGGACGGTGGTGATGACGTGGTCGTCGTACTCCCCGAAAGGCGGGCGGAAGAGCGTGGGGCGCTTGCCGGTGATCTTCTCAATCTTATCGTTGCAGGTGTTGATGTCCTCCACAATCTGATCTGCGGAGAGGGTATTGAAGTGGGCGTGGTCGTTGGAGTGCCCCATCACCTCGTGGCCGGCATCCGCCAGGGCCTTGACGGACTCGGGGTACTTATCCACCCACTCCCCCACCACAAAGAAGGTGACTTTCACGTTGTACTTGTCAAAGATGTCGATGAGGGTTTGGGTGTCTTCGTTGCCCCAAGCTGCGTCAAAAGAGAGGGCGCAGGTCTTGTAGTCCCGCTGGACGCAGTAGATGGGGAGCTGCCGCTCTGTGGTGGAGGCGGAGACGTAGGAGGGCAGGGTGGTCACCAGGCACAGGGCGCAGATGCACAGCAGCGCCCCGGGGATGGCCAGCCAACGCTTGCGCAGGAAGACGACCTTCCGCTCTTTAGCAGGTTTCACGCGAAAGAATTTCATATCGATCCCGTCCTTTCTATGTCGTTCTATCTATATGCGCTGGTTTCCAAGTCATGCGCCCCCATTTCCCATGGCATGGGGACAGGGAGATGGGAAAACTGGGCTCCGTCAAATTCTACAAAATGCAGGAAATCTTGTAGCAAAAAGAGGAAATGAAAGAATTTACAGATGTTTTGTGGGGATTCGTTGCAGTTTGGGGAGAAATCAGTTATAATACTTGTTAAACTTTCAAAAGGGGAAAGGGGAAGCGGCGGGAGCGTCTATTGACTTGTCACCTGTTTGGGCATATAATAAGGCGATTTTATCGGACCGGCCCGCCCTGGGTGTGACCAGGGCCCCAATTTCCGGGCGGCGGAACGCCCCATCACTGAAACAGAGGATCTTGCCATGAATACAAACAAGAAACTGAACATGACCATGCTGTGCGACTTTTATGAGCTGACCATGGGCAACGGATACTTCAAGGCCGGGTACAAGGACCGGATCACACATTTTGATCTGTTCTTCCGCAGTGTACCGGACAAAGGGGGGTATGCCATTGCGGCTGGGTTGGAGCAGGTCATCGAGTACATCCAGGACCTCCACTTTGAGCCCGAGGATATCGAGTATCTTCGGAGCCGGAAAATGTTTGATGAGGGATTCCTGGACTACCTGGCGAACTTTAAGTTTACCGGGGATATCTTCGCGGTGCCGGAGGGAACCCCCGTCTTTCCCAATGAGCCCATTCTGACCGTCCGGGCGCCCGCCATCCAGAGCCAGCTGCTGGAGACCTATCTGCTGCTGACCATCAACCACCAGAGCCTCATTGCCACCAAGGCCAATCGAATCGTCCGGGCGGCCCGGGGACGGACGGTGCTGGAGTTTGGCTCCCGCCGGGCCCAGGGGTCCAGCGGCGCCATTGACGGCGCCCGGGCGGCGTTTATTGGCGGGTGCAAAGGAACGGCCTGCACCATCTCCGACCAGCTCTACGGCGTGCCCGCAGGGGGCACCATGGCCCACGCCTGGGTACAGACCTTTGACACCCAGTATGACGCCTTCCGCGCCTACTGTGAGATCTATCCAGATAACCCGGTCCTGCTGGTGGACACCTACAATACCCTGAAAAGCGGCGTCCCCGACGCCATACGCGCCTTCAATGATGTGCTCAAGCCCAGGGGACTGACCAAGTGCGGCATTCGGCTGGACTCCGGTGACATGGCCTATCTCACCCGCCAGGCCCGCCAGATGCTGGATGAGGCGGGCTGGACCGAGTGCAAGATCACCGTGTCCAACTCCCTGGATGAGATCATCATTCAGGACCTTTTGATCCAGGGGGCCCAGATCGACGCCTTTGGCGTGGGCGAGCGGCTGATCACTGCCCGGAGTGAACCGGTGTTCGGGGGCGTGTATAAGCTGGTGGCCTATGAGGACGACGAAGGCAATGTGGTGCCCAAGATTAAACTCAGCGAGAATGTGTCGAAAATCACCACCCCTCAGTATAAACGGGTCTATCGCCTCTTCGGCAACGAAACCGGCAAGGCCATTGGAGACTGGCTGTGCACCTATGACGAGGATGTGAAGAGCAACTGCAACCCAGACGGCAGCCTGACGATTTTCGACCCGGACGCCACCTGGAAAAAGAAAACCATCAACAATTTTACCGCCAAGGAGCTCCAGAAGCCGATCTTTGTGGGGGGGCGGCTGGTTTATGACATGCCCTCTCTGGAGGAGATTCAGCAGTACTGCGCGGACCAGATGGAGACCATGTGGGATGAGGTAAAGCGGTTTGACAACCCCCATAACTATTATGTGGACCTGTCCCAAAAGCTCTGGGACATCAAATATGACCTGCTGACCCACAATAAGTAATCGGTCTGGAAGACGGGGAAGGAGTGTGGTGGAGGAGATGAAGGCGGAAGAGCGGAGAAGGGCCATTGCCAAAACCCTGACGGCGGAGCATCCTGTCAGCGCCACTGCCCTGGCAGGGCAGTTTTCCGTGAGCCGGCAGATCATCGTGGGGGACATCGCGCTGCTGCGCGCGGCGGGTCTGGACATTGTGGCTACGCCCCGGGGGTATAAACTGGGGGAAACCACGGGCCTGCTTCGGGCCGTGGCCTGCGTCCATTCCGCCCAGGAGACGGAGACCGAACTGCTGGCCATGGTGGACAACGGCTGCACCGTCATTGATGTGGTGGTGGACCATCCCCTGTATGGGCAGATGACCGGCCAGCTGAGTTTGGCCTCCCGGTATGATGTGCGGCAGTTTGTGGAGAAGGCCAAGCACGCCGCCCCCCTGTCCTCCCTCACCGATGGGGTTCATATTCACAACCTCCGCTGCCCCAGTGAGGAGGCGTACCAGCGGGTCTGCGAGGACCTGAAGCAGCTGGGCATTCTCTATACCCAGGGGGGAACCCTGTGAATTCGCCCTTCAGGGTTGACAAGCTCCCTTGAAAAGAATACAATAGACCTTGCACGTGTCTTGACACCTGCAAGGTCTATTTTTGATTTGAGGAAAGAAAGAGGAGAGATGATGGAACAATTTCGTGCTTTTCTCCGGCGGAAAAACATTGTATTTTCCGCCAAGCGTTACGGGGTGGATGCCTTGGGGGCCATGGCCCAGGGGCTCTTCTGTACGCTGCTGGTAGGGACCATTCTCAATACCCTGGGAACGCAGTTTCACATTGGATTCCTGTCGGCCACGGTGGTGACCGTGGGGACCGGAGAGGCGGCCACGGCCTATACCATTGGGGGGCTGGCCTCGGCCATGGTGGGACCGGCTATGGCGGTGGCCATCGGCTCGGCCCTGCAGGCGCCGGCGCTGGTGCTTTTCTCCCTGGTGCCGGTGGGCTATGCCACCAATATCCTGGGAGGGGCTGGCGGGCCGTTGGCGGTGCTGGTCATCGCCATCGTCGCGGCGGAATGCGGCAAGGCGGTCTCCAAGGAGACCAAGGTGGATATCCTGGTGACCCCCATTGTGACGGTTTTGGTGGGGATCGGGGTGGCTTATCTGGTGGCGCCTCCCATTGGCACCGCGGCTTCCTGGGTGGGGAACCTTATTATGTGGGCCACGGAGCTGCAGCCCTTCTTCATGGGAATTTTGGTCTCGGTGATCGTGGGGATTGCCCTGACCCTGCCCATCTCCAGCGCGGCAATCTGCGCGGCGCTGGGGCTGACCGGTTTGGCCGGCGGCGCCGCAGTGGCCGGCTGCTGTGCCCAGATGGTGGGCTTTGCGGTGTTGTCCTTCCGGGAGAACCGGTGGGGAGGGCTGGTGTCCCAGGGACTGGGCACCTCCATGCTCCAAATGGGCAACATTGTGCGCAATCCCCGGATCTGGATTCCCCCCACCTTGGCCTCGGCCATCACCGGCCCCATTGCCACCTGCCTGTTCCGGCTGGAGATGAACGGCACCCCGGTCTCCTCGGGCATGGGGACCTGCGGCCTGGTGGGGCCCATCGGGGTCTACACCGGCTGGGTGGAGGACATCGCCGCCGGGCTGCGTACCTCCATTGGGGGAATGGATTGGCTGGGCTTGGTCCTGATCTGCTTCGTGCTCCCAGGGGTTCTGACCTGGCTGCTTGGGATTCCCTGCCGGAAGGCGGGCTGGATCAAGGAAGGGGACTTGAAACTGGAGGACTGAGTGACAGGGCGGCATGGTGGAAAAGTCAGAAACCCTTTCTTGTGGAAAAATTTCATAAAAAACGGTTGTGATCTTGTACAAAATTTACAAAGCGTATTGGTGCAAACTCCAGAAGTTTTCCGGCGATTGCACAAAATGCTTGAAATGCGTTGGGAAAAGGTGGATACTATTCTCAGCGCAGCCTAAGCTGTTGTGTCATGTGCTGAAATCATGGAAGGAGGAAATCGAACCGTGAAAAAAATGCTTGCTCTGTGTATGGCGATGCTGCTGTCCCTGGCCATGCTGGCCGGCTGTTCCTCTGCCGACCCCAACCACCCCTATGAGAAGGAACCCCTGCCCGCCAACAACTCTGAGGCTGAGCCGGAGGAGGAGACCTCCTCTGTCCCGCTGTTTGAGCTGCTCTGAGCAAAGGGGAAACATATACGGCCCGACAGAATTTTCTGTCGGGCCGTATGGTTTGGTCTTATTCTTTTATGAAAACCCCAATGACACGGGCGGGGAAGACAACGAGATCAGTCCTGATCCACAATGATGCCGTATCCGCCGTCTTTTCGTTTATAGACCACGGAGAACGCGCCGCCGTCGTCCTCATTGCGGAAAGCGAAGAAGGTGTGGTTGACCAGGTTCATCTGGAGGATGGCCTCGTCGATGCTCATGGGGCGGAAGAAGAACCGCTTGGTGCGGACCAACTGATAGGAGGGTTCCTCTTCTTCGTCCGATTCAGGGATGAAGTAGGACTCCTCCGGGTAGGCGTCAAAGGCATCCTTCCGCAGGCGCTTTTCCAGACGGGTCTTATTCTTGCGCAGCTGGCGCTCAATGGACGCCACGGCGGCGTCAATGGAGACAAACATATCAGAGGTGCTTTCCGCCACACGGATGACGGTGGAGCCGGAACGGATGGTGACTTCCAGGTTGTTCCGACCCTTTTCCACGCTGAAGACGATGGAGGTCTCGGGCTCGGTCTGGAAGTAGCGGTCTAATTTGCCGATCTTCTTCTCCGCATAGGTGTGCACACGATTGGGAATGTTCACTTTTTTGTCGGTAAAGGTGAATTTCATGGATGTCAGCTCCTTTCGTAGGGGGTAAGGGAACGGGGCGTGCCCCCTTCCTTACACCCATAGTATACCATGGTTTTCCAAAAAAGTCACGCTGTTTTTGGCCGGAAGGAAAAGAAGCCGGGAAAAGAGGGGCTTCGACGGGATTTGACAAAAGACACCCCTTGACCATTGGTAAAAAATGGTATACTATAAATCACGGCGGAAGGTGTTGTCCGTCATGACATCGTTCATTCCATTCTCCTGCTTGTGCGCTTCCCATTCTGGGAAGCGCCTCTTTTTTGCGGGCAAAAAAACCACCCTGCCCTTTGGAAAGGGGCAGGGTGGTTAAACGATAGAGCTTAACGGTGACCGCGGCGGGAGCTGCGCTTTTCGTTCAGTTTCAGGTCGGACAACCGGCTGTCAGAGGCCTGCATGAACTGCTTGAGCCGGGCCTCAAAATCGGCGGGGCCGGCGGGCTGGGGCGCGGCGGCTCTGGGCTCTCTGGTGTGGGGAGCGTTAAAGGTACGATTTCCCCCTCGGAAATCAGAACGGCCCTGCCGGTCCCGGGCGGAACCCTGGGGACGAGGAGGTGGGGGTGTGGCCTTCTTGATGGACAGATTAATCCGCCCTGCTTCATCGATGCTGACCACCTTGACCTTGACTGCCTGCCCTTCCGAAAGGAAGTCGCTGACATTTGCCACATAGGAGTGGGCGATCTCAGAGATGTGGACCAAACCGGACCGCCCGCCCGGCAGGGAGACGAACGCGCCGAATTTGGTGATGCTTTTGATGGTTCCTTCCAGGATTGCGCCTACACTGATTTCCATAAATGGTGAGAATCCTCCTCGTTGTAATCACGCTCAAGCAATGAGCAAATAAAGAGCGGGGCCCTTAATCGGCAATATTGAACACACGGTCATTGGGTGCCACCAGACCCAGTTTTTCCCGGGCGATGTCCTCCACATAGGAGGGATCATCGCGGTTTTCGATGGCGTTGGAGAGCTCTGTGTTGGTCTGGGTCTGATCGCTGACCTGTTGGGTGAGGGTCTCGACGGCGGCGTTGGCGTCGGCAATTTTTTGCCGGACGCTGACCAGGGTGAAGATCATGTAGGCCAACAGGATCAGCAGAATGATCTTCGCAAGAAGACCAACCTTTTTGGATTGGAACATGTGGGGCAGCCTCCGTTTCTTGGCGTTCAGGGGCGACAGATTTGCCATGTTTCCCTATTAGATGACATATTGTACTCCACAACCGGGAAAAAGAAAAGAACTTTTTCCAAGTTTTTTTCCACTTTCTTAAAATTTTTGCCAACGGAGCCGTGAGAACACGAATAAGCCACCGGAGGGGCGCTGTCACCCAGCCCAGAAACCGGGCGGCGGCCCGGGCCAGGATGTCCAGCGCCCGCCGGGTCCAGGGGCTGAGCAGAAGAAAATAAGCCGTTGCCCCCAGCAGCAGGCACAGGGCCATGTACAGCCGCACCCGGCCGTTGCCGAAGACGATCCCGCAGAAAAAGAGCATCCCGCAGGCCCCCAGCCAAAACAGGAGGTCCAAAATTTCCTGGAGGGTCCGGCGGGGCAGGGTGAGGCGGACCAGGCGGAGCAGATCATACAGCAGCCCCACGCCCAACCCCATGGCCAGACAGGAAAAGAGAGTGGAGATCTGCTCCTGAAGGGAGACGCTCATCCCCGGAAGAGACGGCCCAGAAAGCTGCCCTGGCGGGGCTCTTCCTCCTCATAGGTTAAGGAGTCCACCGTACCCTCCACCAGCAGGTCCCCGCCGTCCAGACTTAATTTTTCAATGTGGAGGGATTCGCCTCGGATGATGAGGCTTCCCTCCGCGGTGGACATGACGATGGAGGTCTCGTCAAAGCTCTCCACCCCGTCCACCCCGGACACCGTCAGCCGGTTCCGGTTGTCCAGAACAATCCGATGCGCCGCTCCCCCCGTCTGGGGGCTTTTTTCGTCGAAGGACATACCATCCCATCCTTTCCCGTGATGTGATCTTGGCTATGTATATGGCGGGGAGAAGGGAAGTATGCAGGGGAAAGGAGGAAGGAACAAAACTGTCAAAAGGTGTACCTTTTGACAGCTGGCAAAAAGGAGGAGGTTTTTGAAATGCCTTTGGAGGAATTCTCCGAATCTTCTTCGTCGAGGCTTGCTTTTTTTAGTGTTATCCTGTAAAATATGACTCGAGGAACAAAACTATCAAAAGGTACACCTTTTGATAGCTGGGAGGTGGAGTAAGGGAGTAAGAAAATCGTTTAGAACGCGCAGCTTTAATAAAAACAAACAAGGAGGATACAGACGATGAAAAAGCGATTTTTGTCGGTATTTATGGTGCTGTGCATGATGCTGACAATGGTTCCATCTGCGTTTGCTGAGGGAGCAGACGGAGACACATTACAGAACAAGATTAACCAAGCGTCAGAAAATGCAACAATTACCTTGGACAAGGCGTACACGGAGAGTATTACCATTCCAGAGGGTAAGACAATCACGCTGGACCTGAATGGACAGACGCTGATCAACGAGGAAGGGAAGCACACCATCACCAACGAGGGAACCTTAACCATCGTGGGGACTGGAACTGTGGACAATGTGAGCCATGGGAAGGGTGCGGTGTACAATGATGCAGGCGCAACCTGCACCATCCTGGGCGGCAACTATACTAGAAGTCAGGAAAACGGGCAAAGTGATTCGGATTCCGGCGGAAACAGCTGGTATGCCATTAAGAATTTTGGAACGATGACCATCGGCGAAGAAGGTGCTCCGAACGACGCGGTCAAGGTGTCCTTTACAGGGAAGTATTCCAGCTTAGTGGCCAACGGCTGGCAAGACGGTGCAGCTGCTGGACAGCCCAACAAAGAACCGGCATATGAGCGAGATGCCCAGCTGACCATTCACAGTGGCACCTTTACCGGCGGGATCAACACCATTAAAAACGACGATTATGGTGATTTGACGATTACCGGAGGCGTCTTTGAAAACGTGGCACAGTACGCGGTGATGAACTGGAATATAGCCAGCATCAGTGGCGGCACGTTCCACTCGGATGAGTGGGCTGTGGTCAACTGTGGTAACAGCAGTTTGCCGATGGACAAGGGAGAGCTGACCATTTCCGGCGGCAGCTTCTCTGGCACGAATGGCTCTGTGGGCAGAACGACAGACGCTGCGGCGCCGCAGATTACCGGCGGTACTTTTTCCAGTGATGTGAGTGCCTTCGCCGGGGATGGCTATGTGTGCGTGAAACAGGAAGATGACATGTACGCGGTGACTGGCCTGACAGCGGACAATGCAGTTGCAGCCATTGGAGAGACTTACTATCAAAGCTTGGCGGCGGCCATTGACAAGGTCCAAGCGGGCGAAACCATCACCTTGTTGAGAGATGTGCCCAATGCCAATGGGATTGTGGTTCCTTCCGAGAAATCGTTTACCGTGGACTTCAACGGACACACTTACACGCTGACTGGGCCTGGTGCCGGCTCACCGTCTACGGAGAGCAACGGATTCCAACTGTTAAAGGATTCCACCATTACCTTTCAAAACGGAACGATTCGGATTGGACAGAACCCCAATAATATTAAGCGTATCATTCAGAACTATGCAAACCTGACCCTGGAGGACATGCAGATCTATGCGGAAAACCAGGTGGAGGGGGAAGACTATGCCCTGAGTTTCAACAATGGTACGATTGTCATTAAAGGAAATACCAGCATTTACACAACGAGTGACGAGGCGATTGCCTTTGATGTTTGCAAGTTTTCATCGTACCCTGGGGTAACGGTTACTTTTGACGAGAGCTACACGGGAACCATCAACGGGATAATTCTGTATGACAGCACGGATGCAGGGACGCATCGGTTGGAGATCAAGGGCAATGGTCATTTTGGAGGGGTGCAGGCCACTTCGAGTGCGGCCAATGCTGCGAAAAGTGCGGTTGCTATCTATGGCGGCTATTTTAACAGCGACCCCAGCAGCTATGTAGCGGATGGTTACATTACTGTGATCAGTGATAAGGAAGACTATTCTTACATGGTGGAGGAGAAAACAGAGACAGACGTTCCTGTTGAACCTGAGATTCAAGAACCGTCTGTCCCGGAAGACTTGCCTGATTCGATCCCTTCTGATAGTCAAGGGGCAGTCAAGGAGGCAGCGAAGGGAATCGAGGTTCCTGAACTGGAAGCAGCGGCGGCAACGGAAGCAAATAGCGTTACAAAAGATCAGGCGGCTGCGATAAAGGCTGAATCCAGCTTAAAGGACGATGAGAATGCAAAAGTTGAAGTACAAGCTTATTTGAAGATTGAACCCCAGGGGTATGACGTGGGACAAACCTATACGCTGGATATTACACCTGTTTATGACTTGGTGGTGACGTCTAACACAGCAGGTGCACAAAATGATGTAATTAAGAAGGAACAGCCCCTATCTATTCACGGAAAGACGACAGTTTCTATTCCTCTGCCGGAGGGGTTTGTTAATGAGGCGCAGGATGTTTATGTTCAGCACAAAGGCTATGAGTATGAGGCACAAGTAAGCGAAGCGGGCGGAAAGATGACCGCCACCTTCACGAACCCCCATGGATTCAGTGCGTTTACTGTCACGACGAAGTCCGCAGCTGTGGCGGAGGTGAATGGTAACCGGTACACTTCCTTCCAGGCTGCGGTGGATGCAACTGGAGACAATGGGACGGTCAAAGTGCTTGATGCTAACGCTACTCTCAATGCCACCATCAGCGGAAGCTCCAAGACCATCTACGTAGAAAACGGTACCGGCGAGAACATTACCGTCACGATTAACGGCACGACAAAGACGATTGAAAAGAATGCAAGCGAGGACTTCACCTATACGCATTCTTCCTCCTCCGGCACCACCCGCTATTCCGTGGAAGTGCGCGGCACCACCGGGGGCACCGTGACAGCCAGCCCAACCCGGGCAGCCAAGGGCGCGACGGTGACCCTGACGGTTCGGGCGGACGAGGGCTACCAGCTGGACGGGCTGACGGTGACCGACAGCAAGGGCGGTACGGTGAAGCTCACGGACAAGGGCAGCGGAACCTATACCTTTACCATGCCCGCGTCCAAGGTGACAGTCCAGGCTTCCTTCACCCAAAACCAGTCCGGGACGCTTCCCTTCACCGATGTGAAGACAGGGGATTGGTTCTATGAGGCAGTCCAGTACGTCTACGACAAGGGCATGATGACCGGCGTGTCGGCGGACCGGTTTGCCCCTGCCTCCACCACCACCCGTGGGATGATCGTCACCATCCTCTACCGGCTGGAGAACGAGCCCGCGGTGTCCGGCGGCAGCGCCTTCACCGACGTGGAGAGCGGCGCCTGGTATGCCGATGCCGTTGCCTGGGCAGCGGCCAACGACATTGTCAACGGCACCAGCGCCACTACCTTTGCCCCCAACAGTCCCATCACCCGGGAGCAGATGGCGACCATGCTGTACCGGTTTGCCCAGTACAAGGGGATGGACGCGGTTACCCTTCAGGAGAACCTGACGGGCTATCCCGACGGGGATCAGGTCAGTGACTACGCCATTCCGGCCATGAACTGGGCGGTTGGTCAGGGCCTGATTGCCGGGATGGAGAACGGGACCCTGGTTCCCCAGGGCAGCGCCACCCGCGCCCAGGTGGCCACCATCCTCATGCGTTTTTGTGAGAACGTCATGCAGTAAGGGCGTGAGAGAAATTGAAAATGAGGAGAGAGCCTTTGCTCTCTCCTCATTTTTTGTAGAATAGGAAAACAGGAGAAAAAGAGAGCCCCTCCCGCGAGGGGCGGGAGGGGAGATCAGTAGTCCTTGACATCAGCCAGAAATTGGGTCCAGGCGTCTGGGTGATCCACGAAGTAGAGGGGGCAGAGCTTGCCGGTGACGTCATAGTGGCGGATGACGTGGTCCCGGCCAATGCCGCAGTAGTCACATAGCCAGGCGGTGAGCTTCACCAAGGCGTCGTAGGAGGCCTGGGTGAATTGGCCGGTGGCGTCCGGGTGACAGACCTCGATGGAGAGGGTGTCCAGGTTCCGGTCGTTGGTGGCGGAGGACTTCTCATCCATGGGGATACACTGGATGATCTCACCATCCAGACCGATCAGGAAATGGGAGCTGACCGTGGTGTCGGGCTGGTCGTAATAGTCGTGGTTCTGCTGGGCGGTGGTGCCGGGATTGCCCACGTAGTGAATGGCGATGTCGGTGACGCCGCTGAGTTTTTCCCCCCGCCGGCCGCTGCCGTTGATGGCAATGATCTGCTTGTCCACCCAATGGGGGGTACGGTCCCGGGCCAGTTTGGACATTTGGTCCCCGCCGCCCACCAGGTTGACGACAATCCCCACAATCACCACCAGGGCCAGCACGGGAATCAGGAGGCGGAGGAGGCGGGGAAGGTCCCAGGCGGGCCGGGGGGCTCTGCGCCGGGGCGTCTGTTTTCGGGGGGCGGTGCGGGGACGGGGTGTGGCTGTGGGCATGACGATGGGCCTCCTTTTGGGGCAGGATTAGGGCAGAGGGACCGGACGGGTGGCGGTTTGGAGCCAAGCGGCCTCCTCTGGGGGAAGGTGGGGGGAGAGGGCCTCCCGGACGCGGGCGTGGTAGGCATTGAGCAGCGTCCGCTCCCGGGGTGTGAGCTGGGCGGGGCATACGGCGTCCAGATCAAAAGGCGTGAGGGTCAGGGTCTCGAACCCCAGGAAGGTGCCGAAGGGGGTGACAGATTTCTCCACGCACAGCAGGAGATTTTCCAGACGAATCCCATAGGCGCCGTCAAAGTAAACACCCGGCTCATCGGAAGTAATCATGCCGGGGGCCAGAGGCGTTTCCCGTCCCATGGGGAGTTGGCGGATGCTCTGGGGGCCCTCATGGACGCTGAGCAGGTAGCCCACCCCGTGGCCGGTGCCGTGGTTAAAGTCCAGACCCAATTCCCACAGGGGCTGCCGGGCCGCGTAGTCCAGGTTGCTGCCCGTGCAGCCGGCCTTGAAGGTTGCGTCTGCCAGGGCCAGATTTCCCCGGAGAACTGCGGTGTAATGGGTTTTTTCCTGTTCCGAGAGGGGCCCCAGGGCGTAGGTCCGGGTGCAGTCAGTGGTCCCGGTGTAGTAGTGTCCGCCGGTGTCCGCCAGAAGAAAGCCCTGGCCGGTGACGGCGCGGTCACTCTCCGGGGTGGCGGAGTAGTGGACAATGGCGCTGTGGGGACCGGCGGCCAGAATGGGGTCAAAACTGGGCTGGAGGTACAGGGGGCAGGCCCGGCGGAAGGCCTCCAGCTGGGCTGCGGCGGAACGCTCGGTAATGGGCTGGCTTCCCACTTGGGTCTTGAGCCAGTACATAAACCGGGTCAGTGCGATCCCGTCGGCCAGATGGGCCTGCTTCATGTTGGCGATCTCCACGGGATTTTTGATGGCTTTGCGCAGAGCCGTGGGGTTGGGGCGGTCCATCACGGAAACATGGCTGGGAATGCTGGTCAAGAGGGTGGTGTTGATCCGCCGGGTGTCCAGCATGACCCGCTGGCTGGGGGTGAGGCGGCCTACATAGGAATAAACACTCTCGTAGGGACGCAGGGAGACCCCGTCGGCCTCCAACTGCTCCAGGACCGCCGGGGAGAACACGGCCGGATTGGCAAAGAGAACCGCGCTGTCCTGGGTAAGGGACAGATAGCTCAGGACCACTGGGTTGCAGGCCACGTCTCCGCCCCGCAGGTTCAGCAGCCAGGCGATGTCCTCCAGGGAAGTGAGAAGGAGCACGTCGGCACCCTCCGCGGTCATGGCCCCCCGGATTTCCCGGAGCTTTTCCCGGCGGCTCACGCCGGCGTATTCCTCTGACAGCAGCCAGGCCGGCTGGGCCGAGAGCGGCGGGCGCTGGGGCCAGACCTCGCCCACCAAATCCAGCTGGTGGTTGATTTTTCCGCCCAGCTGCCGGGCCAGCGCGTGGTACCGCCGGCCGGTCCGGGCATCCACGCAGCGGCCGTCAAAGCCCAGGGTCTGCTCCGGCTGCAGGCTGGCCCGGAGAAAGGCCTCTATGGTGGGGACCCCGGGCTCCCCCTGCTTCATGAGGCGGATGTCAGAGCCCTTGAGCTCCTCCGCTGCCTGGAGAAAGTACCGCCCGTCGGTCCACAGGCCCGCCCAGTTGGCAAAGACCAGCAGGGTGCCGGCGGAGCCGGTGAAGCCGGAGATGTATTCCCGGCAGGCAAAGTGTTCCCCCACGTACTCGCTGCCGTGAAAATCAGCGGTGGGGATGAGATACGCGTCGATTTGATGTTCAGCCATCACGTCCCGGAGGGCCTGAAGAGGATGTGCCATGGGTACTGCTCCTTTATCCTGTTTCTGTATCATAGGACAATTTTTTGAAGGGATTCTGAAGTTTTCCTTAAGAATTGATAAAAAAGGGGGAAGAACGACAGACAAATTCAGTATAGCACGAGAATGAAAAAATGGAAAGCCCCCGCCGGGCCAACGGGAGGGATTCCGGTTTGCCAACGGCGAAATTTGTGGTACAATACCCTCAAACCGAACCGGGCGGATCCCAGGAGGCCGTGCCGGAGAAACCATAGGAAGGTGATTGGGATGATAGAACAGGTGACCATCGTGGGCATGGGGGCGCTGGGGATTCTGTACGGAGACCGGCTGTCCAGGTATTTGGGAGCGGACCACGTCCGGTTCCTGGCGGCGGGAGAGCGGCTGGAGCGATACCGGAGGGAAGGGGCCTGGTGCAACGGAAAGAAGTGCGCGTTCCAGTTTTCCGACGGGACAGACGGGGAGGCCCAGCTGCTGATTTTCGCGGTCAAGGCCCCCGCGCTGGAAGAGGCCATTGCCCTGGCCGCCCCCTGTGTGGGGGAGGAGACCGTCGTCCTGTCTGTGCTCAACGGTGTGACCAGCGAGGAGACCCTCAGCCAGGCTTTTGGTCCGGAGAAGGTGCTCTATGCGGTGGCCCAGGGCATGGATGCCGTGCGGGAGGACAACCGGCTCACCTGTACCCAAGAGGGCACCCTCTTTCTGGGGGTGCCGGAGGAGGACTATTTTGACCGGGGAGACAAGCTGGAGGCGGTCTGGTCCCTCTTCCGCCAGGCGGGGGTGGACGCCCGGAAGGAGGCGGACATTCTCCACCGGATGTGGTGCAAGTTCATGCTGAATGTGGGGGTCAACCAGGTCTGCATGGCCTATGCCTGCGGCTATGGCGGCGTACAGGCGCCCGGCCCGGCTCGGGATACCATGATCGCGGCCATGAACGAGGCCCGCAAGGTCGGAGCCTGCCAGGGGGTGCTGGTCACCCAAAAGGACCTGCGGGAGTATGTGGCCGTTTTGGATAGCTTGAACCCGGAGGCCATGCCCTCCATGCGGCAGGACGCCCTGGCCCACCGTCCCAGTGAGGTGGAGCTCTTTGCCGGTACGGTAATTCAGCTGGCGGAATTCTACGGTATGCAGGTTCCGGTGAACCGGGCGCTGTACCAAACAATCAAAGAGATGGAAACAAATTGGTGAAGGTCCGGCGTAAGCTTGACAAAAAAACAAAGGGCGCGGCGGCGCGGCAGAACAAATTCGCAAAAAACGAAAAAAATGATTGACAGGCCACGGGGGAAGTGCTATCGTGAAAGGCAAAGAAGGAATCTAACCCCAAAGAGATGGACCGTGAGGCGTTGAAAATGAATCTGTTTTTCGCGGAACTGAACATCCTGGCTGTCAGCATTATTGGGGTACTACTCGTCGTAGTAGTACCGGAAATAATGCTAAATGTTATGTCCAGGACAGGAAAGCGAAACGCAAACAGCACGCAGGTTTGACGGAATGATCCCGCTTGTGGGGGCCCTTACGAACCAAGATTTGCGGAGAACTTACAAGCTCTTGTGGTTTTAACGTTTAGCACGTGAAAGACCACGGAGCTTTTTTGTTGTTCCAAAGACGAAAGATTCCCGAAAAGGAGGAGAAAACAGCATGGAAATGACTGGTGCCAAGATCTTGATGGAATGCCTGCTGGAGCAGGGGGTCGACCTGGTGTTCGGCTATCCCGGCGGCACCATCCTGAACGTCTACGATGAGCTGTATCATTACAGGGATCGGATCACCCACATTCTGACCGCCCATGAGCAGGGTGCGTCCCACGCGGCGGACGGCTATGCCCGTTCCACAGGAAAGGTGGGGGTGTGCCTGGCCACCTCGGGCCCGGGCGCGACCAACCTGACCACGGGGATTGCCACGGCCTACATGGATTCATCCCCGGTGGTGTTTATCACCTGCAACGTGACCCAAAACCTCATCGGAAGGGATGCCTTCCAGGAGGTGGACATTACCGGCATTGCCATGCCCATCACCAAATGCACCTATCTGGTCCGGGATGTCAACAACCTGGCCGACACCGTGCGGGAGGCCTTTGCCATCGCCCGCAGCGGCCGGCCCGGCCCTGTGCTCATTGATATCGTAAAGAATGTCACTGCGGAGAAGGCGGAGTATGAACCCCTTCCCCGGGAAGAACACATTCACTCCGGACGTCTGGCCAACCTGATCCGCCGGGCCCGGACCAGCAGCCTGAAAATGCCGGAGCCCAACCAGGAGGATGTGAACAAGCTGGTGGAGATGATCGCTCAGTCCAAGAAGCCCATGCTCATCTGCGGCGGCGGCGTGGTGCGCAGCCGGTCCCATGAGGAGTTCCGGGAATTCGCCCGGCGGATTGACGCCCCTGTGGCCATTACCCTTATGGGAGCGGGGGGGATCGCCGGCCGGGACCCCTTGGCCACGGGCATGATCGGCATGCACGGCTCCAAGGCCTCCAACATGGCCTGTGATGGCTGTGACCTGCTCATTGCCGTGGGCTGCCGTTTCTCGGACCGTGTGGCCCTGAAGCCGGCGACCTTTGCCCGGCAGGCCAAGATTGTCCACATCGACATTGACCGGGCGGAGATCAACAAGAATGTGGAGACCGACCACCACATCATCGGCAACGCCAAGCAGGTGCTGGCACTGCTGAACCAGAAGGTGCCCCAGTATGACCACAGCGAGTGGAAGGAGTATGTCTTCTCCTTCCCCACGGAGACGGCCTATGATGAGAACCCCAACCACCTGACGCCCAAGCAGATTCTGCACACCATCGCCCGGCTCTGTCCCGACGACACCATCGTGTCCACCGACGTGGGCCAGCATCAGATGTGGGCCATCCAGCATTTCCATTTTGACTACCCGGGCCAGCTGCTCACCTCCGGGGGCTTTGGCACCATGGGCTTCGGCCTGGGGGCGGCCATCGGGGCCAAGCTGGGCAACCCGGATAAGACCGTGATCCATATCGCCGGGGACGGCTGCTTCCGGATGAACAGCAATGAGCTGTCCACCGAGGAGTTCTACAAAACCCCCGTCATCACCTTTGTCTTCAACAACCACCGGCTGGGCATGGTCCGCCAGTGGCAGGAGCTGATCTATGAGAACCGCTTCAGCCAGACCACCACCGAGCGGGGCCCCGATTTTGTGAAGCTGGCGGATGCCAACGGCCTGAAGGGCCGCCGGGTCACCACCGTGGAGGAGTTGGAGGCCGCCATCCAGGAGGCGCTGGAGGAACAGAAGAAGGGCCTGGGCTATGTGGTGGACTGCACCATTGAGGAGACCGAGCTGGTCCGTCCCATGGTCAACGGCGGAACCCATATCACCGAGTTCCTGGTCAACTAAGAGGAGGCAAGAGACATGGAAGAAGTGAAATTGCGCACGTTGTCCGTCTTGGTGGACAATGAATCGGGCGTTTTGTCCCAGGTGTCCCGTTTGTTCTCCCGCAAAGGATTCAACGTGGAATCCCTGGCGGTGGGGACCACCGACAATCCCGCCATCTCCCGCATGACCATCGAGGTTCTGGCCAATGAGAACCAGACCAACCTCATGTGCAATCAGCTGGCGAAAATGGTGCCCGTCCACTCGGTCAAGCTGCTGGTGCCCAGCCATTCCATTCGCCGGGAGCTGGTTTTGTATAAGGTGCGCGCCAAAACCAGTGAGGATAAGAACGAGATCATTCAGATTGCCAACATTTTCCGGGGCTCCATCATTGATGTGTCCAAAGAAACCCTCACCCTCTCCGTCATCGGGGACGAGAAAAAGACCGACGCGGTGCAGGAGCTGCTGGCGGACTTTGGGATTGAGGAACTGGTCCGCACCGGCATGATCGCCCTGGAACGTGGTAAATATACCATTGACGAAGACACCAAGGAAAAAGGAGAGTTCAACTATGGCAAAGATGTATTATGAGAAGGACTGCGACCTCAACCAGCTCAATGGAAAGAAGATCGCCATTGTGGGCTATGGCTCCCAGGGCCATGCCCACGCCCTGAACCTGCGGGACTCCGGCTGTGACGTCATCATCGGCCTGCGCAAGGGCGGCAAGTCCTGGCCCGTGGCGGAGAAGGATGGCTTCCAGGTCTATCCCGTTGCCGAGGCCACCAAGGCCGCGGACATCATTATGATCCTCATCAACGATGAAAACCAGGCGGAGATGTACCAGAAGGACATCGCGCCGTACCTCACTGCCGGCAAGGCCATTGCCTTTGCCCATGGCTTTAACATCCGCTACCAGCAGATCCAGCCCCCCGCAGATGTGGACGTGTTCATGGCGGCCCCCAAGGGCCCCGGCCATACGGTCCGCAGCCAATATGTGGCCGGCAAGGGCGTGCCCTGCCTGGTGGCCGTGGAACAGAATGCCACCGGCAAGGCCTATGACATCGCCCTGGCCTACATCGCGGGCATCGGCGGCGCCCGGGCCGGCGTCATGGAGACCACCTTCCACGATGAGACGGAGACCGACCTCTTCGGGGAGCAGGCTGTCCTCTGCGGCGGCGTGGTGGAGCTCATGAAGCTGGGCTTCGAGACCCTGGTGGAAGCGGGCTATGAGCCGGAAAACGCCTATTTTGAGTGCATCCATGAGATGAAGCTCATCATCGACCTGATCAACAAGGGCGGCGTGGCCATGATGAACTACTCCATTTCCGACACGGCGGAGTATGGCGAGTATGTCTCCGGCAGCCGCATCCTGCCCTATGAGCAGACCAAGGCCAATATGAAAGCGGTGCTGAACGACATCCAGGACGGCACCTTCGCCGGCAAGTGGATCGCGGAGAACAAGAACGGACGTACCTTCTTTAACTCCAAGCGGGCCCTGCTGGCCAAGCACCCGATGGAGACCGTGGGTGCGGAACTGCGGAAGAACATGCTCTGGGGGGACGACGCGGACCCCGACACCGCTTCCAACTAAAATTGAAGAACCGCCGCGGCGCATGCCATCAGCGGCGCCAAGGAGACCGGCTCTCCCGTCGTCAGACGGGAGAGCCGGTTTTGGGTTTGTGGAATATGCCTGCTGCGGGGGAAAAGAAATTGTCATGGTGACTAAAAATAATGTTTGCAAAACGGGAAAAGGTGTGCTATAATACCAATAGAGATAGGGAGGAGCTATTTCAAAGGATCGGAAACCTTTTGCCATGTGTGCAGCCCCCTATGGACTGCGGAAAGGAGTCGTCATGATGAAGATTCAATTTTCCAACAAGAATATGACTGTCCCCGATCGCGTCTACTCCCATGCAGAGCAGCGAATCAATGAATTGGATCATCTGTTCCGCGGAGAACCCGAAGCTGTCGTTGTCTTCAGCGCGGAGGACGGCAAGCACGTCATTGAGCTGACGATTTTCTCTGGCACCACCATTTTCCGGGTGGTGGAAAAAACCTCCGATATGCTGGTCTCCATCGACGCTGCGGTCTCCTCCATTCGGCGCCAGTTGAGAGAGCACCGGTCGAAGCTGTCCAACAACATCAACAGCGATGCCTTTGAGAAGGATGCCGATGAGCTCATTTTCATTCCGGAGGTGGACCGCTTTGACGAGCCGGCCTATCAAGTGGTGCGCTCCAAGCAGTTCGAGTTTGGCCCCATGTCCGTGCAGGAAGCCATTTTGCAGATGAACCTGATTGGCCACTCCTTCTTTGCTTTCCGAAATGAGGAGAAGGATGGCGCGTTCTCCGTGGTGTATCGCCGCAATGACGGCGGATACGGTATCCTGGTGGATAAGACCTGACAGCGGGCCGCGCTAACCGGAATCTTTGGATAGAGGACAAACGGGCTCCCGAAATTCGGGAGCCCGTTTTTTGTGGAAACCTATGGGCGGTTTTGCTACGGGACGGGGATGAACAGCGCGTCCACTGTGGTCTCCAACTCCCGTGCCAGGTGGAACGCCAGGGCCAGGGAGGGGTCGTATTTGTTGTTCTCAATGGCATTGATGGTTTGACGGGAGACCCCGCATCCTTTCGCCAGTTCCTCCTGGGACAGACCCAGAGACTTCCGCAAGGCGCGAATCCGGTTTTCCATGGTCACCCCCCCAGCTTCCGCTGGTACCAGGCCAGGCTGCAGGTGAAAAGAATGGCGACGGTGGAAAGGGTGATTAGGGGATTGAGCAGGACGGTTTGACCATGGAAGAACGCGCGCAGGACAGACAGGAGCAGATAGCCCACCGTGCCTGTGAAGGAAAAGGTACAGGCTTTTCCCACAATCATCTGCCGTCTCTCATCCCCCAGACGGAGGAGGCAGAAAAACATGCGGATGATGCAGACAAGGAGAAAGCCAAGGAAGAGGAGAAAAAAGGAAAGC
The DNA here is from genome assembly GCF_003425665.1 of Evtepia gabavorous. Classification (GTDB taxonomy): domain Bacteria; phylum Bacillota; class Clostridia; order Oscillospirales; family Oscillospiraceae; genus Evtepia; species Evtepia gabavorous. The sequence continues at coordinate 69,396 of NZ_QQRQ01000009.1, forward strand.
GTGATCAGATCGAATGACATGGGGAAACCTCCAGGAATAAACTCATAATGTCAAAAACTCTTTACATTATGAGGATAGCATACTTCGATTAAAATGTCAAACATTTTTTACAGAATAGAGGGAGAAGGCAGCACCCGATTCGGGTACTGCCTTTCCGTAAGGGTTCCCAAGGGGATTGCTGGGGGATCACTGGGTACCCAGCCCCATGACGTCAATGGAGTGGTGCATGTGAATGGCCATGGCATGCCCTGCGCCGGCGGCGTCGCGCTTTCGGAAGAAGTCCATCAGCAGGGCATGGTCCTTGCGGGTGTCCTCCGCCAGCTGGTCCTTGTGCTGGCCAGAGGCAATGGCGGCGGCCACCGCCTGGTTGATCATGGGCAGCAGGCGCATCATGAAGCTGTTGTGGGTGGCCCGGACAATGGCGGCATGAAATTCCCGGTCCGCCTCGGTTCGGTCCTGCCCCAGGCGGATGCACCGGTCCACGTCCTCTCCCCGGGCCAGGATGTCCGCCATCTCCTCCTCCGTGGCCCGGAGGCAGGCCAGCCGGGCGGCGCTGGGCTCAAAGATGGCCCGCAGTTCAAAGAGGTCCTTCAGCTCCCCCCGGACCTGATCCAGGTGGGAAAAGCCATAGTCGTTGACCTGGGCTGCCTGGTCGGTGACAAAGGTGCCCCGCCCCCGGCGGGCCTCCAGGATTTTTTGGGAGACCAGGACATGGAGGGCCTCCCGCAGGGTGGTGCGGCTGACCCCCAGCTCCCGGGCCAGCTCCACCTCACTGGGCAGCTTCTCGCCGGGGGACAGGCGGTGCTCCACCACGATCATGGTGTACAGCCGGTCGGCGGTTTGTTGGGATAGACTTTTTTTCTCCATAGGGACCTCCTTTTGGGGAAAACCTGCGGATTTCCCTTGACATTGCTCTCTCTATCCTATAATATAATGTCAGACAATTCAAGAGAGGTCATACAATTTTGTATGAGTTTTTATAAGGAGGACAGCCTGATGCGTTCCGATCAAATCAAAAAAGGCGTGGAACGGGCCCCCAACCGGTCCCTGCTCTACGCCCTGGGCTATACCGAGGAGGAGCTGAACCGGCCCCTGGTGGGGGTGGTGAGCTCCTGGAATGAGATTGTACCCGGTCACATGGACCTGGATAAAATTGTGGAGGCGGTCAAGGCCGGCATCCGGGCGGCGGGGGGAACCCCGGTGACCTTCCCCGCCATCGCGGTCTGTGACGGCATTGCCATGGGCCATGTGGGGATGAAGTATTCCCTGGTCACCCGGGACCTCATTGCCGACTCCACCGAGGCCATGGTGACCGCCCACCAGTTTGACGGGCTGGTCATGGTGCCCAACTGCGACAAGAATGTGCCGGGCCTGCTGATGGCGGCCGCCCGGCTGAATATCCCCACCATCTTCTGCTCCGGCGGTCCCATGCTGGCCGGCCGGCTGGGGGATGGCCGGCGCACCTGCCTGAGCCATATGTTTGAGGCGGTGGGGGCCTACCACGCCGGCACCCTGGACGAGGCGGGGGTGCGGGAGTACGAGGAGAACGCATGTCCCAGCTGCGGCTCCTGCTCAGGGATGTATACCGCCAACTCCATGAACTGCCTGACAGAGGCCATTGGCATGGCTCTGCCCGGCAACGGGACCATTCCCGCGCCCCTCTCTGCCCGCCGCCGCCTGGCCAAGCAAGCGGGCATGCAGATCATGGAGCTGATCCGGCGGGACATCCGGCCCCGGGACATCATGACGCCGGCGGCCTTCCACAATGCGGAGACCGTGGACATGGCCCTGGGCTGCTCCACCAATACCATGCTCCACCTGCCCGCCATCGCCCATGAGGCCGGGGTGACCATTGACCTGGACGAGGCCAACGCCATCTCCGCCCGGACGCCCAACCTGTGCCATCTGGCCCCAGCGGGGGACACCTTTATGGAGGACCTGGAGCGGGCCGGCGGCGTTTACGCGGTGATGAAGGAGCTGACCAAGAAGGACCTGCTGGACACCAGCCTTCTCACCTGCACGGGAAAGACCGTGGCGGAGAACCTGGCCCCGGTCCAGAATCTGGACCCCACCGTCATTCGTCCCCTGGAGAATCCCTACTCCCAGAGCGGCGGCATCGCGGTTCTGAAGGGCAACCTGGCTGCGGATGGCTGCGTGGTGAAGCAGTCCGCCGTGGCCCCGGAGATGATGGTCCACAAAGGCCCCGCCCGGGTGTACAATTCCGAGGAGGAAGCCATTGCCGATATTTATGGGAAGAAGATCCATCCCGGCGATGTGGTGGTCATCCGCTACGAGGGGCCCAAGGGCGGCCCGGGCATGCGGGAGATGCTCAACCCCACCTCCGCCATCTGCGGCATGGGGCTGGGGGAATCTGTGGCCCTCATCACCGACGGCCGGTTTTCCGGGGCCACCCGGGGGGCATCCATCGGTCATGTGAGCCCGGAGGCCGCCGCCGGCGGGACCATCGGTCTGGTGGAGGAGGGAGATTTGATCTCCATTGATATCCCCAACTGCAAGATTCAGCTGGAGGTCTCCGATGAGGAACTGGCCCGGCGGAAGGCCGCCTGGGTCTGTCCGGAACCCAAGGTCAAGACGGGCTACCTGGCCCGCTACGCAAAGATGGTGACTTCGGCGGACAAGGGTGCCATTCTGGATTTTTAAAGGAATTGGCGGAGGCAGCCCTGTGGGGTGCTTCGCTGCCGTATTGTATTTGTATTGAGAAGGGAAGCGTTTCAAATGTTAGACATCAAGATCACCAAAACCACAGCCCCCAAGGAAAAGCCCAAGGGAAATCTGGGCTTTGGCCGGATTTTTACCGACCACATGTTTGTCATGGACTACACCCAGGGAGTGGGTTGGCACGACCCCCGCATTGTGCCCTATCAGGACCTCACCCTGTCTCCCGCCGCCATGGTGTTTCACTACGGCCAGGAGATGTTCGAGGGCCTGAAGGCCTACAAGGGGGATGATGGGGCCAACTACCTTTTCCGCCCGGACATGAATGCCAAGCGGACCAACGACACCAACGACCGCCTCTGCATCCCCCGGGTTCCGGAGGAGGACTACGTCCAGGCGGTGAAGGCCATTGTCTCCGTGGACCAGGACTGGATTCCCACGGCCCCCGGCACCTCCCTGTACATCCGCCCCTTTATCATTGCCACGGAGCCCTTCCTGGGGGTGGATGTCTCGCAAACCTTCCAGTTTATCATCATTCTCTCCCCCTCGGGCGCCTATTATGAAAGCGGCCTGGAGCCGGTGGGCATCTGGATTGAGGACGACTATGTCCGGGCGGTCCGGGGCGGCATGGGCTTTGCCAAGACTGGCGGCAACTACGCTGCTTCCCTGGCCGCCCAGGTGAAGGCCCATGACGACGGCTATTCCCAGGTCCTGTGGCTGGACGGGGTGGAGCGGAAATACATTGAAGAGGTGGGCGCCATGAACATCTTCTTCAAGATTGACGGCAAGGTGGTCACTCCCATGCTCAATGGGTCCATCCTGCCGGGGATCACCCGGAACTCCGTGCTCCAGCTCTGCCGGGACTGGGGCCTGCCCACGGAGGAGCGGAAAATCTCCGTGGAGGAGCTCATCCAGGCCCAGAAGGAGGGCAAGCTGGAGGAGGTCTTCGGCACCGGCACCGCCGCGGTGATCTCCCCGGTGGGCAAGCTGCGGTATAAGGACGATGTCATGGTCATCGGCAACGGGGAGATTGGCCCTCTGAGCCAGAAGCTCTATGACACGGTGACCGGGATTCAGCTGGGCAGACTGGAGGACAAGTTTGGCTGGCGGGTCCGGGTGGACTGAGGCGCACCCCTGGAAAAACGAGAAAACACACCATTTGGCCGCCTGCGGGCGGCCAAATTGCTGCGGAGAAAACGATAGGAGGATTGACAATGGACCAACTGGTATCCCGCTTGCTCCTGTACGGAGACTTGGGAGAAGAGGCCATTCTGTCCAAACTGGCGGCGCTGTTCCAGGCTTGGAAGGGAAGTAGTATGCCCCGGCAGACCCTGGTGCGGGGCATTTACCACCAGGTCAAGGGGCTGCTGGACCTGGCGACAGAGTATGGCTTTGACGAGAATCTGTGGCAGAACTACCTGACCTTTCTGCTGATGACCAACGAGAACTCCTTCAGCCTGATTACCGAGCGGGTGGGCGCCCAGGACGGCTCGGTGAACCACTTTGCCCGGAACGATTTTCGGGTCTTTCGGGCCCTGTTCCACTACGATTTTTCTGCCGTGGAGGGGGATTTGAACCTGGACTGCTTTACCACCCTCAGCCATTACAAGGCCATTGCCAAGCACGGGCGGCGGTACAACCAAAACGTCAGTGAAAAGGTCCGGGACCTGAGCCGCCGTCTGGCCGCGGCCCCGGATGACGAGACGTTTTTCCGTCTGGTCACGGAACATTACCGGCAGTATGGCGTGGGGATGCTGGGCCTGAATAAGGCCTTCCGCATCCAGTCGGGGCCGGAGGGGATTGGGTTTATCCCCATCTACAACACGGACAAGGTCATGCTGCGGGACCTGGTGGGTTACGAGAGCCAGAAGGCGCAGCTGCGGCACAACACGGAGGCCTTCCTGGCGGGGCGAAGCGCCAACAACGCCCTGCTCTATGGGGACGCCGGCACCGGCAAGTCCTCCAGCGTCAAGGCTCTGATCAACGAGTACTATGACCAGGGCCTGCGGATGATTGAGATTTATAAGCATCAGTTCCGGGACCTGTCGGCGGTGATTGCCAAGGTGAAAAACCGGAATTACCGGTTCATTATTTTTATTGATGACCTCTCCTTTGAGGAGAACGAGGTGGAGTATAAGTTCCTCAAAGCGGTGATTGAGGGCGGGGTGGAGACCAAACCGGACAACATCCTTCTCTACGCCACCTCCAACCGGCGAAACCTCATCCGGGAGACCTGGAAGGACCGGGCGGACATGGAGCATGAGAACGACGTCCACCACTCGGACACCTTGGAGGAAAAGCTCTCCCTCTCCGCCCGCTTTGGCGTGCGGATCAACTATTCCATCCCCAACCGGACCCAGTTCCAGGAGATGGTTCGGACCCTGGCCCAGCGGCAGGGCCTGACGGTGCCGGCGGAGGTGCTGCTGGCGGAGGCCAACAAGTGGGAACTGCGCCACGGCGGCGTCTCCGGCCGCACGGCCCAGCAGTTTATCAACTATATGGGTGGGGCCAGCGCCCCAGCATTTGCTGGTTCGGGGAACCAGATGGAAAAAAGAGAATCTCCTTCCCCGGGAGAAGCATCTATTTGAAGAGGGTCTAAAAGCGAGGCCGCTTCTCTCTGAGAAACAGGGAGAGGTGGCCTTGTAATTTGGGTGTGTCGGATATGCGAATACGCTACACCTTGATGAAATCACATATAAAAGTGTTTTCAATTATTCATTATACCGTAATTGAGGAAAACAATTTGAAATATAATAGATAAAATGATGAAAATGCGTTGCGAATTTTGCGAAATTATGTTATAGATAAACTATGACATAGAAAATAAGGGGGGAACTTATGCGGTATCTATTTTACGGAATGTTTTTGATGATGATACTGGGTTTAGCGGCCTGTACACCGCAGGAAACAGCTTCTATTTCAGCAGAGCCTGTCCAAGACACTGCCGCAGTGGAACCAATCATGCCAGACAAGCCAGTTCTCACCTTAGGAGAAAACGGCCAAGGTACCTTAGCTACTCCGGTGAGCGTGGGTGAGGATTATGGGGTCTTAGTGACTCTGTCTTTCCAATACAGCGATAAGGAAGGGAAAAAGCAGATTACCGGCATCGGAGAGGCCACGGTAGAGAATGCGAAAGGCTGGTTCCATGTAAACCGGGTTGCAGAGATTGACCGAGAGCACATTTACCTCAGTGACGATGGTTGGCAAGCTACGGTACCTTTTACTTATTATGTCAGCTTGGGCTCTGGATATGATGCTTATGACAGTGCGGCGGTCATCTCCCTGAATGCCGATATGCCCATGTCACAACCCTAAAGGACACCAGGGTATGGGAGTTCTCCCATGCCCTGGTTTTATATTTTTCAGAATAGGAAAAGACGAATCGGTGAATTTCCCCTTTAGAAGCAAAGGGATGAGCAGACAGCCTGGTCCAAAGAGCGGCGGATCAGGCTGTCTCTTTTGTTTCCCGGCGTTCTGCCTTGCCCGGGAGAGAAAAGTGTGCTATCATTTTACCGCAAAAATGACGCGGGTGCAGAGAGGAGACGTAGGATGGAACGGCTGCTGATTTTGGAGGACGATCTGGCCTTGGGAGAGGGGGTCCGGCTGGCGCTGCAGGGGGATGACCGGCCGGTGACCTTGTGCCGGACTTTGGCCCAGGCCCGGCAGGCGCTGGAGGAGGCCGGGCCCTTTGCCCTGCTGATCTTGGATGTGAACCTCCCCGACGGCAGCGGCCTGTCCCTGCTGGAAGAGGTCAAGGGGCGGGTGCCGGTGATCCTCCTCACCGCCAATGATCTGGAGACCGACATTGTGGCCGGGCTGGAGCTGGGGGCGGAGGACTACATTACAAAGCCCTTTTCCCTGGCGGTCCTCCGGGCCCGGGTGAATGCCCAGCTGCGCCGGGGAAAAGGCGCCGGGAATGAGGTGGTGGAGACCGGGGAATTTGTCTTTGACTTTGGCCGGATGGAGTATCGAAAGAAGGGGAAGCTGGTGGAGCTGAGCAAGACGGAGCAAAGGCTGTTGAGGCTCCTGGTCCAGAACCGGGGGACCACCCTCAGCCGGGGGGACCTGGTGGACCGGGTGTGGACCGATGGTGCAGAATATGTGGAGGAGAATGCCCTGTCTGTCACGGTGAAGCGGCTGCGGGACAAGCTGGAGGAGGTCCCATCCAAGCCCCGGTATCTCAAAACCGTCTATGGGATCGGGTATACCTGGGCGGTGAAGTGAGATGGGAGTGACCGTTGTTCTGTGCGCGGTTTCCGCCGTCCTGGGGGCCTTGGCCGGCGGGCTGTGGTTTCGCCGGCGGGAAAAGCGCACCCTGCAAAGCCTGGATGGGATGCTGGACCAGGCCATCTGTGGGGAATTCTCCCCGACCAAGTTTGACGAGAGCCTCTTTTCCGCGGTGGAGAGCCGGCTGGCCGATTACCTGGAGGCCTCCGCGGTGTCGGCGCGGAACCTTCAGGCGGAAAAGGACGCCATCAAAACCCTCATTGGGGACATCTCCCACCAGACCAAGACGCCCATTGCCAATCTTTTGTTGTATGCCCAGCTGCTGGGGGAGCAGCCTCTGCCCCCCCAGGGCCGCGACTGTGCCGCGGCCCTGGAGAGACAGGCGGAGAAATTAAAAACCCTCATTGAAGCCCTGGTGAAGACCTCCCGCCTGGAGAACGGCATCCTGACCTTTCAGCCTGTGGTGGGGCCCCTGGCCCCTATGCTGGAACAGGCGGTGGCGGGACTCCAGCCCAAGGCGGACAGGAAGGGGATCACACTGACCCTGCTGCCCACCCAGGCCCAGGCGCGGTTTGACCCCAAGTGGACGGAGGAGGCGGTGTGCAACCTGTTGGACAACGGGGTGAAGTACACCCCCACCGGCGGGGCGGTCACCGTGTCGGTGACCGCTTATGAGCTGTTCTGCCGGATTGACGTGACCGACACGGGGATGGGCCTGGCGGAGGAGGAGCAGGCCAAGGTGTTCCAGCGGTTCTACCGGGCTCCGGCGGCCCGGGACGGGGAAGGCGTTGGGATCGGCCTGTACCTGGTCCGGCAGATTGCGGCGGGGCAGGGGGGCTATGTCAAGGTATCCTCCCAGCGAGGGCGGGGGAGTACCTTCTCCCTGTTTCTTCCCCGGGAGGGGGCTGCCGCGTCGGAGAGAATCTTTCGAAACTGATAGAATTCAGAAAGAATGTGGAAAGAATCCTCTGGTATAGTCTGTACTGTCGAAGGACGTACAGACTATTTTCTGTTTGGAACCATGGAGGAATTTGATATGACAATCTTGGAGACCAGAGACCTGCGAAAGGTCTACGGCGCAGGGGATACGGAGGTCCGTGCCCTGGACGGCGTCCATCTCACGGTGGAAAAAGGAGAGTTTGTGGCGGTGGTGGGGACCTCGGGGTCCGGCAAGTCCACCCTGCTGCACATGCTGGGAGGCTTAGACCGGCCCACGTCGGGGTCTGTAACGGTGGATGGCCGGGAGATTTTTCAGCTTAAGGATGAGGAACTGACCATTTTCCGCCGCCGGAAGATCGGCTTCGTCTTTCAAAACTATAATCTGGTGCCTGTGCTCAACGTTTACGAGAATATTGTCCTGCCCATTCGTCTGGACGGCAAAGTAGAGGACCGGGCCTATGTGGAGCAGATCATCGCCACCCTGGGGCTGGAGAAGAAGCTCCAAAATTTGCCCAACAACCTCTCCGGGGGTCAGCAGCAGCGGGTGGCCATCGCCCGGGCCTTGGCGGCCAAGCCCGCCATTATTTTGGCCGATGAGCCCACGGGCAACCTGGACTCCAAGACCAGCCAGGACGTGATGGGGCTGCTCAAGGTGACCTCCCAGCGGTTTGCCCAGACCATTGTGATGATCACCCACAATGAGGAGATTGCCCAAATGGCCGACCGGACCATCCGCATTGAGGATGGACAGATTACCAGCCGGGGGTGAGAGGGACATGATCCGCGTATCCAACAAAGCCTGCGTCCGGCATTTGGGACGCCAGTCCATGAAGGCGGCCAAAACCCGAAACTGCATCGCCGTGCTGGCCATCGCCCTGACCACGGTGCTCTTTACCTCCCTGTTTACCATCGCCCTGTCCATCAACGACGGCTTTCAGCAGTCCAATTTCCGGCAGGCGGGGGGATATAACCACGCCACCTTCAAATCATTGACCCAGGAACAATTTGGGGAGATCAAGGAGGACCCCCTGATTAAGGAGTGGGGCCTGCGCCGGTTCATAGGGATGCCCACAGAGGCCCCCTTTCACAAGAGCCATGTGGAGATCGGCTACTCCGACCCAACCCAGGCCAAGTGGATGTTCTGCCAGCCCCAGGAGGGACGCCTGCCCCAGGAGGGCACCAATGAGGCGGCCACCGACACCCGGGTACTGGAGCTGCTGGGGGTGGAGCCTGTTTTGGGGGCGGAGTTTACCCTGACCTTCGGGATCGGGGCGGGCTCGGTGGAGACCACCCAGACCTTTACCCTCTGCGGCTGGTGGGAATATGACGAGGCCATCCCGGCTGACCATGTGCTCATTCCCGAGAGCCGGCTGGAGTCCATCCTGGCGGAGACGGGATATGTCCCTGGACAGGACGCCTCCGGCGCGGGACTCTGGGGCCTGGATGTGATGCTGGACAGCTCCCTGCACATTGAACAGGATGTCCAGACCATTCTGGCCAACCACGGCTATCAGGACCAGAACCGGCAGGAGGACAATTATGTGAATACCGGCGTGAACTGGGGCTACACCGGAGCCAAGATGGCCGAGAACATGGACCCGGCCACGCTGGCGGCGCTGGCGGCGGTGCTGCTGCTGATTGTGTTCACCGGATACCTGATTATCTATAATGTCTTCCAGATCTCCGTGACCAACGACATCCGATTCTATGGCCTGCTGAAGACCATCGGGACCACCGGGCGGCAGATCAAAGCTCTGCTGCGGCAGCAGGCGCTGCTTCTGAGCTGTATCGGCATCCCCATCGGGCTTGTGCTGGGCTGGATGGTGGGCGGTCTGCTGGCGCCCATGGTGATCCAGCGGCTGGACGGCGTAGTGAGTACCGTGTCCGTGCATCCCCTGATCTTTGTGGGCTCGGCCCTGTTTGCCCTGTTCACCGTGCTGCTGTCCTGCGCCAAGCCAGGCCGGCTGGCGGCGAAGGTCTCCCCCATTGAGGCGGTACGGTACACGGAGGGCAGCCAAAGCAAGAAGAAGGCAAAGCGAGGCAGCGGAAGGGTGTCGCCCTTTTCCATGGCCCGAGCCAACCTGGGCCGCAGCAAGGGCAAGACCGTGGTGACGGTGCTCTCCCTGTCCCTGGCGGTGGTGCTCACCACCATAACGGCCACCTTTGTGGGGGGCTTTGACATGGACAAGTATCTCTCCAAAAGCATCTGCACGGACTTTGTCCTGGCGGACGCGGGGCATTTTCAGGTGGGGGACACCTTCCACGCCGGTATGGCCCTGCCCCAGGAGGTCATTGACCAGGTGACCAGCCAGGGCGGCGTGGCCGAGGGGGGAAAGGTCTATGGAATGACGACCGCAGTACAGGAGGGCGTGACGGAGGACTGGTTCCGTTCTGCCAACCAGCAGTGGTATACCGAGGAGCAAATGGAGAGCTTGATTACGGGCATGGAACGGGATGCTGGGAACCACCTGCTGGACAGAGCACAGCTCTATGGCATGGAAGGCTTTGCCTTGGATCAGCTGGACGTGATGGAAGGGGACCTGTCCAAGCTGTATGAGCCGGGCGGGCGCTACATTGCCGCCGTGTATAACAAGGATGACTATGGCAAGTGGAGGCCAGACTCCCATTGGGCCAAGGTGGGGGACCAGGTCACCCTGCGGTACGTGTCAGAATTTGAATATTACAGCCCCACCACCGGGGAGGTCTTCGGGTCCGAACCCCCGGAGAAAGAGGCATACTTGTCCCGGGCGGTGGAATACCAAGAGGTTACCTATGAGGTGGCGGCGTTGGTAGCTGTGCCCAGCTGTCTGGGTTATGGCTACTATGGGGCGGATGAATTTGTGCTCAACGATGCAACATTCTGCCAAGATACGCAGAGTGACAGCGTGATGCTCTATGCCTTCAACACCCAGGAGGGCGGGGCGACGGCCATGGAGGACTTCCTGGCCGACTACACGGAAAACCAGAATCCCCAATACGACTATGTGAGCAAGGTCACCTACCAGGCGGAGTTTGAGAGCTTCCGCGCCATGTTCCTGATGCTGGGCGGGGCGCTGAGCTTCATTGTGGGGCTGGTGGGCGTGCTGAACTTCTTCAACGCCATTTTGACGGGCATCCTGACCCGGAAGCGGGAGTTTGCCGTGCTCCAGTCCATCGGCATGACCGGGCGGCAGCTGAAGATCATGCTGGTCTGGGAGGGCCTCTTCTACGCGCTGGGGTCTATCCTCATTGCCCTGGTGCTGGCCCTGGTGCTGGGGCCGCTGTCCGCACCCACCCTGGAGAACCTGTTCTGGTTCTTCACCTATCATCTGACGGTGACCCCGGTTCTGATTCTGCTGCCGATCTTTCTGCTGCTGGGCGGCCTGGTCCCGCTGGCGGTTTACCGGTCGGTGGCCCGGGTCTCCGTGGTGGAGCGGCTGCGGGAGGCGGAGGGCTGAGGCGCTGCCCTGTCAAACTGCATAATCGTTCGGAACAAACCGGCCCTATCCCACAGGATAGGGCCGGTTTGTTGATGGCGTTTTGGCAGTCTCGCCGGGAAGGTGCAAAGATTGCACGAAAACGGAAGCAGGGGGAACACAAAACTATGAAAAGTCCTGAAAGTGAAAAGAAGCTCAGATATTTTTTTCGGAGTGCTTGACATTTTGCAGGGGAAGTGCTACATTAGCTTTAGCACTCAGGGAGAATGAGTGCTAAAATGATAGAAGAGGCCAAAGGAGGCCTGAGAATGGAACTGTCGGAGCGCAAAAAACAGATCCTTCGCGCGGTGGTAGAAAACTACATACAGACCGCCGAACCTGTGGGCTCCAAAGCCATTGTGGTCAGCGCCGGCCTGAAGGTCTCCTCCGCCACCATCCGCAATGAGATGGCGGAGTTGGAGACCCTGGGTTACCTGGAACAGCCCCATACCTCCGCCGGACGGATTCCCTCTCCCAAGGGATACCGGCTGTATGTGAACGAACTCATGGAGGAGCACCGGCTGACCATGCAGGAGGCCCAAAAGATCAACGAAGCTCTCAACCTCAAAATCCGGGAAATGGACCAGGTGATGACGGAGGCGGGGAAGATCATCTCCCAGCTGACCAAGTATCCCACCTTTTCCCTGACCAAGGGGACCAGAAAAGCCACCATCGCCCGCTATGACCTGCTCATGGTGGAGGAATCGGCGTTCATCGCTGTGCTGATGACCGATGGCCAGATGGTGAAGAATAAGCTCTTCCGCCTGCCTACCCCCCTGTCGGAGACCCAGCTGCAGCTGCTGGGCACCCTGCTGAATACCTCGTTTACGGGCCTGACCCTGGAGGAACTGGGGCCGGAACTGGCGCGGGTGGCCTCCCATGCCGGGGGCGAGGCCTACGGACTGATCAGTCTGGTGGTCTCCTTCGCCATGGAGGTGCTGGAGGAGCTGGAGACCAATGTGATTCACACCGCTGGCATCCCCACGCTGCTGGCCCACCCGGAGTACCAGAGCCTGGAGCGGGCGGAACCCCTGATGAACTTTCTCTCCGAGATGGGAGAGGGGGTCAACCTGCCGGTGGTGCAGGGAGAAAACGTAAAAATTCTCATTGGCCCGGAGAACGTGGCCGACGAGTTGAAAGAATCCAGCGTGATCATGGCCAGCTATGATATTGGCGGCGGAATGCAGGGCGTCATCGGCGTGGTGGGCCCCACCCGCATGGACTATGCGGACCTGGCGGCCCGGTTGTCCTACTTTGCGGAAGGTCTTTCCCGCATGTTTGGCAAAGGCGAGATTCCGCCCCCCGCCGGGAGCGAACCTGAAGAATGAGGAGGATACCACATCCCATGAGCAAGAAAAATAACGATCAGAATCAGGTCCCCGAGGAAACCAAGGAGGAGACCCCGGAGGAAGTGACCGAAGCCTCTCAGGAAAAGCAGGAATCCAGCCAGGAGGAAGCCCTCCAGCAGGCCCTGCGGGAGCAGGAAGACAAATACCTCCGGCTGCTGGCGGAGTACGACAACTACCGCAAGCGAAGCCAGAAGGAAAAGGAAAACGCCTGGACCACCGCCAGGGCGGACACCATCAAGGAACTGCTCCCGGTGTATGACAATCTGGAGCGGGCGCTGAAGCAGGAGACCGCCGACGAGGCCTATGCCAAGGGCGTGCAGATGACCATGACCCAGCTCAAGACTGTGCTGGAAAAGCTGGGGGTGGAGGAGATTCCCGCCCAGGGCGAATCCTTTGACCCCAATGTCCATAACGCAGTGATGCACATGGAAGACGAGGCTTTGGGAGAGAATACCGTAGTAGAAGTATTCCAGGCCGGCTTTAAGATGGGAGAAAAGGTCATTCGCCACGCCATGGTCAAGGTGGCCAACTGACCGGCCCTGTCCGGGCGGACAGCCCCGAACCATTTCCAGATCACCATATAAATTTGATAAACGTGTAAACAACAGCCATCTGTTCTTGATAAGGAGGAACAACATTATGTCTAAGATTATTGGTATCGACTTAGGAACCACCAACTCCTGCGTCTCCGTGATGGAGGGCGGCGAGGCCGTCGTTATCCCCAACGCGGAGGGCAACCGCACCACCCCTTCCATTGTGGCATTTTCCAAGGACGGCGAGCGGATGGTGGGCCAGGTGGCAAAGCGCCAGGCCATCACCAACCCCGACCGGACTGTGATTTCCATTAAGCGTGAGATGGGCTCCAACTACAAGGTGAACATCGACAGCAAGGCGTACACTCCCCAGGAGATCTCCGCCATGATCCTGCAGAAGCTGAAGGCAGACGCCGAGGCCTATCTGGGCCAGACCGTCACCGAGGCGGTCATCACCGTCCCTGCCTACTTCACCGACGCCCAGCGGCAGGCCACCAAGGACGCGGGCAAGATTGCCGGCCTGGAGGTCAAGCGGATCATCAATGAGCCCACGGCGGCGGCCCTGGCCTACGGCGTGGACAAGGAATCGGATCAGAAGATCATGGTCTATGACCTGGGCGGCGGCACCTTCGACGTCTCCATTCTGGAGATCGGTGACGGGGTCATCGAAGTCCTGGCCACCGCCGGCAACAACCGGCTGGGCGGCGACGACTTCGACAAGTGCATCATGGACTGGATGGTGGCGGAGTTTAAGAAGGCCGAGGGCATCGACCTGAGCGGCGACAAGGTTGCCATGCAGCGCCTGAAGGAGGCTGCGGAAAAGGCCAAGATTGAGCTGTCCGGCGTCACCTCCTCCACCATTAACCTCCCCTATATCACCGCCGATGCCACCGGCCCCAAGCATCTGGACCTGACCCTCACCCGGGCGAAGTTCAATGAGCTGACCGCCCACCTGGTGGAGGCCACCGCCGGACCGGTGAAGCAGGCCATGAGCGACGCGGGCCTCACCGGCAATGACATCGCCAAGGTCCTCATGGTGGGCGGCTCCAGCCGGATTCCCGCTGTGCAGGATGTGGTGAAGAAGCTCACCGGCAAAGAGGGCTTCAAGGGCATCAACCCCGATGAATGCGTGGCCATGGGCGCAGCCCTTCAGGGCGGCGTGCTGGTGGGCGACGTGAAGGGCCTGCTGCTGCTGGACGTGACCCCCCTGTCCCTGGGCATTGAGACCATGGGCGGCGTGAACACCAAGCTCATCGAGCGCAACACCACCATCCCCGCCAAGAAGAGCCAGATCTTCACCACCGCGGCCGACAATCAGACCCAGGTGGAGGTCCACGTCCTCCAGGGAGAGCGGGAGATGGCCCAGTACAATAAGACCCTGGGCCGGTTCAGCCTGGACGGCATCGCCCCCGCCCGCCGGGGTGTGCCCCAGATTGAGGTTACCTTCGACATCGACGCCAACGGCATCGTGAACGTCTCGGCCAAGGATCTGGGCACCGGTAAGGAGCAGCATATCACCATCACCTCCTCCACCAACATGTCCAAGGAGGATGTGGAGAAGGCCGTGAAGGAGGCCGAGCAGTTCGCCGCCGAGGACGCCAAGCGCAAGGAGGAAGTGGACACCCGGAACCAGGCCGACCAGATGGTCTATCAAAGTGAGAAGGCCATGGAGGAGATGAAGGATAAGCTGGATGCCAGCGAGGTCAGCGAGCTGGAGGCGGAGATCAACAAGGTGAAGGAGGCCCTGAAGGGCACCGATACCCAGGCCATCAAAACCGCCACAGAGAGCCTGACCCAGGCCTTCTATAAGGTCAGTGAGAAGATGTATCAGCAGGCCAATCCCCAGGGCGGCCAGCCTGGCCCCGATATGGGCGGCGCGGGCTTTGGCGGCCAGCAGGCCGGCGGAGCAGCCGGCGGCAGCGGGAACAAGGGCCCCGATGATGTTGTGGACGCGGATTACACCGTGGTTGACGACCAGTAAGAAAGCGAATCCAACGCAGCCAGCGGGGGACAGGATTTCCTGTCCCCCTGCTTGTGTGAAAAGGAAGCGGCGGGGCTGCGCCGGTTCCATAGAGCCTATTGTGAGGTGAGAAACCAATGGCAGACCAGAAGAAAAGAGATTACTATGAGGTCCTGGGGGTCAAGAAAGGCGCCTCGGACGATGAACTGAAAAAAGCTTACCGGAAGCTGGCCAAACAGAATCACCCGGACCTGAACCCGGGCGACAAAGCGGCGGAAGCCCGGTTCAAAGAGATCAATGAGGCCTATGAGGTGCTCTCGGACAAGGAGAAGCGGGCCAAGTACGATCAATTTGGCTTTGCGGGGGTGGACCCCAATTTTGGCGCCGGTGGTCCCGGCGGGGCTGGCGGGTTCGGCGGATTTGACGTGAGCGACCTGTTTGGCTCCTTCTTCGGCGGCGGCTTTGGCGGGTTCGGCGGGGGCGGACAGTCCCGGACAGGACCGGCCAAAGGGAGCACCGTGCGGGCCAGTTTGACCCTGACCCTGGAGGAGGCGGCCTTCGGCTGTGAGAAAGATGTGAACATCTCCCATGTGGAGTCCTGTGACGTATGCGGCGGCACAGGCTGTGAGCCGGGCACCACCGCAGAGGTGTGCCCGGAGTGCCACGGCTCCGGCCAAGTGCGGATGCAGCAGCGGACCATGTTTGGGACCATGTCCACCTCCACCGTCTGCCCCAACTGCCGGGGAGAAGGGAAGATCATCCACCAGAAGTGCAAGGCCTGCGGCGGCAGCGGCGGCGTCCGCCGGCAGAAGAAGGTTCACGTGAAAGTGCCCGCCGGCATTGACAACGGCCAGGCCATTTCGGTCCGGGGCCAGGGGGATATGGGACGCAACGGCGGTCCTGCCGGGGATTTGATTGTGGGAATCAATGTGATGCCCCATGCCCGGCTCCGCCGGGACGGCGCCCACATTTACTTGGATCAGACGGTTTCCATTCTCCAGGCTACGCTGGGGGGTGAAGTGGAGATTCCCTCTCTGGATGGCAAGATGAAGTGTAAGGTGGAGCCAGGCACCCAGCCGGGCACCACCCTCCGCCTGCGGGGCAGAGGCGTGCCGGCCCTCAACGGCAGAGGCCGGGGGGACCAGTATGTCACCATCCGGGTGGAGATTCCCCGGAACCTGAACGAGGACCAGAAGGAGGCTCTGCGGAAGTTTGCCGAGGCCATGGGAGAGCTTCCCGCCTCCAGCAGCGCAGGGGAAAGCGGGGAGCGGTCCGTGTTCCACCGTCGGAAGAAAAAGTAAGGCTCCGTAGACAGAAAGGAAAACAATATGTTTCTTGCCGATTGCCACACCCACTCCCTCTGCTCCCCGGACAGCAATGCCCCCATGCTCCAGATGGCCCAGAAGGCCTATGAATATGGTCTGCATACGCTGTGCCTGACAGACCACTGTGATCTGCTGAGCCTGGAGGGGGAGCGGACTCTGGACTATGATTGGACCCCTGTGCACCGGGAGCGGAAGGGGATGCTGGACGCCTTCGGTGCCCGGCTGGACCTGCCCATGGGGCTGGAGTTTGGCATGGGCCATCTGTTTCCCGAGGCATCTGAGAAAATTCTCGGGGAGCCCGGGCTGGATTTTGTCATCGGCTCCTGCCACAACCTGGACGAGGCGGCGGGAGGACGGGACTTTTATCTGCTGCCCTATGACACCCTGGAGGACTGTTATCGGGCTCTGGACAACTACTTCCAGTCCATGCTGGCCATGGCCGCCAGCCCCTGCTATGATGTGGTGGGCCATGTGATCTATCCGCTTCGCTACATGAACGGCCCCTATGACACCCCCAGCCTGGACCGGTATCGGGATCAAATCCGGGAGATCCTTCGCCTGGCCATTCAGTCGGGCCGGGGCATTGAGATCAATACCTGGAAGGGGCAGACGCTCCGGGAATGGATTCCCATTCTGCGGGATTACCGGGAGTTAGGAGGGGAGATCCTCACAGTGGGCTCGGATGCCCACGCGCCGGAACCTCTGGGCCGGGGGATTCGGGAGGCCTATGGCCTTATGGCCGACTGCGGCTTCCGCTATGTGGCCGTTTACCATGCACGCAAGCCGGAGATGATCCGGCTGAAATAACGGGGCAGGGCCCCGCCGAAAAAAACAAGGAGGAGACGACCATGATTGCATTGGGTTCTGACCACGGCGGCTTTGACCTGAAGGAACGGGTGAAGGCCTATTTAGACCGGGAGGGCATCCCCTATCAGGACTATGGCTGCCACAGCAAGGAGAGCTGTGATTACCCTGTGTTTGGCAAAGCCGCGGCGGAGGCCGTGGCCTCGGGGGTTTGTGAAAAGGGCATCGTCATCTGCACCACCGGCATCGGCATCTCCATTGCGGCCAACAAGGTGCGGGGCATCCGCTGCGCTCTGTGCAGTGATCCCCTCTCCGCGGAAATGACCCGCCGGCACAACGACGCCAATATGCTGGCCATGGGCGCCGGCATGGTGGGGCCCAACTTGGCAGAGCGGATTGTGGAGGTCTTTCTCCACACGGACTTCGAGGGTGGACGCCACGCCCGACGGGTGGGGCTGATTACGGAGATGGAAGAGGCATAAATTATAGAAGACGGGTACACCCCCCAGGCGGCTATGACCGCCTGGGGGGTGTGGCATGGAAAAGAGAAAGAGGCACACCGTGTATAAAAAAAGACAAGTCCATCTCTGTTTTGATGCCAATATCAGAGGGCTCCTCATGCAGACCTATCATGCAGAGATGGGCAGAACCATGGACCTTCTTTTTTTGGATGAGGACCTGTCCGTTGGGCGATTGAATCCCTTGACCCCTTCCTTTCGAAAGCGAATGTTGGAGGAACGGGGAATTCTGACAGAAGATTCTTTTTGTGGGGAATACCGCACGTTTCTTCGGAGAATAGAGGGACTGTCGCCGGAGGATTCCTGTTATGTCTGGTGCTCCAAGGACCCCTATGAGCTGACGGGGTTTGCGCTGGCCAGTACATATCTGGCCTCCAAACGAGAACAGGTTCTCTTTTGCGACAGTGGTCTGCTGCAAGACGTTGAACCCGCAAGGGCCCGGGCGGTCTGTGACGCGTTACTCTCCCGAGCTGCCGTGACCTCTCTGCGCCCTTGGGCAGCCCTTTGGAAGCGATTGCAGGAGGAAAACACGTCTCTTCGGATTGCTGTGGATGGGCTCCCTCGCTCCGTTCCAGAGACCTTTTTTGATCCATGGATTCAAAGACTTTTGGCTCAAGAGGCGCCACAGGAGAGGGACAATTTTTCCATTGCCATCCAGGTGGAGGAAGAGTACCGTACCCGTTTCCACGGGAAGATGAACATTCATTTTCTGCTTCATCGTGTGGACGTTGTGAGACGGCGGGAGATGTAAAAAAGAGGAGGAGCTCCTACTCGGAGGAGGCCTGCCGTTTTGGGACTGACAGCACCCCCCTGCACCGGAAGAATCGGAGCAGGGGGTGCTGTCAATAAAATATATACAAAAATAATGGGATTATATTGCGATTTCCACACGAAAATGATATATTATAGATAGAAGAAGAGGGTACCCACGCCAGAAGGACATGGCAGACATCATGACCCCGGAAAGGAGGGGACAATGATGAGGATCTACTCGATTCGGGAGAGACCGGAATACATTCCGGCCATGCTGGAAAGCTTGGAAAACCATTGGCCGGCCTGTATGCCGTGGATTCAGAAGCACATGGAGCAGGTGCGCCAGACCGACGCCCCCCTTCCCGACGCCTACATTGCGGTGGAGAAGGGCAAGGTGGTGGGAGGATACACTCTGGCCGTGAAAGAGATTCTCTGGAGTGAGGACAAAGGCCTTTGGATTGCCACCCTCTATGTGGACCCTGCGTTTCGGGGCAGGCATCTCAGCCCGGTCCTGCTTGCTCATGCCCGCCGGCAGGGCGGCCGGCTGGGATTTGAGAAGATCTATCTGGCCACAGAGCACAGCAACTACTATGAGAAGTATGGATTTTTCCCCATTGGCCCCGACGCCTGTGCCTGGGGAGAGCCCACCCGGATGTTTGAAAATACCACACTGCCACCAAAAGTGAGACGAATCGCATAGAAAAGATCCAAAAAGCCCCGGTTCACCGAACCGGGGCTTTTTGGATCTGCTTTCTCTGTATCGTTAACAGATGAAAACGGGGGAGACCATAAATGGAATTACAGAAACAGCTCAGGCTCTTTCCGCGGCCAGGAATACAGGTCCTCCAACTCTGTTTTGTGATAGAGATAATTGGGGTCATCAAAATACTTGGCCTGTTTGGGACAGAGGCGGACGCAGCGGTTGCACTTCATGCACTTGCCGGGCACCAGGTGGGCGTCCTCAGGGTCAATGGCCCCCAGAGGACATTCCCGGGCGCACAGGCCGCACTGGGTACAGGCGTCCGTGGTTTTGGGTTTCACAGGGAGGATATTGATGGGGTTTCCGTGGCGGTCCCGGGGGGTGTAGTAGGGACCCACGGGGTCGTTGCCCTTCACGGCAACCGGGGAAAGGCTTTCCAGGGAGGTAAGGGCCTCCACTTTGCGGAAGATTTGGTCGGCAAATCCCGAGGCAATGGTGAGATCGCTGCGGTCCGGCCGGCCGGCCGCCTGGGTGAGGGAGAAGGCGTGCTGGCAGGAGAATGCCCCGCCGGCCACCGTATGAAACCCGCCGGCCTCCAGGGTGTTTCGCAGTTCCATCAGGGCGTCGTCGTAGTTTCGGTTGCCGTAGCAGACCACGGGGACCGCCAGAGCCCCGTTGCCCTGGACGGCGGCCACGAAGCGGATGAGTAGGTTGGGAACCCGGCCGGCATAGACTGGCGTTCCGAATACCACCAGATCTCCCGGCGCAAAGGCTTTGGGCGTTTTTCGGGCCTGCGGGTGGGTGAAGTCATAGATTTCCATGGGGCAGGCAGTCTGCTGAGACAGCCGCCGGGCGATTTGCGTGACCACTTTTTTGGTGGTGTTGGTGGCGCTGAAGTAGGCGGCCCACACGGTTTTGGTTGTCATGGAGGAGTTCCCCTTTCCTAAAATAGAGTGCGTGGTTGGTATCCATTATAAAGATTTCCTATAAAAAGTAAATATCCTGGGGGAAAAAGGCGAAAGGGAAATAACCTCTTCCGCCGTGTTGATTTTTCCCGGTATATTCCATATAATATAACCTAACCATAGCCTTGTCGAAGACTGCCGTTTTTTCCCAGCGGCGTGTTTTAGTCCCGGGGAAGAACGTGTTGCGTAAGATAGAAGCAAGCGGCCCCCAGAGCTCTGTGGGCCGGGAAAGGGGAGGAACCATGGACCAAACCCATGCGACGGAAACCCATTTGGAGGAGACAAAACCGAATCCCAGAAAAAAGATTCTCCTGCTGTGCTGTCTGGTGGCGGCCATCCTTGTGGTGGCATACTGCGTTCTGTGCGGCATGGCCGGAAGAGGGACTATTTATCCCAATGTTACCATCAGCGGGGTGAACGTGGGGGGACTGACAAAGCAGGAGGCTCAGACCGCCTTGGAGAAGGCGGTGCAGAAGCAGGCGCCGGACGAGAGCCGAGGGGTGGTTTTCGCGGTCCGCACCGCCGAGGGCGAGGAAAAGGTTGTGGAGGTGCCTTTGTCCAGTGTGGCCACGGACTACGCGGCCTCCATCGACCGGGCCTGGCAGGTGGGAAATACCCTGTCCTTTGGAGCCCGGGGCGGTGTGTATCTGAAATGCCTGGTGCAGGGGGAAACGGTGCTGCCGGTGTACCAAGACAGTGAAAACCTGGATACCATCCTGGATGGGGTGGAGCAGGCACTGGGGCGGGACCCGGTGGAGCCAACTTGGGAGACCAACGACACCCACTTGATCCTCACCAAGGGCCAGCCCGGCAACCAGGTAGATCGAAAGGCCATTCAGGAGGCGATTTTTCAGGCCCTGGGGAAGAACGAAATGGTAGAGCTGAAAGGGGCAAAGCCCCAATTTACCATAGATTTGACCCAAACCCTGCCCGGGGAGCTGGACCTCACAGAGGTTTTGGGGAAGGTGGAGCGGAAGGTGCAAAACGCCCGCTTTGACAAGGCCAAAAAGGAGTTTCAGGTGGATCAGCCGGGGGTCTCCTTCGACGCGGCCCAGGCCCAGACCGTTTTTGATGGGCTGGACTGGGGACAGAGCCAGGAGATTCCCCTGGAGATCACCCAGCCGGAGACCACGGTGGCGGACCTGACACCGCAGCTTTATCAGGATGTGCTGGGCTCCTGCACCACAAACATCTCCGGCAGTGCCAACCGGGTGAGGAACATTCAGCTGGCCGCCCAGTATTTCAGCGGTACCGTTTTAATGCCTGGGGAGGAATTCTCCTACAACGGTGTTGTGGGACGGCGCACCGCGGCCCGGGGCTTTTTGCCCGCCCCCGCCTACGTGGGCGGAGAGACGGTGCAGGAGACGGGGGGCGGTGTCTGCCAGGGCTCTTCCACAGTGTATCTGGCCGCGCTGCGGTCAAACCTGGAAATTGTGGAACGATATCCCCACGGCTATATCACCCGCTATGTCCCCGATGGGATGGACGCCACGGTTTACTATGGGGCGAAGGACTTCCGATTCCGAAACAATACGCCCTTCCCCATTCAAGTGGTGGGCTCTGTGTCCGGTCGGTCTTTGACGGTGAGTATCCTGGGAACCAAGAGCGACAACATCACTGTGGAGATGACCAACCAGACCGTCGGGACCACCGGCTACAAGACGGTCTATAAGGTGGACAGCAGCCTGCCTGCGGGGTCCACCCGGGTCAGTGTGACCCCCTACGCCGGGTACACGGTGAAGGTGTATCGGAACCTCTATGAGAACGGCAAGTTAAAGGACACCAAGCTGGAGAGCACCAGTGTGTATCGCAGCCGGGATAAGGTGGTTCTGGTGAGCCCGGAGGATGCCGCGCAGTATGGACTCTGATTCCAGCGGCAGAAAGGAAAAACGTATGAAACAGAACTTGCCTACTCGCCGGGAGATGAAATTCCTGGCCAAACGTCTGATGATGCACCCGATCTGCATGCGGGTGACCCTCTTGCTGGTCTGTGTGCAGCTGGCTTTCTATGGCCTGCGCGTCTTCTGCGGCGGGACGCTGACCTATGGACTGGCCAAACTCTCTGAGTATGGGGATACGGCCAGCGGGATTTACTTTAACGCGGAGGGCTTCAGCATCCTCTTTCGGATGGATCTGACCCAGACGGTGCTGGCCATTCCCGTGACCTATCATCAGATCCTGGTGTTTTTGCTGGTCAATGCCCTCTTTTTTGTCCTCCTGGCCCCTCTGCGTCTGGGGGCGATGGAGCAGTATTGGGGTGTGCTGCGGGGCAGCACACAACTGAGTGTGTTCCGGGTGTTTCAGTGGTTCCGCCAGCCCAAGCGCCTGGGAAAGGCTGTGGCGGTGGAGTTTGTGCTGAGCATTCTGGTGCGGCTGGCGGGGATTGTGGCCACCATTCCCAGCCTGTATCTCTTCTATGTCTTCTATACCAACACCCCGTCGGCAGACGCCTATACCACACTGAGTTCCCTGACGCAGATGGGGGCAACCCTTTTGGCGGTGGCGGCGGCGCTGTTTACCTTCTGGCTCCACAGTGTCTTTCTGCCGGTGCGGTACTGCCTGTGCGCCCATCCAGAGTATTCCCTGGGGCAGACCTTCCGCCGGGGACTGCAAAGCGCCAAGGGGGTTCGGGGGGCTTTCTTCCGGTTCCGGCTGAGTTACATTTTGTGGTTTGCGGCGTCCCAGCTCACCTATGGGGCGATGGACCTGTTTGTGACCCCTTACTCCTCCCTGGGCGGGATGGTGTTCCTCCAGGAGGCTGCCAGGGCCAGACAGGGTGGAACACAGACACCCCAGGCAAGCTAAGATAAAAAACCTCCGCAGCGAACATCGCTGCGGAGGTTTTTTATGGGGAAGCATCCTCTTTCCGGCGGAGAGCGCGGTAAAATCCAATGGCGACGATCAGAGAGATGGTGTCTACGATGGGCTGTACCCACATACAGCCGTAGAGGGGAAGCCAAGTGTCCAGGAGAAACAGCAAAGGGATGTCCAGGACCCCTTTCCGAAGAATGGAGCAGACCAGGGATTCCCGGGCTTTGCCCATGGCCTGAAACTGGATGATCATCGGATAGCACAGGGACATCATGGGCATGGCGATGACCATTCGCCGCAGAAATCCTGCGCTGTAATGAATGGTGGCCGGGTCGTCGATGAAGAGAGAGGCCAACTGTGGGGCGAAGAGCTCAAAGGTCACAAGACAGAGCAGGGCAAAGGCCAGGGAGAGGGTACAGCCCAGTCGGAAGGCGGCCCGGCGCTTTTCCTGCTGTCCGGCGGCATAGTGGTAGGCCAGCAGGGGAAGCAGACCATTGGAGACGCCGATGGAAAAATACAGGGGAAGCTGATCCAGCTTTTTGACAATGCCAAGCCCCGCCACCGCCTCGGTGGCGTAGCGGGAGACAAACCGGGACTGGGCGGCCACCGCCACCACGGTAAGGGCATACTGCAGGGCGGAGGGGAATCCGATGGCCAGGATCTCTTTTCCATACTTGCGGATAAACGGCAGGTGGCGGGGGTGGAGGTCAACGGCGGTCTCTCCCTGACAGCGCAGCAAATGGACCAGGAAGTAAAGGGTGGAGAGAACGTTGGACAGACAGGTGGCCATGCCGGCGCCCACGGCGCCCAACCCCAGAAACTGGGGCAGAATAAACAACGGGTCCAGCACCAGGTTGGCGGCCCCACCCAAAGAAAGGCCGAAGGAGGCTTGCCCTGCCTTGCCCTCCGCCCGGACCAGGTTGGCCAAAAGGGTGCTGAGGATGGTGGCGGGGCCGCCGATCACCACCACCCATTGGGCGTAGCCCAGGGCGATGGGAAGGGTGTCCTGGGTGGCGCCGCAGAGAACGAGAATGGGCTGCCGGAAGCACCAGAAGAGAAGGCAGAAAAGGGCCCCGCTGAAAAGGCCGAACCAGAAGGAGATGGAGGCAATCCGCCGGGCTTCATCGGGGGCCTTCCGCCCCAGTGCCCGGGCCAAGGCGCTGGCGCCGCCCACGCCAAACAGGTTGGAGATGGCAGTGAGCATGAGAAAGGAGGAATAGACTACGGTGATGGCCGCTGTCTGACTGGGCTGGTTGAGCATGCCCACAAAATAGGTGTCCGCCAGGTTGTAAATCAAAGTAATCATCTGGCTGGCGATGGCGGGAAAGGTCTGCCGGAATACAGCTTGCCGAATGGGTAAGGCGTCAAACGCGTTGGTAGACTGCTGTAAAGAGGACATAAGGGTCATCTCCTTTTAAGAATGTTCTATCTTAATTCATTCAATCCACCATTTGAAAAACAATACCTACCACTGCGGCAACTGCGATGAAGAAGACAGAGGGAAGCTCTTTCAGCTTGGGAAGATTCATCGCAGTCAGCATGATTCCGAACAGCAGGATAGAGGGCCAGTGGAGAACAAGGCCCTGTTCCGTGCTGAACAATGAGACCGCGCACACAGAAAAAGCCGCTGCGCCAATCAGGCCGACGGAGGCGGGGCGCAGGGCGTAAAAGAGTCCTTTGACCTTCGGGTTTTGCCAAAGGGTATTGAGAATTTTGGAGACAAGAAGAATGATGATCACCGCGGGGGTCACAAGGCCCAGGGGCGCGATGATGCTGCCGGGGATTCCCGCGGAGACATAGCCCACATAGGTGGCCATATTCACCCCGATGGGGCCGGGGGTGGCTTCGGAGATGGCGATCATGGTGGTCAGGTCCGCCGTGGTAAACCAGCCGGTTCGTGCTGACAGGTCAAACAGGAAGGGAACCGTGGCCATCCCGCCGCCCATGGAGAACAGGCCCACCAGAAAAAACTCCCAGTACAGGCGGAGCAGCAGGACGATCATAGAGGGCGCTCCTTTCGGATGCGGTGATACGCCAGACCGAACAGACCGGCGCCCACCACCAGAATGGCGGGAGAGAGGCCCACAAAAGCGGCCAGGATCAGCACAGTGAGAAAGACAAGAAAGGTGGGCAGATCCAGAACCGCCTTACGGTAGAGGCGGATGGTGCTGTTGATGATCAGGGCGCAGACGCAGGCCCGCACCCCTGTCAGCGCGTGCTGCACCCAGGGATTTTCCGCGAAAGACCAGAAGAAGGCGGAGATGATGGTGACAATGATCATGGGGGGCACCAGCACGCCAAGGGTTGCCAGGAGAGATCCCGACAGACCGTGGACCCGGTACCCGCAGAAGGTGGCGGTGTTCACGGCGATGACGCCAGGGGTGCACTGGGCGACGGCGTTGAGGTCCAGCAGCTCCTCATCGGTCAGCCAGCCCTTTTTGGATACCAGCTCCCGCTGAAAAAACGGGAGCATGGCGTAGCCACCGCCGAAACAGCTGGCGCTGATCCGGGCAAAGGTCAGAAAAAGATCCCAATTCTCGCGCATGCGGTCTCCTTCCCGCCCATCAGGCGCAGAGCGCCAGGATGACCTGGGCGTAAATCTTGGCGGCGGTGAGCAGGTCCCCCACATGCACCCGTTCGTCGGGGCCGTGGAGATTGGAGACGAAGCCCGGCATACTGGCCCCAAAGGCCACCCCGCCGGGGATATCGTGGACATAGGTGCCTCCGCCGATGGCCAGGCACTGGCTCTTCCGGCCGCTGTACTGCTCATAGCATTTGGCCAGGACCTGGAGGAAGGGAGAGTCGGCGGGAACATGGTGGGGCGGGTCCAGAGGACCCTGGACAGTGAACCCGGCCTGGGTCAAGGCAGCTTGCGCCGGGCGGCAGATGGTCTCCTCGGTTCCGCACAGCGGGGTGCGGCTGTCGAACCGCCCCTGGCAGCCGGTGTCGTGCAGGGTCAGCATGGTGAAGGCCAGAGTCAGGGGACCGGAGAGGTCATCGGCCTGGGCGATGCCCAGGGCCTGCCCGTGGTGGTCTCCGTGGGGGAACAGGGCGTGAAGGGCCCGAAGAGCCCGGGTGGAGGGGCAGTCCGCCAGGGGCAGGGCGGCCAGCAGGGCCACCAGGGCGGTCTGGGCGTTGTGCCCCTCTTCCGGCGTGGAGCCGTGGGCGTTTTGCCCGCTGCAGAGGATGTGGACCCCTGGTCCCTTCTCCTGACAGGAGAAAGAGATGGCCTCCTCCAGCGCCAGGTCCCGGATGGCGGCTTCCACGGTGTCCAGAGACAGACCCAAAACCGTGGCCTGGGCCTTGGGAGGGACCATATTCAGCCGGGTGCCGCCGGTGAAGTCAGAGACCCGGGGCAGAGCCTGCTCCTGGGGCCAGGCAGCCTGAAAGGTGGGCTGATAGTGCCCTTTTTCAATGTTGATGATGGGGAAATCGGCGTCGGGAGAGATGGTATAGGGGGCATAGGGGTGCCGGCTGTAATACCATTTCACATCCCGGAACCCGGTTTCCTCGTCCGTGCCGGCGATGAGACGGACATTCCGGCGCAGGGGGATGCCCAGGTCTTTGACCGCTTTCATCGCCAGCAGGGCCGCTGCGACAGGCCCCTTGTCGTCGTCGGTGCCGCGGCCATAGAGAAGACCGTCCACCAGCTTGGGCACAAAGGCCTCGGTGACGGTCCATCCCTCTCCAGGGTCTACCACGTCCAGGTGTCCTAAGATGTGGAGGACGGTTTCCTGGTCGTTCAGGTCCACTGTGCCCACATAGCCCTCCAGATTCTGCCCTGACAGGCCCCAGGACCGGGCCAGGGCCAGCAGCTCCTCCAGGGCGGCGGCCGGCCCTTCGCCGAAGGGCTTGCCAGGCAGGGCGGGGCCTAAGGTGCTGTCAATTCGAACCAGCCGGGAGACGGCCTCCACCAGCATCGGTTCCTTGTCTGCGAAGTAGTGTTGAATGGCTTGCTCGTGCATGTCAGGTGGCCTCCTCCTCTTGGGTTCCGTTGACCTCGTCCAGGTACTTGTAAATGGTATAGCGGGACACGCCAAGATGGGCGGCCACATAGGGCACGGCCCGGCGGTAGGAGAACGCGTCCATGTTTTTGAGGTACTCAATCACCCGGAGACGGTCTGCCTTATTCATTTCCCGGGCGGGCTTGCCCACCCGGAGAAGCGCACTGTCAAACAGCTCGCTGATCCCGTTGTCCCGGGGCTTATAGACGGCGCTGTGAAAGTCCACCTCGGTGTGCATCAGGTCCAGCAGGACCCGGTTGGCGTAGGCCAGAGGGGTAAAATCGTAGTTGATGCCAAAGCCCAGGTGGTAATCTTCCCCTTTGATGGAGAAGGTGGAGCTTTTGGTCTGCTGTCCACTGGGCGTCACGGCCAACAGATTGACCACGTCGTTGTCCAGGTAGAGGTCCTGCTCCACCCCGGTGACGTCCCGGGTGGAACCCACCGAGCGGCCGGAGACGTGGCCGTTGTAGATGGCCAGCACCGGGTGAAGGGGGTCGGCCAAGTCGTGAATGACGGTTTCGCAGTTGGAGCCAAACATCTCGGCGATGCCTTTCGCCATCTGGTCCAGCATTGTGAAGGCTTCTTGACGAGTCATGGGGGATATCACCTCTTGGAAAAGTGGAAAAATAAACGCAAAATGCCCCTCCGGTATGGAAGGGCATTTTGGAAGGAAACGATTACAGGAAGTTCAACACCAGGGTCAGTACAATAAAGACAATGGCGACCCATTTGGTCCAGCGAGCTAACTTGGCATCAGCGGATTTTGCCTTGTTTTTGGACAGGAAAGAATCGCTGGCACCGGAGATCATGCCCAGGCCAGAGTGCTTGCCAGACTGACCCAGCACAAACAGAATGAGGACGGCGCCTGACAGCACCTGAATGATCGAGAGGATTGTTACAGCCATAGTATATATTCCTTTCCCTTGCCTTATCCCATGAATGTAAAAAAATTTCTGGAAAACGGCATCTCTTTCCCATTGAAAGAAGAGTATTAAAATTGATTACAAAGCATGATACCATACTATTCTGTCATTTGCAAGGCTTTTTTCCAGGAAAAATGGGGGGTTACCAAAGGGTGAAGAGCATTTTGGCCACCTCCGCCCGGGTGACCGGGGAACTGGGCCGCAGCTTCCCATTGGAGCCGCCCACCACCTCCATGCCCACCAGCGTGGCCACGTGTTCCTTGGCCCAGCTGGGGACAGCGGCGGCGTCGGAGAAGGCGGACAGAGCGGCTTGGGGATAGCCCTTTTCCGTCATCCGGCCCAGAATGGTCATGGCCTCGGCCCGGGTGATGGAGGCCCGGGCATTGGCCCGCAGGGTCCCGTCGTTGGCCCGGCTGCCCTGCATGATGCCCAGCTCGTAAAGGGCCTTTACCGCGTTCAGATCCCAAGAGGGGATGTCTTTGGTATCGGTGTAGGGAAGGGAGACCGACGCATAGGCGTTCAGGTCCAGTCCCAGCCAGTTGGCCGCCATCAGGGCAAAGTCCCCCCGGGTGATGTTGCGGTTGGGGTAGAAATTGGTGACGTCTCCGCTGGTGATCCCGGAGATGATGCCCAGCTCACTCAGGCGGGCGGTATAGGTCCGGGCCCAGTGGTTGGTCATGTCCGCAAAGGGGTTGGAGGAGGCGCCGGAGAGGGTCACGGAATCCCGGGCCAGATTGCCGCAGGTGTCGGCGGCGGTGACGGTGACCTGATGGCTGCTCTTGCCCAGGCCGGAGAGGGTGGCGGAGAGGGTGCCGGAGGCGGCGTCCCACTGGAAGGGGACAGGCTGTCCGTCAACCTTCAAGGTCATCCGATCCGCAGCCAAGCCCCCCTGGAGATTGTCGGTGATCTTGGCGGTTGCCGAAGTCCCGGAGACGGAGAGGGAGACCGTGGGCGCGGTGGTGTCCCAGGTGTTTTCGTTGGACAGGACCACCTGATCCAGCCACAGGGTGCCCTTTTGGGAAGCGGACAGAGAGAGGCCGTCGAAGGAGACCGCCCCCTCCGGGACCGCGGCGCTGACCTGTTTCCAGCCGGTAAAGTTTAAGGTGGCCAGGGATTGGGTGACGGGGGTGCCGTCCTCATAGGAGAAGGCGGCGGAGAGAATGCTGCCGGACCCATCCCCGTAGACCCAAAGGGAGACATAACGGTCCGCCTGGGTCAGGGTGCGGGAGGCGGTCAGCTTGGCGTCGTTCTGATAGGCGACCTGGAGACTCTGGCTGCCATAGCGCACCTGGGTATCGTTCAGGGAAAGGGTGGCGTTCTGGGCGGAGAAACCAGGGTCGCTTCCTTCAAAGTCCGAGAGAAGGGTGTACTTGGCGGGGGCGGTCACCGAGACGGAGATGGTGACCGCGTAGTTGCCCGAGGCCACCTTGATTTTACCGCTGGCGGTGTTGCTTCCCGCGGTGAATAGGCCATCCGAGGTGATGG